>DASUWU010000055.1:0-66339 GCA_036378315.1 Streptosporangiaceae bacterium | reverse complement strand
GGTCCGCCGGCATCTCGACGCCCGCAAGGCGTCGTTCGCGGCCCAGGACGACGCGGTCGCCGGGACGGGAATGGAGTACGGCGGCATCACGCCGTTCGGGCTGCCGGCCGGCTGGCCGGTCCTGGTGGACGAGGCCGTCGTCGCCGAACCGTACGTCGTGGTGGGCAGCGGGCTGCGCCGGTCAAAACTGGTGGTGCCTGGTCCGGCGCTCGCCCAGTTGCCCGCGGCCGTCGTCATCCCCGGGCTGGCGCGCGCCGCGGGCGGCTGACCCCACCGGTACGCTGGGCGGAAAGCCTGAAATGCCGGGATCGCCATGAAGGGCCGTGGTTCCGGGAAGAAATCCGGGAACGGGTGGCGCGGTCGCGCCGTCGAAGAGGTCGGCGGTTCCGCGGGGGGCGGCCCGCCGCGCGAGGTCCATATGTTCTGATATCCGCAGGTTTCAGCTGCGCGGGTAGGGTGGCGTTCGATGAAGGGGGTCGAAACGTCCGGCGATCGCATCGGCCGCTATCGTCTGCTGGAGCGTCTGGGCGAAGGCGGCATGGGGGTCGTTCACCTCGCCGAGGATGAGCGCGGACGCAAGGTGGCGATCAAGGTGCTCCGCCCCGCGGTCGCCGGGGACGCCACCGCGCTGCGCCGGCTCGCCCGCGAGGTCGACACCATGCGCCGGGTGCACAGCCCGCACGTCGCCGAGATCATCGACGCCGACGTCACCGCGGAGCCCCCGTACGTCGTGACGCAGTACGTACCGGGCAACACCCTCGAAGAGACGGTCCTCGAGCAGGGCCCGCTGCACGGCGACGCGCTGCAGCGGCTGGCCGCCGGGCTGGCCAGCGCGCTGACCGCGATCCACGCCGCCGGGGTGATCCACCGCGACCTCAAGCCGGGCAACGTGATGTTCCTCGACGGCGAGCCCATCGTGATCGACTTCGGCATCGCACAGGCGGTGGACTCGACGCGGCTGACCGCGACCGGCCTGGTCATCGGCACCCCCGGCTACCTGGCCCCCGAGATCATCGAGGGCGAGGACGTCGGCGCGCCGGCCGACGTGCACTCCTGGGCCAGCACGGTCGCCTTCGCCGCGACCGGCCGGCCGCCGTTCGGCACCGGCAGCTTCGAGTCGGTGTTCTACAAGATCATGGAAGGCAGGCCCGACCTCGACGGGATACCGGACGCGCTGCTTCCGCTGATCCGGTCGGCCATGTCACGCCATCCCGCCGAGCGCCCGCCGGCCGGCGCGCTCGCCGAACTGGCCCGGCGGATCGACCTGGACGTCACCGCGCCCGACGTCCACCGGTCGGGACCGGCGCCCACCGCCTCGCACGAGACCGCCGTCGACCTCGCCTTCGGTACTGGTCGCCCGACCAGGCGGGGCGCCGGCGGGACCGGTCGCGAGGCGCGGCGGGGGCGCGACCGCCGGCTGGCCGCGGCGCCACCTCCGCCGTCCAGGTCGGCCCAGCCGAAGGACTTCAAGGGCCTGCTGCCCCCGGTACCGCCGCCGCCCGCGCCGCAGCCGGCGGCGGCCACCGCGCCGCAGGCCCAGGTGCCCCCGGCCGGCGCGCCGGGCGCCCGGCCGCGCGCGCCGTACCCGCCGCGAAGCCCGTACGGTCCGACCGCCGCGCCGCCGCGCCCGTACCCGCGGGGCGCCTACCAGAACGGCCGACCGGAACGGGTCAAGCCGTACGGCTGGTATCGCGTGCTCGGCCTGCTCGTCCTCGTCGGCACGCTGGCGCTCGCGGTGATGCTGCCGATGGTGACGGCCATCGCCGTGCTCGCCGTGCTGCTGTTGCTGCGCGCCGGCGACCGGGCGGCCAAGGACATGGAGTCCAAGCGGATCCGCCGGGGCCCGCGCGGCGGGGACGTGATCGCGGCGGCGCTCAGCTCGCCGCTCAGGCTGCCGCGCGCGGCGCTCACCACCGTGTTCGTCTCGCCCGTCGGGGCCTTCGCCGGCGCCGTCGTGCTGTTCGCGTTGATGGTCGCCAGACCTGACGTGTCGGTGCGGCGCTCCATCGCGCTCAGCGTGGCCGCCTTCATCCTGGTGCAGTGCCTCGGCCCAGGCAGCGAGCCGGTCCGCAGGCAGCTGGCCCGGGTGTGGGGGGTGGTCGCGCCGCGCCGGGAGGTCGCCATCGTGATCGCGGTGTGCCTGACCCTGGTCGTCGCGTTCCTGGTCACGCTCGCCCCCACCCAGGTGCCCGATCTGCGCCCGTTCGACGTGCCATGGCTGACGACCGGCCTCGGCACGCTGCGCGATCTCGTGCACGGTTCCGTCCCCTGAGCCGGGTTTGGCCGATGACTTACTGATGGGTAACATCAGCGTCGTCGCCCGGGCACACGGGGGTCGCGTACCGCCGCAGCCCGGGACAGGCATTAGGGTGCGAACGCATCAGGCTCTGTGACAGCAGGGAGGTCGGCCACCGGCCATGAACATCGTCGTCTGCGTCAAGCAGGTCCCCGACACGGAGACCACACGCACACTGAAGTCCGACGACAAGACGCTCGACAGAGCCGCCGCGGACGGCGTCCTGAACGAGCTCGACGAGTACGCGGTCGAGGAGGCCCTGCGCATCAAGGAGGCGCACGGCGGCGAGGTGACCGTGCTCACCATGGGTCCTGGCAAGGCCACGGACACGATCCGCAAGGCGCTGTCGATGGGCGCCGACAAGGCCGTGCACCTGAGCGACGACGCGCTCGCCGGATCCGACGCGCTGCAGACGTCGTACGCGCTCCAGCAGGTGCTCGGCCGGATCGGCTTCGACCTGGTGGTCCTCGGCTCCGAGTCCACCGACGCGCGCACCGGGGTGCTGGCCGCGATGCTCGCCGAGCGCCTCGGCGTTCCGCAGCTGTCGCTGGCCAACAAGGTCGAGATCGACGGATCCGGCATCAAGGTGCAGCGGCAGACCGACTACGGCCACGACAAGGTCGAGGCGACCCTGCCCGCGGTCGTGAGCGTCGTCGAGAAGATCAACGAGCCGCGCTATCCGTCGTTCAAGGGGATCATGGCGGCGAAGAAGAAGCCGTTCGAGACCCTGGGCATCGCCGACGCCGGAATCGACGCGACGAAGGTCGGCCTCGCGAACGCGGCCACCCAGGTCGTCGACTTCGCCGAGGCGCCGCCGCGCGAGCGCGGCCAGATCGTCAAGGACGAGGGCGAGGGCGGCGTGGCCGTCGCCGAGTTCCTCGCGGCGAAGAAGTTCATCTGAGCGGGCGGGAGGGACACGACATGGCGGAGATCCTCGTCCTCGTCGACCACCTCGACGGGGAGATCAAGAAGGTTACGCTCGAGCTGCTGACGCTCGCCCGCAGGCACGGTGAACCGGCCGCGGTCTGGATCGGGCAAGGGTACGCCGACGCCAAGGACAGGCTGGCCGAGTACGGCGCCGCCAAGGTGTACGTGGCCGACGACGAGGAGCTGACCTCGTACGTCGTGGCCCCCAAGGCCGAGCTGCTCGCCTCACTGGTGGCCGAGGCGTCCCCCGCGGCCGTGTTCGTACCGGCGACCGGCGAGGGCAAGGAGATCGCGGGTCGGCTGGCTGTCAAGATCGATTCCGGCGTCCTCACCGACGTGGTCGACGTCGCCGACGGGTTCGTCGGCGAGCACTCGATCTTCGGTGGGGCGATCATCGCGCAGGCCAAGGTCACGACTGGCACACCCATCATCGCAGTCCGCCCGAACGCCGTCTCGCCCGAGCCGGCGCCGACCACCCCGCAGGAGCAGCAGGTCTCGGTGACGCTGTCGGACACGGCCAAGGCGGCGAAGATCGTCGAGCGCGTCGTCCAGGAGAAGGGCGACCGCCCCGAGCTCACCGAGGCGGCCATCGTGGTCTCCGGCGGCCGCGGCGTCGGCGGCGCGGAGAACTTCAAGATCATCGAAGACCTCGCCGACTCGCTCGGTGCCGCCGTGGGCGCGTCCCGCGCCGCGACCGACGCCGGCTGGTACCCGCACCAGTTCCAGGTCGGCCAGACGGGCAAGACCGTGTCGCCGCAGCTCTACATGGCGATCGGCATCTCCGGCGCCATCCAGCACCGCGCCGGGATGCAGACGTCCAAGACGATCGTGGCCATCAACAAGGACCCCGAGGCGCCCATCTTCGAACTGGTCGACTTCGGTGTGGTCGGAGACCTGTTCCAGGTGGCTCCCCAGGTGACCGAGGAAGTCAAGAAAAGAAAGTAGGCCCGAGCGAGCGCACCCCCAACAGCGCCCGGTGTTCGCGCTGGTCGGCGCGACAGGGAGGCGGGCCGTCTCAGGCCCGCACTTTCCATAGTCGTGATCAGCGACGGCCCGCGGTTAGGCTGAGGGCGGCATGGTGACGTACCTAGACCACGCGGCGACCACCCCGATGCTGCCCGAGGCCATCGACGCCATGACGGCCGAGCTCGGCCGCGTCGGGAACCCGTCATCGCTGCACGCCGTGGGCCGGCGGGCGCGGCGGGTGGTCGAAGAGTCCCGCGAGATCATCGCCGACGCGTTCGGCGCGCGACCCAGCGAGGTCGTGTTCACCGGCGGCGGTACCGAGGCCGACAACCTCGCCGTCAAGGGCCTGTACTGGGCGCGCCGCGCCGCCGGACCGCGCCGCACGCGCATCCTCGCGAGCGCGATCGAGCACCACGCCATCCTCGACGCGGTGCGTTGGCTGGCCGACCACGAGGACGCCCGGGTCGACTGGATCCCGGTCGACGCCGGCGGCCGCGTACATCCAGGGACGCTCGCCGAGATGATCGGCACCGGCGACGACGTCGCCGTCGTCACGGTCATGTGGGCGAACAACGAGGTCGGCACGGTGCAGCCGGTGGCCGAGCTGGCGGCCGTGGCCCGGGCGCGCGGCGTTCCCTTCCACACCGACGCGGTGCAGGCAGCCGGCCAGCTCGAGGTCGGTCTCGCCACCGGCGGCGTCGACGCGCTGACCATCTCCGCGCACAAGCTGGGCGGGCCGCTCGGCGTGGGCGCGCTGCTGCTCGGCAAGGGGCTCGACCCGGTCCCGGTCCAGCACGGCGGCGGCCAGGAGCGGGACGTGCGGTCCGGCACCCTGGACACGCCGGCGATCGTCGGGTTCGCCGCGGCCGTGCGGGTCGCCGTCGCCCGGCGGGCCGCCGAATCGCGCCGGCTGGCCGGCCTGCGCGACGAGCTGATCGCCAGGGTGGGCGCGGCCGTCCCGGACGCCGTGCTGAACGGCGACCCGGTCCACCGGCTCCCCGGCAACGCGCACTTCTCCTTCCCCGGCTGCGAGGGCGACGCGCTGCTCATGCTGCTCGACGCGCGCGGCATCGAATGCTCGACCGGGTCGGCCTGCTCGGCCGGGGTAGCCCAGCCCAGCCACGTGCTGCTCGCGATGGGCGCCGACACCGCCCGCGCCCGCGGGTCGTTGCGCTTCACCCTCGGGCACACCTCCACCCAGGCGGACGTGGACGCGCTCGCCGCCGCGATCGGCCCCGCGGTCGAACGTGCCCGCCGCGCCGGCCTGGCCTGACGGGCGCCTGACGGGCGCCTGACGGGCGCCGGCCGGCACGGGCATCCAGGCGGAGCATGTTTGATGTCCGCTCCGGCGGGCACTCGCCGATGGCCGGGCCGGTTGCTCGGGGAGGTCCATACGATGACGGCGAATGTTGCGGGCGGCGACGTACAGCAGGCCGGCAGGGAGGCCGCGGGCAGCCGCTGGGTCCACTGGCTGTCCCGCGCCGGTCTGGCGGCCAGGGGGGTCATCTACCTGCTGGTCGGGTCGCTGGCTGTGCAGATCGGGTTCGGTGACGGCGGCCAGGAGGCCGACCGCAAGGGCGCGCTTGAGACGGTCGCCGGCCGGCCGGGCGGTGCCGTGGTCCTGTGGCTGCTGGCCATCGGGTTCGCGGGGCTCGCGCTGTGGCGCTACGTCGAGGCCGCGTACGGCCAACCGGTCCCGCGCGGCGGCAAGCCCACCAAGCGCCTGCTCTCCCTCGTCCTCGGCGTCTTCTACAGCGCCGTCTGCGCCGGCATCGTGAAGTTCGCGCTCGGCGGCGGCGCCCAGTCCAGCAATCAGGAGTCCAAGTCCGTCACCGCGAAGGCGATGGCCGAGCCGGGCGGGCGGTGGCTGGTGCTCGCCGTGGGCATCGGGTTCGCCGCCGTGGGCGCCGCCATCGCCGTCACCGGGCTGAGCAGGAAGTTCGCCGAGACGCTCAAGAGCGACATGAGCCCGCGCACCCGCCGGGTGCTCGAGCTCATCGGCCTGGTCGGGCACAGCGCCCGCGGTCTCGTGTTCGGCGCCGTCGGAGCCTTCCTCGCCTACGCGGCCATCACGTTCGACCCTGGCAAGGCCCGCGGCCTCGACGGCACGCTGCGCGCGTTCGCCGGCACCCCCGGCGGCCGCTGGGCCCTCGTGGCGGTCGCGGTCGGGCTGGTCGTCTTCGGCGTCTACTCGTTCGGCGAGGCCCGCTGGCGCAAGGTCGAGGCCGTACGGTCATAGGGCGGTACGGCCCTGGCTACGGTCGGTAAGGAGCCAGCGCGCGCCAGTCGGGGTCGGGCACCGCTGTCACCCTCGCCCGGCCCTCCCGCCAGTCGGCGGCGAGCTGGTCGAGCTCGGCCACCACCCCCGAGTCCGGGTCGGCGTACAGGTGGAAGACGCGCAGGCCGTCGCCGGTCTCGCGCATCGCGAGCACCGCGCGCTCGCCCAGCCCGGCCAGCTTCTCCTGGAACGCGTTCAGCGCGGTCGAGGACGGCGCCACGGGCAGCCGGTCGGGATTGCTGTTGGCGTACGGCAGCGCCACGGCGACGTGCAGGTCGCACAGCGGGTGGTCCTGGCGGTGGAGGGGGAAGAGCACCGCGATGTGCGCCGGGTGCCCGCGCGGCGTCCTGCCCTCACCGCTCAGCCAGGTGGGCTCCTTGAAGGGCTCGGCGACCTGGTCCACGACGACGGCCAACGTGTCGGGCGGCAGCGAGTCCACCGGCTGCTCCGTCGCGATCGTCACATCGCCGACCCACCGGGCGACGTCGTCCTCGCCGAGCGCCCGGTCGAGGACCTCGGCGGCGACCTGCCGCTGCAGGTCGGCAGGGACGAACAAGAAGTCCGGATGGTAGACGCTGAGATGCACGCGGGCCCGGTTCGGGTCGGCGCGCATGCCCAGCCGTACGTACGTCAGGTCGAACTCGTGGTCGCCGAGGGACAGCTTCCCGCGCAGCAGTTCCTGATCGGGCCGGCGGGCCGGATGGAACGTCCAGGATCCGCCGGCGGGCGCCGCGCGCCGCCACCGCTCGGCGATGCCGCGCGGCTCGCCCGCGCCGGCGCCGCTCACCGTGAAGGCCGGCGCTCCCGGCGCGCCGGTGATCTCCCAGCGCAGCTCGGGATGCATCGCGTTCACCCGCCCGGAGATCTCTTCGATCAGGTCGGCTGGCAGCTCGTGCTCGGTGGACGCGTCGGCCGGGAAGGCGGCGGCCTCGATACGGGGACGTGCGCCGGGCCACCATTCCCAGAACTCGGCGATGGCCGGGGCGGGCGGGGTCGCGCCGTCGCGCGCGCGGCGGAAGAAAGCCATAGCGAGCAAAATCGTATGCCGTCGCGCCCGGTCACCGGGACACCCACCGGGACATCCGTCCGGGCCGCGTAGCCTTAGGGCGTCATGACTCTTCGCGTACTCGCCGCGATGTCGGGCGGCGTCGACTCCTCCGTGGCCGCCGCCCGCGCCGCCGCGGCCGGCCACGACGTCACCGGCGTGCACATGGCGCTGTCCAGCAACCCCAAGTCGTACCGCACCGGCGCGCGCGGCTGCTGCACCCTCGAGGACGCGCGCGACGCCCGGCGCGCCGCCGACGTGATCGGCATTCCCTTCTACGTCTGGGACATGGCCGAACGGTTCGACCGCGACGTCGTGCGCGACTTCGTCGCCGAGTACGCCGCCGGTCGCACACCGAACCCCTGCCTGCGCTGCAACGAGAAGATCAAGTTCACCGCCCTGCTCGACAAGGCCAGGGCGCTGGGGTTCGACGCCGTCTGCACCGGCCACTACGCCCGGCTGGCGGGGGGCGTGCTGCGCCGCGCCGCCGACCGCGGCAAGGACCAGTCGTACGTCCTCGCGGTGTGCACGGGTGAGCAGCTCGCGCACGCCATGTTCCCGCTCGGCGACACCCCCAAGGCCGAGGTGCGGCGCGAGGCCGAACGCCGCGGCCTCCAGGTCGCCGACAAGCCCGACAGCCACGACATCTGCTTCATCGCCGACGGCGACACCCGCGGCTTCCTCGCCGACCGGCTCGGCGCCGCACCCGGCAAGATCGTCGATACCTCCGGCGAGGTGCTCGGTGAGCACGAGGGCGCGTACGGCTACACCATCGGGCAGCGCAAGGGGCTGCGTCTCGGCCGCCCGGCGCCCGACGGCAGGCCGCGCTACGTCCTCGACATCTCCCCGGCCACGAACACGGTGACGGTCGGGCCGCGCGCCGAGCTCGACGTCGACGAGATCGTCGGCGAGCGGCCGGTGTGGCTGGCGGCGGCACCGCGCCCAGGGCCGGCCCCGGCCGGCTCCGTGACCTGCCAGGTGCAGCTGCGCGCGCACGGCGAGGTCTACGACTGCACGGTGACCGCCGGCGACGGCGGCTCGGTGCGGATCCGCCTCGGCACGCCGGCGCGCGGCGTCGCGAAGGGGCAGACGGCCGTCCTCTACGACGGCGACGTGGTGCTCGGCTCGGCGACGATCGCCGCCACCGGCCGGGCGGCGTTGGTCTGACGCGGGCCACGCCCCGACATGGCGCGCCCGCGATGGCCTGGTCTCGAACGGTCCGAAGTGGCTCGAAGTGGCTCAAGTGGAGGCACGCATGGAGTTCGGCGTTTCGACGTTCATCACCGACGAGGGGATCGGCCCGGCACGGCTCGGACCGGCGCTCGAGGAACGCGGGTTCGAGTCGCTGTTCCTCGCCGAGCACACCCACATCCCGGTGCGCAGGCAGACGCCCTGGCCGGGCGGCGCAGAGCTGCCCAGGTGGTACTACCGCACGCTCGACCCGATCGTCGCGCTGACCGCGGCGGCGGCCGTCACCTCCCGGTTGAAGGTCGGCACCGGCATCGCGCTCGTCATCCAGCGCGACCCGATCACGTTGGCCAAGGAGATGGCCTCGCTCGACGTCGTGTCCGGCGGCCGGGCGATCCTCGGCATCGGCGCCGGCTGGAACCGTGAAGAGATGCGCAACCACGGCACAGAGCCCGCGACCCGGATGGCGTTGCTGCGCGAGCGGGTGCTGGCCATGAAGCGGATCTGGACCCGCGACGAGGCGGAGTTCCACGGCAGGTTCGTCGACTTCGACCCGATCTTCTCCTGGCCGAAGCCGGTGCAGGAGCCGCACCCGCCCGTGCTCGTGGGCGGTGCGGGCCCGACCACGTTCGACCGCGTCATCGAGTTCGGTGACGGCTGGATGCCGATCTTCGGGCGCGGCACGGGCGACCTGCCGGCCCGGATCGCCGAGCTGCGGACCAGGGCGGGCCGGCACGTGCCGGTGACCGTGTTCGCCGTCCCGCCGACGCCGGACGCGGTGCGGCAGCTGGCCGACGCCGGCGTCGATCGCGTCCTGTTCAGCCTGCCGACCGTACCCGAGGCCGAGACGCTGGCCCGCCTCGACGAGATCGCCAAGCTGAGGTGACCCGGCGGCGAGTCGCCGGCCGCGCGTCTTAGTCTTGGGCGGATGAGCTTCCCCTGGCCACCCGCCGGCGCGACCGGCATCGGGTCCTGTCCTGGTCGCGACGCGGCCGAGACGCTGCGCGTCGTGCTCGGCGAGCTGCCCGACCTGCCGCACCTGCCCGAGTTGCCGGATCGCGGTCCGGGCGCGGACATGGTCGGGCGGGCGGCGGCCCTGCTCGTCGACCTGCCGGTCGAGCTGCGGCCGTCCGGCTGGCGGTTCATCGACCGGCCCGGGCGCGACCTGCGCCGGGCGCGCGACCACCTGGCCAGGGACCTCGACGCGCTCGAGGAACTGGCCGGCGCGTACGAGGGACCGTTCAAGATCCAGGTCTGCGGGCCGTGGACGCTGGCCGCGTCGATCGAGCTCGGGTACGGCGACCGCGCGCTCAAGGATCCCGGAGCCGTACGCGACCTGATCTCCTCGTTGGCCGAGGGCGTGCGCGCGCACCTGGCCGACGTTCGCCGCCGGGTCCCGGGGGCGCGCGTGCTGGTCCAGCTCGACGAGCCGGGGCTGCCCGGCGTGCTGGCCGGGACGGTGCCGACCGCCAGCGGGTTCGGCAAGCTCGCCGCGGTCGATGAGCCGGACGTCGAGGACCGGCTGCGGCAGGTGATCGACACCGTGACGTCCCCGGCCGCCGGCGCCGGCGCTGCCGGGGTCGTCGTGCACTGCTGCGCGCCTGACGTCCCGTACGGACTGCTGCGCCGGGCCGGGGCCGCGGCGGTCTCGGTCGACCTGGCGCTGGTACCGCGCCGCGCCGACGACGACATCGGCGAGACGATCGACGCCGGCGGCGGCCTGTTCGTCGGGGTCGTCCCCGGCACCGATGCCGTACTGCCGGACCTCAAGGAGACCGCGGCGCCGGTGCGCGAGCTGTGGCGGCGGCTGGGCTTCCCACCCGAGCGGCTGACCGATCAGGTCGTCCTCACGCCCGCCTGCGGGCTCGCCGGCGCGTCGCCCGGCTACGCGCGCGCCGCGCTGGCCCGCTGCCGCGAGGCCGCCCGGATGCTGTACGAAACGGCCGCCGACGCACGGTGACCAGCCGCGCGGCACCGATCGACTGTCGGTGGCCCGTGGAAAATGGGACTATGACCTCGACCGAAAGTGAGCAGGCGCGGGCGGCGCAGCGGCACGCCGAGTTGTCCCAAGACATCGACGACGCCAACTACCGCTACTACGTGCTCGACTCGCCGACCATCAGCGACGCCGACTACGACGCGCTGATGCGCGAGTTGCGCGAGCTGGAGGAACGGCATCCCGAGCTCGCCGGTCCCGACTCACCGACGCAACGCGTGGGCGCTCCGATCACGACCGACTTCGCCACGGTCGAGCACGTCGAGCGCATGCAGAGCCTTGACAACGCCTTCAGCGAGGCCGAGCTCGAAAGCTGGGTGACCCGCGCCGAGAAGGAGGTCGGCACGGTCGCCGCCTATCTGTGCGAGCTGAAGATCGACGGTCTCGCGGTCGCCCTGCTGTACGAGCGCGGCCGGCTCGTCCGCGGCGCCACCCGCGGCGACGGGCGCACCGGCGAGGACGTCACCAACAACCTGCGCACGATCGGCGACGTCCCGACCCGGCTGACCGGCGACGACGTGCCCGAGCTGCTCGAGGTGCGGGGCGAGGTCTACTTCCCGGTGAAGGAGTTCGAGCGCCTCAACGAGGCCCTGGTCGAGGCCGGCCGGGCGCCGTTCGCCAACCCGCGCAACGCGGGTGCCGGGTCGCTGCGGCAGAAGGATCCGCGGGTGACCGCGCGGCGCAGGCTGCGGTTCATCGTGCACGGGTTCGGCGCGTGGCGCGGCGGCCGGCATCCCGACAGCCAGTCGGGCGCCTACGAGCTGATGCGCGGCTGGGGGCTGCCGGTCAGCGACCGCTACCGGGTCGTCGGGGGGCTGGGCGATGTCGCCGCCTACATCGAGCACTACGGCGAGCACCGGCACGACACCGAGTACGAGATCGACGGCGTCGTCGTGAAGATCGACCAGCTCGCGCTGCAGCGGCGGCTCGGCTCGACCAGCCGGGCGCCGCGCTGGGCGATCGCCTTCAAGTACCCGCCGGAAGAGGTCAACACCAAGCTGCTCGACATCCAGGTCGCCGTCGGCCGCACCGGCCGGATCACCCCGTTCGGCGTGATGGCGCCGGTCAAGGTCGCCGGGTCCACCGTCGAACGGGCGACCCTGCACAACGCCGGCGAGGTCAAACGCAAGGGGGTGCTGATCGGCGACACCATCGTGCTGCGCAAGGCCGGCGACGTGATCCCCGAGATCGTCGGTCCGGTGCCCGGGTTGCGCGACGGCTCCGAGCGCGAGTTCGAGATGCCGACGCACTGCCCCGAGTGCGGCACCGAGCTCGCGTACGAGAAGGAGGGCGACGCCGACATCCGCTGTCCGAACGCGCGCGCCTGCCCGGCGCAACTGCGTGAACGGCTCTTCTTCGTGGCCAGCCGCAACGCGCTGGACATCGAGGCGTTGGGGTACGTCGCCGCGACCGCGCTCACCCAGCCGCTCGAGCCGCCGGACCCGCCGGTCAAGAACGAGGGCGATCTCTTCCACCTCACCCTCGAACAGCTGCTGCCGATCAAGACGGTGGTCCGCGATCCGGACACCGGCCTGCCCAAGATCGACCCGAAGACCGGGGAGCAGAAGGTCGTCACCTTCTTCGCCAACAAGGACGGCGAGCCGAAGAAGATCGTGGACGTGCTCTTCGCCGAGCTCGAGAAGGCCAAACGGCAGCCGCTGTGGCGGGTGCTGGTCGCGCTGTCGATCCGGCACGTCGGGCCGAGCGCCGCCCAAGATCTGGCCAGGGAGCTGCGTTCGATGGACGCGATCATGAACGCGACCGAGGAGGAGCTCGCGTCGGTCGACGGGGTGGGGCCGACCATCGCCGCCGCGATCAAAGACTGGTTCGCCGTCGACTGGCACCGTGAGATCGTCGACAAGTGGCGCGCCGCGGGCGTCCGCATGGCGGACGAGGGCGGCGCGGCGGGCCCGCGCCCGCTCGAGGGTGTGACAGTGGTGGTCACCGGCTCGCTCGAGGAGTTCAGCCGTGACTCGGCCACCGAGGCCATCCAGGACCGCGGCGGCAAGGTCACCGGTTCGGTGTCGAAGAAGACCGGCTTCGTGGTGGTCGGTGAGAATCCGGGGTCCAAATACGACAAGGCAGTCAAGCTGCGAGTTCCCGTCCTCGACGAGGCCGGGTTCAAGGTCCTGCTCGAGCGGGGCGTCGAGGCGGCCGGGGAGGTCGCGACGACGGGCGCCGCCGAAGTGGCGGGGGGCGACGAGTAAGGGGACGGATCCGATCCGGCCCTGGTCCATGGGCCGGAAGCGGCCACGCGGGAGCGCCGCGTCTAAGGTTGGGCAAAAGGCGGGGGACAAATGCCGATATAAGCAGCTAATAGTCACACAACGGCATCGCTCAGCTACACTAGACGCCCATCGGGGTAATGTTGTGACGTAACGGAACGTACGCAATCGGCTTCGCGAAGTTGAACGATCGGCGTACCCTCCCCTCAGCGCCACCAAAGCGGACCTCAGGTGCAATCCGAGGAAGTGATGAAGGACCCGAACAACACACGCAACACGGTGCCGCGACGAGGGTCCCCGCTGTGGATCTACTTCGTCAGCGTCATCGGTGTGGGCGTCCTTGCCTTCGCGCTCGCGCTGAGCCGCCAGAGCAGCAACGACCTCAACGCCGTCTTCAAGAGCCCGGTGTTCTGGCTGCTGGCGGGATTCATCGTGCTCGGGGAACTGCGGCCGATCATGACCCCCGGCTCCCACGAGACCAACGCGGCCACGGTCTCGACCCTGTTCACCTTCGCCACCCTCCTGTACGCCGGGCTCCCGCTGGCCGCGATCCTGCAGGCCATCGCCGAGGTGGCGGCCGGCATGCTGCATCGACGCGCGGCCCACCGCACCGCGTTCAACGTCGCCCAGCTGGCGATCAGCCTGACCGCGGCCACGCTGGTGCTGATGGCCTTCGGCATCAGCGGACGGCCCACCGACCCGTGGGTGCCCACCGGACACGACCTGGTGCCGTTCGCGCTGGCCGCCGCCACCTACTTCGTTGTCAACAACGTGCTGGTCAACGAGGCGGTGGCGCTGCACGAGCGGATCCCGCTGGCCAAGGCGCTGCGGCTGGACCTCGGCCGGCAGGTGCTGACGAATCTCGCGCTGCTCGGCCTCGCCCCGATCGTGGTCGTCGCGATGGCCTACTCGGCCGCCCTGGTGCCGCTCATCGTGCTGCCGTTCATCGCGGTGTACGTCAACGCGTCCGCCTCGATGCGCCGCGAACACCAGGCGCTGCACGACTCGCTCACCGGGCTGCCCAACCGCAAGTTGCTCACCACCCGCACCGAAGACGCCCTGGACGAGGCGCGCCGCCGGGCGCCGCGCGGCGCCGACGGGCGCGTCGAGGGATGCGCCGACGGGGGGAGCGGCGGCCGGGCCGGCGCACGGGCCGACGGCGGCGACGCCAGGGCGGCGGGCCGGCGGGTCGGTCTCTTCCTGCTCGACCTCGACCGGTTCAAGGAGGTCAACGACACGCTGGGGCACGCCACCGGCGACCGGCTGCTGCGCATCGTCGCCTACCGGCTGGTGCACAGCGTCCGGCCGGGAGATCTCGTGGCGCGGCTCGGCGGCGACGAGTTCGCGGTGCTGCTGCCCAACGTGCGCGACGCGCAGGGGGCCAAAGAGGTGGCGGCCCGGCTGCGCGCGGCGCTGAACGAGCCGGTCCGGCTCGAGGGCACCTCATTCGACCTCGAGGCCAGCGTCGGCATCGCGCTGTGCCCCGACCACGCCCTGGACTTCGAGTCGCTGCTGCAGCGTGCGGACGTCGCCATGTACGTCGCGAAGGAGAGCCGTTCCGGCGTCGAGGTGTACACCGCCGACAAGGACCGCAACTCGCCCGAGCGGCTCACCATGCTCGGCGACCTGCGGCGGGCCGTCGACCGCGAGGAGCTCCAGCTGCACTTCCAGCCGAAGATCGCCCTCCTCGACGGCCGGCTGGTCGGCATGGAAGGACTGCTGCGCTGGCGGCACCCGCTGCACGGCCTGCTCGCACCGGACGATTTCCTGCGCATGGCCGAGCAGACCTATCTCATGCGATCGATCACCCATTTCGTGGTCGACGCGGCGCTCGCCCAGGCCGCCCAGTGGTGGCGGGCCGGGCTCGCCGTCCAGGTCGCGGTCAACGTGTCGGGGCGCGACCTGTTCGACACGACGTTGACCGAGACGATCGCGACCGGTCTGGTCAAGCACGACGTGCCCGCGCGGCTGCTGCAGCTCGAGATCACCGAGCGGTTGCTGACCGCCGAGCCCGCGTACGCCTCCGACACCATCGATGCGATCGCCAAGCTGGGCGTGCCGCTGAGCCTCGACGACTTCGGCACCGGCTATTCGTCGCTGGTGAGGCTCAAGCGGCTGCCGGTCGAAGAGATCAAGATCGACGCTTCGTTCATCGGGCGCATCGGCGAGTCGGCCGACGACGCCGTGATCGTACGGTCCATCGTCGATCTGGTGCGCACCCTCGGCCTGCGCTCGGTGGCCGAAGGGGTCGAGGACGCCCAGACCGCCCAGGTGCTGCGCGACATGGGCTGTGAGTCCGCGCAGGGGTGGTACTTCGGCCGGCCCATGGACGCCGACGCCGCGACGGCCTGGCTGCGCAGTCAGCTCGAGCCCGAGCCCATGATCAGCTGATCTCGCGCATCACCCGCCGGCCGCCGCGATCATGCGCGCGCCGATATTCGTGCGGTCCGCGCCGCGGGCGCCCCTAGGATGGCAGGCGAACCCAGTACAACTCCGAAACGGCTCATGACTATGTCCATCACCCGTGACGAGGTGGCGCACCTCGCCCGGCTCGCCAGGCTGGCGCTCGGCGAGGACGAGCTCGACCACCTCGCCGCCCAGCTCGACGTGATCATCTCCGCGGTCGCGCGGGTCCAAGAGGTCACCGCCGAGGACATCCCGCCGACCTCGCACGCGCTGCCGCTCACGAACGTCTTCCGACCCGACGAGGTACGGCCCTGCCTCACCCCCGAGCAGGCCCTGTCCGGCGCCCCGGCCGCCGAGGAGCAGCGCTTCCGGGTGCCGCGGATCCTGGAGGACCCGTCATGAGCCGCGAGCGGGACCCGGACCTGGTGCGGCGCACCGCCGCCGAGCTGGCGGAGCTGATGGCGGCCGGCGAGGCCTCCGCCGTCGAGGTCGCCGAGGCGCACCTCGACCGGATCGCGACCGTCGACGGCGCGGTGAAGGCATTCCTCCACGTCGACCGCGAGCTGGTGCTCGAGCAGGCCCGCCGGATCGACGCGCGCCGCGCCGCCGGCGAGCGGCTCGGCCCCCTCGCCGGCGTGCCGATCGCCCACAAGGACGTCTTCACCACCGCCGACATGCCGACCACCTGCGGCTCGAAGATCCTCGAAGGGTGGCGGCCGCCGTACGACGCGACCGTGACCGCCCGGCTGCGCGCGGCCGGCCTGGTCATCCTCGGCAAGACCAACATGGACGAGTTCGCCATGGGGTCATCCACCGAGAACAGCGCGTTCGGCCCGTCCCGCAACCCGTGGGACCAGAGCCGCGTGCCCGGCGGCTCGTCGGGCGGCTCGTCGGCCGCCGTCGCCGCCTACGAGGCCCCGCTGAGCACGGGCACCGACACCGGCGGCTCGATCCGGCAGCCGGCCGCCGTCACCGGCATCGTCGGCACCAAGCCGACCTACGGCGGATCGTCCCGCTACGGCGTGGTCGCCTTCGCCTCGTCGCTCGACACCCCGGGGCCGCTGGCCCGTACGGTGCTCGACGCGGCGCTGCTGCACGAGGCCTTCAGCGGGCACGACCCGTGCGACTCGACCTCGATCGACGCCCCGGTCCCGCCGGTGGTCGAGGCCGCGCGCCGGGCCGACGTCGCCGGGCTGCGCGTCGGCGTGGTCAAGGAGCTGTCCGGCGAGGGCTACCAGCCGGGCGTGCTGAACCGCTACCGCGAAGCGGTCGACGTGCTGGAGTCCCTCGGCGCCAAGATCGCCGAGGTCTCTTGCCCGCACTTCGCCTACGCGCTGCCCGCCTACTACCTGATCGCCCCGTCGGAGTGCTCGTCCAACCTGGCCCGCTTCGACGCGATGCGCTACGGGCTGCGCGTCGGCGACGACGGCAACCGCAGTGCCGCCGACGTCATGTCGCTGACCCGCGCTGAGGGCTTCGGGCCCGAGGTCAAGCGCCGCATCATGCTGGGCACGTACGCCCTGTCGAGCGGCTACTACGACGCCTACTACGGCAAGGCCCAGCAGGTGCGCACCCTGATCAACCGCGACTTCGACGCCGCCTTCGAACAGGTCGACGTGCTGGTCTCGCCGACGACGCCGACCACGGCCTTCCCGATCGGCGAGCGCGTCGACGACCCGATGGCGATGTACCTCGCCGACCTGTGCACCATCCCGTCCGACCTGGCCGGCAACGCCGCCATCTCGGTCCCGTGCGGCCTCGCCGACGAGGACGGCCTGCCGGTCGGCCTGCAGATCATGGCCCCGGTCCTGGCCGACGACCGCCTCTACCGCGTCGGCGCTGCCGTCGAGGCCGCGCTGCACGACCGCTGGGGCGGCCCGCTGCTGAAGGAGGCTCCGGAGCTGTGACGACGAACGCGACGGCCGGCACGAGCGGGCTCATGCCGTACGAGGCGGCGATGGCGACGTACGAGCCGGTGCTGGGGATGGAGACCCACATCGAGTTGGGCACCGCGACGAAGATGTTCTGCGGCTGCCCGACCGGCTTCGGGGCGCCGCCGAACAGCCAGGTGTGTCCGGTATGCCTTGGCCTGCCCGGATCGCTGCCGGTGACCAACCGGGCGGCGATCGAGGGGATCATGAAGATCGGGCTGGCGTTGAACTGCACGATCGTCGAATGGTGCCGCTTCGCCCGGAAGAATTACTTCTATCCGGACATGCCGAAGAACTTCCAGATCTCCCAGTACGACGAGCCGCTGTGCGTGGACGGGTATCTCGATGTCGCCGTCGATGGCACGACGTACCGGATCGAGATCGAGCGCGTCCACATGGAGGAGGACACCGGCAAGTCGCTGCACGTCGGCGGCTCGGGCCGGATCCACGGGGCCGACTACTCGCTGGTCGACTACAACCGGGCCGGCATCCCGCTCGTCGAGATCGTCACCAAGCCGATCGTCGGGACGCGCGACAACGGGCCGCAGGTGGCTCGCGCGTACGTGACGGAGCTGCGGGAGCTGGTCCGCGCGCTCGACGTCTCCGATGTCCGCATGGAAGAGGGTTCGCTGCGCTGCGACGTCAACGTCTCGCTCATGCCGCTCGGGTCGGCCGAGTGGGGCACGCGCACCGAGACCAAGAACGTCAACTCGCTGCGTTCGGTGGAACGGGCCGTACGGCACGAGATCCAGCGGCAGGCGGCGGTGCTCGCCGCCGGCGGCAAGATCGTCCAGGAGACCCGGCACTTCCACGAAGAGACCGGGGCCACGACCAGCGGCCGGAGCAAGGAGGAGGCGCAGGACTACCGCTACTTCCCCGAGCCCGATCTGGTGCCGCTGGCGCCGGAGCGCGACTGGGTCGAGCGGCTGCGCGCCACGCTGCCCGAGCTGCCGGCCGCGCGGCGGGCCAGGGTGCGGGCGGAGTGGGGGCTGTCCGACAAGGAGCTGCAGGACGTCGTCAACGCCGGTGCGCTCGACCTCATCGAGCAGACCGTCGCCGCCGGCGCCGAGCCCGCCGCGGCCCGCAAGTGGTGGATGAACGAGCTGTCGCGGCGCGCCACCGAGCAGGGCGTCGAGCTCGTCGCGCTGCCGATCACGCCGGCCGCGGTGGCCAGAATCCAGGAGATGGTGGCGGCCGGTGAGCTCAACGACAAGCTGGCCCGCCAGGTGTTCGAGGGGGTGCTGGCCGGCGAGGGCACTCCTGACGCGGTGGTGGCCGCGCGCGGCCTCAAGATCGTCAGCGACGCCGGCGAGTTGGAGGCCATCGTCGACCAGGTGATCGCCGGCAACCCCGACGCGGCAGCCAAGGTGCGCGGCGGCAAGGTCGCCGCGGCCGGCGCGCTCGTCGGCGCGGTGATGAAGGCCACCCGCGGCCAGGCCGACGCCGCGCGCGCCCGGCAGCTCATCCTGGACAAGCTGTCCGGCTGAGCGGCTACCGCAGCGGGACGACGAGGATCTTGTCGTCGCCCGGGTGCACCGAGCCGCGGCCGTCCCGGTTGCTCGTCGACACCCACAACGAGCCGTCCGGTGCGGTGGCGACCGCGCGCAGCCGGCCGTAGTCGCCGACGAAGTGGGCGACCGGGCGGCCGGCCGCGCCGCCCCGGCTGAGCGGCACCTGCCACAGCCGCTCGCCGCGCAGCGCGCCGACCCACAGCGATCCGCCCGAGTACGCCATGCCCGACGGCGACGCCTCGTTCGTGCTCCAGGTCAGCAGCGGCTCTGTGAACCTCTTCTCGTCGCCGGCGAATCCCTCGACCTTCGGCCAGCCGTAGTCGTGGCCAGGCAGGATGCGGTTCACCTCGTCGAAGTGGTCCTGGCCGAACTCGCTCGCGTACATCCGCCCGGCGCCGTCCCAGGCCATGCCCTGGACGTTGCGATGCCCGTAGCTGTAGACGCGGGTGCCGAACGGGTTGCCCGGCGCGGGCGAGCCGTCGGGCCGCAGCCGGAGGATCTTCCCGCCGAGCGAGCCGCGGTCTTGCGCCAGGTCGCCGCTGCCCGTCTCGCCGGTGGACGCGTACAGCATGCCGTCGGGCCCGAACGCCAGCCGCCCGCCGTTGTGGATCTCGCCGCGCGGGATGCCGGTGACGAGCGTCCGCAGGGGGCCGATGCCGCCTCCTGAGTAGACGAACCTGGCGATCCTGTTGTCCGAGCCGGTGCTGAAGTACACGTACACGTACCGGTCGCGCAGGAAGGTCGGCGCGACCGCCACGCCGAGCAGCCCGCCCTCGCCGGCCGGCTCCACCCCCGGCACCCGCCCGATCGCGGTGACCCGGCCGAACGGTGTCACCCGCAGCAGCCGGGCGGTTTCCCGCTCCGTGACGAGCGCGTCGCCGCCCGGCAGGAAGGCGATGCCCCACGGCACGGACAGGCCGGTGACCAGCGCGTGCGGCGTCCCCGGGCGGGCCCGGCCGGGCTGCGCCGACGCGCTGGGCAGCGGTGACGGCGTGCCGCCGGCGCCGCCGCTCCCTCCGCCGCCGGTCGCGGTGCCGGACGAGCAGGCCGCGGGCGCGCAGCACGCGACCAGGACGAGGGCGGCGCCGAGCACGCCGACCGAACGTGGTCTCATGGGTGACAGTCTCCCGCGCGAGTGCCCGGCGCGCGGGTGTCTCCGCGCGCCGGGCATTACGGGCGGGGCGGTCGTGTCGGGTCCGGCGGGGATGGTCGTACGATCTCCACGTGACGACCGTGTGGGTGGCGAAGCCCGAGATCGCCGAGGCGCTCGCGGATCTGCCGGAAGCGAAGGTTTCCCGCTACGACGGCGTAGGCGCGCTGCCGGACTCCCTCGACGACGTGGAGTTCTACGTGCCGCCGCTGCTGTCGAACCGGGCCAGCCTGGAGATCATGGGACGGATGCCGCGGCTGCGCGTCGTGCAACTGCAGACCGCCGGGGTGGACCACGTACGCCCGTTCCTGCCGGCGGGCGTGACGATGTGCAACGCGCGCGGCGCGCACGACGCGGGCACCGCGGAGTGGATCGTGGGTGCCGCCATCGCGAGCCGGCGGGAGTTCCCCGAGTTCGCGCTCGCCCAGCGGGAGGGCCGCTGGGCGTACCACCAGACGGAGACGCTCACCGACGCCCGCGTCCTGATCGTCGGGTACGGGTCGATCGGAGCGTCCCTGGAGCGGCGCCTCCAGCCGTTCGAGGTGGAGATCGTCAGGGTGGCGCGGCGGCCGCGGGCCGGCGTGCACGCGATCGACGAGCTGCCCGAGCTGCTTCCGGACGCCGACGTGGTCGTGCTGCTCGTGCCGTCCACGCCGGAGACCAAGGGCATGGTGGACGCGAAGTTCCTGGCGCGGATGAAGGACGGCGCGCTGCTGGTCAACGCGGCTCGCGGGCCCGTCGTCGAGACCTCGGCCCTGCTGGCCGAGGCGGCGGCCGGGCGGCTGCGCGCGGCGGTCGACGTCACCGACCCCGAGCCGCTGCCGCCCGACCATCCGCTCTGGCGGGCGCCTGGCGTGTTCATCACCCCGCACGTGGGCGGGTCGACGCCCGCCTCGACGCGCCGCATCGCCGTGCTCGTGCGCGAGCAGTTCCTGCGGTACGTGCGGGGTGAGCCACTGCGTAATGTCATCACTGGTTCGTACTAATTCGCGGAAGGGCGGCGGTTTTTTGTACCACGCGCCATCCGCCGGGGCGCTCGCGTGCCCTGTTATTTGCCGAAAAACCAGGCCTTTCATGGCAAATCCGGTCGACACGCCGGCCGGGTCCGCAATACGCGGCGCCGCCGGTTGTCGCCGGGTGGAGGCTCAGCCTCAATCGTGCCGTGACCTAGGGAACGTACATTGACGTGTATGGCAGGACAGCCCATCGGTGCTGCGCGAATCGCGGTCACCACCGCCTGAGGTGCGCAGAGTCGGAACAATCCAAACCCCATGATTCCAATGTGAGGATCATCGCCCCGCCCTTCATGACATAACTGTTGACCGACCGTCCAAGCCGCTGTATGTGCGCCGCGATCCGGCGCCCGCGTGCTCGCCCGTGTTCGCCGCCCGGTAGCCCAGGCTCATCGAGGGCCCATCCGGCAGGCGAACGGGGGCGCTGGTTCGTTGACCGAATGGTGGTGGGGTTGGGCCCGCGGCAGCGGGCCGGGACCACAAGGGAGCGAGCGTGCGATGAGCGGCGATGACGCGACACGGTTGCCGCGCCGGAGCGTTCCAATACGAGCGCTCCCGCTCGGCGTGGTCCTGGTTCTGGGCTTGCTCTACCTCGCCGGTGCGCTGCTCGGCTGGAGCCGGGGGGCGGCGTCGTGGATCACGCCGCTGACGGCTGCCGCCGCGGCCGCCTCGCTGCTGTTCGCCGCCTGGCGGCTGCCCTGCGTGGCCGCGGCCGCCCCGAGCGCCCACCGGTGGTCGGTCGCCTTGGCCGGCGCGGCCTGGCGTTGGTTCGCACTGGCCGCGGCGTGCTGGTGCGCCGGCATGGTCGCGAGCGGGGTCTCCAGCGAGCTCAGCCACTCCGGCGTGTCGCTGTCGCTGGCCGACCTCTTCCTGCTGGCCGCCGTCGTCGCGCTGGCCACCGGGTTCGTCGTGCCCATCCCGCTGTCTCGCTGGGCGCGCACCTGGCTGCGGTACGCGGCCGACACCTTCGTCTGCGTCGCCGCGCTGTTCCTGTTCGGCTGGGTCACCTTGTTCGGCGGGCTGTACGACATGTCCGGCGAGAGCCCGGCGGACTTCGTGATCGAACTGATGTATCCGATCATCGATGCCGTCCTGGTCTGCGCCGTGCTGCCGTTCGTGCTCGGCACCGGACGCGCCGCCCGGCGCTCGGCCGCCGTCGCCTACGCGGCCCTGGTGGCGATCGCGGTCGCGGACGTCCTGACCACCGTCGCGCGGCTGAAGGGCGGCGCCGCCCCCGGTACTCCCGGAGATCTCGCGCGTTTCGTCGGCCTACTGCTGCTCGGTGCGGCCCCGTGGGTGACCAGGGCCGACCCGGTGGCCTACCCGACGCCGGCCGATAGGGCGGGCGGTACCCCCGGCGGCACGCCCGGCTACGCGGCGCCCGGCGTGCGCCGCGTGGACGAGAGGCGGCTGATCGGGCCCGGCCTCATCCCGGCGACGGCCGCCGGGATCGCCGCCATGTTCCTCGCCGGCCATTCGCTCACCTCGTCCAAGCAGGCCCAGCCCGTCGTGTCCGTGGTCGCCGGCCTCGCCGTCCTCGTGTTGCTGATCCGGCTCGGCGACCTGCTGTGGGAGAACGACCGGCTGCGCCGGGCCGCGGACCTCGGCGCCGACCACTTCCGCGCGCTCGCCGAGAGCATCGACGACGTCGTACTGATCTGCGACCTCGACGGCACCGTGCGCTACGCGAGCGCCGGCGCCGAGCGGGCCTTCGACTACGGTCCTGACGAGCTGCTGTCGCGCCAGATCCAGGAGGTCATCCACCCGGAGGACCTGCCCAGGGTCGAGGAGGCGGTCACCGAGTTCCTCGGCCGGCGCGCCGAGACGTTGCGGGTGACCTGCCGGGCCCGCGCCGCCGACGGCACCTGGCAGCCGACCGAGTCGACCATCTCCCGGTACCGGCGGGCGCGCGGCGAGGGACCGGTGCAGTTGCTGGTCACCGCCCGCGACCTCAGCGAACAGGCGGCGCTGCGGGCGCAGGTGGCGCACCTGACCTTCCACGACGGCCTGACCGGCCTGCCCAACAGGGCCTACTTCGAGGAGCGCACCCGCGACGTGCTGTCCCGGCAGGGGCGCGAGGAACGCGTCGCGGTGCTGTTCGCCGACGTGGACGGGTTCACCGCGGTCAACGACTCGGCGGGGCACCCGGCCGGCGACCAGGTGCTGGCCCAGGTCGCCCGGCGGCTGCGCGCGGCGGTGCAGGCGGATGACACGGTGGCGCGCTGGGGCGGGGACGAGTTCGCCGTCCTCGTCGAGAACCCACCCGACGTGCAGGCCGTCGTCGACCTGGCCGAGCGGCTGCTCCGGGTGGTGTCGGCGGAGCCGTACCGGCTCGGCTCGCGCGGCATCCTGCTGACCGCGAGCATCGGCGTCGCGCTGTTCGAGGACGGGCTGGACGCGGCCGAACTGATCCGCAACGGTGACCTGGCCATGGCCCGGGCGAAAGAGCTGGGGGGCGGCCGGGTGGAGGTGTTCGCCGCGCACATGCACGCCGACGTCGTCCGCCGCCTCGAGCTCGGCAGCGACCTGCAGCGGGCGCTGGCCGAAAACCAGTTCGCCGTCGAGTTCCAGCCCGTCGTGGAACTGCGCACGTCGCGGGTCACCGGCGTCGAGGCGCTGGTGCGGTGGTGCCGCGACGGCGCCTTCGTACCGCCGGACGAGTTCATCGGCCGCGCCGAGGAGTCGGGGCTCATGCTGCCGCTCGGCGAGTGGGTGCTGCGCGAGGCGTGCCGCGAGGTGGCCCGCTGGCGCGAGTCGTCCTGGGACGTCGGCCTCTCGGCGAACTTCACCGCCCGCCAGATCGCGGCGCCGCACTTCGTCGAGTCCGTCGCCGCCGTACTGGCCGAGACCGGGCTGCCGCCGCAGGCGCTCACCGTCGAGGTCAAGGAGGAGGTGCTGGTCGAGGACGCCGGCCAGCCGGTTCCCCGGCTGGCCGCCCTGCGCGACCTGGGCGTACGGCTGGCGATCGACGACTTCGGCACCGGCTACGCCTCGCTGGCCTACCTCCGCCGGCTTCCCGTGGACGTGATCAAGATCGACCCGTCGTTCGTCTCCGGGCTCGGGCGCGACGACACGCTCACGCTGCTGACCCGAACGATCGTCCAGCTGGGCCACGACCTCGGGCTCATGGTCGTCGCCGAGGGCATCGAACGCCCCGACCAGCTCGAGCTGCTGCGCGACATGGGCTGCCCGAGCGGTCAGGGCTTCCTGGTCGCCAGGCCGATGCCCGCCCGCCGCGTCGAGTCGCTGGTGCGCGCCAACCACCAGGGCACGCCGACCATCCCACTGCGTGGATCGATGCTGTCCGCCGGGTGAGGCCGTCACCTGCTCGGAGGACATGACGTCTCAAGCTCTGAGACATTCCGTCCAAGGATTTGACCGCCGCTCCGAAGTGCTGCATCGTTTTACCCGTGCGTCACAGTTTCCTGATCCTCGTACTTGGTCAGCGCGCAGGCTGACCTCGTACCGCCTGCGCGCTCCCCTCGAAAGCCATTCGGCTCGAGGGGTTTTTTGTTGGCCGCCCACCCCCTCCCGACAAGGAACGAGACAGATGACCGAACGGATGACGGGAGCACAAGCGCTGGTCAGAGCGCTGGAGAGCGTTGGTGTCGACACCGTGTTCGGGATCCCCGGTGGCGCCATCCTCCCGGCCTACGATCCGCTGTTCGACTCCCGTAAGCTCCGGCACATCCTGGTGCGCCACGAGCAGGGCGCCGGGCACGCCGCCCAGGGCTACGCGCAGGCGACCGGCCGGGTCGGCGTCTGCATGGCGACGAGTGGCCCGGGGGCGACCAACCTGGTGACGCCCATCGCCGACGCCTACATGGACTCGGTGCCCATCGTCGCGATCACCGGCCAGGTGCCGAGCGGGGCCATCGGCACCGACGCCTTCCAGGAGGCCGACATCAGCGGCATCACGATGCCGATCACCAAGCACAACTTCCTGGTCACCGATCCCGCCGAGATCGGCAGGACGATCGCGGAGGCGTTCCACATCGCGGGTACCGGCCGTCCCGGCCCGGTCCTCGTCGACATCTCCAAGGACGCGCTGCAGCAGACCACCGACTTCACCTGGCCGCAGCCGATGCAGCTGCCCGGCTACCGTCCGGTGACCCGCCCGCACTCCAAGCAGGTGCGCGAGGCGGCGCGGCTGATCGTCGAAAGCGCGCGCCCGGTGCTGTACGTCGGAGGCGGCGTCATCAAGGCCAAGGCCGCGGCCGAGCTACGGGTGCTCGCCGAGCTGACCGGCGCGCCGGTGATCACCACGCTGATGGCCAGGGGCGGGTTCCCCGACAGCCACCGCCAGCACCTCGGCATGCCGGGCATGCACGGCACCGTCGCCGCCGTGGGCGCGCTGCAGCGGGCCGACCTGATCATCGCCCTCGGCGCGCGCTTCGACGACCGGGTCACCGGCAAGCTCGACAGCTTCGCGCCGTCCGCGCGGATCGTGCACGCGGACATCGACCCCGCGGAGATCTCCAAGAACCGCCACGCCGACGTGCCGATCGTGGGCGACTGCCGCGACGTCATCGCCGACCTCATCGTGGCGGTCCAGCACGAGCACGAGTCGGGCCGCCGCGGCGACTACACGGCCTGGTGGCGGGTGCTCGACGGGCTGCGCCGCACCTACCCGCTCGGCTACGAGCACCCCGCGGACGGTTCGCTGGCCCCGCAGTACGTGATCGAGCGGATCGGCGCGCTGGCCGGGCCGGACGCCTTGTACGTCGCCGGCGTCGGGCAGCACCAGATGTGGGCCGCGCAGTTCATCGGGTACGAGCAGCCGGGCGCGTTCATCAACTCCGGCGGCCTCGGCACGATGGGGTTCGCGGTGCCCGCGGCGATGGGCGCCAAGGCCGGGCGGCCGGACACCCTCGTGTGGGCGATCGACGGCGACGGCTGCTTCCAGATGACCAACCAGGAGCTCGCCACCTGCGCGCTCGAGGGCATCCCGATCAAGGTGGCCGTGATCAACAACGACAGCCTCGGCATGGTCAGGCAGTGGCAGACGCTCTTCTACAACGAGCGCTACTCCAACACCGACCTGCAGTCCAAGCGCGTTCCCGACTTCGTCAAGCTGGCGGAGGCCTACGGTTGTGTCGGGTTGCGCTGCGACCAGGCCGACGACGTCGATGACACCATCAGGAAGGCGATGGAGATCAACGACGCCCCGGTGGTGATCGACTTCGTCGTCCACAAGGACGCGATGGTGTGGCCCATGGTCGCGGCCGGCACCAGCAACGACGACATCAAGATCGCGCGAGACATGGCGCCCGACTGGGAGAACGGAGACTGAGGCAGGCCATGAGCAGGCACACGCTTTCGGTGCTGGTCGAGAACAAGCCCGGCATCCTCGCCAGGGTCGCCTCCCTGTTCTCCAGGCGCGGGTTCAACATCGACTCCCTCGCGGTCGGCACGACCGAGCACCCCGAGATCTCGCGCATGACGATCGTGGTGAACGTCGAGGATCTCCCGCTGGAGCAGGTCACCAAGCAGCTCAACAAGCTGGTGAACGTGCTCAAGATCGTCGAGCTCGACTCGGCGACGTCGGTGCAGCGCGAGCTGGTGCTGATCAAGGTGCGCGCCGACGTCGAGACCCGGTCGCACGTGCTCGAGACGGTGCAGCTGTTCCGGGCGAAGGTCGTCGACGTGGCGACCGACGCGGTCACCGTGGAGGCGACCGGCAGCAGGGACAAGCTGGAGGCCCTGATCCGCGTGCTCGAGCCGTTCGGCATCAAGGAGCTCGTCCAGTCGGGCATGGTCGCGATCGGGCGCGGCCCCAGGTCCATCACCGACCGGTCCCTGCGCGCCCTCGACCGCAGCGCGTGACGGCGCGCGTGACGGCGCCCACAGCATGACCGGCCGCCTCCTCCCGGGTCGGGGCGCGGAGGAGGGGTCCACATCGAACACAGGCAGGCACAGGAAGGCAAGGGCAAGTGGCTGAGATCTTCTACGACGATGACGCGGACCTGAGCGTCATCCAGAACCGGCACGTGGCGGTGCTCGGATACGGCAGTCAGGGACACGCGCACGCGCTCTCGCTGCGCGACTCGGGCGTGGACGTGCGGGTCGGGCTGCCCACGACGTCCAAGAGCCGCGAGAAGGCCGAGAACGACGGCGTCCGGGTCGTCACGCCGGAGGAGGCGTGCGAAGAGGCCGACGTCATCATGGTCCTCATTCCCGACCACCTGCAGCGGGCGCTGTACACCCAGGCGATCCAGCCGGCGCTCGTCGAGGGGGACGCGCTGTTCTTCGGGCACGGCCTGAACATCCGCTTCGACCTGATCACCCCGCCGGCCGGAGTCGACGTCTGCATGGTCGCGCCGAAGGGCCCAGGGCACCTCGTGCGCCGCCAGTTCGCCGCCGGCCGCGGCGTACCGGTGCTCGTCGCGGTGGAGCGCGACGCCACAGGGAACGCCTGGCCGCTCACCCTCGCCTACGCCAAGGGCATCGGCGGCACCCGCCCCGGCGCGCTGAAGACGACGTTCACCGAGGAGACGGAAACCGATCTGTTCGGCGAGCAGGCCGTGCTCTGCGGCGGCGTGTCCGAGCTGATCAAGGCCGGGTTCGAGACGCTCGTCGAGGCCGGCTACCAGCCGGAGGCGGCCTACTTCGAGTGCCTGCACGAGATGAAGCTGATCGTCGACCTCATGTACGAGGGCGGGCTGACCAAGATGCGCTGGTCGGTGTCCGACACCGCGGAGTTCGGCGACTACACCCGCGGCCCCCGCATCATCACCGAGCAGACCCGCCGGGAGATGCGCAAGATCCTCGACGAGATCCAGAACGGGTCGTTCGCCAAGGAGCTCGTCGAGGAGTTCGACGCGGGCCGCCCGAACTTCCTCAAGCGGCGCGAGGTCGAGCAGAACCTTCAGATCGAGCAGGTCGGCGCCAAGCTCCGCCCGATGATGAGCTGGCTCGAGGACTGACGGCATTCCCTAACCGCGTCCGGTGGTGGCGCCCCTTCTCGTGAGGCGGCGCCACCAGCGGCGGACGAGCCGGCCGGCCGGGCCCCGCACGGCGATGGCCAGCCCGCCGTCGCCCGTGAAGTACGCCGTCGCCTCCGGCCGGTCCAGGTAGGCGGCCTCCAGGCGGGCGTGCGCCCCGGCGGCGCCGCCCGCCCCGAGCGGCGCCTGCCTGGTGAGCCCGAGCGCCCGCACCGATACGTGCACGTCCCACTGGCCGGCGCGCAACGCCCCGAGGGGGATCTCGGCGACGAACACCGTCCCCGCGCCGCCCCCGGAGGGCCGATCCGCGAATCCCGCGTGCTCCGCCGCCGTCGTATCGGGCTCGGCGGCGACGCGCAGTTCGGCGCCGGACGCGCGGTCGCGGACCACGATCTCGACGGTGGTGTCGCGGGCGGCCACCCGTTCGATGGCCGCGAGGCCGCGAATCCGCAGTGCGCCGCCGGCCCACGAGACCTCGGTGAGCCGATGCTCGACGCCCACCTCGGCCGTGATGTCGGCGTCCCGCCTCGGCACGCCGCGCAGGTAGGGGTAGACGGCGTAGACCCGGCCGCCCACGACGACGGCTCCCTCGCGACGCCCGGCGGCCTCGTCGCCGATCAGCCGCGCCAGCTCCTCGAGCAGGTCGTGCCGGACGCAGAACGCGCGCATCCGGTGGCCGACGGGCAGCCGGGCCCTGACCTCGTCGGTCAGCCAGGCGTCGAGCACCTCCCGGGTGTCCGCCGCCATGCGCCGGCGCCGGCCGGGATCGCAGTCGAGGAACCGTTCGTCGTACCGGCCGAGCGCCTCCCGGACCAGTTCGTCCGGATCACGGGCCGGCTCGTCCCGCTGAACCGCCGTCATCTTCCCCCCAAGAACCCCCGATGACCGCACTGGGTAACGTTAATGCTTCGGATCGTGACGGGTGCGGGAGACGGCGTGGTGTCTCGACGGAATTCCAGCGGGCACCACTAGAGTGCCCGCGACATGAAGGGACATCGGGAGGCGACGGCATGCGCGCGGTGACCCGCCCCGCGCCGGCGGCCGCCGGGAGGCCGGTCGGAGCGGCGCGGCACGGCAGGTGGGTGGCCGCCCTGACCGGTGCCGCGGCCCTCGTGTACTCCACGTACGCGCTGCTCCGGTTCCACACCTTCCTGACCGGCTCGTACGATCTGGTGATCTTCGATCAGGCGATCCGCTCCTACAGCCACTTCCACGCGCCGGTGTCGATCGTCAAGGGCGTGCACAACGGCTTCGGGCCCGGCTTCTCCGTGCTCGGAGACCACTTCTCGCCCCTCCTCGCGGTGCTGGCGCCGCTGTACTGGATCCACGACGGGCCGCGGACGCTGCTCGTGGCCCAGGCGGTGCTGTTCGCCGCCGCGATCCCGCCGCTGTGGACCTTCACGCGCCGCGAGCTCGGCGTCCCCGCCGCCTACTGTGTCGCGGGGGCGTACGCCCTGTCCTGGCCGGTCGCCGCCGCGATCGCGTTCGACTTCCACGAGGCCGCGTTCGCGCCGGTGCTGACCGCCGTGCTGCTCGAGCGCTTCCAGGCGGCGGCGCTGGCCGGCGACCGGCGGCGGCGTGCCGCCCTGCGGGTGCACGGCGCGCTGGCCGCGTTCGCGCTGCTGCTGGTCAAGGAGGACATGGGCCTGCTCGTCGCCGGGTACGGCCTTTACCTCCTCACCAGGCGCGAGCGGGCGCTGGGCGGCGCGTTCGTGGCCGTCGGGCTGGCCTGGACGTGGCTCGCCGCACGCGTCCTCATCCCCGCCTTCGGCGGCGATCCCGACTACTACTGGGCGTACGGCGCGCTCGGCGACACCCTCCCGCAGGCGGCGGCGCACGTGGTGACCCGGCCGTGGGACGCGCTGCGGCTGCTGGCGACACCGCCGATCAAGCTGGGCACGCTCGCGCTGCTCATGCTGCCGCTGCTGCTCGCCCCCCTGCGCTCGCCGCTGGTCATCGCCGCGCTGCCGCCGCTGGCCGAGCGGATGCTGGCCAGCCGGTACGGGAACTGGTGGGAGCCGCGCTTCCACTACAACGCCTTCGTCGTGGTGGTCCTGCTCGCCGCGGGCGTGGACGGGGTGCGCAGGTTCGCCGAGGACGCGGGCGGCTGGCCCAGCCTCCGGCTTGGCGCGCGGGGTGCATGGCGTACGGGGGCCGGATGGGTGCGCGGTAGATGCGCGCCCGGCACCGTCTGGGCCGCCGCAGTGCTGGCGATCTCCGTCGTGGTGGCCGGGTTCTTCCCGATGGTGAGCGTGCTCGACCCGGCGAACTATCGCAGGGACGCCCGGATGCGCGCCGCCGCGGCGGCGGTGGCCGCGGTGCCGAGCGGGGTGTACGTCGAGGCGCCCAACGCGCTCGGGCCGCAACTGTCCGGCCGGGCCCGCGTGCTGCTGTGGGACGAGCGGCCGCGCTGGGCGCCCTGGGTGATCGCGGACGTCGAGCGGCCGACGTTCCCGTTCTTCTCGGTCGCCGCGCAACGCGGCCGGCTCGCCCTGCTGCGTCGCAACGGATACCGCGTCGTGCGCGCGGGCGGCGGGTTCGTCGTCCTGACCAGGTGAGGCCAGCGGGGCGTTCGACGGGCCCTAAGTACCCGGTCGGCCGGGACGGAAGTCCGTGGATTTGGGCGGCGCCGGTGGGAGTGTGATGGACGGAGACCGCGACAGCGTGGTCATCGATCAGACAGTGTGCCCGTGGCGTTGATGGACGGCCAGCGGCGGCACCTGCGGAGGTCGTGCATACGACCTGGTTCCGGTACGTCGAACGGATCTCGACGGCGGTAAGGCCCCAACCGAAGTCGGCGTGGTCGCTGCGTGCGACGGGTACCCGGTCACCTCGGACAGGAGGGTCATCATCATGCAACTGCCGGTGTACAGGGTGGCGGCGACCACCCGCCTCGCCGATCAGGTCGAGGAGTTCGGGCAGAAGCTGTTCGGCGCGGGGCGCGGCGAGGTGCGCGAGCGGGGCCTGCTCGCCGCGTGGACCGGTCCCGGCGTCGCCATCGACGTCGATACCGCCCGGGGCGGCTACTTCGCCGCCGACCGGACCCGGTTGTGGCGACCGGACCTGGCGACCACTCGGGTTCGGCTGCCCAGCGAGGAGGAGGCCCGCGGCTCGGGGCAGCGCCTGCTGACCGAGACCGGCGCGCTGCCGGTGCTCCGGGCGCCGTTCCGGTTCACCCGCCCGCGGATCGGCGGAACGGTGACAGCGGTGCAGCGCCGCGACCAGAGCCGGCGCGAGCTGGTGCGCAACGATGTCAGGTACGGCGTCGACGTCGAGCTCGACCTGTCGGCCTACGGCGTCGGCACCGTGCCGCTGGTCGGCGGTGGCGGGCGGTTCTCCCTCACCTTCGGCGAGGCCGGTCGAGTGATCGGCAGCCACGGCGTCTGGCGGTCGCCGACCAAGGAGGCCGTCCTCATGGACGTGATCCCGGAGGAGGAGACCGACGAGCGGTTCCGGGCGCTCACCTCGGGGATCCGGGTCAGGGACTTCCGCTCGCGGCTCGCCTACTACAGCGCGCCGAGCTTCGTCGAGCAGGAGTTCCTCGCGCCGGTGCGGGTCTACTTCGCCACGATCGATGTGGACGGCCGGGCGTTCCCGATGCGAGCGGTCACCCTACCGGCCTGCGAGGTCGGCCCCAGCCTGCCGCGGCCGGTGCCGCAGCCGCCGCGCGGGTCGCCGGCCCGCCCGCATGTGCGGCCGCTGCCGGCCGACCTGCGGCTGGAGCCTGGGGGACCCGTGCCGCTCGGCGTCCGGATGAACACCCGGGCGCTGCGGGACCGGGGCATCGACCCGGCCACCGTCCTGACCGCGGACCCCGGGCGCCGGGGAAGGCTCATCGTGCACCCGGAGATCTCGCCGGCCGTGCTGCGGGACCTGCCCGGTCTCCTGGGCACGTACTCGGCCGGCACGTCGTGGATCGGGGAGCTCGGCGGCCTGGCGGGCAGCCAGGACAACGCGCAGGGGTTCGTCGACGGGCTCGCCGACGCGGCGTGGAGCATCCGCTTCAACTGGGGAAACGCGAACGCCTGGGAGACCGACTGGCGCAAGAACGACGATGACTGGGTCGACGCGGTGGACTTCGTGTTCTACACGGGCCACGCCGGCGCCGACGGATGGATGCTGGTGGAGCCCGAGGACTCCTCGCTCGTCTACGCGGAGACCGCCGGCGCCCCCGACCTGTGGGGAGAGAAGAACCTCGACTGGCTGGTGATCGCCGCCTGCGGGCCGCTGCAGGACGACGCGGTGCGGGCCGGCGGCGGCAATGCCGTCGACCGCTGGAAGACCGCGTTCGACGGCCTGCACCTGCTGATGGGGTACGCCGAGGTCACCTACGACAACACCGAGGAGGGCCGGCGCCTCGTGCAGTACGCCCGAGCGGGCGACACGTTGATGAGCGCCTGGTTCCGCACCGCGCAGGAGATCCAGCCGAGCAAGGTCTACGAGCCGGACGGCCCGATCATCTACGCGTCGACGATGTGGGTCGGCGGGACAGCGGGCAGCACCGCGGGCGACCACCTGTGGGGTTACGGCGACGTGGGCCCTGACCTGCCGGAGCCGCTGTACTGGGCGTGCACCTGGAGCGGCTGCTGAGGCGGCGTGGGCGGTCGGCGGCGGGGACCGCCGCCCCGGCCGCCCACCCGGCCATGCATACCGGGTATTGCCGCGGGGCCGCGCGGCTCTGCATACTCGGTGACCGTGCCGATCCGTCACGGCCTGCTCGCGCTGCTCGCCCAGGGACCGCGCTACGGCTACCAGCTGCGCGGCGAGTTCGAGTCGTCCACGGGGATCACCTGGCCGCTCAACATCGGCCAGGTGTACTCGACGTTGTCGCGGCTGGAACGCGACGGGCTCGCCGACCGGATGGGCGCCGACGGCGAGGGGCGGTTCGTCTACCGGCTCCGGCCCGAGGGCGCCGACGAGGTGCGGTCCTGGTTCGCCACGCCGGTCGAGCGCACCGACCGGCCGCGCGACGAACTGGCGATCAAGCTGGCGATGGCCGTCACCACCCCGGGCGTCGACGCGTGCGAGGTCGTCCAGACCCAGCGCGCCGCGACCCTCCGTACGCTGCGAGATCTCAACCGGCTCCGCGACGAGGCGGTCGGGGACGCGCCGGCCGGGGACGCCACGCGGCCAGCGGCGGCGGGCGGGGCCGGCGGCCACGTCACGGCGTGGCGGCTGGTCATCGACTCCATGATCTTCCAGGCCGAGGCCGAGCTCCGCTGGCTGGACCACTGCGAGGCCAGCCTGTCCCCGACGGAGGGCTCCGCCGGCGGCGACCCGGGAAACGAGACGCGGCCGTGAGCGCCGGGCTGCGCATCGAGGCCATGCGGGTGAGCCGGCGGGTCCGCGGCGGGCGGCGCGTGCTGAACGACATCTCCCTGACGATCGAGCCCGGCGAGTTGGTCGCGATCGTCGGCGGCAGCGGCACCGGCAAGACCACCCTGCTCGACATCCTCGCCGGAATCCGCCCGGCCGCCGAGGGGACGGTCGGCCACGACCGGCCGCTCGGCTTCGGGTACGTGCCGCAGGACGACATCATCCACCTCGAGCTCCCGCTGGCCAGGACGCTGCGGTACGCGGCGCGGCTGCGGCTGCCCAGGGGGACCCCGACCGCCGCGCTCGACGCCGCGGTGGACGACGTGCTCGCGGCGCTCGACCTCACCGATCGGCGGGCGCTGCGGGTCGGCTCGCTGTCCGGCGGCCAGCGCAAGCGGGCCAGCATCGCGGTGGAGCTGCTCACCCGCCCCGGCGCGTTCTTCCTCGACGAGCCCACGTCGGGGCTCGACCCGGCCAGGGCGGCGGAGCTCATGCGGTTGCTGCGCCGGCTCGCCGACGAGGGGACGACGATCGTGCTGGCCACGCACAACCCGCCCGACGTGCGCCACTGCGACAAGGTCGCGTTCCTGGCCGGCGACGGCCATCTCGTCTACTTCGGCCCGCCGGCGGCGGCCCCCGCGTATTTCGGGACGGCCGCCTTCGACGAGATCTACGAGGTGCTGGCCGGTGACGGTGAACCGCGGCGCAGGAGCGACCGCTTCGCCGCGAGCCGTGCCGCAGGGTCAGCGTGGGCCGGGTCAGCGCGGACCGGGTCAGCGCGGGCCGGGTCAGCGCCCGCCGCGGCCGCCGCCGATCCGCCGCCCGCGGCGGTCGCGCCTCCGCGCCGCCCGGGGATCGGGGCGCTCGGCCAGTGGGCCCTGCTCACCCGGCGCAACCTCGACATCCTCGCCCGCAACCGGCTCACGCTGGCGCTGCTGGCCGGCTCGCCGGTGATGGTGCTGCTGATGTTCGCCGTGCTGTTCAGGCCGGGCGCCTTCGACCCGGCGCACCCGAGCCCGAACGCGACCGTGATGATCGCGTTCTGGATCGCGTTCGGCGGGTTCTTCTTCGGCCTGACCTACGGGCTGCTGCAGATCTGCACCGAGTTCGCGGTCGTGCGCAGGGAGCGGCTGGCCGGCCTCGGGGCGGCCCCGTACGTCCTGGCCAAGGCCACCGCGCTGCTGCCGCTCCTCCTCGCGGCCGACGTGCTCATGCTCGCTGTGCTGCGTGCCCTTGACCGCCTGCCGGGGGCCGATCCGGCGGCGTACGGCCGGCTGTTCGTCACGCTGGCGCTGTCGTCGGCGGCCGCGCTCGCGCTCGGCCTGCTCGTCTCGGCGGCGGTGAGCGACCCGGCGCAGGCGGCGGTGGCGATGCCGATGATCTGTTTCCCGCAGGTCCTGTTCGTCGGGGCGATCCTGCCGGTGCCGGTCATGGCCGCCGCCGGCCGGGTGCTGAGCTATCCGATGTCGAACCGGTGGGCTTTCGAGGGGCTGGGCCACGGGCTGGGCCTCGCGCGGCTGTGGGCGCGCGGCGGCTCGCCGCTCGGGCCGCCGCTGCTGGCCTCCTACGGCGACACGTTCTCCCGGCCGGTCGCCGCCGACTGGGCGATCCTCGGCGGCTTCGCCGTCGCCCTCCTCGCCGCCGCCTGCGTCGTGCTGGCCCGCAGGGCCCCGGCGCCGCGGCCTAGCAGCGCTCGCGCGGCACCAGACCGGTATGGTCGGGCGCCCGGTCCAGGTAGGTCTCCGCGGCGAAGTCGATGAAGCGTTCCACGTCCGCCAGGTTCGACACCAGGCCGAGTGACACCCGGACCGCGCCCCCTGTGGGCAACCCGATGATCGGCAGGTACTCCTCGATCGACAGGTCCCGGCCCGCGTCCGGCCCGGTGAGCGCGTCTCCGGGGATCGTGAAGGCCCCCTCGCCCGCGCCGGGATTGCAGAAGCAGCCGGTCCGCAGCGAGATGTTCCGCGCGGCGGCGTCCCGCGCGACCACCCGCTCGTCGATGACGCCGCCGGCGGGGTCGAGGAAGTTGAGCGCGACGGTGGCGCCGCGGCCGTCGGTGTCCCACGGCCCGTAGACCCGGACGAGCGGTTCGCCGCCGCTGTGCCGCAGCCCGCGCAGCCGCTCGAGCAGCCAGCCGGTCAGGCAGGTCACCCGCTCGTGGATGACCTTCATGCCGATGCCCTCGATCCAGGCCATGCCCACCGACACCTCGGGGACGGCGTGGAAGTTGAGCGTGCCGTCCTCGAACGCCGTCTCGTCGCCGGCGAGGACGTGCCAGCCGCCGAGCGCGCTCACCACCTTGATCGTGCCGCCGGAGAACCAGGGACGGCGCAGCCGGGCGAGGGCCTCCCACCGGGCGAGCAGGCAGCCGACCCCGGTCGGGTAGCCGAACACCTTGTACCAGCTGACCGGGACGAAATCCGGATGCACAGCGCCGAGGTCGAGCCGGTTGGCCGGGACGTAGGCGGCGGCGTCGAGCAGCACCTGATAGCCGTACGCCTGGGCCAGCGGGACCCACGCGAGCGGATGCTGCACGCCGCTGAAGTTGCTCTGCGCGGGAAAGGCGAACAGCCCCTGCCCGCGGCCCAGCACCCGCCGGACGGCCTCGCTTGAGACGCGCAGGCCGGCCGCGTCCGGCGGGATGTAGGCGACGGCCGCGCCGTGCTCCCTGGCGTACTCCCTGATCCCGTTCACCGAGTTGTGGTTGTCGGCGGTCAGCACCAGGTCGGTGCCTGGTCCGAACGGGTACGCCTCGGCGACCAGCCGGCAGGCGCCGGTGGCGTTCGGCGTGAAGATGACGGCGTACTCGGCCGGGGAGGCGTTGAAGTAGGAGAGCACGGCCGCCCTGGTGCGCTCGACCAGAGAGGTGCTCGCGCGCGAGGTGGGGCTGTCGGAGTGCGGGTTGCCGAAGCACTCCTCGCGCAGGCGGTCGGCGTGCGCGGCCAGCTGGGCGCGGGACGGCAGCCCGGCTCCCGTGTAGTCGAGGTAGACATGGCCGCGGTCGTCCAGGTAGCCGTACTCCCTGGCGCGCAGCTCGTCGAGTCCGCCGGTGGTCGCGTAGCCGGGGTATGCGGACAGAAAGAGCGAGCCGGACATTTCATCCCCCGGTCGGCCGTTCTCCGTGATCCCCGATAAAACGATGTATTCGCTGTGAAGCACGCGACAAGGGCATTTTGTGACCAAAAGCGGCCGAGGGGATAGGGGTCGCGTCCAGCGCCCGGCCCCGGCGGCCCGCGGGCGGTCGTCCGCGGGAAGGCGCACGTGAGGAGCCGCGTGCGAGGAAGCCGCAGGAGGACGCGGACCGCCCGGCGGACGCGCCGCGCCGGCGGCTGCGACTCGGCGCCCGGAGCCCGCCGGACCGGCGGTGGAGGGCGCATCCGAGCGGGCGGCTAGACTCGGGTGACGGGCGAGCACGAGGGCGTGGCTCGCGGTTTACCTGCCCATATACCAGTCGAAAAGGGATTTCTTTCGTGAGCAAGCCTGTCGTCCTCGTCGCCGAAGAACTCTCGCCCGCCGGCCTCGCGCTCCTGGAAAGCGACTTCGAGGTCCGCCGCGTCGACGGGTCCGACCGCGCGCGTCTGCTGCCCGCCGTCGCCGACGTGGACGCGCTGATCGTGCGCAGCGCCACCAAGGTCAACGCCGAGGTCTTCGCCCGCGCGGGCGCGCTGCGCGTCGTCGCCCGCGCCGGCGTCGGGCTGGACAACGTCGACATCGAGGCGGCCACCAAGGCCGGCGTGATGGTCGTCAACGCGCCCACCTCCAACATCGTCACGGCCGCCGAGCACGCCATCGCGCTGTTGCTGGCGACCGCGCGCAACGTCCCGCAGGGGCATGCCGCGCTCAAGCGGGGGGAGTGGCAGCGCAGCAGGTACACCGGCGTCGAGCTGCAGGGCAAGACGGTCGGCGTGCTCGGCCTCGGCCGCATCGGCGTGCTCGTCGCGCAGCGGCTGGCCGCCTTCGACATGAAGATCGTCGCGTACGACCCGTATGTGCAGGCCGCGCGGGCCGCGCAGCTCGGCGTCCGGCTGCTCACTCTCGAAGAGCTTCTCGCCGAGAGCGACTTCATCACCGTGCACCTGCCCAAGACGCCCGAGACGCTGGGCCTCATCGGCGACCGCGAGCTGCACCTGGTCAAGCCATCGGTCCGCATCGTCAACGCGGCCCGCGGCGGCATCGTGGACGAGGCGGCGCTCGACCTCGCGCTCAAGGAGGGCCGGGTCGCCGCGGCCGGCATCGACGTGTTCGCCACCGAGCCGTGCGTCGACAGCCCGCTGTTCCACCACGAGAGCGTCGTGGTCACCCCGCACCTGGGCGCCAGCACCCACGAGGCCCAAGAGAAGGCCGGCACGCAGGTGGCCAGGTCGGTCCGGCTCGCGCTGTCCGGCGAGTTCGTGCCCGACGCGGTGAACGTGCAGGGCGGCGCGGTGGCCGAGGACGTCAAGCCCGGCCTGCCGCTGGCCGAGAAGCTCGGCCGCATCTTCACCGCGCTGGCCGGCGGCGTTCCGGTCCGGCTCGACGTCGAGGTGCGCGGCGAGATCACCAGGCACGACGTCAAGGTGCTGGAGCTGGCCGCGCTCAAGGGCGTGTTCACCGACGTGGTCGAGGAGTCGGTCACGTACGTCAACGCGCCGCTGCTCGCCCGCGACCGCGGGGTCGAGGTGACGCTGCTGACCAGCGAGGACAGCCCAGACTGGCGCAACCTCGTGACGGTGCGCGGCACCATGGCCGACGGCTCGATCGTGTCGGTGTCGGGGACGCTCACCGGTCCGAAGCAGATCGAGCGGATCGTCGAGGTGAACGGCTACGAGATGGAGATCGTGCCGACCGAGCACATGGCGTTCTTCAGCTACGTCGACCGTCCTGGCATCGTCGGCGTGGTCGGCAAGCTGCTCGGTGAACAAGAGGTGAACATCGCGAGCATGCAGGTGGGCCGGGACGCCAAGGGCGGCAAGGCGCTCATCGCGCTGACCGTCGACACCGCGATCCCCGCCGATCTCCTCGAGGCGATCAGGGTCACGATCGGCGCCGACATGGGTCGCCGCGTCGACATCGCCCAGGGCTGACGCGTCCCGCGCCCGGCCATGGGGGCGGTGATCGTGGAACTTTTCGTCTCGGCATGTGAGAAGACGATGAGACAGCGCGCGTGACAACCGGTAACATCCGTGGTAGTCATGCGGCGCTTCGTACTCATCCTTCGTTGCCGCGGCGGGGCCTGAGACTTGGGCAGGCTGGCGACCCGCCGCGGGTAGGGGCGCTGGCCGTGAGACCCAGGGCAGCCCATCGGCTGACTCGAATCCATCCGGCATCAGCCGCAGCGGCCACCGGCGCGCGGCGAAAAGCGAAAACGGAGCCCGATCGTCATGAACACCACCCCGGCCGTCACGCCAGCCGACGATCACCAGGACGAGGCCACCAAGGCGGTGCAGACCGCGCTGGACCGGCGCGACAACGGCGGCAACTCGGCCAAGTAGCGGGATCGGCGGGCGGCCAACTTCCGCTCGACGGGCCTGCCGCCCGCCATCTGAGACCACCGTTCAGGAACTGAGACACCGTGCACTAAGGTACGTCCATGGTTTCGCGCAGCATCCGGCTCGCCGTCGTCGCCGGCGACGGCATCGGGCCAGAGGTCGTCGCCGAAGGGCTCAAGGTCCTCGACGCCGTCGCACCCGCGCACGGCCTGACCGTGGACCGGACACCGTACGACCTCGGCGCCGCGCGCTGGCATCGCACCGGTGAGACCCTGCCCGACACGGTGCTGGAGGAGATCCGCTCGCACGATGTGATCCTGTTGGGCGCGGTCGGCGACCCCACCGTGCCGAGCGGCGTCCTGGAACGCGGGCTGCTGCTGAGACTGCGGTTCGAGCTCGATCACTACGTGAACCTGCGGCCGGTCAAGCTCTTCCCCGGGGTCACGACGCCGCTGGCCGGCGTGCGTCCCGAGGACATCGACATGATCGTCGTCCGCGAGGGCACCGAGGGCCCGTACACCGGGGTCGGCGGGGTGATGCGGCGCGGTACCCCGCAGGAGGTCGCCACCCAGGAGAGCGTCAACACCGCGTACGGCGTGGAGCGCGTGGTGCGCTACGCCTTCGAGAAGGCCGCCGCCCGCCCACGGCAGAAGCTGACCCTGGTCCACAAGGACAACGTGCTGACCTTCGCCGGCGACCTGTACCAGCGCACGGTGCACGCCCTCGCCAAGGAGTTCCCCAGCGTCGCCGTCGACTACTCCCATGTCGACGCCGCCTCGATGTTCTTCGTCACCCAGCCGCAGCGCTTCGACGTCGTCGTCACCGACAACCTGTTCGGCGACATCCTCACCGACCTCGGCGCCGCGATCGCCGGCGGCATCGGGCTGGCGGCTTCCGGCAACATCAACCCCACCGGCGCCGCGCCGTCGATGTTCGAGCCCGTGCACGGCAGCGCGCCCGACATCGCCGGGCGGGGCAAGGCCGACCCGACCGCCACGATCCTGTCGGTCGCGATGCTGCTCGACCACATCGGCGTGCCGGCGGCCGCCGCCAAGATCGAGCAGGCGGTCGCCGACGACCTGGTCGAACGCCAGGGCGCCTGGGCGGCCCGCGTCACCCAGCAGGTCGGCGACGACATCGCCGAACGAGTAGCCGGGTAGCGCGCGCCTTCCCACACAGGGCTCTCCGGGGCGCGCCGCGGCGCGTCCCGGCTTGTCACGTGCCGACACTCGAGGAGATTTCCCGGCTTAATCCCGGCCATCCAGGCATAGGGAACACAATGGAACTTCAGGGGCGACGGCGGACGAAGCCGTGCGTGGTGCCAAGGAAGAGGACTTGATATGACGACTCTCGACTTCGACATCCAGTTGTCGGATCGGCGCGCGACTTCAACCGAACGAGAGCGGCTGCTCGCGGCTCCCGGCTTCGGCCAGGTGTTCACCGACCACATGATCTCGATTCGGTGGACCGACGAGCGGGGCTGGCACGACGCCCGGCTCCAGCCGTACGGCCCCCTCACGCTCGACCCCGCCACCCAGGTCTTCCACTACGCCCAGGAGGTCTTCGAGGGGCTGAAGGCCTACCGGCGCGGCGACGGGACGATCGTCGCCTTCCGCCCGTACGCCAACGCCGCCCGGTTCAGCAGGACCTGCGCCAGGATGGCCATGCCGCAGCTGCCCGAGGAGGTCTTCGTCCGCTCCCTCGAGCTGCTCGTCTCGACCGACCACGAGTGGGTGCCGACCGCCGAGGGCCACAGCCTCTACCTCAGGCCGTTCATGATCGCCACGCAGCGCGGCCTCGGCGTGAACAGCCCGTCCTCCGCCTACCAGTTCATCGTCATCGCCTCCCCGTCGGCGGCGTACTTCACCGGCGGGGTGAAGCCGGTCTCGGTGTGGCTGTCGAAGGACTACACGCGGGCCGCGCCGGGCGGCACCGGCGAGGCCAAGTGCGGCGGCAACTACGCGGCGGCCTTCGTCGCCCAGGCGGAGGCGGTCCGCGAGGGGTGCGACCAGGTGGTGTGGCTCGATGCGGGCGAGCACCGCTGGGTCGAGGAGATGGGCGGCATGAACCTCTTCTTCGTGTACGGCTCCGGCGCCGACGCCCGGCTGCTCACCCCCGCGCTCACCGGCACCCTGCTGCCCGGGGTCACCCGCGACTCGCTGCTCACCCTCGCCCCCGACCTCGGCATCCCGGCCGAGGAAGGACGGATCTCGATCGAGGAATGGCGCGAGGGCAACGCGTCGGGCCGGCTCAGCGAGGTGTTCGCCTGCGGCACCGCCGCCGTGATCACGCCGGTCGGCCGGGTCAAGGGCCCGGACGGGGAGTGGCGGATCGGCTCGGGCGACCCGGGCCCGGTCACCATGCGGCTGCGCGAGGAACTCGTCGGCATCCAGTACGGTGACCGGCCCGATCCGTACGGCTGGATTCACAAGATCGCCTGAGTCCGGGCGCGGGTCCGCGCGTTTCAGGGAGTTTCATCGGCTGTCTCGCATGCTGAGACGCCGATGTGCGGGCGTTCCGCGGCGTGTGGCAGACTCGACCCGTCATGCGTCCCAGCCTGAGCATTATCGGCGGGCGCGCCGGCTGTTAACGGGACATCGCCGGCGCGCAGACCTCTCACGTCCGTGAGAGGTCTTTTGCTTTCCCGGTGCGGTCCACATCCCTGACAGGAGATCGCGATGCTCGACGACGGATTCCACGTCTATGACACGACGCTGCGTGACGGCGCCCAGCAGGAGGGCCTGAACCTCACGGTGGCCGACAAGCTGGCCGTCGCCCGACATCTCGACGACCTCGGCGTGGGGTTCATCGAAGGCGGCTGGCCGGGCGCCAACCCCAAGGACACCGAATTCTTCCGGCGGGCCCAGACCGAGCTCGACCTGAAGAACGCGCAGCTGGCCGCGTTCGGCGCGACCCGCCGGGCCGGCGTGCGCGCCGCCGACGACCCACTGGTGGCGGCACTGCGCGAGTCCGGTGCGCCGGTCGTGACGCTCGTCGCGAAGAGCCACGACCGGCACGTCGAGCTGGCCCTCCGCACGACGCTGGAGGAGAACCTCGCGATGATCCGCGACACGGTCTCCCATCTTCGTGCGGAGGGCCAACGCGTCTTCCTCGACGCCGAACACTTCTTCGACGGCTACCGCGCCAACCAGGCGTACGCCCTCGAGGTCGTCCGGACCGCGGCCGAGGCCGGCGCGGACGTGATCGCGCTGTGCGACACCAACGGCGGCATGCTGCCCGACGAGCTGGCCGATGTGGTGGCCGCGGTGCGCGGCACCGGCGCCAGGATCGGCATCCACTGCCACGACGACTCGGGCTGCGCGGTCGCCAACACGCTTGCCGCGGTGACGGCCGGCGCCACCCACGTGCAGGGATGCGCCAACGGGTACGGCGAGCGCAGCGGAAACGCCAACCTCTTCACCGTCGTCGGCAACCTGCAGCTCAAGCGCGGCATGCGGCTGGTCAGCGACGAGCAGATGGCCGAGCTGACCCGGATCGCGCACGCGATCTCCGAGGTGACCAACGTGACGCCGACCTCGCAGCAGCCGTACGTGGGGCTCTCGGCGTTCACGCACAAGGCCGGCCTGCACGCGTCGGCGGTCAAGGTCGACCCGAACCTCTACCAGCACATCGAGCCGGCGCGGGTCGGCAACGACATGCGCATGCTCGTCTCCAGCATGGCCGGGCGCGCCTCGGTGGAGCTGAAGGGCCGCGAGCTGGGGTACGACCTGTCCGGCGAGAAGTCCAAGCAGGTGGTGGAGCGGGTCAAGGAGCTCGAGGCGCACGGCTACACCTTCGAGGCCGCGGACGCCTCCTTCGAGCTGCTGTTGCGCGACGAGCTGTCCGGCGAGCGCAGGCGGCACTTCGACGTCGAGTCCTGGCGGGTCATCGTGGAGCGGCGGCCGGACGGCGCGCTGATCAGCGAGGCCACCGTCAAGCTGCACGCCAAGGGCGAGCGCATCGTCGCCACCGGCGAGGGCAACGGCCCGGTCAACGCGCTCGACCGGGCGCTGCGGCAGGCGCTGGAGCGGCTCTACCCCGAGCTGGCCAGGTTGGAGCTGGTCGACTACAAGGTGCGCATCCTCGAAGGCTCGCACGGGACCGGCGCGGTCACCCGGGTGCTCGTCGAGTCGACCGACGGCGACGCGGAGTGGAGCACGGTCGGCGTCGACGAGAACATCATCGCGGCCTCCTGGCAGGCCCTCGACGAGGCCGTGACGTACTGCCTGCTGCGCGCCGGCCACGAACCGGGCTGACGGCGCCGAGTGGGTAGGGGAGCCGGCGCGGGGTAGGGGAGCCTGACGTGAGCGCAGAGACCGAGCACGTGACGAAGAACGCGCAGCTGGACAGGTACGAGGTCGTGGTGGACGGCCGGGTCGTCGGGTTCGCGGAGTACCGGCCGCGCCAGGACGGCGCGGTCGTCTTCACCCACACCGAGGTCGACGGGGCGTACGAAGGTCGCGGCATCGGCGGCAGGCTGGCGCGGGCGGCGCTCGAAGACGTGCGCGCGTCCGGCGGCTCGGTCGTGCCGCGGTGCCCGTTCATCAAGGGCTACATCGACCGGCACCCGGAGTTCCAGAGCCTGGTCGGCTGATCCCGGTCCGGCTGTCCGGCTGATCCCGGTCCGGCTGACCGTGATCAGTCCCGCCTGGGCTGCGCGTGCTCGACGACCTCGAACGACCACAGCTCGGCGGCGCTGGCCGCCGGGCCGCCGGCGCCGGGCCCGTGCCCATGGCCGTGCCCGGCCCCGGCTCCCCGGTCGGCGGCGTCGCGCGCGGCCTGGGCATGGCCGTGCTGGAACGCCTGGCTCTGGCTCCAGCACTGGAAGTCCTCTTCGCTGCGCCACCGGGTGTAGACGAGGTAGCGGTCGGTGCCCGCCAGCGGGCGCAGCAACTCGAACCCCTCGAAGCCTTCTGCGGAGTCGACCAGCCCGGCCCGCGCGGCGAACCGCCGTTCCAGCTCCTCGCGCATCTCGGCGCCCACCGACAGCACGTTGATCTTCACGACGCTCATGGCCCCATCATCTCTCGCCGGTCGCGGCGACGGACGACGCGGCCACGGCGTGTTCTGATCGCACGGCGTGGCCGGCACGAGCTGATCGGGAACCCGATCAGAGGCGCTCTTCGGTCCGCGAGGTGGTGGGCGGCGGCGCCGGCCGCCGGGTCGCCCCGGCGGCCGAACGCGCGCGGAGCCCCAGGCCGCCGAAGGCGACGCCGATGCCCGCCCACAGCAGGACGGACGTCGCCGCCGACAGCAGCCGGAAGTCCCACAACAGCGTGGCCGGCACGTCGACCGGGTCGGGGTCGCCGGGCAGCAGGAACAGCGCGGCGAGCCCGGCGATCACGACGCCGGCCGCCGCCGCCTGCCGCAGCGGCGGCGCGGTGCGGTCGAGCTGGGCGTACACCCGCCAGGCGACGACGACGGCGACCACGCCGATCGCGATGGCGCCCAGCCAGGACGCCGTCCGCAGCCCGACGGTGTCGGGGTCGCCGACCCCGGGCGGGTTGGCCGGGTAACGCAGGAACGGCAGCAACCAGATCCCGGCCAGCGCGGCGCCGGCCAGCCCGAGCGACCGTTCCCAGGGACGGCCGTCGAGGTCGCGCCTGTGCAGCGCGGCGTACACCACGGCGAACAGCACGCCGAGCGCGATGCCGGCGGTGACGGACGCGAGGATCAGGCCCAGATGCTGTTCGGTGCGGGTGAACACCTCATCGGCATGCTCGTGGGCGTGGCCGGCGGCGGCCTGCCTGGCCGCCTCGAGCCGGACCGCCCGGTCCATGACCGGCTCGGCCAGCAGGAACGAGAACACGCCGGCGAGCAGCCCGCCGATGCCGCCGGCCGCCGCGCCGCGGCCGAGCAGCCGCGCCAGCGTGCTCGATGTCGTCATGGGAGCCGGGCGCGCGGCGTCAGTGGCAGGGCGCGCCGAACAGGTGCCGGCCGTCGTGCGCCAGTTCGTGCAGGTAGGTGCCCTGGCTGAGGAACACCGCGTACAGGGTCAGCAACGCGAGCGCGACCACGAACGCGGTGATGGCGATGGTCCGCAGCCGGACGGCGGACTGGGCGTCGGTGTGCGTCTTCGGCAGGGCCGGCGTCGACATGGCGGGTCTCCTTACGGGGTACACGCGCCCCGGTCGGAAGACGACGGCTCAGTGTCCTGACTCCCAGATCATCGCCACCCGCTGACCTTCCAGTGCTCGGCACCGTGGTCGTCGGCGCGGGGATGCTCCCTGGTCACAGTGGCGGGACCGTCCTGGATTCGCACCAGGTTCCTGCGCACCGTCGCCTCGTTATGAACGTGTCGTACAGAGCGTCCCTTTTGGAGAGGGCGCCGTCAAGGTGGTTCCTGGTGAGACGCGCCTCCCGCGCGGCCGGAAACCGGAAAGCCGGGCCGCTCGCGAACTCCACCGGCCCGGCCGGCGTCGGACCCAATGAGAGCGCTCGAAGCGGGATCGGAGCGGGGAGGGTGGCGTCGTGGACGGTGCGCGCCCGAGTCCATCGGCCGGGCAGGACGGCGGCTACGTCCCGCCGGACCTGGTGCCGACGCAACAGCTCCGGATCGTCGGGACCGCGGGACGGGCCAGGCCGCCCGTGCCGCCGGGACCGCCCGTACCGGCCCAGCCGGACGTGAAGGTCGCGCCGGCGCGGCCGCCGCGGCCGCCGCGAAAGCACCGGCAGAGCAGGAACATCGCGGTGGCGGCCGCCTGCGCGACCGGCGTCGTCGTGATCGGCGCGGGCGTCGCCGTGCTCTGGCCGGGCGGCGGGGCGAAGCAGTCCGCCGCGCCCGCCGGCCGGCCGGCCGCGTCCGCGCCGGCGCGCACCCAGCGGGGGGCGCCGTCTCCCGGCGGCTCAGCGGCCGGTGCCGCCCCCGGCGGAGCGCCGTTCACCCGCGGCCGGGTCGTCTCCTACGTCACCACGCTGCGCGAGCCCGGCTACTTCGAGGGGCTGCTGACGCTCACCAACCGTACGGGCGCGGCGCTCGCCGGCTGGCAGGTGTCGCTCGCCTACCCGGGCGCGTACGTCAAGAGCGTCTGGGGCGGCGTGCTCGTGCGTGCCGGCGCCGACGCGGTGATCCGCGGCACCGGCGCCGCCGCGTCCATCCCGCCGGGCGGGACGGTCCAGGTCAGGTTCGGCGCCGCCGGATCCCCATCGGCGCCGCGTGGCTGCACGCTGAACGGTGGTCCGTGCTAACGGTGCTTGCTAACGGTGGTCCCTGCTGAGTGCCGGTGCGGTCCGCGGTTAGGCTGCGGGCATGCGCATCGCACGGTTCTCCACGGATGACGGCGTCCTGTTCGGCGTGGTGGAGGGCGACTCGATCGCCGCCATCGACGCGCACCCGTTCGGCGAGCTTCGGTTCACCGGAAAGCGCTTCGCGCTGGACGATGTACGGCTGGTCGCCCCGATCCTGCCCAGCAAGGTCGTCGCGATCGGCAAGAACTACGCCGGGCACGTGCGCGAGATGGGCGGCGAGGCGCCGCCCGAGCCGGTGATCTTCATGAAGCCGTCGACGTCCGTCATCGGGCCCGGCGAGCCGATCGCCTACCCGCAGAAGCTGTCGGAACGGGTCGACTTCGAGGGGGAGCTGGCCATCGTGATCGGCCGGCTGTGCCGCGACGTGCCCGTGGAGCGCACCGCAGAGGTCGTCCTCGGCTATACCTGCGCGAACGACGTCACGGCCAGGGACCTGCAGCGCCGTGACGGCCAGTGGACCAGGGCCAAGGGCTTCGACACGTTCTGCCCGCTCGGCCCGTGGATCGAGACCGAGGTCGACCCGGCCGACCTCGCGATCACGACGAGCGTGAACGGGCAGGTGCGGCAGGACGCGCGCACGTCGCTGCTGCTGCACAACGTGCCGACCCTGCTCTCGTACGTCAGCCAGGTGATGACCTTGCTGCCCGGCGACGTGATCCTGACCGGCACTCCCGAGGGCATCGGGCCGCTGGAGATCGACGACGAGGTCGCCGTGGAGATCGAGTCGATCGGCACCCTCACCAACCGGGTCGTCGCCCGCGACTGACGACGCGACCGGCGACCGGCGCGGCCCGCGAGCGGTGTGGCCCGTCAGCGGGTTCCGCCGTTTCCGTCGGCCGGGGGTCGTATCGTCGGACGCATGGGGTTCAGCGGCTTTTCCGACGAGGCGTTCGAGTTCTACGAGGGCCTGTCGGCCGACAACACGAAAACGTACTGGACGGCGCACAAGGCCGACTACGAGCAGTACGTGCGCGAGCCGATGATCGCGCTGTTCGAGGCGCTCGAGCCGGAGTTCGGCGCGGCCCGGCTGTTCCGGCCCTACCGCGACGTGCGCTTCAGCAAGGACAAGTCGCCGTACAAGACCCAGCAGGGCGGCCACACCGAGCGGGGCTACTACTGCGCGATCGACGCCGACGGCCTGATGGCCGCCGCCGGCATGTACGCGCCCGATCCCGAGCAGCTGCGGCGCTACCGCGACGCGGTGACCGCGGCCGGATCAGGGCCGGCGCTGGCCGCGGTCGTCGACCGGCTGCGCGCCGCCGGCTACCAGCTCGCCGGCGACCGGCTGAAGACCCGGCCGCGCGGCGTCCCCGCCGACCATCCGCGTCTCGACCTGCTGCGGCATCGGTCGCTGTACGCCCGGGCCGGCTGGCCACCGGATTCTTGGCTGCACACTCCCGAGGCCGTCACCCGAGTCCGTGACGCCTGGCGAGACATGCGCCCGCTCATGGAATGGCTGACCGAACACGTCGGCCAGGACGCAGTGGTCGGCTGACAGCCGGGCAGAACCGTTTTGGTCCGCCTCCGAGGTCCGGTATCCTCACTGAGGCGCGAGCGGCCGACAGGCCCGCATACCGCACTGGGGTATGGTGTAATTGGCAGCACGAGTGATTCTGGTTCACTTAGTCTAGGTTCGAGTCCTGGTACCCCAGCTGGGTCAGCCCGAGATTCCTTCGGCCGGCCCCTCCCGCACCGGGACAGCACGTCAGGCCCCCGTCGTCTAGTGGCCTAGGACGCCGCCCTCTCAAGGCGGTAACGGCGGGTCGAATCCGCTCGGGGGTACGAGGCAGGTGCATTTTGCTCGGCGCGCTGTGCGCGCCTTCGCCCCAGCCCGCGGTGCTGACCCGGGGGGGCGACCCCCCGGAACCCCCCGATGTGGGGGCTCCGCCCCCACATCGCCCGCCCGTTTCGGGGTCTGAGTGGCTCATTCCATGACCCGGAGGGCGGACGGGATGTCCATGCGGCGTAGGCGGCGCGTGGTGAGGAGCGGGGCGATCGCGACCGTGAGGATGCCGAGCGTCACGGCTTGGATGATGGTGGTGGTGGAGAGCTCGGCGGTAATACCGATCTCGGGGAGTACGTCGGGGATGGTGGTTGCGGTGAGCCAGCGCAGCATGGCGTAGCCGCCGAGGACGCCGATGACGGTGCCGAGGGCGCCGATGAGGGCCGTCTCGATGGTGGTCATGCCGAGCACCGTCCGTACGGGCAGGCCGTAGGCGAGCATGGTGGCGTGCTCGCGGGAGCGTTCGTCGACGGCGATGCTGGTGGTGTTGAACGCGATGAGCAGCGCGAGCAGCAGCGTGACCAGTGCGGCGATCCGCAGGATGCCGACGAATTCCTCCAGGCTGGTTCGCATGCCTTCCGTCGTGGCCTGCGCGGTTTGGGCGGAGGCGACGTGCGGGACCGCGAGCAGCGCGCGGCGTACGGCGTCGGCGTCGACGCCGTGGGCGGGGGTGACGGTCAGCTGGTTGGCGTGGCCGGCCAGGCCGAACGCGGTCGCCGAGACGGGGTCGAGGTAGGCGTACATGCGCATCGGGTTGGGGTGGAGGCCGGCCACCCGCATGGGTGTCCGTACGGTGCGCAGGCCGCTGGCGGTGGCCTGCGGGTGTTCGACGTTCACCGTGCCGCCGACGCCGACGCCGAGGTCGTGGGCGGCCTTGTCGGCGAGGACCAATCCGCCGGTGCCGGTTCCGGCCGTCAGGGTGGGTCGCCAGCTGGCCGCCGCCGGTATCACCTCGACGATCAGCTCCACTGTGTGGCCGCCGGATCTGGCGGTGCTGGGCAGTTGGAGGCCGGGTGTCACGCCGCCCACCTGTGGCATCGCGGCGACGGCGCGTACGACATCTCCACCGGTGGGCTGGAACCCGTCCAGAGTCACGTTGAGGCGGTCCGGCGCGGTGTGCAGCAGTTCGTTCTCGGCCCGGTCGAGGGTGGCGCCGAAGGTGTCGAGAAAGCCGACCGTGGTGACCAGAGTGGTGATCGCGGCGGCGATTCCCAGTGCGGTCAGCGCGCTGCGGCGCGGGGTGCGCAGCACGTTGCGCAGCGGGATCTGCCGGTACCCGCGCCCGGGCAGCGGGATGCGGCGCAGCAGCGGGGCCAGGCCGCCGCCGCGGGCGGCGAGATGGCCCACCCTGATCGCCTCCACCGGCGGCACTCGCAGCGCCCGCCAGACGGGCCAGGCGACCGCGGCGAAGGGCAGCGCGAACCCGAGCCCGGCGGCTTGGGCGAACACGCCGGCCTGCAGCGGTGTACGCCAGATCGGTAGCGGCAGCATGTCCACGAACACGCCGCGCAGCGGGATGCCGATCGCCCAACCCACCACCAGTCCGAGCGCGACGCCGAGCAGCGCCACCTGGGCGCCGAACAGCAGCGGGCGTATCGCCAGCAGCCGGGTGGGCGCGCCGAGCGCCATGCCGATGCCGATCTCGCGGCGTTGTGCCTCGACGATGCGGGTGGTCAGGTTCAGCGCGGCGAGCGCGGCGCCGCCCAGCACCAACAGCGCGACCACCCGCCATAGCCGCTCGTCGCCTTTGATGTCCTGGTACAGGATGCGGTAGGCGTCGATGTCGCCGCGGGTGGTGATCGTCGCGGCCAGCGGCGGCCGGGCGGCGTCGAGTGACCGGCGCAGCTCGCGGGCCACCGCGGCGCGGTCCGCGCCGGGCCGGAGGGTGAGGACCAGGTCGTTGACCCTGCCGGGCGCGGCAACCGCCTTCTGGACGGTGTGCAGTGACGCGAACAGCACACCGTAGGACTTCTGGCTGAGGAACGGAGTGCCGCCCTGCGCGCCCGTGACGATGAAGTACTCCGGCGACTGGCCGTGGCCGACGATGTTCAGCCGCGCTCCACCGGAGATCGTCAGCTCGGTGGTTTCCGCGAGCCGATTCTTGCGGGCGAAGGCGGCCTCGACCACAGCGCTGGGTCGGCCGTCGTCGGCCGTGGTCAGCGCCCGTCCGGCGGTGATCGCCACCCCGTCGACCCTGGGGCCGGGTCGGGTGTCGGTGCCGACGATCTCGCCGGGCACCAGCAGCCCGTTCGGCCCGGCGATTTGGGTGGGCACGACGAGCCGTTCGTTCGTGCCGGTGATGTCCCGGGCGTGCGCGATACCGGCGGTGAGAGCGGCCAGCCTGCCTTCCGCGGTGGTGTTGCCCGGCGGCAGTGTCACGCGCAGGTCGTGGGTGTGCAACAGGGCGAAGCTCGCGTCGTTGGACTGCGTACGCCACGCTGAGGTGCCGAGCAGGCCCGCGTACGTGCCGGTGCCCAGCGCGATGACCAGCGCGATCGCGCTGACGAGCAGCCAGCGCCGGCGCAGGTCGCGCCACGACCAGCGGGCCAGGAGCCGTATCCGCGTCATCGGGACCCGTGCCATCGTGGGCCTACCAGCGCAGGTCGGCGATCGGGGCGCGGCCACCGACCGGCGGCCCGTCGGCGACGATGTGTCCGCTGGACAGCTCGATCACCCGGTCGGCGACCCGGGAGATCTCCCTGTTGTGTGTGACCACGATGACCGTCTTGCCCGCCGCGGCCTGTTCCCGGAGAAGTTCGAGGATCTGCACGCCGGTGCGGAAGTCCAGCTCTCCGGTCGGCTCGTCGGCCAGCAGGATCGGGTTGCCGGTGGCGAGCGCCCGCGCGATCGCCACCCGCTGCTGTTCCCCGCCGGACAGCTGGTGCGCGAAGTGATCGACCCGCCCGCCGAGGCCGACTCGCTCGAGCATCTCCCCGGCCACCCGCACCGGGTGTGCCCGCCCGGCGACATCGGCGCCGAACTGCACGTTCTCGCCGGCGGTCAGTCCGGGGAACAGGTTGAAGCTCTGGAAGATGAAGCTCACCGTGCGGCGTCGTATGCGCGTACGCTCGGCCCGGGACGCCGCCGTGAGCTCCACTCCGGCCAGCCGCACCGTGCCCGATGTCGGCGCGTCCAAGCTGCCGATGATGTTCAGCAGTGTCGTCTTTCCCGACCCCGACGCTCCCAGCACCACCACGAACGCCGCCTCGTCGACGTGCAGGTTCACCTCGTCCAGTGCCTTGACCACGGTGCCGCCTACGGGGAAGTACCGGCAGACGTCATCGAGATCGATCCGTGTCCCTTCCGCGCCCAGCCGGGCATCGACCGGCGGGCGGAACTCCCGCGTCGTATCCACCATCCAGCCTTGTCACAACCGGGCAGCGGCCGGCCAGGGCACAACGTCGGTGCGGTTTGCCGACCAACGACCCTTACGGCGACGTGGTCGGGTGCGTCGCGCAGGGCGCCAACCGGCCGGAGCCGCCTGAGGCGGGCCGTCGTACCAGGCAGGCGGCGGGTAGCGGGAACCAGCGCAGCTTCTCGAAGTCGGCGGGCAGGCCGGGCGGGCGCTGGTCGAATCGGTCGGGTCGGGAGTTCAGCAGGACCCTGGCCTGGTCGAGATAGCCGGCCAGCGCGTCCTCGGCGGCGTGCGCGTGTGCCCGCGGCGTGCTGATGGTGCCGTCGGTTCCGTACCGCAGGTCGGCGAGGCGCAGGGTGGGTTCGGCCGAGCCGCCGGCGTGCCGCCACAGGCCCGTGACGGGGTCGAAGCGGTAGTCGGTGAGCAGCCGGTGCCCCGAGGTGGCGACGAGATCGACGGCGTCGATGAGATAGTCGCAGACGGCATCGGAGATGAAGTAGTTGAAGTTGATGCGGACCCAGCCGGGTTTGACGCCTTCGCAGCCCTGCCTGATCTCGTCGCGGAACGCGTGCGAACGCCTGCGGTCGATGGCCAGCAGCCGGTGCCCGTACGGGCCGGCGCAGGAGCAGCCGCCGCGCGACTGGATGCCGAACAGGTCGTTCAGCAGCGCGACCACATAGTTGTGGTGCAGGTAGAGGCGCCCGGCGCGGATGCGGATTGACACGATCGACAGGCGGCGGGCGTGGTGGTCGCCGAGGATCTCGATGTTGGGGTTGCGCCGCCACCGGTCGAGCGCCCGGCGCCAGAACCGCCTTTCGCGGGCCGCGATCAGGTCGGTGCCGACGGCCTGCTTGAGCCCGAAGACCAGCCCGGCGCGGATCGATTCGACGATCGCGGGGGTGCCGCCCTCCTCGCGGGCGATCGGGTCGTCGAGGTAACGGTGCCCGGTCGGGTCGACGAACTCGACCGTGCCGCCGCCCGGCGCCGTGGGCACGCGGTTGCGTACCAGTTCACGGCGCACGACGAGGACGCCGGGGGTTTGCGGGCCGCCGATGAACTTGTGCGGCGAGAGGAAGATCGCATCCTTGTGGTCGGCGCGGCCGGGCCCGCTGGCCGCCATGCGGATCGCCACGTACGGCCCGGCGGCGGCGTAGTCCCACAGCGACAGCGCGCCGTGGGCGTGGAGCAGCGCGGCGATCCGGTCGGTGTCGGACAGGATGCCGGTCACGTTGGAGGCGGCGGAGAAGCTGCCGATCAGCAACCGGCGGCCGGCGTGGCGTTCCAGCTGGACGCGCAGGTCGCGCAGGTCGATGTGGCCGTCGCGGTCCTCGCCGATGACGACGACGTCGGCGATCGACTCCCGCCACGGCAGCTCGTTGGAATGGTGCTCGTACGGCCCGACGAACACCACGGGCCGCTCGGCGGCCGGGATCCGCTCGATGAGCCGGTAGCGCTCCGCCGGCCCGGCCGGAAGGCGTATCTCCAGGATGCCGATGAGCTTGTTGATCGCGGCGGTCGCGCCGGAGCCGCAGAAGATCACCAGGTCGTCCGGGCCGCCGCCGACCGCGTCGTGGATGATCTGGCGGGCCTCCTCCCGCAGCCGGGTGGTCTGCCGCCCGGTGCCGGAGCTTTCTGTGTGGGTGTTGGCGTACCGCGGCAGCACCTGGTCGCGGATGAAGTCCTCGATGAAGTCGAGCGACCTTCCCGAGGCGGTGTAGTCGGCGTAGATGACGCGGCGCGGCCCGTAGGGCCCGTCGAGCACCTCGTCGTCGCCGATGGTGCCGCGGCGGATCCGCTCCAGCAGCGGCGACGTCGGCGGCCCGCCCACGAACGCGATGTCTGCACGGTCGATCCTCATGTGCTCAGGCTCGCCTGCCGCCGCCGCCGCGTCGCCGGTCCTTCGACCCCGGCAGGTGGGACCTTCGCCGCGCGGAGCCGCGCCGCGCGGACCCAGGTCATTGCCGGTGGTGGGCGTGCCCGTCCGGGTGTTCCTGGCCGCGGCCCGCCGGCGCGTCCGCGGCGACGTGGTCGGTGTAGAACTCGACGAACGCGGCGTAGGCCCGGGCGCCGTAGACGGTGGCGGGGCCGCCGTTCATCAGGAAGGTGACGCCGATGGCCTCGGCGGCCTCGTCCGGGGTGGCGCCGCGCCGGACGGCGGCGTGGGCGTGCGCGGCGATGCACCCGTCGCATTCCTTGCTGACCGCGATGGCCAGCGCGATCAGTTCCTTGGTCTTCGCATCCAGCGCTCCCGGTGCGAGGGCGGCGTCGTGGAGTTCCTTGTAACCGGCATAGACGTGGGGGATGGCATGCCGCAGCTCCCTGGTCGGGACGCGCAGCTCGTTCCTGACTTCGGCACCGTAGCTCGTCATGGCTCCACGGTGCGCGCGGCCGGGCGGGGGCGGCTCCGGTCCTTGGTCCCCCATCTGGTGAGCCCTTGGTTGGCTCGGTTCCCGAGCCCCGCCGCGGCGCGCAGGGGGAATACCCGGCGGCACGGCGGCGCTGACGCGAATACCCACGGGGGTATCTGCCGCAGGAGGTTGTCATGGCGACGCAACGGCGGGCGCGGGTCGAGCGACCGGCCACCATCAGGACGAGCGGTGGTCGACAGCTCTGTGTCGAGCGGCTGACGCTGGACGAGACGGCACCGGTCGGCCGGGTGGTCCTGCGCATCACGTGCCAGCGCGTGGAACGCGACTACCTGTGGGCGAGCCTGACCGCGGCCGAAGCGCGCCAGCTCGCCGAGCAGCTGCTGGCTCAGGCCGCCGCGGTGGAGGACCGATGCCGGCCGCCGCACGCGGGCGGGGAGTGAGTGCCCGGGCTCATCCGCGGTGGCGGCGCCATTCGGAGACGCCGGCGGCTCCGATGAGGTGGACGGGGAAGCCCGCGCGGTCGAGCAGGCTCGCGGCGATCGCGGCGCGGTGGCCGTTGGAGCAGATGACCCAGACAGGACGGTCGTGCGGCAGCGTGTCGAGCCGGCCGGGCAGATCGGCGACGAAGATCTTTCGGCTGGCGGGTATGACGCCCCAGCCCCATTCGAGCTCTTGGCGGACGTCGAGCACCAGGAGATCGTCGCCGCGCTCCACCGCGGCGCGGAGCTCGTCGAGCCCGGCGGTGGGATAGGAGCGCAGCTCGCCGTCCCAGGTGTCGATCCCGCCGTCGAGGTACCCGCCCACCCGCGTCCAGCCGATCCGCAGCAGCTGGGTGGCCGCCTCGGCCAGCGACGCGTCGTACGGCTCGGGCAGCACGAGCACCAACGAGGCGTCGAAGGGCAGCATCCAGCCCACATAGCTGCCGAATCCGGAGTTGAGCTCGATGTTGAGCGAGCCCGGGATGTGCGCCTTCGCGAACGCCTCGCGGTCACGCGCGTCGACCACCCAGGCGCCGCGGTCGCGGTGCGCGGCGAGCCTCCGCGCGCTCAGCGCCGGTACGTCGGGAACGCCGCCGAGCACGGGCACCCCGGCCCGGTTGAGCGCGGCCATGTGCGCGTAGTAGGCGGGGTAGGCCATCGGCTCCGAACACAGCTCGGCGTGGAAGCCTTCGTAGCCGGCCGCGACCAGCAGCGGGTTGTCCGCGCGTTCGGCGGCGATCGTGCTCGTTCGTCGCGTGGTGGGCATCGCGGCGACGCAGAAGCTGCCGGCCCCGTGGGTGGGGAACACCTCGACCGTGCCGGCGAGCGCGGACAGCCGCGCGAGCGTCTCGTACTGGGCGCGGGCGAGCTCGTCGGTGTGCGCGTCGCCGAGCAGGTCGGGGCGGCCGGCGCTGCCGACGAGGAGGCTGCCGCCGGTGAACACGCCGACCGGGGCGTCGCCCTCGTGCGCCAGCCAGGAGATGTGCTCGAAGGTGTGCCCCGGCGTGGCCATGGCCGTCAGTCGCAGGTCACCGAGCGACACCTCGTCCCCCTCGTCGACCGGCCGGTGGGGGAACTCGTACCGGCCGCCTGCCGGCGCGACGACGTGCGCTCCCGTGGCGGCGCGCAGCTCGTGCGCACCGGACACGTAGTCGTTGTGCACATGGGTTTCGAGCACCGCCCTGATCACGGCGCCGCGGGCCTGCGCGGCGCGGGCGAATCTCCAGGCGTCGCGCTGCGGGTCGACGACCACCGCCTCGTCCCCAGAGACAACCAGATAGCTGTTGTCACCCAGTCCCGGGGTGACGAAGACCTCGACGTCCATGAGCACGCTCCTGTGGGCTGTGGACCCGTTCCAACTATTTAGCCTCCAATTAATCTATTGACGACTTGAAAGCGCAAGTCCTAGGGTCAAGGCGTGGCCGTAGTTCCTGACTCGTTCCTCAATGACGTCGCCCGGCGGTTCGCCCTGCTGAGCGATCCGACCCGCCTGAAGATCGTCAGCGTGCTGCACGAGTACGGCGAGCGCACCGTGAGCCAGATCGCGGAGGCCGCCGGCACATCGACGGCCAACGCCTCGCAGCATCTCCAGCGGCTCGCCACCGGCGGGATCGTCGGCCGGCGGCGCGACGGCCAGGTGGTCCGCTATCGCATCGTCGACGACACGATCGAAGACCTCTGCACGATCGTTTGCGGCAGCGTGCGCGGCGAGTACGGCAGGGCAGGGCGTGCGCGGGACGACGCGGCCGTCTGAGCAGGGGAAACCGTGTGAGCAGGGGAAGGAGACTGATGCCGGCCGAGGAGACCCGTGGGGGAGACGGCGCGATCGTCGGCACCGCCGAGATCGACGGCGAGCCGCGGCAGTGGCTGAAGGTCGTCGACCAGACGCGGTGCATCGGCTGCCACGCCTGCACGACGGCGTGCAAGTCGGAGAACGAGGTGCCGCTGTCGGTCACCAGGACGTACGTCAAGAACGTCGACGTCGGCGCGTTCCCGCAGGCGCGGCGGGCGTTCCAGGTGACCCGCTGCAACCAGTGCGCCGACGCGCCGTGCGTCGCCGCCTGCCCCACCGGCGCGATGTTCACCCGGCCGGACGGCATCGTCGACTTCGACAAGGACGCCTGCATCGGCTGCAAGGCATGCATGGCCGCCTGCCCGTACGACGCGATCTTCATCAACCCTGACGACCACTCGGCGGAGAAGTGCAACCTGTGCTCCCACCGCATCGACGCTGGGCTCGAGCCCGCCTGCGTCGTGGTCTGTCCCACGCAGGCGATCCTGGTCGGGCACTTCCCCGGCCAGGAGACGGACCCCGAGTCGGCGGCCGCCCGCATCGTCGCCCGCGAGCCCGTCGCCGTCCGCCGCCCGGAGAAGGGCACCAGGCCCAAGCTGTTCTACCGCGGCGCGACCCAGGCGACGCTCGACCCGCTGGCGGCCAGGCGCCCGGACGGCGACACCTTCGCCTGGAGCGAGATCCAGCAGGGCCCAGGCCATGTCGTGCCCGGGCATCCGGGTGCCGGCAACAGCAGCGCCGCCGCCCTGCTGTCGTACGACATCGGGCATCGGGTGCCGTGGGACTGGCGGGTCGGCCTGTACACCTGGACGAAGGGGATCGCCGCCGGCGGCTACCTCGTCGCGCTGGCGCTGACCCTGGGCGGCTACCTGTCATGGACCGGCCCGCTCACCGTGTGGGTCGCCGCGCTGCTGGCCGCGGTCTTCCTCGCCGCCACCGCCGGGCTGCTGATCTGGGATCTGGAGCATCCGCGCCGGTTCACCTACATCCTGACGCGGCCGCAGTGGCGCAGCTGGCTGGTGCGCGGCGGGGTGATCCTCGGCGCGTACGCGGGCGTGCTCGGCCTGCACCTGCTCGCCGGGCTGCTCGGGCTCATCGGGCTGCGCCAGGCGCTGGCGGTGCCCGGCATCCCGCTGGCCGCCGCGGCCGCCGTCTACACGGCGTACCTGTTCGCGCAGGCCAAGGCGCGCGACCTGTGGCAAAGCCCGCTGCTGCCGGCGCACCTGCTGGTGCAGGCCGGGCTGGCGGGCGCGGCCGCGCTGCTGCCGTTCGCTGCCTGGCTTGAGGCGGGCGCCGTGACCCCGCTCGGCTGGGTGCTGGCCGGCGCCGCCGCGGCCCACGTGCTGCTGGTGCTCGGCGAGGTGACGGTCGGCCACCCCACCGAACACGCCCACCTGGCCGTACGGGCGATGACGCGCGGGCGCTACGCGCGGCTGTTCTGGGCCGGGCTCGCGCTGACCGCCGCCGGTGCGGCAGCGCCGGTCGCCGGCGCCTGGGTGGCGCCGCTGGCGCTCGCCGGGCTCCTCGCCTACGAACACGCCTACGTCCAGGCCGGCCAGTCCGTACCGCTGGCCTGAACCCGAACAGCCGCTGGGAGGATCATGTCGGAGCTGGAGGAGATCGGCGCCCGGGTCAGCGCGGCCGAGCAGGCCACGAGAGCCCGCGGCGAGACGTTCTATCCCGGCGCCAGCCGGGTGCACCTTGCGGCGTTCCCGCCGAAGGAGCGCTGGGACGACTGGGTCGAGCTCGACTCCCGCCGCGCCGAGCGGCGCTCCATGCTGGTGCCCACGACCTGCTTCAACTGCGAGTCCGCCTGCGGCCTGCTGGCGTACGTCGACCGCGACACGCTGCGGATCCGCAAGTTCGAGGGCAACCCGGAACACCCGGGATCACGCGGCCGCAACTGCGCCAAGGGCCCCGCGACGCTGAACCAGGTCACCGATCCCGACCGCATCCTGGCCCCGCTCAAGCGGACCGGAACCCGCGGCGATGGCCGCTGGCAGCAGGTGAGCTGGGACGAGGCGCTCGACGACATCGCGGCCAGGATCCGCGCCGCGATCACCGAGGGACGGCCCAACGAGATCATGTACCACGTGGGGCGGCCCGGCGAGGACGGCTTCACCGAACGGGTGCTGGCCGGCTGGGGGGTGGACGGCCACAACTCCCACACCAACGTCTGCTCATCCGGCGCCCGCGCCGGCTACCACTTCTGGATGGGGATCGACCGGCCCAGCCCCGACCACGCCGGCGCCGACGTGATCCTGCTGATCAGCTCGCATCTCGAGGCCGGGCACTACTTCAACCCCCACGCTCAGCGGATCATGGACGCCAAGGCGCGCGGCGCCACCGTCATCGTCTTCGACACCCGCCTGTCCAACACCGCCACCCACGCCGACCACTGGCTGGCGCCCCGGCCCGGCTCGGAGGCGGCCATCCTGCTGGCCGTCGCCCGCCACCTCATCCAGACCGGCCGCTACGACCGGGAGTTCGTGCGGCGCTGGTGGAACTGGCGCGAGTACCTCGCCGCCGAGCACCCGGGCACCCCGCAGACGTTCGAGCGGTTCGAGCGGATCCTCCGCGACCTGTACGCCGACTTCACCTTCGAGTTCGCCGCCGCCGAGTCCGGCGTGGACGAGTCGGTCATCTCCCAGGTCGCCGCGGCCGTGGCCGGGGCCGGCACCCGGCTGTCCACGCACAACTGGCGGTCGGCGGCCGCGGGGAACCTCGGCGGCTGGCAGGTCGCCCGCTGCCTGTTCCTGCTCAACGCCCTGCTCGGCGCGGTCGCCACCGAGGGCGGCACCTACCCGAACGCATGGCACAAGTTCATCCCGCGCCCGATCCACACGCCCGGCCACCCGCCGACCTGGAACGAGCTGACCTGGCCGCTGGAATACCCCTTGGCGCTCAACGAGATGTCGTTCCTGCTGCCCCACTTCCTCAAGGAGGGCCGGGGCCGGCTCGAGGTGTACTTCACCCGGGTCTACAACCCGGTGTGGACCAACCCCGACGGGCTCAGCTGGGTCGAGGTGCTCACCGACCCGAAGCTGGTCGGGCTGCACGTCGCCCTCACCCCGACGTGGAACGAGACGGCCTACTTCGCCGACTACGTGCTCCCCATGGGCGTCGGCGCCGAACGCCACGACGTGCACTCCTACGAGCAGTACGACGGGCAGTGGATCGGCTTCCGCCAGCCGGTGCTGCGCGCGGCCAGGGAACGGCTCGGCGCGCCGGTGACCGACACCCGCCAGGTCAACCCCGGCGAGGTGTGGGAGGAGAACGAGTTCTGGATCGAGCTGTCGTGGCGGATCGACCCGGACGGCGCGCTGGGGATCAGGCGGTACCACGAGTCGGTCGCCCGCCCGGGCGAACGGCTGACCGTCGATGAGTACTACGCGCACATGTTCGAGCACTCGGTTCCCGGACTGCCGGCGGCGGCCGCCGCCGAAGGCCGTACCCCGCTGGAGTACATGCGCCGGTACGGGGCGTACGAGGTCCGCTCCGGCGTGGGCGCGCCGCACGAGGAGGAGGTGCCGGCCGCCGAACTGGCCGGTGCCGTGGACGGACCGTTCGGCCGGGTCTACACGCCGGTGCCTCCGGCGCCCTCCCCGAACGTCGTGCCGGTCGCGACGCCGGAGCCCGACGCCGCGGGCCGCCGGCCGGTGGGCGTGCGCGTCGACGGGCCGGACGGGCCCGGCGGGACCGACGGCACCGGCGGGATCGTCCGGCGCGGCTTCCCGACCCCGAGCGGCCGGCTGGAGTTCTATTCGACGACCCTCGTCGAGTGGGGCTGGCCGGAGCACGCGCTGCCGGGCTACATCCGCAGCCACGTGCACCCCGCCTCGCTCGAGCCGGGCCAGATGGTGCTCATTTCGACCTTCCGCCTGCCGACCCAGATCCACACCCGCGGCGGCAACGCCAAGTGGCTGAACGAACTGGCCCACACCAACCCGCTGTGGATCCATCCCGGCGACGCCGCCGCCCTCGGTGTGGCCATGGGCGACCTCGTCCGGGTCGAGACCGAGATCGGCCACTTCGTGGTCAAGGCATGGGTCACCGAAGGCATCCGGCCCGGCGTGGTCGCGTGCAGCCACCACATGGGCCGCTGGAAGCTCACCGGCCACGGCCCGGGCGGAGACGAGCGAGGCCCGCGCCAGGTCGCCGCCACCGTCGACCTGAGCAAGGCCGACGACCGCTGGACCATGGCCAGGCAGGCCGGGGTACGGCCCTACGAGTCCGCCGACCCCGACACCCGCCGGATCTGGTGGGGCGATGTCGGCGTCCACCAGAACCTCACCTTCCCCGTGCATCCCGACCCCATCTCCGGGCAGCACTGCTGGCACCAGGCGGTACGCGTCCGCCCGGCCGAACCCGGCGACGCCTACGGCGACATCGCCGTCGACACGCGCAAGGCGCACGCCGCCTACCAGAGGTGGCTGGCCCTGGCCCGCGACGCGGTCCGCCACACCCCGGACGGCACCCGGCGCCCCTACTGGCTGATGCGGCCGCTCAAACCATCCAGGGACGCCTACCGGCTGCCCGCCGTCCAGGACCCCGCGGAGCCCGCCGATGCCGCTCGCTCCTGAGCTGTTCCGCGCCCTCGGCGCCCTGTGCGAACCGCCGGATCCCGCGCACGCCCGGATCGCGGCCGCGCTCGGGCTGCCCGAGCCGGCCGATGCCGAAAGCCACACCGAGGTCTTCGTCTTCCAGCTCGTCCCGTACGCGTCGGTCTATCTCGGGCCCGACGGCATGCTCGGCGGCGAGGCCGGGGACCGAGTCGCCGGATTCTGGCGCGCGCTGCGGCTGACCCCTCCCGCCGAATCCGACCACCTTGCCGCGCTGCTCGGCCTGTACGCGTCGCTCGCCGAGCGGGAACGCGAGGAGCCGGAACCGGCCAGGCGCCTGATGTGGCACCACGCGCGCCGCGCCCTGCTGCGGGAACACCTCGCCAGCTGGGTGCCGGCGTACAGCCGTGCGGTGGCCAGGCTCGGGCCCGAGTTCCATGCCGGTTGGGCGCGGCTGCTGGCCGAGGCGGTCGCCGCCGAAGCACGCGAACTGGCGGTCCCGGGCGATTCGGCCCATCTGCGGAACGTCCCCGGGCTGCCAGATCCCGGCACCGACGGCTTCGTCCGCGCGCTGCTCGCCCCCGCGCGCAGCGGACTGATCATCACGCGCGCCGACCTGGCCCGCTGCGCGCAGGCGACCGGGCTCGGGCTGCGCGTCGGCGAGCGGGCCTTCGTGCTGCGCTCGCTCGTCGACCAGGACCCGGCGGCGACGTTCGACTGGCTGGTCGCCGAGGCCGCCGGCTGGCAGGCGTACCACGCGACGGCGGGAGCCGGGCCCGCCGCGACCTCACGGCACTGGCTCGCCAGGGCCGCCGCCACCCGTCACGTACTCGCCCGAGCTCAGCTCGCCGCACCGGAGGTAGGCCATGCGACAGGACACTGACATCCAGCCAACCGGCCCGAGCGGCATGCTCGGCGAGGACGACGTCCGCCGGATCGTCCGCGAGGAGATCCAGCGGGCCTTCAAGAAGGACCCGGCGGCCCGCAAGGCGGCACTCGTCGCCTCCAAGGGCACCCTCGACTGGGCCTACCCGCCTCTCATCCTGGGCAGCGCCGCCGCCGCGGTCGGCATGGAAACGTCGATCTTCTTCACCTTCTACGGGCTCAACATCATCCACCGCGACGCCGCGAGGAAGCTCAAGGTCGACCCGGTCGGGAATCCGGCCATGCCGATGCCGGTGCCGATCCCCGACATCGTCTCGGCCCTGCCCGGCATGGTGCCGCTGGCCTCGGCGATGATGCGGTCCAAGTTCGCCAAGAACAAGGTCGCCTCGATCGGCGAGCTGCTGACGACCGCGCAGGAGGCCGGCGTACGGCTGATCGCCTGCCAGATGACCGTCGACGTCTTCGGCTACGACCAGGCCGACTTCATCGACGGCGTCGAGTTCGCCGGGGCCGCCGCCTTCATGGCCGAGGCCCGCCGGGCGCACGTGACCATGTTCGTCTAGATTCGTCGGGAGGACCGATGGAAATCACCGAAGACCAGCTCGTCGACGCCCGGGACCTGATGTGCCCCATGCCCGTCATGGCCGCCACCAAGGCCATGCGCCGGCTCCGGCCGGGCCAGGTGCTCAAGGTCCTCGCCACCGACCGGGGCTCGCTCGGCGACATCCCGGCCTGGGCCGACGCCAACGACGACGAGCTCCTCGAATCGGGCGAACAGGACGGCGTGTTCTTCTTCTACGTACGAAAGGCCGCCGCTGAGTGACCAGGACGTCCCCTCACCAAACCCGCCCGAGCGGCCAGGCCCCGGAGGAATCCACGGTCGAGACGGAGCCGGACGCCCGGTTCACCTTCGCCAACGAGCGGACCTTCCTCGCATGGAACCGCACCGCGCTCGCCCTCGTCGTCGCCGGGCTGGCCATCGTCCAGTTGCTCCCGCCGTTCCCGGGACTGCCCTGGGGGCGTCACCTGCTCGCCGTCCCGCTCATCGTGTCCGGCGCCGTCCTGTCCGTCGGCAGCTTCGCCGAATGGCGCCGCAACCAGCGCGCACTCCGTCGCGGCGAGCGGCTGCCCCGCTCGATGCTGCCGCGCGCCCTGGCCGCCTGCATCGCCGTCATCGCCATCGCGGCCGCGCTGCTGGTCCTGCTCTCCGCGACGCGGAACTGACCTGCCGGGGATCGACATGACGCCGCCCGACCGCCCGCCAGAAGACATGGAGGACATCGATCCCGGCCTCGCCAGGGAACGGACCGAGCTGGCCTGGAGCCGTACCGGCATCTCCTTCGCCGCCCTCGGCGCCGCGGTCCTCAAGGAGATACCGGTGGCCGGTGCCCTCGTCCTGGCGATGAGCGCGCTGATCTTCCTGCTTGGCCACCGGGCCCGGCCGAGCCGCCGGGTCGGCGGGCACGACAGGAAACGCCACGTCCTCCTGGTCACCGTCGCGGTGGCCGCCATCTCCGTGATCGCCCTGGCGCTCGCCCTGTTCGCCGGAACCAGCCCGGCACCGCCCCACTGACCGGGCGGGGGCGGCGGGCCGGGCCGCCGCCCGGCAGGACGCGGCGCGGCGCCGCCGATGTGGCGAGCGACGCCGCGCCGCTGTGGTTGGTCGGGCCGGATGCCGCCTCTTTGCCGCTCCCGGCCCCCCGGTGTGTTGGTGTACGGGTCGCCGCCCGCTCAGCTCGCCCAGGCCTGGAAGGCGTCCAGGTGCCGCTGGGAGGCGGTGAGCAGCCGTTCGTAGACCTGCTTCACGTCCGCGGCGGTGAGGCCGCCGGCGGCCGCGCGCAGCGCGGCGATGTCGGCCTTCTCGACCGTGATGCCGGCCCGCAGGGCGGCCTGTTCGCTCGCCGACCCCTGCGCGAGCAGCCGGTCGTAGGTCGCCTTCACCTCGGCGGAGGCGAACTGGCCGGCGGCCTTGCCCGCGGTCGGGTCGCTCACGCCGTACCGGTCGAGCAGGGTACGTACCGCGGTCAGATGCTGGGTCTCGGCGGCCGCGATCTGGTCGAAGACCCTCGCGTCATAGCGGGCGGCGAAGGCCGCGTACAGGTCGTGCGCGAGCTTCTCCTCCTCGGCCATGCCGGCCAGGGTCGCCTTCTGCGCGGCCGTCACGCTGCCGCCCGGTGCGGGCAGGCATTGGCAGGTGCCGTCGCCAGGGCCCTGCCCCCTCATCTGTCCCATGCCGTAGCCGGCCCGCGGGCCGCCCGGCACCGCGGGGCCGGTCTGCGTCGCCACCGGTCGATCGCCTGGGCCCGGTCCTGGGCCGCCCGCCAGGACGGGGGCCGCTACGGCGATCCCGCCGAGGGCGAGGGCGCCGCCGGCCGTGAGCGCGGCCGCGGTCTTGCTGATCCGTCGCATCGCTGGCTCCTTCCGTCAACGTTCTGCGCTTACACCGGCAGGCTCCCGCTCGGGTATGCAGAGCCGATGGGCACGATGTGCAGAGCGCGTGGAGACCGGAGATGCCGCGTTGGCGAGCCCCCGTCTGCGCGGTCGGGCGCAGGAAGCCCTTCCCTGCGCGTCGCCGCGGCCCGAGGGAATACAGCGTCCCGAGCGGTTGGGTGATCGCGGCTTGGTCGGTGATGCGCGGCCGGCGGCCGCGTCCGGTCACCACGATGCCGTCGGCGCGGCGAGGTGTGGGTGCACTGCCGCACCGGGTATCGCTCCACTGTGGCGGCATCCGTGCTGGCCGCGCACGGCCGCCAGGTGATCGACATCGACGACGAGTTCGACAACGCCCCGCCGGCCTGCCCATCGTCGGGCCGGTCGTCGTGGCCCACCGTCCGGCCCAGGACGCCCCGCCCGAGACCACCCAAAAGGATCAACGATGAGCGCACCCAGAAGTCCCGAACACCACAAAGTCGTGATCGTCGGCGGCGGCACCGCCGGCATCAGCGTCGCGGCCCGGCTCCGCCGGGCCGGCGTGGACGGCGTCGCCGTCGTCGAGCCGTCCGACCGGCACTACTACCAACCGCTGTGGACCCTGGTCGGCGGCGGCAGGGCCCCGGCCGGCGCATCGGTACGGCCCGAGGGCAAGGTCATGCCCAAGGGAACGACCTGGGTGCGCGATGCCGTGACCGGGACCGACCCGGACGAACAGACCGTGACCACCGAGTCCGGCCGCGTCCTGCGCTACGACTACCTCGTCATGGCACCCGGCGTCCAGCTGGACTTCGACAAGGTGCCCGGGCTCACCGAGGCCCTCGGCCACGACGGCGTCTCCAGCAACTACCGGTTCGACCTCGCGCCCCGCACCTGGGAGTTCATCCGCGACCTGCGCGGCGGCACGGCGCTGTTCACCATGCCGGCCGGGCCGATCAAGTGCGCCGGCGCCCCACAGAAGATCGCCTATCTCGCCGCCGACTGGTGGCGCCACCAAGGCGTCCTCGACCAGACCCGGGTCATCCTGGTCCTGCCCACCGCGGCCATGTTCAGCCAACCCGACTGGGCCAAGGTCCTCGAGGGCATCGCGGCCGGCTACGGCATCGAGGTCCGCAAGGAATCGCAGCTGACCGAGGTCGACGGCACCGGCAGGCGGGCGGTCATCGCCAACGCCGCGTCCGGCGAGAAGGAGACCATCGAGTACGACCTCCTGCACGCCACCCCGCCGCAGAGCGCCCCTGACTGGGTCAAACCGACGCCGCTCGCCGACCCGTCCAGCCCGTTCGGCTACGTCCAGGTCGACAAGTACACCCTGCAGAGCCCGCACTGGCCCAACGTGTTCGTCCTCGGCGACGCCGCGAACCTGCCCACCTCCAAGACGGGCGCCGCCGTACGCAAGCAGGCGCCGGTCCTGGTGGCCAACCTGCTGTCGACGATGGGCGGCCGGCCGCTGTCCGGTCGCTACAACGGCTACACCTCCTGCCCGCTGGTGACCGCGCGTAACAAGATGCTGCTCGCCGAATTCGACTACGAGCTGAACCGGACGCCCAGCATCCCGTTCGTCAACACCCTCAAGCCTCGCTACGACATGTGGCTGCTCAAGCGCTACGGCCTGCCGGCCCTGTACTGGCAGCTCATGCTTCGCGGCCGGGCCTGAGGCGAGGCCGGTCCCTTCATCTCAGGCGCGCACCAAGGTGATCTTCTTTCCGGTCAAGGTGTGCGCCTCGGTGATGCTGGTCCGTTCGTGGACCGGAGGCGCTGTTGGGCGGCGGTCGAAGACGATGAGGGTGCCGGCGTCCAGGCCGAGCCGGTCGAGGTAGCGGTCGAGTTGGTTGAGTCCGTCTGCGAGGGGGTCGGCCTGGCCGGGGCGGCGGACCTTGAGCTCGATGGCCTCCCACTGCTGGCCCGGTTTGCCGTCGGAGTCGGTGTAGGGCCAGCGGATGAGCAGGTCGATCCGGCCGCGGCCGACGCCGTACTCGCGGTCGATGTAGCCGCCGCCGTTGACCACCCGGTGCAGGAAGCCCATGAACACGAGTTGGCAGGCGGCCTCGTGGTAGGTCTGTTTGGTGGCGAGGATGTCGCCGTGCAGCCGCCAGAACGCGAGGAACTCCTCCAAGAGCTTCGGCAGGTCCAGCCGCCCCTCGGAGGTAACGAACGAAGGCGGTTCGGCGGTGACGTGATCTTCGGTGTTCTCGCCCAGGACGCGCAGGATGACTTCCTGATAGATCGGATTGGCGATCCGGACCGGACGGCGGCGGCTGATCAGGCCGAGGTCGCGCAGATAGGCGAGGTCGTCGTTGTAGGCGGCATCGATTTCGATTTCGGCTCCGGCGATCAGAGGTTCGATGACGCGTTTCACCCGGGGTTCGTGCAGCCGGGCGACGAGGGAGTCCAGGTGGGTCGCCCTGGCGATGATCAGCCGTTCCACCGCCTGGTCCATGTGGTCATCGGTGATCGGCTCGGGCGGCGCGATCCTCATTTTGTCGATCACCTCGGCGGCCAGGGCGTTGACCAGCCACGGCTGACCCTGGCTGGCGTGGAACGCCCGTTGCAGGGCCGGCGGGGTGAACTCCTGCCCGGTGACGGTGGTGTGCTGCCCGTACAGCTCCACCACCTGATCGAAGGTGAAGTCACCGAGCCGGAACGACTCGGCCTTGACGTTGAACGGGCTGGCGGTGCCCAGCCGGTTCGAATCGCCCCCGGCCGCCGCCTTGTAGTCGCGCACATCCCGCAACCCGCACAGCACCACCGAGTGCGGAAAGTCCTGCCGCCGGCC
>DASUWU010000054.1:0-37139 GCA_036378315.1 Streptosporangiaceae bacterium | reverse complement strand
CTCGACTGCCTCGAACAGGCGCTGGCCATCGCCCGCCGCACCGGCAACCGCACCGGCGAACAGACGGCGCTGACCGGCCTCGGCTATATCCACCGCGTGCAGGGCCGCCACGAACCGGCACTCGACTGCTACGAGCAGGCGCTGGCCATCGCCCGCCACATCGGCAACCGCACCGGCGAACAGCATGTGCTGACCGCCCTGGGCTGGGTCCACTACCTGCAGGGCCGCTACGGGCCGGCGCTCGACTGCCTCGAACAGGCGCTGGCCATCGCCCGACAGATCGGCGACCGCAACTACCAGTTCGAAGCTCACCAGGGCCTGGGCCGCATCAACCACGCCATCGGCCACCACGACAAGGCGCTGGACCACCATGACACCGCACTCGCGTTGGCCGACGACCTCGACCAACCCCAAGATCAGGCCCGCGCCCACGACGGCCTCGCCCATACCCACCACACCCTCGGCAATACCAACCGAGCCCGCCGGCACTGGCACACTGCCCTTCGCCTACTCACCACATTCCACAGCCACACCACGGACGAACCCGACCTCACGACCACCACTATTCGGACGCACCTTTCAGCCCTCGACTCACTGCGGAACTAACGGGCACTTCGGGTACGGGAGGGAACATGACGCGCATGTCGCTGCCCACTCCCACATTGCACACCGCCCGCCTTCGGCTGCGCCCCTTCGGCGACGCGGACGCGAACGATCTCTTCGCGCTGCACAGCAGCGCCCACGTGCTGCGCTACTGGGACGCGCCACCGTGGACCGAACGCGTGCGCGCCGAGCGGTTCATCGCGGCGTGCCGGCAGATGGCGCAGACAGGCACCGGGGCGCGGCTGGCCGTGGATCGCGTCTCCGACGGGACGTTCATCGGCTGGTGCAGCCTGAACCGGTGGAATCCGGACTACCGCACCGCATCGCTGGGCTACTGCTTTGATGATGCGGCGTGGGGCCACGGCTACGCGACGGAGGCCGCGCGGGCTTTGCTGCGGTGGGCATTCGACACGCTGGACCTGAATCGCGTCCAGGCTGAGACCGATACGCGCAACATGGCATCCGCCCGCGTGCTGGAAAAGCTCGGGTTCGTGCGTGAAGGGACGTTGCGGGAAGACTGCGTCGTGAACGGCGAGGTCTCCGACTCTTGGGTCTACGGGCTGATCAGGCGGGAATGGCGGGATCCCCCGTCCGCGGGCCGGTTACAGCACTCCGGCCTCCCGCGCCGTCCACACCGACGGGATCAGAGGGCGGTAGCCCAGTTCGTGACGGATGCGCGTCGTCGACATCACGCTGTGCCACGGGTCCGGGGCGTCCTTGTCGTAGGCCTCTTGTGGCACCGGCATGCCGTGGAACTGGAAGAGGTCGACCATGGTGACCGGGGCATCATCGGCGATGTTGTAGACGCCGTGCGCCCCGGGTGCGTACAGCAGCCGCCGCAGGCCCTGCACCACATCCAAGTGGTGGCCCATGTGCAGGCGCTCCATGGCGGGCCAGTTCAGCGCCCACTCCATCACGTTGGCCAGATGCGGGTCCCCGTCGCCGTACACGAACGGCAACCGCCCGATGCGGAGGTCATCCAGTCCGTCCAGCGCCCCGAGCGCACGCTCGGCCTCCCACTTGGACTCGGGGTAGGCGCCCCACAGGGGACCGCCCGGCACCGGCTCGTCGCTCTCGATGAGCGCCCTGCCCCGCCCCCTGCCGTAGACGAGACCGGTGCTGACTTGCACGAACCGCCGCACGCCCGAAGCCACCGCGGCGCGGCCGAGCTCGATGGCCGCGTCCCGGTTGACCGCCCGCGCCTCCTCATCCGGCACCCCGCGGAACGCGGCGGCGACGTTCACCACCGCGTCCACGCCGGCCGTCGCCTTGCCGAGCACCTCCACGTCGCGCAGATCGCCGACCAGCACCTGCGCGCCGAGCTCGGCGAACCGCTCGCCGCGCGCCGCGTCCCGCACCAGGACCCGTACCCGCTCACCGGGCGCCGCGGTCCGCAAGAGCCGCGGCACGAACCGCCGCCCGACCTGGCCCGTCGCTCCTGTCACCAACGTCAGCATGGCCGCCTCCTCGTCGTCGTAGCCACCTTTGAAGCGTGCGAGGAGGACGGCAGCGGCGGGAGAGACGCGGTCATCCAGGGACCGGCAGGTCCTGGATATGAGCCCGGGAGCGGGGGATCCTCGAAAGCGTGGACCGTACCGAACTCGCCGACTTCCTACGCCGCGCCCGCACCCGCCTGGCCCCCTCCGACGTGGGCCTGACGGCGGGTCCGCGGCGCCGTACCCCGGGCCTGCGCCGCGAGGAGGTGGCACAGCTCACCGGGATGTCCACGGACTACTACACGCGGCTGGAACAGCGCCGCGGCTCCCACCCGTCGCGGCAGATGCTCACCGCTCTCGCCCGTGCCCTGCGACTCACGGACGTGGAGCGCGACCATCTGTTCCACCTGGCGGGCCAGGAGCCGCCCAGGCCCGGCGGCTCCTCAGACCACGTCCGCCCGGGACTGCTGCTGATCCTGGACCGACTGCACGACCTCCCGGCGTCGGTGCTGACCGACTGGGGCCAGATGCTCGCACAAAACCCCATGTCGGTGGCCCTGACCGGCGACCACGTAGGGACGAACGTGATCCGTCGCTGGTTCATGGTGCCGGGCGCGCGGGACCTGTCCCCACCCGAGAACCACGACCAACACGCCCGCGCGCACGTAGCGAGCCTGCGGGCCGTCACCGCGGCACGCCCCGGCGACCCGGGCCCGGCCGCCCTCGTCGCCGAACTCCGCGCCGCGTCACAGGAGTTCGACGAACTCTGGGCGTCGCACGACGTCGTGGTGCGCCGCCCGTCGCCGAAGCGGTTCCTGCACCCCGTGGTCGGTGTCCTCGACCTCGACTGCGAGGTGCTGCTCAGCGACGGCCACGGCCAGCAACTCGTCGTGCACTCCGCCCAGCCGGGCACCCAGACCTACCAGCGGCTCGAACTACTGCGGGTCGTCGGCCTCCAGGACCTGACCCCCAGCTCGTAGCAGAGGCATGGTCCCGGACCAATGCCCGCTCTGCGCACCATCGCACGCGTGTGGTCCAGGTCGACCTGGCGGCGCAGACGCCGACACCAAGCCCGCCTCAGCCACTACAGACGCGGCGGCTACCCACTCACCCACGTGCGGTTGCAGTACTGATCACCGATCCACAAGGAGGCAGCGTGTCCAGCCAGCCCGCGCCCGTACCGCCCGACGACCTGTCCCGCAAACTCACCATCGCGCGGCCTGACCAAGATCAGAGCCTGCCGCACATCGGGCTCGTCGGTGACACCTACACCATCCTCGTCACGGGCGAGGACACCGCCGGCAAGTACACGCTCATCGACATGCACGTGCCCCCGGGCGGCGGGCCACCGCCGCACCGGCACGACTTCGAGGAGATGTTCACCGTCCTGGACGGCGAAATCCGGATGACCTTCCGCGGTCAGACGATCGTCGCCCGCGCCGGCGAGACCATTAACGTCCCGGCCAACGCGCCGCACGCGTTCACCAACGCCGGGGACAGGCCATCACGGCTGCTGTGCCTGTGCGTGCCATCTGGCCAGGACGAGTTCTTCACCCTGGTCGGCCAGCCTGTCGCCACGCGGACGCAGGAACCGCCCCCGCTCGACGCCGGCGCCCAGGCAGCCTTCTTCGCCAAAGCGCAAGAGCTCGCACCCCAGTACAAGACCGAACTGCTCCCACCCCCGACATGAAATAAAGAGCGGTTGAGCCGGGGGTTGCCCGCCGTAGGGAATGAGATCAGCGCGGCGGTGCGTGCCCACGCCGGGATATCGAGCAGGCGGCCGTCCCGCCGCCGAACGCCTGGGAGCTCCGCGTGGACGGGGTCTTCGCCTTAGCGCACCTGATCGGCGTCAAAGCGCAGGGATGGATCTTCACCGCGGCGGCACGGGCCGTGTGGGGCCGGGCGCGTCCGTCGCCGCCATATTTCGGCGATGGTCCGGCCCGGAGGGTGCCGCGCACCTCGCGATGATCTCGGCCATCGTGCCGCTGAACTGTTCGCGGTCGTGCGGCGGCAACGTCGCGACGAGCCGGCCGAGCTCCGCGTTCACCTCGGCATGGAAGGCGACCGCCGTACGGTGACCGGCGTCGGTCAGCGTCACCCGCAGCGCGCGCCGGTCACCGGGCACGGGTGATCTCCGGGCGAGGCCGCGCCGCTCGGCCCGGTCCATGAGTCCGGTGAGCGCGGCCTTCTCCACGCCGAAACACTGGGCCAGCTCCGCCATGCCTCGCGGGCCGTCGAGCAGGACGCACAGGAGCTTGGCCTGGACGGGGGTCAGGTCGTGCCGTTCGGAGACGCGCGCGTAGATGCCCTGAACGAGCGTGGTGAGCTGAAGCAGCCCGGCGGCGACGTCAACCTGCCCGCCCCTGGCCGCGGTCCCTCGCACCGTCTCCGTCACAGCACCACGGTACATGTGCAATATAGTTAATGACACATACAATATGCTTGGTTGACGATTTGGCCGACGCTGTACGAGGAGAGCACCACGATGTCCTTCAGCGAAGAAGAGATCGCCTACCTGCGGTCGCAGCGGCTGGCCCGCATCGCGACCGTCTCCACCGACGGCCAGCCGGACGTGGCTCCTGTGGGATTCGAGTTCGACGGGCAGCATATGTACGTGGGCGGCATCGACCCGGCGAAGACCCGGAAGTTCCGCAACGTACGAGCCGGGAACACCAAGGTCGCGATCGTCATCGACGACCTGGTCTCCACCGACCCGTGGACGCCGCGCTACCTGCGGATCTACGGCGACGCCGAGCTCGTTCAGCGGGAGGGTCGGTTCGGAGGCGCCGAGTACATGCGGATCACCCCCGCCATCTCGTGGAGCTTCAACCTCGAGGGCCGGCAGTTCACCCACGCCGGCGAGGTCACCGTCCGGCGCACCGTCCACCACCAGTGACGCCCGTCCGTCCGCCAACCGCGGATGGTTATGTCCGGCTACGAACGGTTGCCAGGAGCTGGAGTTCGAAGGGTGTCAGGTCGCGTGGGGTGGTGATGGGTTCGGCCGGCACGGTGTAGGTGTGGCCGAGGAGGCTGGTCCAGGTGACGTCGCCGAAGGGGTTGCGGTGGACCTGCCAGCCGGCGTCTTTGAGGTCGTGGCAGGCGCCGCATTTGCAGTCGAGGTTCCACACGCGAGTCGGGCCGCCACCCGCATGGCCCTCGACGTGGTCGACCTCGGTGCGGCGGGCCGGGACACGGCAGCTCACCCCCCGGCAGGTGCGGTCGCGGGCGACGACGAACCGGCGCTGCCGCGTCGTCGGCTCGCGCCGCGGGTCACGCTGGACAGTGGGACGACGCCGGGTGGTGCCGTGGTGGACCAACCCGCCGGTCAGCGGGCTGGTGATGGAGTACTGCCAGACCGTGTCGGCGCCGATCTGTGCCGCGGCGATCTGCCCGGCGATGTCGGCGACCACCGGCCCCCACCCGGCCAACTCCCCCGCATGGTCGGCCAACCCCATCAACGTAGGCAGATCACAGGTCAACTCGACCACACCCCGGCGGGCGACCGGGCCCGGCCCGTCCCACGTGCCCGACAACAACCCCAGGAAGATGTCGGCCCTGATGTGGTCCATCGCCCGGCCGTCCCCCGCCCGCTTGGCCGCCCGCGCCAACGCATCCAACCGCTCGTCCGCCGCCGCGGCCCGATCGGCCGGCAGGTTACAGCCCGCCAGATAGGCGGTGCCGTCCGGGTTCGACCCACGCGCCACCTTCCGCCGGGCCACCGACTCCGCATACTCCCGCCCCGCCGCGGCCGGATCGACCTCGATCACCAACCTGCGCAACCGATAGGCCAACTGCCCAGTCGTCAACCCCGGCGCGTCCGGCAAAATCCGCTCCACCACCCGCCGCGCGGCCGGAACACCAAGCATCGACGTGCCCTCGGCCAGCACCCGCGCCCTGGGCAGATCGATCTCACCCGCCCGCAACGCCGCCCACACCGCCGGCACGTTCTCGATCAAAACGCAGGCGTCGCCCAGCCGGGCTCTGGCCGCCCGCCTCGTCCACCTCAACGCCGCCGCGATCTCAGCGGCCGCCAACTCGGGGATGTCCGAATCCCACACCCACCGCACACCGGCCGCCTCGACCCGCACCCGCTCGGCCACCGCCACCAGATCGGCCTGAAACTCCGCCTGCTCGTAGGCGAGCTGACGGCTCCGCGCCCGCAGCAACACCACCAAGTCAAACCCCGACACCCGGCCACGGTCGATCGAAGCCAACATCGCGGCCAGCTCAGGACCCGGCGGCATCTCCGCCAACCCCTCCGGCAACTCAACCAACGACCCCACAACAGCCCATGCGACGGCTTCGCTCACATGTTCCAACCTAAACCGCCCCACCGACAAAATCCGCTCCGCTCCGGCACGAAAACACAGACGATGATGGGTCCACGCGACCGCGCACTCCGACAACGGTCGTCAGCTATGGGAAAACGTGTCCTAGCGGGTTATTGGGGCGCTCGAAGGCGCCGGTGCGCATACCTTGATCGGGCGGTATGACCCGTCTTTCCATTTTGCAGAATCATCAGTGCGCGCCCGCCGGGCCGCCGCATGGAGGGACGGGGTCATGAGCCCCTAATCTGGTTTGGCTGCATTTGCGCACATTTGATCAGCCAGGCGTCAATTCCGACGCCTATGTAGGATCAGCTCGTGGCGAGCGAGGCGATCCCTGATCCGGCCACGGCCTACGGCGAACGCGTCGCCGGCGGCTCACCGAGGAGATGGTGATCTAGCTGACGACCGTCGGGCGTGACGGTGCGCCGCAGCCGAATCCCGTCGGGTTCCTCTGGGGCGGCGGCAACGGCCTGCTGATCTACAGCCAGGCAGCGGCCAGGCGACTCGCGAACATCCGGCGGCAGCCGCTGGTCACGCGGGCATGCCCGAGATTTCGGCGACATGGAAGTACTCGACGACGTGGCCTCGGGGGGCGGGCGTGGTGGTGCAGAGGACCGCCGCGCGCCATTTCCCGGCGCATCGCGCCACGACGGCAGGGGTGCCGTCGTCCGTGCGGTGCAGCACGTACAACAGCGGGCCCATGCTGCTCATCCCGACCGGTCTGCGGGTCGCATCGGCGAGGTCGCGGGCCAGGAGCCGCACCGCCTCCGGTTGGTTCGCCACCTCCAGCCTCTTGAACCCGGTTGACATGATCAAGGTGAGCGCGCGGGCGGCGGCGTCGAGGTCGTCGGTCGCCACAGCGGCGAGAAGCCCGTGGTAGACGGCCGCGAGGACGCGGAGGATCTCCGCGTCCGGCACGGGTGCCCGGCCGAAGACGTCCCGCTCCTCGTCGCCGGAGACCCGGTGGCCCTGGGGCAGCACCAGCGTGATCCGCCAGGAGGCCGGGACGGCGACCGACGCCAGCAGCGGCGGCACGCGAACGGGCCTGGAGCGCGACGAGGGCGCGAACGTACGGGTCGCGGGCGCCGGATGCCCGCCGTCGACCAGCAGCCCGCCGCCGAAGAACGCGTGCACACCGATGCCGGACGTCCCGCCCCGCCCGCTGGCGCGCCACAGTTGTTCGGCGGTGACGGAACATCCGTTGAGCGCGGCGATCGCCCGCCCCACGGACAGCAGCACGGCGGTCTTGCTGCCGAGGCCGACGTGCGGGTCGGGGGCCGCCGCCACCGATACCTCGCCGCGCAGCGGGGTCTCGAGCATCGTCTCGAGTGCGCTCACCGTCGCCTCGGCGGCCCGCTCGTACTCCTCGGGCAGCCCGATCACGTGTCGCCGGGATGCGGCTCGCGCGACGACCACTACGCGCGGTGAGCTGATCGGCATGCCGACGCCGCCGTACAGCCGTTGGGTCGCGTTGCCGACGTCCAGCAGCGTGATATGGAGGCGCGAAGGTGCGGTGACCCGAACAACCTTTCCGTCGTCCGGCCGAGCCATGACTTCGCCTCCACTTCGACCGCGCACCGTACGCGAGGCGGCGGCTCTGTCGAGCAATTCGCGATGCGTCGTACCATGACGGGACACTCGACGAGCCCGAGATCGCCGGCGGCCCCATCCCGCGACCGGACTCGGGGAAGGCCTTCGCCGATGCCGCGGCACTGTCCGATCTGTGGAGATTTCCGCAGAGATCAGGAAGCAAGCGGGCTGTGCCGCGCCTATGGCAAGGAAGCATTGGACGCGGCGCGTTTCTATGAACGGGACGGCATCGTGCTGTTCTGCCCGGTCGCGCCGCTGGTGCCGGGCTACTTGATGCTCGCATACGCGGAGCATAACGATCGGGTCATGCTTTATCGTCCGGCCTCCGCCTTTGTACGCCTGCTCGCCGACGTGTTGGCCGCGCTCGAGTCGCGATTCGGGGCAGCGTGGTGTTTCGAGCACGCCGGCGCGGCGCCGAATGGACCCTCATGCGTTCCGCATGGACATGTTCACGCATTGCCCGGCGCGCCTCCCGTGGCGCTGTTCGAATCAGCGAGCCGCATCGCCCCGATGGAGGCGCGGGAGCCGGCCGACGTATACGTACGTACCCGGGCGGGCGGGGTCGGGCTACTGCTCGAACGGCGAAACCACCAGCACGTGCGCCGCGTCATCGGGGCGGTCGAAGGCATCGAATGGGACTGGCGGCTGCATCGCCATGAGACGATCTACCGTGCGACAACGGCCGTCCTCGACTCCGTGATCTCCGACCTGGCGGGCGCGCCGGGCGGGCCAGACTCGGCATTTCCGGAGACCGCCCGATGCTGATAATCGCCGGCCACTCGGGAAGCGGGAAATCCACGCTCGCGGCATCCCTGGCGGCGGTGTTCCCGTCGCGCGTTATCGAAGTGGGCGACATCGTACGGGCGCGACACGCGTCGGCGCGGACGGCGGCGGCGCTGGTCGACTTCGCCGACGAGCAGTTCCGCACATGCGGACCGGTTTGCTTCGCCGCGCACGCGGCGGCCCTGCTGAAGCCGGATTCACCAAACATCGTCGTGGGCATACGCCGGCCGGAGGAGTTCGACTTTCTCCGGCAACTGGACGGTACGACCCGCATGGTCTGGCTCGAAACTCCACGGCGGCTTCGAGAAAAACGAAAGATGGCGTCGAGCGGGCGGGATTACCACCGGAGGCGGGCGGCGATCGAGCGGGCATGGGGCATCGACCGCCTGCCGGCGCTGGCCGATCTGGTAATGAACGGCGCCAGTCCCGTCAACCAGCTGACCGAGGGAATTCTGGAATGGCTCTCTCCGAGATAATTTGTACGATCGGGCCGGCAACGGCGGATCCCGACTCCTGGGGCCGCCTGCTCGATGCGGGCGCGACCGGCTTCCGCATTCCGTTCGCCAAGGAAACGCCGGATCTACAGTTCGAGCGGGCCCTGCAGCTGTCCAGACGCGCCGGAGAGCGATTCCACATCTATGCCGACCTGCCGGGCGACGCACCACGCACCGCCAACGCCGGGCCGGTCGAACTACGGCCAGGGGTCGTGGAGCTCATCGCGGCGAACGGCACGGGCCAGGGCGGGCGCGATTCCGGCCTTCCCGTGCAGGGTCTCGACCGGGTCGCCGCCGGTGTCGCGGGCGGAACCTGGCTCTCCTTCGGCGACGGTGAGCTCGGCGGATACGTACGGTCCGTCGACGGCTCGCGCATCGCCATAGAGGTGGTCGCCGGCGGCACGCTGCGGCAACGCCGGCGCATCTCGTGGCTGGGGTGCGAGGAGAGCACGCGAACCCTCGGCGCCTATGACCTTCAACTGTTGCGCGATCCGCGCATGCGCTCGTTCACCGGCGTCATGATCTCGTACGTGCGTTCGGCCGACGTGGTCAAGCGCGCTCGCGCCGAGGTCGTCGAGGGTCACGAGCTCAGCGTCTGCGCGAAGGTAGAGGACACCACGGCGGTGGCCAACATCGAGCAGATCGGCGAGTCCGCCGACAGCGTGCTGGTCGGGCAGGGTGATCTCCTGACCAGCTCGGGCGTCGAGGACTTCGTACGGTCCATCCAGCGCGTGGTCGGATGGCGCCGGTCCGGGGGGCGGGGCACGCTGCTCGTCGGCACCGGACTGCTCGAAGGCTTCGCGGCCGGCGCGCCCACCCGGGCGGAGCTCGGATACCTGGCGCTGCTCCGCACGGCCGGCGTGGACGGCATCATGCTCAGCGCAGAAACGACCATTGGCGACGACCCCGAGCGCGTGGTTCGGTTGGCACGACTGGCGCTTGGCGGTGCATCGCGTTGAACAACGGAGCGGGCGAAGCCTCCGGGATGGACGTCGCACGATGGGTGATCTACGCGCTGCTGTCCACGCTGACGGCGGCGGTGGGCATCATCTGCCTTGTCCTGCGATGGCATGAGGTCGGGATCTCCCTGCTGTCCGCCGGCATCGCGTCGGCCCTGTTTCTCACCCAGAAGGTCGTCGACGACCTGTCGCAGCGCGGAGATCGCGCCAGCAGCGCCACCGCCTTCGCGGAGCTCGGCGCGCTCGTCAAGGAGCAGGCCGCCGGGATCGCGAACCTCCGGCACGACGTGGCGGCGGTCGCCGCCGGGCTCGGCCAGCAGGCCGATACGCGCGTGACCATCGCCCGGCATCTGACCGCGGAGTCGATGGAGCTGATCCGGCAGCTGAGCGACGACGAGCCGCTCGAGATCGACGCGGTCGGGATTTCCCTGAAGCAGCTCATCGACGACCATGAAGCGACCTTCACCAGCCGTCGCCGGCTGCGGGCGCGGCTGGTGATCCTGGATCCGGGCTCGGCCACCTTCGACCTGTCCGTCACGCAGGAAGGCCGGGACGCCACGGTCATGCGCGGCCAGGTGAAACACGTCCTCGCGGCGGTCGCCAGGATCGTGAAAGCGCGCAGGGACGCGGGATGGGACGACGGCGTGGAGATACGCCTGCTCGACGGCATCATGACGACCACCGGAATACGGGTCGCGGAGACCTGGTTCTTCCGGCCACGCTTCGTGAACGAGTCCAACAGTTTCCAGTTCTTCTTCGAACGCTACGACTCGTCATCCCCCGAGTGCTACAGGATGGTGACCACCCACTTCGCGACGCTGTGGGACCTGGCCCACCCGGTGCGATCGGGCGCGCAGCCGGCGAAGAGACTGACCGGGACCCGCGATGCCTGACGCCGGGACGCTACGGATCGTGGTCGTCGAAATCACCAACGTATGCAACTTCAACTGCCCACAGTGTGCCTACACGCCACCGGCCGACAAGCGTTTCATCAGGGTCGACACGTTCGCGCTGATGGCGCGCCAGGCGGCCGAGGCGGGGGCGGAACTGATTCGCTTTCTCGGGCTCGGCGAACCGACGCTGCATCCGAGAATCGGCACCCTGATCTCCACCGTACGGCGGGCCGGCCTCGCGTCCCACCTGATCAGCAACGGGTCGTTCACCTTGCGGCCGGCCGTCCGCGAGGAGATCGCCCGTCATCTTCCCGACGTGCTCGAGATATCCCTGGACGCGGCGACACCCGCGTCATTCCGGCTGACCCGCGGCCGGACCGAGGCCTACTACACGCAATTGATCGACGCCGTCGGCGAGTTCATGTCCCGAGCGCGCCCCGATGGCAGACAGATGGTCGTCAGCTTCGTCGCGCACCCGGAAACGCTCCAGGAGATCCCCCTTTTCCGGCAACGCTGGAGCGGGCTCGCCGATGCGGTCAGGATCCGGGTGCCGCACACCTTTTCCGGTCAGGCCGCCGGCCTGCCGAGCCAGCGCGGCGCATCCGCGCAGTCCACACCGTCCATGCCGTCGTGTTCGTTCCTGACCGACCGCATCGCCGTGGCGGCGGACGGCACCGTGTCGTCATGTAATCTCGATTTCGACCAGAGGCATGTTCTCGGCCAGCTCGGGAATGGCTTTCACCTCGCCGACCTGTGGCGTTCACCCCGCCGCCTCGCCCTCAGAGCACGCGTTGAGAAAGGGAACTCCGATGCACAATGCTCAACCTGCTCTAAATGCGCAGGTCTGGTCTTCCGCTGAAGTCCTCATTCTCGACCTCGACGGCACGTTGCACACCGATCGCCATTTTCTCGATGTTTTGCACAGCGCATTTATCCACTATGTCGGTCGGGCCAAGGGGTGGAGTGCCGACGAGGTCGAGACGCGACTGCACCGGTTCCGTGACGGGGGCTGGCGCGGCGTCGCCCCGTCCGCCGGAGAGTTCGCCTTCCTGGCCAGCGCGGGGGTCGACCTGGACGGCTGGCTCGATCGTGCCGAGATGGAGGTCTCCATCGCGCGGCGCATCGGGCCGAACCCCGAGCTGGCGGCCATGCTCGGCAAGGTCCATGACACCCGGCGCATCGCCGTGACCACCAACTCGCCGTGGAAGCTGGCCATGGCCGTGCTCCACAGCCTGCGGATCACCGAGCACACCGACCTCGTCGCGTGCCCGCGGCATCCCGCACCGGCCGTCCCGTTTCCCGAGTTGGGCAAGCCGTCGGTCGAGCTGTACGCGTCGATCATGCGGTATTTCAACGTGCGGTCCGGCCGCGTGCTCGTCGCGGGGGATCGTCAAGAGATCGACATCAATCCCGCCGACGAGCTCGGTCTCCCGTCCACCATGGTGGACGAGAACCAGCCGCTGATCGGTGTGTTGCGGGCCCTCCAGTGAGGCCCACCGCGCGCCCTCTATAGGTTGAATGGCATGAAGGCCATCGTTTACGCGCGCAACGGCGGGCCGGAGGTACTCCAGCTGGTCGACCGGCCGGAGCCGGAACCAGGGCCGGGAGAGGTCCGGGTCAAGGTCCACGTGTCAGGGGTCAACCCGACCGACTGGAAGACCCGCAGAACCGGCCCGCGGGTCGGGCCGACCTTTCCCGAGCAGGTACCCAACCAGGACGGCGCCGGCGTGATCGACGCGGTCGGCGAAGGGGTCGACGCCGGGCGCGTCGGACAGCGGGTCTGGCTCTGGGAGGCGGCCCACCAGCGGCCGTCCGGCACGGCGCAGGAGTACGTGGCGCTGCCCGAGCGGCAGGTGGTCCCGCTGCCCGACGGGGCGCCGTTCGATCTGGGCGCGAGCATCGGCATCCCGGCCATCACCGCGCATCGCTGCCTCACCGTGGCCGAGGGCGGGCCCGACCGCATCGCCCCCGGGTCGCTGTCGGGTCGTACGGTGCTGGTGGCCGGGGGCGCGGGGGCCGTCGGGAACGCGGCGATCCAGCTGGCGCGCTGGGCGGGGGCCACGGTCGTGACGACGGTGAGCAGCGACGAGAAGGCCAGGCTGGCGACCGCCGCAGGCGCCCACCACACCGTCAACTACCGCGAGTCCGGCGCCGCCGACGCGGTACGGCGGGTCGCGCCGGACGGCGCCGACATCATCGTCGAGGTGGCGCCGGCGGCGAACGTCGGCTTGGACGGCGCCGTCGCCGCGCGCGACGCCGTGGTGGCCGCCTACTCCACCGACGGCGGCACCGAGATCGCGATGCCCATCATGCCGTTCTTCGTGATCAACGTCCGCTGGCAGTTCGTCCTCGTCTACACGATGCCCGACGCCGCGAAGGAGCGCGCCGTGGCCGACGTGTCGGCGGCCGTCGCCGCCGGCGCGCAGCGCGTCGGCGAGGAGGCCGGACTGCCGCTCCACCACTTCCCGCTGGCCGACACCGCCAAGGCGCACGCCGCGGTCGAGGACCACATCGTCGGCAAGGTCCTCATCGACGTCGCCGGATCCTGATCCCGCCACCCCCGATCCCGCCACTCCCGATCCCGAGCGCCGGGGACTCCGTCAGGCCGGCACGCAGGTGCAGGGCGCGCAGGGGGTGGTCGGTGACCAGGACGGTGATCCGCGGGTCGGCGAGGAACCGGGTCATGTGGGCGGCGGCGTTGACCGTCCACACCATGCACGGGATGCCGTGCGCGGCGCAGGCGGCCAGCACGTCCGTGCCCGCGAGCCGGTGGTTGACGGCCAGCCAGTGCGCCCCGCAGGCGCGGATGCGGCGCATCGCGTCCCGACCGCACGAGTGGCTGCGCATGAGCCGGACGGCCTGGTCGCCGGCGTGACCGAGCGACAGCGCGGTCAGCACCCCGGGGAAGCGCCGCCTGATATGGGAGATCGACCGGGCTTCCACGGTGGTCACGACGAAGCCGCCAGGCCCCAGGGTCTCCATGGCCAGGGCGACCACCTCGTCCTCGTAGCCGGCCTCCTTGAGATCGAGGTGGCCGACGGCGTGGCCGGCGATGAGGGCGAGCACGTCCGGCACCCGCGGCACCCGGTGCAAGGTGAGCTCGCCCAGCCGTTCGTACGTCAGGTCGCGCAGCCGGGGTCCCCATCGTCCGATCCGCGCGCCGTGGTGGACGACGAGCACGCCGTCGCTGGTACGCCTGATGTCCAGCTCGACGTACTCGGCGTCCGTCGCGACGGCCGCCTCGAAGATCTGCCTTGTCACGGGAATGCCCGGGCCTCCGCCGCCGCGGTGGGCGGAGATCCGGACGTGATGCTGGCTCACGAACAGGAACGGTATGCGATCCGATCGACCGCCAGGCGTACGGCCGGTTAGGCGGATCCGAGCGTTCGACGACCCTCCCTACGACCGGATCAGGCCAACTCGCCCCCGCCTGGTTGTCAGCGACCTCCGCCGGCCCTACGTTCCGCGCGAAACCCCACACGGCTCCCGACCGGAGGGAGCCGACGATCGGAGGACGCGATGCGTAGGCGTCACACCATCGGCATCGTCGCCGCGGGCGGGGCCCTGCTGGCAGCGATGGCGCTGGCCGCGCCCAGAGCGGGCGCCGAGCGATTCGGGTACGACGACCTCACGGCGATCCAGCAACGACATGTATCGGGGGTAATGGCCGAGGCGCTCGGCGGCGCGGCCGCCAGGCGGGCCGCCCCGTCCGCGACCTCGGCGAGCAAGGCGACGGCGAGCCAGTCCGCGACGGCGGCCGCCTGCGACGGGCACCGCGGCCGCAACGTCAAGGTCAACCAGAACTGCCTGAACGTCAGCGACGTCGACCTCAACGGCCGCGGCCAGTCGCAGAACGAGACCTGGGTGGCGGCCAACCCGAACAACCAGCGGCAGCTCGTCGCGACGTACAACGACTACCGGCGCGGCGACGGCACCTGCGGCGTGACCTTCTCCCACGACGGCGGCCGCACCTGGGCGGACGCGACGACGCCGAACGGCTTCGTGCGCGGCACCGCGTTCGGCGGCACCGCCCGCGAGTACATGCAGTCCAGCGGCGACACCGCCGTCGACTGGGACACCCGCGGCAACGCCTACCTGCTCTGCCAGGAGTTCAAGCGCGGCGCGGCGGTCACCGAAGACCCCGACCAGTCCAGCGCCTTCTACATCTACCGGTCGACCGGCAACGGCGGCGCGGCGTTCAACTTTCCAGGACGTCCGGTGGCCGAGCACGCCGACCTCGCGGGCGCCGGCGACTTCCTGCTCGACAAGCCGCTCATGACGGTGGACGACCATCGGGGCAGCCCGTTCAGGGACCGCGTGTACGTGACGTGGACGACGTTCGCCGAGGACGGCACCGGCTACATCTTCGCGTCGTCGTCGAACGACTACGGTGAGCACTTCAGCGCCCCGGTGCTGGTCAGCTCCGACTCGGCGCTGTGCGCGAACACCATGGGCATCCCGACGCCGCGCGGCCGGTGCAACAACAACCAGTTCTCCCAGCCCGTCGTGGCCCCGGACGGCACCCTGCACGTGGTGTGGGCGAACTACAACACCACCAACACCGGCTCCGACAACCACTTCCAGGTCCTCGCGGTACGGTCCACCGACGGCGGCGCCACGTTCTCCGCGCCGGTGAAGGCCGGCGACTTCTACGACCTGCCGGACTGCGACACCTACCAGGGCGCGGGCAAGGACCCGGGCCGGGCCTGCGTCGTGGAGAAGGGATCGTCCACCGACTCGATCTTCCGGGCGACCAACTACCCGTACGCGGCGGTCGACCCCAACAACCCGCGCAAGATCGCCGTCACGTACGGCTCGTACATCAACCGCGACTCGAACGAGTCGAAGGGCTGCACGCCGGCCGGCTTCGGCCCCGGCCTCGCCAGCCTGTACACCGGCGTCAAGAACGGCGGCTGCAACAACGACATCGTGCTGTCGACCTCGTCGGACGGCGGAGCCAGCTTCACCGGGACGTCGACCGGCGTGCGCGCCATGCCGGTGGTCACCGACGGCGCCAGGCAGGCCACCACCGACCAGTTCTGGCAGGGCGAGTCCTACAGCCCGCGCGGCACCCTGGTCGTGGCCTACTACGACCGGCAGTACGGCAACGACAACACGACCGGGTTCTCCGACATCACCGCCTCCACCACGCGCGGCGGACCGATGCGGCACACGCGCGTGACGTCGTCGTCGATGCCGCCGCCCACCCAGTTCAACGGCCAGTTCATGGGCGACTACATCCAGGTCGAGACCACGGCGACCACCGCCTACCCGGTGTGGTCGGACACCAGGACGGCAGAGCTGTTCCTCTGCGCCGGCACCGGACAGCCGGGCGTGCCGCCCGAGCTGTGCACCGCGCCGCCGCCCGGCCCGCAGTCCGTACGGACCGCGAACGACGAGGAGATCTTCACCTCGGCGGTCCCGATCGGCTGATGCCCCGCCCCGTCGTGATCACGGCTCCGGCCGTGATCACGACGGGGAATCCGCCCAGAGGCTCGGGAGGTTGACGACGATGGCCTCCTGCGTGCTGCGGGCGATCACGACCACGGCCTCCTCGTCGGGGGACGGGTTCTCCTCGCGATGCGGGACGTACGGCGGGACGAACACGTAGTCGCCCGGCGACGTCTCGAGCCGCACCTCATCGCCGCCGTCGGCGAACACGAACACCGGATGGCCGGCGACCACGTAGATGGCCGTCTCGGACTCGCCGTGATGATGGTCGCCGGAGTTGCCGCCTGGCGCGACGTGCGTCCGCCCCATCCACAGCCCGTGCGAGCCCGCGGTCCGGCCGGAGATCGCCGCGAACCGCCGCATCCCCGGCGTCTGCGCGGTGTCCGCGCTCAGCTCGCCGCCTTTGATGTGCTCCAACCGAGCCCTGTCGTCTGCCACGATCCAGATCCTCGCATTCGGTGTGAACCCGGTCCGCATCCGTTCCGTAACTTCCCGCGGAAACGCCCGGTGATGCCGTCCGGTCATGCCGTCCTGTCATGCCGTCCCGGCACCACCAGGGAGGGCCCACAGCGAGCGAGCCGGAGGCGCGGATGCGCGGCAGGAACAGCGAAGGCGTCGGGGGATCGCGGTACAGGGGGACGCGGCGCAGGGACGCGGGACGCGCGGGGCCGCGGCGCAGGGGCACGCGCGGCCGTCCCAAAGGCGTGGCCGGGTGGCCGGGCGGCAAGCTCGGGATCGCGGTCGGCGCGGCCTGCACGCTCACCGGCGTGGCCATCTATGCCCTGCCGGGCGGCTCCCATGGAGATCGGCAGGCGTACGCGGTCCCCGAGGGGTTCCAGATGGCCGTCACCGACCTGGCCAGGACGCCGGTCCACACCGATCCGGCGGCCATCGCGGCGGCGCTCGCCAGGCGGCTCGGCACCCGTTCTGCCGGCTCCTACCTCGACCGCGCCACCGGACGGGTCGTCACCACGATCACCGACGTCGCCGACGCGCGCACCGTGCGCGCCGCGGGCGCGGTGCCGAAACGCGTCGCCCACAGCGGCGCCGACCTGGCGGACGCGACGTCCGCGCTGCGGCGCATGGTCACCACGCCGGGGACCGGCTGGGGGGTCGACCCCGCCGCCGGCCGCGTCGACGTCTGGGCCGACGGCTCGGTGACCGGCGCGCGGCTGGCCGCGGTGCGGGCGGCGGTCGCGCAGCTCGGCGACAAGGCGCGGGTGGAGCGCGTGCCCGGCCGGTTCACCACCCGGATCCGCGGCGGGGACCCGATCTTCGGCGGCGGCGCCCGCTGCTCGCTCGGGTTCAACGTGCGCAGCGGCAGCTCGTTCTTCTTCCTCACCGCCGGGCACTGCGGCAACATCGCGCGCAGCTGGTTCGCCGACGCGGCCGGCACGACGCTGATCGGGACGACCGCGGCGAGCAGCTTCCCCGGCAACGACTTCGCCATCGTCCGTTACCGACCCGGCGTCGCCCACCCCGGCTCGGTCGATCTCTTCAACGGCTCGTCCCAGGACATCACGCGGGCCGCGGACGCCGTGGTCGGGCAGACGGTCCGGCGCAGCGGCAGCACGACCGGCGTGCACAGCGGCCGGGTGACCGCGGTGGACGCGACCGTGAACTACCCGGAGGGGACGGTGACCGGCCTGATCAGGACCACCGTCTGCGCCGAGCCCGGCGACAGCGGCGGCCCGCTGTTCAGCGGCGACGCCGCGCTCGGGCTGACGTCGGGCGGCAACGGCGACTGCCAGACGGGCGGCACCACCTTCTTCCAGCCCGTCACCGAGCCACTGGGCGCTTTCGGGGTTACCGTGTACTGACAAACACAGGGAGCCCCGCATGCGGTGGTACACCTCGCGCGCTCGGCGTCGGGCGACGATGGGCGTGGCCGCGATGGTCGTGGCCGCGATGGTGGCGACCGGTTCCGCGACGGTGGCCCGCGCGGCGGGCGAGGCGCCGGGCGCGCCCGGCGGCGGCTCGTCGTGGACGACCGGTGACAAGCTCGCCATCGGCACGGCAGCGGCGAGCGCGTCCAAGGTGTGGTTCACCGTGGCCAAGGGCGTCACGTCCGAGGTGTTCTACCCGCGCGCCGACGTGCCCGACGTCCAGGACCTGCAGTACGTGGTGACCGACGGGTCCACCTTCGTCGACCTCGAGCGCGACGCCACCACGCATGCCGTGTCGATGCCGGACGAGCAGGCGCTCGAGTACACGGTGACGAACACCGCGACGAGCGGGCGCTACCGGCTGACCAACACCTACGTCACCGATCCGGCCCGCGCCACCCTGCTCGTGAAGACCCGCTTCCAGTCGCTCGACGGCGGGGCGTACCGGCTGTACGTCCTCTACAACCCCTCGCTGGCCGGCGGCGGCGCCGGCGACACCGGAGCCTGGGACGCGGCGGACGGCGCGCTGGTGGCGAGCGACCCGCAGCCGGTCTTCGGCGGCACCGTGGCGTCGGCGCTCAAGGCGTCCGTCGCGTTCGCCGCGCACTCCACCGGCTACAGCGGCACGGCGAGCGACGGCTACACCGACCTCGCGGCCGACCGGCAGCTCACCAACACCTACGACACGGCGGGCGCCGCCGGCAACATCGTGCAGATCGGCCAGGTCCCCGTCGGCGCCGACACCACGTTCACGCTTGCGCTCGGTTTCGGCGCCGACCGGGCCGGCGCCACCGCGGCCGCGACCGCCTCGCTGGCGGGCGGCTTCGCCGCCGCCGAGTCGGCCTACCGCGGCGGCTGGGAGGGCTACCTCGCGGGCAAGCCGGTGCCGGCGAGCGTCGCCGGCGACACGCTGCTGCGCCGGACGTACGACGTCGGCGTGATGAGCCTGCACGCCATGGAGGACAAGACCTTCCCCGGCGCCGGCGTGGCCGGTCTCGCCACGCCCTGGGGCGACTTCGTGGACGGCGCCGCGCTGTCCGACGGCTACCACCGGGTCTGGGCGCGCGATCTGTACCAGCAGGGCACCGCGCTGCTCGCGGCGGGCGACGCCGCGCAGGCCAGACGCATGGCCCAGTGGCTGTGGAACCGCCAGCAGATCACGGCGTGGACGCAGGGCGACGGCGTCTGGTACGGCCCCGGCTCGTTCCCGCGCTACTCGCCGGTCGGCGGAGTGAGCGGCGCGACGCCGCAGCAGCTCGGCTGCTGCGAGCAGCTCGACGAAGACGCCTTCCCGATCGTGCTCGCCTGGCAGACCGGCCTCACCGACGCGGCCACGTGGAGCAAGATCAAGCTCACCGCCGACCACATCGTGTCGTTCGGCCCGGCCACCCCCGGCGAACGGTGGGAGGAGCAGAGCGGCACGTCGCCGTCCACCGTCGCCGCCGAGATCGCCGGCCTGGTCTGCGCCGCCGACATCGCCCGCCGCAACGGCGACGCGGCGAGCGCGGGCACCTACGAGGCCACCGCCGACTCCTGGCGCGGCCAGCTCGACGGCTGGACGTTCACCACGACGGGGTCCTTCGGGGACCACCAGTACTACGAGCGGATCGAGCACGACACCAACCCGAACGACACGTTCGCCAGGACCCTCGACGACGGCACGTGGTGGGAGCGCGACATCGTCGACGGCGGGTTCCTCGATCTGGTCCGGCTCGGGGTCCGGCCCGCGTCGTACGGCGCGGTGGCCGCTTCGCTGCCCGAGCTCGACGCGGTCGACTCGGTGACCGCGCCGAACGGGGACGTGTTCTGGCACCGGTACAACCACGACTCCTACGGCGAGAGCCAGGCCGACGGCACCGGCTGGCCGGCCGGGCACGGCGGGCGGGCCGGGCGGGCCTGGCCGTTGCTGTCCGGCGAGCGCGGCGAGTACGAGCTGGCCGCCGGGCGGCCGGCCACCGCGCGGCTGCGGGCGATGGCCGACGCCGGCAACCCTGGATACCTGATTCCCGAGCAGGTGTGGGACCGGGCCGGCCAGTACGGATTCACCTTCGGCGAGGCGACCGGGTCCGCGGCGCCGCTCGCCTGGGCGGAGGCCCAGTACGTCAGGTTGGCGCTGTCGATCGACGCCGGCCGGCCTGTCGACACCCCGTCGGTGGTGGCCGCCCGATACGGCGGCTGAACGGCGGAAACCCGGCCGCTCGATGCCGATTCAGATCCGAACAGTCGCATTCCGCTATGCCGTGTGACGCCATTCGGAAAACGCTTGCCTAACTTCGGGTTAGAGACGGCCTGACCTGGTCGTTCTCCCTTTCGGGAGAGCACGGTCAACTGCAGTCACAAAACTCAGTCAATGCTTTCTTACACAGCAGACGAGTTTCCGTGTTGAATAGAACCTCGTGGTTGCCGACCACCGGAGGCTGGAGGGCCGGAACGGAGGATGGTGCGATGACCCCAGGACCACACTCGACGCGACCGCGGGCGGAACGGCAGGCCGCGCGGGCCTTGGCGGTCGATCATATCGATGACGCCTACGGCGCGGCGTTCCCGCACAAGGAGGGCCAGCTCGCCGCCGGCGAGTGGCTCATCGAGCGGCTGCGCCCGGGGGCACGGGTGCTCGACGTGGGGTGCGGCACCGGGGTGCCGACCGCGCGCCAGCTCGCCGACGCCGGCTGCGACGTCACCGGCATCGACGTCTCCGAGGGGATGCTCGAGCTGGCCCGCCGCGAGGTGCCCAAGGCGACCTTCCTCCGGCTCGACGTCTCCGACGTACCCGATGAGTGCCCGTCCCGCCGCGGCTTCGACGCCATCGTCGCCTTCTTCTCGCTTCTGATGCTGCCGCGCATGGAGATCCCCGTGACCCTGCGCAGGGTGCACGACCTGCTCGAGCCCGGCGGCTACTTCCTGCTGGGCATGCTGGAGGCCGAGCTCGACGACGTGCCGGTCGGCGACCTCGACCGTGCGCTGCGGGTGACCGGCTACCCGGGCGCCGAGCTGCGCGCGCTCGTCGGCGCTGCCGGCTTCGAGGTGCTCGACCTGCGGCACCTGTCGTACGCCCCCGTCGACCCGGAGATGCCGCCCGAGGTGCAGCTTTTCCTCTACTCGCGCCGTCCGCCGAGGAGCCGGGTCCGGAACCGCAGCCGCCGCCATTGACGGCGCACCCGAGTCTGGGAGAAGGTCTCCCCGGGAGTCCTCATGCCGAAAACGGTCCGTGCCGGTAAGCGGTTGCCCAAGCTGGCCGCCGTCGCCATCGCCCTCACCCTCGCGCTGGTCACGACGGGTACGGCCCCGGCGGCGAGGGCCGCTCCCGCCGCGCAGGCCGCTCGGAGCCAGGCCCGTACCAGCCACACCGTCGGCTACGACCACTACTCGCTGACGGTGGACGGTCGGCGGCTGTACATCTGGTCGGCGGAGTTCCACTACTGGCGCCTGCCCAGCCCCGACCTGTGGCGCGACGTGCTGGAGAAGCTCAAGGCCGCCGGCTACAACGCGACGTCGATCTACTTCGACTGGGGCTACCATTCGCCGGCGCCGGGGGTGTACGACTTCACCGGCGTGCGCGACGTCGACCGGCTGCTCGACATCGCCGACCAGGTCGGGATCTACGTCATCGCCAGGCCCGGGCCGTACATCAACGCCGAGACCGACAGCGGCGGCTTCCCCGGCTGGCTGGCGACGCAGCGGGGGCGGGCCCGCTCCAGCGCCCCCGACTACACCGCGGCCTACCGCGACTGGCTGCGCCACGTCGACCCGATCATCGCCAGGCACCAGGTCACCAACGGCACCGGCTCGGTGCTCCTCTACCAGGTCGAGAACGAGTACGGCTCCAACACCGACGCGCAGTACATGCAGGACATCGAGGCGCAGGTCCGCGCGGACGGCATCTCCGTGCCGCTCACCCACAACTACTGCTGCGGTGCGGCCACCTGGGCGACCGGGCCGGGCGCGGTCGACCTGCCGGGCCAGGACAGCTACCCGCAGGGGTTCAACTGCTCCACGCCCGACCGCTGGGCCGGCGTCGGCACGCTGCCCAGGTTCCGCGACGACGCGCCGATCTTCACGCCGGAGTTCCAGGGCGGCTCGTTCGACCCGTGGGGCGGCCCCGGCTACGACAACTGCCGCACCCTCACCGGACCCGACTTCGAGAAGGTCTTCTACAAGAGCAACATCGCCGGCGGCGCCACGCTGCAGAACTTCTACATGACCTACGGCGGCACGTCGTGGGGCTGGCTGGCCGACCCCTCCCAGGTCTACACGTCCTACGACTACGGCGCGGCGATCAAGGAGGACCGCGAGCTCACCGCGAAGTACGACGAGACCAAGCGGCTCGGCTACCTCACCCAGTCGGTCGCGCCGCTGACCAAGACCGACCCGATCGCGGCGCAGGCCCCCACCAACGCGGCGGTGCGGGTGGACGGGCGGGCCAATCCCGACGACAACACCCACATCTACGTGGTGCGGCACAAGGACGGGACGGCCACGACCACCGACCGCACGCACATCGCGGTCGACCTGTCGGCCAGACCCACGTACACCTACGACGACCCGGACGGCACGCTCGCGTACGCCGGCGCCGGCTGGAGCCACGTCGCCAACCAGAGCTACACAGGCGGCGACTACCAGAACACCGAGTCGTTCAGCGACCAGGCGGGCGACAGCGTGACGGTCCCGTTCACCGGCACCGCCGTACGGTGGATCTCGTCCTACGACGGCAACCACGGCGTCGCCGACGTCTACCTCGACGGCGCCAAGGTGGCGACCGTTGACGGCTACGGCGCCGCCAAGCAGTTCCAGCAGGTGTTCTACGCGGCGAACGGCCTCGCCGACGGCCCGCACACGCTGAAGATCGTGGCTACCGGCACCAAGAACGCGGCGGCGTCGGGGACTTTCGTCGTGGTGGACGCCATCGACGTGCCGGCAGGCGGCGCGGCCGGCGACGTCTACCCGTCGGTCCCCCAGGAGCCGGGCACGGACATCACCCTGGCCGGCAGGGACGCCAAGCTGCTCATCGCCGGGTACGACATGGACTCCCAGCGGCTGCAGTACTCGACCTCGGAGCTGATGACGCACGGCCGCATCGGCGACCGCGACGTGGCGCTGCTGTACGGGCGGGCCGGCGAGGACGGCGAGACGGTGCTGCGCTACCCGGCCGAACCCGCGGTCACCGTGCTTTCCGGGGCCGTCCGGCACACGTGGGACGCCGCGCGCGGCGACCTGCGGCTGGACTACGCGCACGAGGGCCTGGCCGAGGTGCTCGTCACGCCGGTCCACGGCGTGCCGCTGCTGCTGCTGATCGGCACCGACCAGGTCGCCGCGCGGTTCTGGCGGCAGGACACGGCGGCCGGCCCGGTGCTGGTCCGCGGCCCGGAACTCGTCAGGTCCGCCGCGTACGGCCACGGCGTCCTGGCGCTGCGCGGCGACACGACGGCGACCACCGACGTCGCGGTGTACGCGCCGCCCGCCGTACGCGCCATCACGTGGAACGGCACGAGGGTGACCACCGCGCGAAGCACGGCGACCGGGGCGCGCACCGGACGGCTGGCCGGGCCGCGGCCCGTGTCGCTGCCCGTCCTGACCGGCTGGCGCGTCCAGCGGGAGACCCCCGAGGCGCGGCCCGGGTTCGACGATGGCCGCTGGCGACTGGCCGACAAGACGGCGACGAACAACCCCACGCAGCCGGCGGCGCCGCCCGTGCTGTACGCCGACGACTACGGGTTCCACCACGGCGACGTGTGGTATCGCGGCCACTTCACCGCGCACGGCGGCGAGACAGGGGCCAGCCTGGCGGCCATCACCGGGCGGGCCGGCAACTGGTCGGCATGGCTCAACGGCGTGTTCCTGGGCAGCACCGGCGACCGCACGCACCGCTTCGACTTCCCGGCCGGAAGCGTACGGGCCGGGCGGGACAACGTGCTGGCCGTGCTCGTCGAGAACATGGGCCACAACGAGGACTTCAACGCCGACGAGACGCACAAGGAGCCGCGCGGGCTGACCGGCGCGACCATCCTCGGCTCGGCCGCGCAGGTGAGCTGGCGGATCCAGGGCAACCTCGGCGGCGAGGACATCGCCGACCCGGCCCGCGGGCCGATGAACGCCGGCGGCCTGTTCGGCGAGCGGAACGGCTGGCACCTGCCGGGCTTCCCCGACGGTGGCTGGAGCGGGGTGACGCTGCCGCACCCCGACACCACGCCGGGGGTGGCCTGGTACCGCACGACGTTCCACCTCGACCTGCCGCGCGGGCAGGACGTGCCCATGGGCGTCAAGATCACCGATGACCCGGCGCGGCACTATCGCGCGCTGCTGTTCGTGAACGGCTGGCAGATCGGCCGGTACGTCAACGACGTAGGACCTGAACGCTCGTTCCCCGTGCCGCCCGGCATCCTGCGGACCAACGGGGCGAACACGCTGGCGATCGCGGTCTGGAGCGAGGACGCCGCCACCGGCGGTCTCGGCGCGGTGTCACTCGACCAGTACGCCAACCTGGCCACGAGCCTGAGGGTGTCCGGCGTGCCGAGCCCGCGGTACGACCCGCGGGTCTACCGGACGGCGCCGTCCACCGCCGCGCTGTCCGTGACCGCGCCCGACGTGATCCAGCGGGGCGGCACCGGCACCGTGACCGCGACGTTCACCGACACGACCCCGGCCCCCGCCCGCGAGGTGTCGGTGGCGCTGCGCGTCCCGGCCGGCTGGACGGCGACGCCGACCGGCGCCGTGCGACTCGGGACCGTGCGCCAGGGGGCGCCGGCGACGGCCACCTGGAAGGTCACCGGCCCGGCCGGCGAGCAGCCAGGCGCCGCGGTGTTCTCGGCGGCCGCCTCGTACGAGCGGGCTGGCCGGCGGGACACGGCGGACGGCGCGGCCGTGGTCCGGGTGCCGCCACCGCCGCCTGTCGGCACGGTGTTCGTGAGCGACATCCCGTTCACCTCGACCAACGGCTGGGGCCCGGTCGAGCGGGACACGTCCAACGGCGAGAACGCGGCCGGTGACGGGCGCACCATCACGCTGAACGGCACGACGTACGCCAAGGGCCTCGGCGTGCACGCGGCCGGTGACGTGTCGATCTACCTGGGAGGCAACTGCAGCCGGTTCACCGCGACCGCCGGCGTCGACGACGAGGTCGGCTCGGCCGGCTCGGTGACGTTCGGCGTGGTGGCGGACGGCGCTCAGCTCGCCGCCACCCCGGTCCTCACAGGAAGCTCGGCGTCGGCGGCCTTCGACGTGGACGTCTCCGGCGCCCAGCAGCTCGACCTCGTCATCGGCGACGGCGGGAACGGCAACGGCAGCGACCACGGCGACTGGGCCGACGCCCGCCTCACCTGCGCCCCGTAGCGCGGGAGGACGACCCGCAGGGCTTGACGCCGAGCGTCCGTTTCGCGTGCGGAATGTTCGCCGTGAAGACGCCGCGGGCATTGGTGTAGGCGCGCTGGTCCAGGCGCAGCGCATGGTCGCTGGAGGCCTTCAGCTGCTGCCGGCACAGCCGCCGAGCCTCGGTCAACATCAGTTTCTCGCCCGGCTGGTCGCCCGCCACCCCGACGCGGACGAGGCCCACCCCGGCGGCGTAATACTTGAGCTGGTGAGGCTCGAGCGGATCGAGTGCGTTCCATTCTTCGGTCACGAGCACATTCCTGAAATGACCGGCCGGGACCGAGGTCTGCTGATTCGTACGGAACAGCCGCGCGCAGTCGAAGATGATGTCCTCCGGCTTGCCGGGCGCGAACGCCTGGAGGTAGGCGCGCCTGAAGTGTTTCTGGTCGGCCGGCATGGCGATTCCGCCCAGACCGCCGCGCACGCCCTGCAGCCAGGTGCTCGGCGCGCCGGCGAACTTTCCTTTTTCGTCGAACTCCTCGGGGTACTCGCCGAGCTCCCAGACCCAGGTGCCGTTGGCTTCTTGGGCTCTGAAAGCGATCTCGTCCTCGGTGAGCACGCCGTCGGTGAAATCCTGTTCGAGCACGACGATGGTGCGCACACCGCCGACCACCTTGGTCAGGTCGGTCACCGTGATCTGCACGCGTCGCGCGACGGTTTCCTCCTCGTCGCTGTCGGTCCCCTTCAGGACGAAACGCATCCCGGGGCGCAGCGGCAGGAACGGATTGTCGACCTTTGGTGAGCCGGGGAAGTCGCGGCGGTCGAAGGGGCGGGCCCCCTCGCAGGCCGGCTGCCGCGCCGCCCGGGTCACCTCGGTCGGCGCGGCGGCCGCGGGTGACGTGGGGGCGGCGGTCGCCGACACGAGCGCGACCGCGGCGAGGACGGCCGGCAGGGCCGCGGCAACACGGTGCCGACAGATCATCGAAGCTCTTTTCTTCGAGTATGGCCAAGGCGCGTAACATTGTGGCCGAGATACGTTCTGCACGGCATGGCGGCGCGGCGGCATTTTTGAATTCCTGACTGCCGGACTCATGTACGAGGCCGCAAGCCGGTGATGGCAAAACAAATCGCTATTTGCCGGTTTATGTCCTGAAGTGAGCAGTAGCTGTCCGGTGCATTCTTGCTGTCCCTTCGGCGCCCGGATCTCTCCACTGCGATGGAGCCCGCCACACCACCGGCGACTTACGGTAAGTCATCGCGCACTCACGATTTGCGATCGGGGTGGACTGATGGTGCGACTGCTCGTCACCCTGGGCACCAAGTTCCGCCTGCTGGTCATCGGCGCGGCGGTCATCGTGTGCGGGCTCGGGCTCGTCCAGCTGCGGAACGCCAAGGTCGACCAGCTTCCGGAGTTCAGTCCGCCCCTCGTCCAGATCCAGACCGAGGCGCTCGGCCTGTCGGCGGCCGAGATCGAGCAGCTGGTCACCGTTCCGCTGGAACAGGACCTGCTGAACGGCGTGCCGTGGCTCGACCACATCCGGTCGGAGTCCCGCCCCGGGCTGTCCTCGATCGTCCTGATCTTCCAACCGGGCACCGACCTCTACCAGGCCAGGCAGCAGGTGAACGAGCGGCTCACCCAGGCGGCCGCGCTGCCCAGCGTGGGCACCCCGCCGGTCATGCTCCAGCCGCTGTCGTCGACCAGCCGGGTCCTGATGATCAGGCTTGCCGCCAAGAACATCCCGCTGGTCGACCTGTCGGTGCTGGCCCGCTGGAAGATCAAGCCGCGGCTGATGGGCGTGCCGGGCGTGGCCGCCGTGGAGATCTACGGCCAGCGCGACCGGCAGCTGCAGGTCCAGGTCGACCCCCGCCGGATGCGCAGGCACAACGTCACGCTCACCCAGGTCATCGACACCACGGGCAATGCCCTGTGGGTCTCCCCGCTGACGTTCGTGGAGGCATCCACTCCGGGCACCGGCGGCTTCATCGAGACCGGCGACCAGCGGATGGCCATCCAGCACGTACTGCCGATCACCACGGCCAAGGACATGGCGAAAGTGAGCCTGGAAGGTACGAACCTCAAGCTCGCCGACGTGGCCGACGTGGTGGAGGGCCACCAGCCGCTCATCGGCGACGCCGCGCAAGCCGGCGGTTCCGGCCTGCTGCTCGTGGTGGACAAGTTCCCCGGTGCCGACACCCGCGAGGTCACCCGCGATGTCGAGGCGGCCATGGCCGCGCTCGAGCCAGGTCTGGCGGGGGCGACCGTGGACACCAGGGTGTACCGGCCGGCCGGATTCCTCGACACCGCGCTGGGCGACCTGGGCCTCTGGACGCTGATCGGCGTGGTGCTCATGGGCGCCGTGCTCGCCGTGGCGTTCTTCTCCTGGCGGCAGGCGGCCGTCGCGATGTTCGCCGGCGTGCTGCCTGTGGTGGCCGCCGCGTACGTGCTCTATCTCCGCGGGACCCCGTTCAACATGATGGTGCTGGCCGGCTTCGCGGTCGCCCTCACCTGGGTCGTCGACGACGCGGTGACCTCGGCCGCCGGGCTCCGCGGGGCCCCGGACGTGGTGGCCGCGGCGGCGGCGCGGCTGCGCGGCTCGCTCGTCTACCCGACTCTGGCGATCCTGGCCGCGGCGGTCCCGTTCGCCCTGCTCGGCGGCACCACAGGGGCGTTCACCAGGCCGCTCGTCCTGTCGTACGCGCTGGCCGTCGGCGCGGCGACGGCCGTCGCGCTGGTCGTCACCCCGGCCGTCGCCGTCGTGCTGCTGAAGAAGCCGTCCCGGCGGGAGCACTGGGCGCGGCGCGGCATCCGGCGGGTCCTGCCGCGCTACCTGGAGCGGCCGATCTGGGCGGTGCTGACGGTCGCGCTGCTCGGCGCCCTGGCGGTGCCGGCGGCCTTCCAGGGCGGCCACCGGGTGCTGCCGGTCCCGCACGACCGCGACCTGCTGGTCCGGCTGACCGCGGCGCCAGGCACCTCGCTGCCGGAGATGGCCAGGCTGACCTCGGCGGTGGCCGGCCAGGTCGAAGCGGTCCCCGGCGTCCGGGACACCGGCGCGCACGTGGGCCGGGCCATCCTGTCGGACCAGGTCGTCGGCACCGACTCCGGCGAGCTGTGGATCAGCCTCGACGCCGCCGCCCCGTACGAGCGGACCGTAGCCAGGATCCGCCGGATCGTGCACGGCTTTCCCGGGCTGCGCGGTGAGCTGGGCACCTACCCGCAGGACCGGCTGGCGGCCGCGACGGCCGGCAGCACCGCCGACCTGACCGTCCGGGTGTACGGGCCTGACCTCGCCACGCTCGGCTCCACCGCAGCCGGGGTCAGCCGGTTCCTGGCCGGGATCCCCGGGGTCCGGGCGCCGCGCGTGCAGGCCGTGACCGAGCAGCCGACGCTGGAGGTCACCGTCGACCTCAAGGCCGCCCAGAAGTACGGCCTCACCCCCGGCGACATCCGCCGCGCCGCCGCCACCTTCTTCGCCGGCCTTCCGGCCGGCAACCTCTACCAGGAACAGAAGATCTTCGACGTGGTGGTGTGGAGCCGCCCGCGGGACCGGCGCACCCCGGCCGACGTGAAGAACCTGCTGATCGACACGCCGGGCGGCGGGCACGTCAGGCTGGCCGACGTGGCCTCGGTGCGGATCGCGCCGTTCCCGGCCGCGATCGAGCACGACGCGACCTCGCGCAGCCTGGACGTCACCGCGGCCGTACGTGGCCGCGGCCTGTCCGCGGTCACCCATGACGTGCGGGCCGGGCTGGCCCGGCTGTCCATGCCGCAGGAGTACCACGCCGAGGTGCTCGGCGCCGCGCTGGCCGGGCAGCGCGCCGACCGCAGGACCCTTTACTACGCGCTCGGCGCCGCGATGGCGGTGGTGCTGCTCGTTCAGGCCGCGTTCCGGCGCTGGCGGCCGGCGGTGCTGCTGCTGGTCGCGCTGCCGCTGGCCGCCGGCCCCGGGGTGCTCGCCACCCTCGGCGCGGGCGGCATCACCGCGCTCGGCTCGTTGCTCGGGCTGTTCGCGGTGCTCGCGCTGACGCTGCGGCACGGCGTGCTGCTGATCCGCGACTTCGCGGAAAGCCCGCTGCCCCAGGCCGTCGTCGAGGCCACCGCCGACCGCGCCGTCCCGATGGTGGTGACCGCGCTGGGCACCGCGGCCCTGCTGCTGCCGGCGGCGTTCGCCGGCGGCGCGCCGGGCGCCGAGGTGCTGCACCCGTTCGCGGTCGTCACGATCGCCGGGCTTGCCGGTTCGCTGGTGTTCAGCCTGTTCCTGCTGCCGGCCCTGTACGTGCGCCTCGGCTCCCCGGGGACGGCCGGCCCCGACCTGCCGCGACCCAGGGCCGGGGGCGAGGGCGGGTCGGCGCGCAGGGCCGTGCGCAGGACCGTACGTCGGACCGGACGCCGCCGACCGTCCGCGCTGTTCATCGCCGCCCTGGCCGCGGTCGCCGCGATCGTCCTGCCCGTCAGTGCCTGCGGGCCGCGGGACACGACCGGAGGCGAGCTCGACCAGGCTCCGGATCGGATCGTGCCGATCGAGGGGACCGACCGGCACCAGGTCATCCTCACCGCGGACGGCGCGGCCCGAGTCGGCATCCGCACCGAGCCGATCCGCCGGATCGGCCGGCACTCCTACATCCCCGTGGGCGCGGTCGTGTACGCCCCCGACGGGAAGACCTGGGCCTACACCAGCCCCGCCGCGCTCACCTACGAGCGCGTCCCGATCAGGGTCGGCCGGGTCGGCGACGGCCTCGCGGTGCTGCGGTCCGGGCCGCGGCCGGGCACGGCGGTGGTCTCGGTCGGGTCCGCCGAACTGTATGGCGCCGAGTACGGGGTGGGCGGCGAGCAATGAACGTCCTGCGCTGGATCGTCTCCTCCAGCCTCCGGTTCCGGCTCCTGGTGCTGGCCGCCGCGGCCGCGATGATGGCGCTGGGCACCGCGCAGGTCAGGGACATGCGGGTCGACGTGTTCCCCGAGTTCGCGCCGCCGCAGGTGGAGATCCAGACGATCTGCCTCGGGCTGTCGACCTCCGACGTCGAGTCGCTGGTCACGGTGCCGGTCGAGCAGGTGCTGACCGGGGTCGAGGGCCTGGACGACATGCGCTCCAAGTCCGTACCGCAGCTGTCGGACGTCGTCCTCATCTTCAAGCAGGGCACCGACGTCCTGAAGGCCCGCCAACTCGTTCAGGAACGGCTCCAGACGATCATCCACTCGCTGCCGACCTGGGCCAGCCCCCCGGTCATGCTTCCGCCGCTGTCGGCGACCAGCCGGCTCATGCAGATCGGCATGAGCTCCAGGAGCCACTCCCTCATCGAGATGTCCATGACCGCGTACTGGGAGATCCGGGCCAGGCTGCTGCGCGTCCGCGGCGTCGCTAACGTGGCGATCTGGGGCGAACGGCTGCAGCAGGAACAGGTCCAGGTCGACGTCGCCAAGCTGCGCAAGGCCGGGGTCACGCTCGACGGAGTCATGGAGACAACGTCGCACTCGGTGGACAACGGGCTGCTGCGCTTCTCCAACGGCCAGGTGATCGGATCCGGCGGCGACCTGCGGACGGGCGCGGGGCAGCAGCTGCCGATCCGGCACGTCCTGCCCATCGTCACACCGGCCGACCTCGGCCAGGTCACCGTCCCCGCGCGGGGCGGGAAACGGGTTCCGCTGCACCAGGTCGCGACCGTCGTGGAGGGTAACCAGCCGCTGGTAGGAGACGCGATCATCGGAGGCGAGCCGGGGCTGCTGCTCGTCGTGGAGAAGCTGCCGTGGGGGAACACGCTCCAGATCACCCACGACGTCAACGAGGCGATCAAGGAGATGCGGCCAGGTCTGCACGACATCACCTTCGACACCAAGATCTTCCAGCAGGCCACCTTCATCGAGACGGCCATCCACAACCTGCGCGAGTCGCTGCTGCTCGGGTTCGTACTGGTGGCGGTGATCCTGGCGCTGTTCCTGTTCGAGTGGCGGGTCGTGGTGATCAGCCTGCTCACCATCCCGCTGTCGCTGATGGCCGCGGTCCTCGTGCTGAGCTGGCGCGGCGCGACGGTGAACACCATGACCCTGGCCGGGCTGGTGATCGCGCTGGGCGCGGTGGTGGACGACGCCATCATCGACGTGGAGAACATCCTGCGGCGGCTCAGGGAGCACCGCCGCGCCGGGGGCACCAGGGACGTGGCGAAGGTCATCGTGGACGCCTCGCTCGAAGTACGCAGCCCGATCGTCTACGCCACGCTCATCATCGTCATGGCGTCGGTGCCGGTCTTCCTGCTCCAGGGCCTGACGGGGGCGTTCTTCCGGCCGCTGACCGTCTCCTACACCCTGGCCATCCTGGCCTCGATGCTGGTGGCGCTGACCGTCACGCCGGCCCTCACCTTCATGCTGCTGAGACGGGTGCCGGTGGAGCGCCGCGAGTCGCCGCTGAGCCGATGGCTCCAGCGGGGCTACGGCTGGGCCCTCGCGAAGATAATCCGGCGTCCGCGGCCGGCGTACGGGGTGTTCCTCGCGCTCACCGTCGCGGCGGTGCTGGCCGTACCGCAGCTGGGCTCGTCGCTGTTCCCGAACTTCAAGGAGCGCGACTTCCTGATCCACTGGATCACCACGCCAGGTACCTCGCAACCCGAGATGCAGCGCATGACGATCGGGCTGAGCGCCCGGCTGCGCGCCATTCCCGGGGTCCGTACGTTCGGCACCCACATCGGGCAGGCGTTCCTCGGCGAGGAGATCGCCGGGGTCAACTTCGGGGAGAACTGGATCAGCATCGATCCCCGGGCCGACTACGACACCACGCTGGCCGCGGTGAAGCGCACCGTCGCGAGCTACCCCGGGGTCTACCGCGACGTGCTCACCTACCTCAACGAGCGGATCGAGGAGGTGCTCACCGGCTCCAAGGAGTCGGTCGTGGTGCGGGTGTACGGGCAGGACCTGGGCACCATCCGCGCGCTCGGCGACCAGCTGCGCCGCAGGATCCACGGGATTCCCGGCATCATCGACGACCACGTCGACTTGGAGGTGGACGAGCCGCAGATCAACGTCCAGGTCGACCTGTCCAAGACGGCCAGGTACGGGCTGAAGCCCGGCGACGTGCGGCGGGCCGCGGCGACCCTGGTGGCTGGCGAGGAGGTCGGCGACATCTTCCGCGGCGGACGGGCGTACGACACGGTGGTCTGGAGCACCCCGGCGACCCGGGCCAGCGTCGCGGCCATCGCCGATCTGCCGATCGACACGCCGGCCGGCAGGCCGGTCCGGCTCGGCGACGTGGCGAGCGTGACGGTCGGCCCGGTGCCGAACCTGATCGAGCGGGAGAACGACTCCCGGCGCATCGACGTCGCCGCCAACGTGCAGGGCCGCGACCTCGGGTCGGTGGTCCGCCAGGTCAAGGACGTCCTGTCCGGCGTGCGGTTCCCCCGCGGTTACCACGCTGAGCTGCTGGGTGAGTACAAGGAACGGCAGGCCGCGCAGGGCCTGCTGTTCCGGCTGGCGGTCATCGCCGCGTTCGGCATCCTGCTGCTGCTCTACACCTCGCTCGGCGGCTGGCGGCCGGCCCTGCTCATCTTCCTGACGCTGCCGCTGGCCCTCGTCGGCGGGGTACTGAGCACCTGGCTGTACGGCGGGATCATGTCCCTCGGGTCCCTGGTCGGGTTCTTCACGGTGTTCGGGATCGCGGCCCGCAACGGCATCCTGCTGGTCGACCACTGGCGGCACCTCGAACGGGCCGAGGGCGAGCGGTTCGGGCCCGAGCTCGTGCTGCGGGGCGCCAGGGAACGGCTCGCGCCGATCCTCATGACCTCACTCGCCACCGGCCTCGCCGTCGTGCCCCTCGTGATCCTCGGCGCGCGGCCAGGCCACGAGATCGAGTACCCGCTGGCCGTCGTCATCCTCGGCGGCCTGCTCACCTCCACGCTGCTCAACCTCTTCGTCGTCCCGTCGCTGTACCTGCGGCTCGGCCGGCCGGTGCGGCGTCAGGACAGCTCGCCCAGGTAGAAGCGGCCGCCCTGGTCGTCGACGCATTCGGCGGTGATGCCGTACGGCTGCCGGTCCGGCTCGGTGGCGGTGCCGCCGGCCGCCCGCACCCGTGCGACGGCGGCGCCGATGTCGGCGACGGAGTACATCGGCACGACCGCCGGCCGGTCGTGGCCCCCGTGCATACCCGTCATGTAGTGGACCTCCTGCCCGCCGATGCGCGCTTGCCACCCGTCGGGGACGTTGCCGGGCGCGAACTCCCACCCGAGAACCGCGCCGAAGAACGCCCTGGCCCGTGCCGAGTCCGGCACCTCGATCGTCAGGTAGCAGATCTCGCCGTGCCCGTACGTCGCGGTCGGCGCCTCCGGCAACGCGTCCGGCGGGCGCTCGTACACCGCGAACCGCATGCCCTGGTCGTCGAAGCAGTTGGCGATCAGCCCGTACGGTTCCCGGGTCGGCTCGTCGGCCCGGCCGCCGGCGGCCCGCACCCGCTCCACCGCGGCCGCGATGTCGCCGACAGCGAAGCACAGGAACATCGTCGGAGCCTCCTGCTCCCCGCCCCACATCCCGACGGGCTGGCCGAGCCCCTCGACGCGCCGGCCGCGCGGCTCGCCGCCCGGCGCGTACCGCCAGCCGAGCACCTCACCGTAGAAGGCCGCCGCCCGCTCGACGTCCCGTACCCACAGCGAGGCGTACGCGACGTCGCCTTGCCGCAGCCGCACCGGTGCCGGAGCCGTCGCGCTGATCATCCAGCGGTGCCCGAACGGGTCGATGATCACGCCGTTCCTGCCGTACGGGGAGTCGGCGACGGGCCGTTCCAGATCCGCGCCCGCCTCGACGGCGCGCCGGACGGTGCCGTCCACGTCCGGCACCTCGAGACGCAGCGACTGCGTGACCCCGCCGCGGCCCTTCGGCGAGTACAGCCTGTTCTCCGGGAACTCGTCGGCCAGCATGAGGACCGAGTCGCCCAGCGCCAGCTCGGCATGCCCCACGCGGCCGTCCTCCATCACGATCGGCTCGCCGCGACGCGCCGCGCCGAGCGCCTGGACGTACCAGTCGAGCGCCCGCCGCGCGTCGTCGACCATGATGTACGGGGTCAGGCTGTGCAGGGCGACGTCCTCGGTGGTCGTCGTCGTGGTGGCGGTGGTGGTCATGGTCGCTCCTTCCGGTGCGAGCAGCGCGCGCTCCAGCCGGGCGCGCAGCCGCGCGGCGAAATCTGGGTCGGGGTGGGCGGGCACCACCGGCTCGTGGAGGGCCTCGAACGGATCGGTCATCGCGGGCCCTCCTTCCTCTCGTAGGCCTGCCGGAACGCCGCTTTGGCCCGCACCAGCAACGCCTCGGTGGCGCGTACGGTTCGCCCCATGAGCTCGGCCACCTCCGGCACGGGCAACCCGTCCAGGTAGCGCAAGGTCAGCGCGGCACGGTGGTGCGGCCCGAGCATCGCGAGCACCTCGCGAGCCAGCAGCGCGTCCAGCCGCTCGTCCCACGGGTCGTCCGGCCGCTGGTCACCGACCAGCCGCAACCGCCGCTCCTCGCGCTCGGCGCGCCGCCAGTGGTCGACCAGCTTGTGCCGTGCCACCCCCACCAGCCACCCCGTCGTCAGCTCCCGCGGCGGCCGCGTCCGTACGGCCTCCACCGCGGCGAGGAACGTCTCGGCGGTCAGGTCCTCGGCCAGCGCCCGCTGGCCGCACCGGGACAGCAGGTACCCGTACACCTCGGGCAGCGCCGCGTCGTACAGCTCGAGCAACGCCGGCCCGGGATCAGGTCGTACCTGGGGTCCCATACCTCTTCATCGTTCCCCACCGCCCCACTCCGACGGGTGAACCGCCAGTTTTTCCGGGGCGCCGCCGGCAGGCCCGCCCTCTTCATCAGTACGAGCCCCCCGCCCTGCACCCACAACGGCGGTCGGCACCACTGGTGGTTAACCACGCGCCAACGCCCCTCTGTACCCGTTATCCTGGCCAGGCGGGCCGGTTGGCGCTTGCCTGACGCATCGCCTATGCTTTCGGTCGTTGCCTCGGCCGGTAGGCCCGAGTCGCATGGTCCTGTGGAGCAGCTAGGAGTGCTCGCCACCCTGTCAAGGTGGAGGCCGCGGGTTCAAATCCCGTCAGGACCGCTGAGCCGTACCGCGCACACACGGCGGGGGCAGGTAGCTCAGTCGGTATGAGCGTCCGCCTGAAAAGCGGAAGGTCGGCGGTTCGATCCCGCCCCTGCCCACCATATCTATCTAACTGTCAACGGCGCTTGAATCTGGGTTCCGGCACGCTTTCCGTGATCGGTGGTCAGTCGGCCAGCAGGATGCGCTTTCGGAGCAGATCTGGGTTGGCGCGGCCGTAGATCTGTCTTTTGAGCATCTTGATCCGGTTGACGTGGCCTTCGACCGGTCCGGAGCTGTAGGGCAAGGTCAGGCCGGCGCGGGCGGCGTCGAAGTCGCGGTGTAGTCCAGTGACGAAGAGTGCAGCTCGGGCAGGTCGTCGGCCTGGACGGTGTTCATCCAGGCTTCCAGCTGCTGGCCTTGCCTGTTGAGCATCATCGCCGCGAACGCGGTGACATGCTCGCGGATGGCAGCCAAGGTAGGGCTCGCCTGGGTGAGTGCGTCGAGCTGGCGTTTGTTCGTCGGCGGTGCGTAGCAGCCAGCCGGTGGCGGTACGGACCGATGGCGGCGCGGGCGGCGCCGGTGCGGGCTGGGTTGCCGAGCGCCAGGCCCGGACGTAGTCACGGACGGTTCGGCTCTGCCCCTGGTAGCCGCGTGCGCGCAGTTCCTGACACAGCTGTTCGGCGTTGGTGCAGCCTTCGTTCCATCGCTGCGCCAGGTAGGGCGCGTAGTCGTCCAGGAGTCTGGGGCGGCGGCCGGTGCCGGTGTTGACCAGGAGTTCTTCGGGTGTGGCGGCGCGGGCGAAGCGGCGGACGGTGTTGCGGGCCAAGCCGAGGACGCGGACGATGGCACGCAAATCGTGGCCCTCGGCGCGCAGCTGGTGCACGGCGGCGTGCCGCTGGCGGATCCGTTCGGCGAACGGTCCTGTCCGCAGCCCGCCCGCGCCATCAGGGACCTGTCGAAGCTCGGGACTCGGTGGCGGCGCGGCGCATGGAGTCTCGTTTCCTGGACGCTGCGACGAAGGTCAGGCCCGTATCGAGATCGTCACACCAACCGCCGAAGACCGCCGCCGAGCCGCCGAGCTCGTCGAGCAACTCGTTACTGCGCCGCTTGGCTACGCAGACGGCATCATTATGCGATCGCTGAGCGGTTGAAGATCAGACCGGCCGTACGGGGAACCGATCCCCGGGACCCGCCGTGACCTGACGACGGTGGTTCACAACCCCCCACTTCAGAACGTGATCTGAATATACTCTAAGCATGAGTACCACCGCGGATGCAGTCACCTTCTCCGACCTGTCCCGCAACCCAAAGTCTGTCGCCGAGCGCGCCTCACGGCTGGGCCGGCTGCGGGTCACCCACCGTGACGCCCCCGACTTC
>DASUWU010000053.1:0-37505 GCA_036378315.1 Streptosporangiaceae bacterium | reverse complement strand
GCCCCGGCGACGCCGGGGCCGGCCGCGACCGGGTCAGCCGACGTCCATGGTCTCCGAGTTGGACTCGCGAGCCTCCTCGGGCGCGACCGCGATGCCGGCGTCGGCGCCGAGGTGGTAGTGCTCGAGCGCCTTTCGCAGGGTCGCCCGCTCGACCTCGCCGCGCCTGGCCAGTTCGGTGAGCACCTGCAGGGTGATCGAGGCCCCGTCGACGTGGAAGAAGCGCCGCGCCGCCGCCCGCGTGTCGGAGAAGCCGAACCCGTCGGTGCCGAGCGAGCTGAAGTCGCCGGGCACCCAGCGGGCGATCTGGTCCGGCACCGAGCGCATGAAGTCGCTGACCCCCACGATCGGCCCCGGAGCGTCCGCGAGCGCGCGGGTGACGTAGGGGACGAGCTGATCGTCCTCCGGATGCTGCAGGTTGTAGGTGTCGCAGTTCATCGCCTCGCGGCGCAGCTCGGTCCACGAGGTCGCCGACCAGACGTCGGCCGCGACCCCCCAGTCCTCGGCGAGCATCCGCTGCGCTTCGAGCGCCCAGCGCACGGCGACGCCGGAGGCCAGGACCTGCGCCCGCGGCGCATCGCCGCCGGCCGGCCCCGAGACCTCGGGAGCGGCCGCGAACCGGTACAGCCCCTTGAGCAGGCCCTTGACGTCGAGGTCGGCGGGCTCGGCCGGCTGCACGTAGGGCTCGTTGTAGACGGTGAGGTAGTAGAAGATGTCCTCACCGTTCGGGTGCTGCTCCGACGCCCCGTACATCCGGCGCAACGCGTCCTTGACGATGTGCGACAGCTCGAACGCCCAGGCCGGGTCGTAGTAGACGCAGGCCGGGTTGGTCGAGGCGAGCAGCGGGGAGTGCCCGTCGTTGTGCTGCAGGCCCTCGCCGGTGAGCGTGGTCCGCCCGGCCGTGGCGCCGAGCAGGAAGCCACGCCCCATCTGGTCGGCGTAGGCCCACATGAGGTCGCCGGTGCGCTGGAACCCGAACATCGAATAGAAGATGTAGACGGGGATCATGTGCTCGCCGTGCGTGGCGTACGACGTGCCGGCCGCGATCGTCGAGCCCATCGCGCCCGCCTCGCTGATGCCCTCGTGCAGCATCTGGCCCCGGTCGGACTCCTTGTACGACAGCAGCAGCTTGCGGTCGACCGCCTCGTACGTCTGCCCGTGCGGGGAGTAGATCTTCGACGAGGGGAACAGCGAGTCCATGCCGAAGGTGCGGTACTCGTCCGGGGCGATCGGGACGAACCTGGCGCCGATGTTCTCGTCCTTGATCAGGTCCTTGAGCAGCCGGACGAACGCCATCGTCGTGGCCACGCTCTGCTTGCCCGAGCCCTTCTTGAGCTCGGCGTACACCGGGTCGCCAGGCAGCTTGAGCGGCTTGGCGCGGACGACGCGCTTGGGCAGGTAGCCGCCGAGCGCGGCGCGGCGCTCGCGCATGTACTGGATCTCGTCGGAGTCCTCACCCGGGTGGTAGTACGGCGGCAGCTCGGCCTCGAGCGCCGAGTCCGGGATGTCGAGGAACAGCCGGTCGCGGAACTCCTTGAGCTCGGCCTTGGTCAGCTTCTTCATCTGGTGCGTGGCGTTGCGCGCCTCGAAGTCCGGCCCGAGCGTCCAGCCCTTGATCGTGTGGGTCAGGATGACGGTCGGCTGGCCCACGTGCTCGCGGGCCGCCTTGAACGCCGCGTACACCTTGCGGTAGTCGTGGCCGCCGCGGGAGAGCCGGCGCAACTCGTCGTCGGACAGGTGCTCGACCATCTTGCGCAGCCGCGGGTCGTCGCCGAAAAAGTGCTCGCGGATGTACGCGCCGGTCTCGACGGTGTACGTCTGGAACTGGCCGTCCGGCGTGGTGTTCATCCTGTTGACCAGCACGCCGTCGACGTCCTTGGCCAGCAGCGGGTCCCAGTCGCGGCCCCAGATGACCTTGATCACGTTCCAGCCGGCGCCGCGGAAGAACGACTCGAGCTCCTGGATGATCTTGCCGTTGCCGCGCACCGGGCCGTCGAGCTGCTGCAGGTTGCAGTTGACCACGAAGGTCAGGTTGTCGAGCTCCTCGCGGGCGGCCAGCCCGATGGCACCGAGTGACTCGGGCTCGCCCATCTCGCCGTCGCCGAGGAAGGCCCATACGTGCGAGCGCGAGGTGTCCTTGATCTGCCGGTTGTAGAGGTACCGGTTGAACCGGGCCTGGTAGATCGAGTTGATCGGGGTCAGGCCCATGGAGACGGTCGGGAACTCCCAGAAGTCCGGCATGAGCCGCGGGTGCGGGTAGGACGACAGGCCGCCGCCGTCGTGGGAGATCTCCTGCCGGAAGCCGTCGAGCGCCGACTCCGGCAGCCGGCCCTCGAGGAACGCCCGCGCGTAGATGCCGGGTGCGGCGTGCCCCTGGATGTAGACCTGGTCGCCGGACTCGCCGTGGTCCTTGCCGCGGAAGAAATGGTTGAAGCCGACCTCGTACAGCGAGGCCGCCGAGGCGTAGGTCGCGATGTGGCCGCCGACCGCGAGCCCGGGCCGGTTCGCCCGGGACACCATGATCGCCGCGTTCCACCGGATGTACGCCCGGATGCGCCGCTCGATGTACTCGTCGCCGGGGAACCAGGGCTCGCGTTCGGGCGGGATGGTGTTGATGTAGTCGGTGCTGCGCAGACCGGGCACGCCCACGCGCTGCTCGCGAGCCCGCTCGAGCAACCGCAACATGATGTAACGCGCCCGCGTGCGGCCCTCGGTCTTGATGACCGTGTCCAGTGATTCCAGCCACTCCCGGGTCTCATCGGGATCGATGTCCGGGAGCTGGCTCGGCAGCCCATCGCTGATGATCGAAAAGCGTTGGCGTCCGGAAGCCACGGGGTCCCCTCTGTGCTTGCCAAGTCTTTGTCGACTGTTGGTCGTTTTTTTGGGCCTTCTCCCGCGTCGTCGCGGTGGCAGCCCTTGGCCGTCTTTGGCCGTGTATTTCGTTCTATGTTCGCTGTCTTCGGTCGTCGTCGGTACGTCAGGGTGGGCGCGACCGCGCACGGCTCGGTCGACCGGGCGGGCGCGAACCCCACCCCCGCCGGGCTGCGAGGTCGTCCCGCCTGGTCGGCCGCTGTCGTTCAACCGCCCTTGATTCAACTCGCCGGCGATCGCTCCTTGTTCCTTTCCATCGTGGTACGTTCGGCCGCCGACCGCATCTCTACCCTCCGGTAACACACTTGGCGGGGTCGCCGTCTCGTACCACTCTGTGGATGAGGGCATACCCGTTGACGGGAGGTGACACGAACATGCGGGCAACCGTAGGAGACCGGCTCCTGGTGCGCGGCAACGCCGTGGGCAGCCCGGACCGGATGGGCGAGATCGTCGAGGTTCGCGGGCGTACGGGGGGACCGCCGTACGTCGTGCGGTTCGCCGACGGCCACACGACGCTGGTGTTCCCAGGGCCGGACGCGGTCGTCGAGCCCCGCCCCACCGAGGACACCCCCGGCACGCCATGAAACCGGCGCGGCCGGGGCGCGGCCGGCCACGTGCCGGGGGCGGCGGGTGTCGTCGCGCGGGTTCACACGGTAGACAGGGACTATGCGGACCACTGTGATCCGGGTGACGACCGGCCGGGCCGAATCGGTCCACGACATCTCGGCGGAGTGCCACAAGTTCATCCAGGAGGCGGGCGGCGGCGACGGGCTGCTGAACATCTTCGTGCCGCACGCCACCGCGGGCATCGCCCTGATGGAGCTGGGCGCCCGCAGCGATCGCGACCTGCTCTCGGCGCTCGCCGGGCTGTTGCCGGCCGACGATCGCTGGGAGCACGCCCACGGTTCGCCGGGGCACGGCAGGTCGCACGTTATGCCGGCGCTTATCGCCCCGTACGCCACGATTCCGGTCATCGGCGGCCAAATGGCCTTGGGGACCTGGCAATCGGTCGCTTTGGTCGATCTGAATGTCGACAATCCGGACCGCCAGGTGAGGCTGTCGTTCCTCGCGGGAACGTGACTCACGTGGCCATGTTCATTCACATGCTGCCGAGAGACTTGCGCGAGGGCCGGTCACTTGTGTGAACTGTCCGGCAATGCCGCACCGCGCGGCCGCTGTCATCGTGGTGGGGACCGTTCTCCGGCCCGGCCGTGGCGGCCCGCGCGGACCACTACACAGGGAGGACGTTCGTGAGCGCGACCGCAGGCCAGGCGCAGTCGGAGCGCAGCCTGGCCGAACGGCTCGGCTTCAAGCAGAGCCAGGTGGTGCAAGAGATCGGCTACGACGATGACTGCGCGGAGGAGCTGCGTAGTTCCATCGAAGCCGTCACGGGGACCGAGCTGGTCGACGAGGACTTCGACGACGTGGTCGACGTCGTCCTGCTCTGGTGGCGCGACGACGACGGCGATCTCGTCGATGGCCTTGTCGACGCGCGTACATCGCTGGCCGACGGTGGCCACATCTGGTTGCTGACGCCGAAGGCCGGCCGGGAGGGACACGTCGAGCCCAGCGACATCGACGAGGCCGCGCCGACCGCTGGGCTCACCCAGACGAGCAGCGTCAGCGCGGCCAAGGAATGGTCGGGTACCCGTCTGGTGGCGCCCAAGGCCCGGCGCTGAGAGACCGCGACCGCGGCGGCGACCTCCGCCCGGCGAGGGGGGATGGCACACTGGGAGCGGCGTCCCCGGCTACCGAATGGACGTCTCCGGACTGCGGGAAAGGAAGTGCCAATGGCGGTTGAGGTCGGCGACAGCGCCCCGGATTTCGAGCTGGCGGATCAGCACGGTACTCCGGTAAAGCTGTCGGACTTCCGCGGGAAGAAGGTTGTTCTGGTCTTCTACCCGCTTGCGTTCAGCGGGGTCTGCCAGGGGGAGCTGTGTGAGATCCGCGACGAGCTGCCGCGGTTCGGCGATGACGACGCCCAGATCCTGACGGTGTCGGTCGACTCGATGTTCTCGCACCGTGCCTGGGCGGAGCAGCAGGGCTATGAGTTCCCGCTGCTGTCCGACTTCTGGCCGCACGGGCAGGTGGCTCGGCAGTACGGGGTGTTCGACGAGGCCAAGGGGGTCGCGACCCGCGGCACCTTCGTCATCGACGCGGCGGGGATCGTCCGCTGGAAGGTGGTCAACGCCATCCCGGACGCCCGCGATCTGGACGAGTACCGAAAGGCGCTCGCCGCACTGTAGCCGGTGTGGCCGGGGCCGCCGCCGATGACCGGCGGCGGCCCCGGCCCCCGAACGCAGGAGGGGGAATGCCCTGCTTCAAGTGCGGGGCGCGGCAGACCGATCCCGTGCGTGGCGCGAGCCCATGGAAGCGCGGGGTGTGTCAGGACCATCAGGTCCTGATCTGTCCGGAATGTCAGGCCCAACCCAACTGGATGGCCGAGCTCGATCACTGCGCCGCCTGCGGCTCGCCCATGCTGATCTGCCGGCTTGGTGAGGTCGAATGCCGTTCGTGCGGTTATGTACGGGATGTCGAGCGCGAACCAGGTGACAGGGGCGATAGGGCGGCCCCGACCGCCCCCGGGCTGTCCGAGGACGTGGCCCAGGCCCTCGCCCGGTTGCTGAAGGGGCAGCGCGCCTGACGCCACTGCTCACCCGCCCGCCGCCGGGGGGTTCCCCCGGCGGCGGGTCCGGCCGGTGGAGACCTCGAACCGGCGGGCCGCGGCGACGTAGCAGGCGAGCACGGCGAGGTAGGCCGGCAGCCAGGCCACCCGGTGCGCCGCCCAGCCGAGCCCGGCCGGTACGTCGTGCAGGCCGGGCAGGCCATGCCGCGCGAGCAGGAGCGTGCCACCGGACAGCGTCATCAGGGCGACCTGGTGCCAGCAGAAGATCGTCATCGCGCTCAGGTTGACCAGCGCCACGCCGGCCCAGAGGGCCGGCCGCCGCAGCAGCGCGGCGAGCCGGTCGCGCAGCAGGATCGCCGGCCCGCACTGCGTCGCGGCCAGCGCGAGCACGAGCAGGGAGGGCGGATGCGCGTTGGTCCGCCCGGCCCCCGGCACCCCCACCATGCTCGCCGGATACCCGAGCCGGCGCACGAGCACGAGCATGGCGACGATCCCGCCCACCGTGAGCAGCGCCGCGCCGCGGCGGCCGATCCGGCCCCCCGCCCACGCGACGCCGAGCAGGTAGGCGAACGACCAGCCGGGCAGCAGGTTCACCAGACCGAGCCACCCGGGCATCGCGCCGTGCCACGGACCGTACCGGAGCAGGTCGACGGCGCTCACCACGACCGCCCCCGGCAGCGCGGCCCAGGCCCCCAGCCGCCGCGTCACGGCCACCGCGACGGGCGTCAACGCCGTGATCACCGCGTAGATGCCGACGAACCACAGCGGCTGGACGACGAGGACCGCCGTCGTGCGCAGCGTGCCAGCCGGCACCCCGGCCAGCGCCAGGAGCGGGAGCGCGACGCCCAGCGCCGCCGCCACCGCGACGACCGGCCGGACCAGCCGCCGCATCCTGGCCCGCACCCAGGCCGGATAGCCGCGGGACCGCGACCGGCTCTTGGCCGCCGCGTACCCGCCGACCAGGAAGAACAGCCCGAGCATCTGCAGGACCCAGCTCAGCGGCGCGAACGCGGGCAGGCTGACCAGCGGGCTGGTGACGCGCAGCGCCCCGTCGGCGCCGAGGGCAAGTGCCATCACCAGGAAGTGCCCGACGACCACCCCGAGAATGGCCAGGGCGCGCAGCCCGTCGACGGCACGGTCCCGTTCCGGCGGGGTGGCCGCGTCGATCGCGCGGATCGCGGCGGCCAGCCGGCGCGGCCGGAACCTCGCCGGCCCGGCCCGCCGAGCCGTTGCCGCCGGCCCGGCGGGGACGTACGGGTCAGCCGTCGTGCGCACGGGTCACCTCCGCGGTCCGGCCCAGCGCGATGCGGGCGATGTTGACCAGCGACTCGCTGCCCGGGGCGTAGTAGCCGCCGTGCCCATGGGCCGAGCCGGTCCGGAAGACCAGGGCGCCGAAGCCGGCCGCCACGGGGTCGGCGCCGTGCCCGTACCGACCCAGGCGCAGGTGCGGGGTGTACGCGATCGGATCCCCTGGCACCCTGGCCGCCCACACTCTGGCCCGCGTGTGGAGGCCGGCGACCGAATCGGCATCCATGCCGGGGGAGGCCAGCGCGACCACGTCGGTCACCCGCGCGCTTGACGCGGCGGCCCGGCCGGCGACGACCGTGCCGTAGCTGTGCCCGACGAGGGTCACCGTGCCGTGCCCGGGCAGCCCGGCGACGAGGCGGTCCAGCGCGACCGCCCCGGCGATCGCCCGCCCGGACCTGGCGGCCTCGCGGTCGACGTGCTCAGGGGCGTCGTAGCCGAGCCATGCCACGACCGCGACGGGCACGGCCGGCGCCTGGCGGCGCAGTTCGGCCAGCAGCGCGCGGGCCCCGGCGACCGGGTTGGCCGGGGTGGCCCGCGGGGCAGTGAGGATCTTGTGGAGCGTCCAGCCGCTGCCCGGGATGATCACGACGACGCGCCGCGCCGCCGCCAGGTCGCCGAAGACCTCGGCGATCCTGCCGTCGCCGCGCGGGTCGTAGGCCAGCAGCCGGCCGGGTGCCCCGCGGGCCGCGGCGTCCGCACGCGCCGACCGTTGGTTGGCGGCGTACCGCAGCCGGTACGGTACGCCGTCGAGGTTGCCGACGACGCCGGGCGCGCGCCGCGTCAGCGCGGCCCGCGCGGCGGGGGACAGGCGGGCGAAGAAGCGCGCGGCCCGCGCCGGCGACAGCTCGCCCAGGTCGGGGGCGGGGACGCCGGGAGCGCCGGCATGGACGGCGGCCGCCCATCCGGCCGCGCCCGGCGGGCCGATGAACGCGCGATGCGGGTCCTGGCCGCTCAACCACGTGCCGGCCGCGGCCACGGTCGTGACGAGGCCGCCGGTGGCGATGGTGGTAAACGTCTTCACATTGCCGGACGCTACGGAGCGCGCGATCGGCTCCACATCGCCCGCGAAGCGCTGGTGGCCGGCTGGCCCGCCGGTAGCACCGGACCTCTACCTCAGTGCCAGTACCTCAGGGCCATCCGGGCACACCCGCGCCGGTACCGGGTGCTCCTCCCGGCCGGGATGTCAGCCGGCGAGGCCGTTTTCGTAGGCGAAGACCACGGCCTGGGTCCGGTCGCGCAGCCCGAGCTTCATGAGCACGTGCCCGACGTGGGTCTTCACCGTCTGCTCGGCGAGGAAAAGCTCGTCGGCGATCTCGATGTTGGACAGGCCGCGGGCGATCAGCCGCAGCACGTCGAGCTCGCGCGGGGTGAGCGAGGCGGCCACGTCTGGCCTGGGCCGCTCGTGCCGGCGGCGGCGGGCGAAGTCGCTGATCAGCCGCCGGGTGATCGAGGGTGCCAGCAGCGCGTCGCCGCCCGCGACGACCCGTACGCCGTTGATCAGATCGGCCGCCGAGGCGTCCTTGAGCAGGAACCCGCTGGCCCCGGCGCCGAGCGCCTCGTAGACGTACTCGTCCAGGTCGAACGTGGTCAGGACGAGCACCCTTGGCCCGTCCGCCGGCGTGCCGTCCGGCGACGCCCCACCGACGATCTTCTCGGTGGCGGCGAGGCCGTCCATCGTCGGCATCCGGATGTCCATGACGATCACGTCGGGCCGCAGCGTCCGCGCCAGCGCGACCGCCTGCTGGCCGTCCCCTGCCTGCCCCACCACCTCGATGTCGGGCGCGGACGACAGCAGCGCGGCCAGCCCGTCCCGGATCATCTCCTGGTCATCGGCGATCAGTACGCGGATGGTCATGACCCCGTCCCCTGACTCGGCCCTGCGACCAGCTTAGAGGTTGCCGTACGGCAGCTCGGCGCGTACCTCGAAGCCGCCCCCGGGCCGCGGGCCGGCCGTCAGCGTACCGCCGAGCATGCTCACCCGCTCGTGCATGCCGACCAGGCCGTGCCCGCCGCCGGACGCCTCCGGCCGGCCGCCGCGCGGCCCGTCGTCGGTGACGGTGACGTGCAGCCGGTCGGGGCCGTAGCGCACCTCGACCACGATGCCGGCGCCCGGCGCGTAGCGCGCCGCGTTGCTGAGCGCCTCCTGCACGATCCGGTACGCCGACAGGTCGACACCCGCCGACAGCTGTCGCGGCATCCCCACGACGGCCGTCTTGACGGTGAGGCCGGCCCGTTCGGCCCTGGTGACCAGGTCGTCCAGCCGGTCGAGGCCGGGCTGCGGCACCCGCTCGGCGCCCTCGCCCTCGCCGCGCAGCAGGCCGACCACGCGCCGGGTCTCGGCCAGCGCCTCGCGGGCCGCGCCGCGGATGACGGAGAAGGTGTCGAGAGCCGCGGGCGGCAGCCCCTGGATCTTGTACGGCGCCGCCTCCGCCTGCAGCGCGATCACCGACATGTGGTGGGCCACGACGTCGTGGAGCTCGCGGGCGATGCGGGCGCGCTCTTCGAGCACGGCCTGCCGGGCGAGGTCCTGACGGCGCAGCGCGGCCTGCTCGGCGAGGCTCGTCTCCGCCGCGTACCGGCCGCCGAGCGCGTCGCCGAAGACCAGCGCGACCGCGACGATGCCGGCAACGATCACGCCAGGCCACAGCGGGGCGCGGGTGAAGGCCAGGGCGGGTGGCACCATCGCCGTGATCGTGATCAGCCCGGCCGCGCCGGAGATCCGCCGCCGGTACGAGACCGCGAGCAGGATGAGCGCGACCGACATGCCGATGACGCCGGTGGCCGGCCACGGCCAGATGAGGTGCTTGCCGATCAACGCGCACAGTCCGACGAACTGGCCGGCCGCCATGATCCGCCAGGCGATCAGCGGCCAGCGCGGCGCGATGAAGAGCGGAGCGCCCTGGGCGGCTCCGGCCAGCAGGCCGAGCGCGGGCTCGGCGTGCAGCACCGCGATGTAGATCGCGATCGTGCCGGCGGTGAAGCCGGTCGCCATCCCCCACACGAGGAAGACGGGAAACCATGCCCACCACCGGCGTGGCGGCCACAGCCACGTACGAGGTGCCTCGGCGGGCGCGCGCAGGGCGGCGTCGTACACCGCGTCCCGCAGCCGGTCGCCGAATCTGCGCTGGCCGTTCATTTGCTCCGAGCCTATGCGGCGCCGATGCTCGCTGGCCTGCCCCTTGGGAGTGAACCGGAGCGCCCCCCGTGAGGGTTAACCGTGGTACGGCCGGCCGGGGCCGCGCGGGCCGGCCGTACCAAGTCGGGCAACTCGTCCTGGCCCCGCACGCACGGGGAGCGGCGGGACTACCTCACCTTGGCGACGAACTCGTCCTGCTGGTTGCCGGGGATGGGATGGGTCATGGTGAAGACCGGGAGGAACGCCGACCCCACGTGGTCGAGACCCATGTAGTCGCCCAGGAACAGGCCACCGGCGTCCGGCGCCAGGCCGACGTCGAACGACCCGCCGACGTGGCGTTCGCGCCAGGCCGCGCCGGCGCGCACGCACCGCGCACCGCGGCAGGTGACGATCCAGTAGTCGGTCAGCGCGCCGGGCGCGGCGGTGTTCCTGCGGAAGTCGTAATAGGTGACGCCGACGGTGCCGCCGGCCGCCACGTCGACCGTCGCGGTGAACGCCTGGCCGTTGCCCCGCGGCGCGGAGTCGGGCGTCTTGCTGACCCGTACGGGGGCGGTCCACGAACGCCCGCCGTCGCCGGAGGAGCTCAGCATGATCGCCGCACCGCTCGTCGTGAACCGGGTGTCCTGCCAGACGACGTAGAGCCGGCCGGTGTGCGGGTCGACCGCCAGGTCGGGCACGATGTCGCCGGTACGCAGGAGCCGCTGCTGGTCGGGGTCGACGATCTCCGCCGGGTCGATCGCGGCGACCGTGGTCGGCGCGGACCAGGTCCTGCCGTGGTCGGTCGAGCGGATGATCCGGATGAGGTTCTCGTCGCCGGCCTGCTGCCGCGGCGTCGCCGACGTGTGCGGCCTGGCGAACGGGCGGTCGGGCTCCTCGGCCGCGCCGGCCGGACCTTCGAAGAACATGTCCACCAGCGTCCCGTCCGGGAGCACCGCGATCTGGTTGGAGATGGTGAACCGCGGCGTCGGGTCATAGATGATCTTCGCTGGTTCCCAGGTGCGGCCGCCGTTGGTGGTGCGGGCGAACCAGACCGGCTGCCCGCCCTGCTCGTTGGTGCGGTCCCAGACCGCGTACGCCCGGGCGGAGCTCGTGGGGTCGGCGGTGATGAGCTCCTTGTCGTTCTGGAGCGCCTCTTCGGTGTCGGCCTTGAGCACGGCGGGCCGGCTCCAGTGCAGGCCGCCGTCGGTCGACTTGGAGGCCAGGATGGCGTTGCCGAAGTCGTTCACGTTGAACGCGAGCGCGATCTCGTAGAGGTCGCCGTTGGGGGCGAAGCTCACCCCGGGGTCGGACGAGCGTTCGTAGGTGCCGCCGGCGCACCGCGACAGGCCGGGGACGATGACCTGCCTCCAGTGCGCGCCGCCGTCGCGGGTGACCGCGGCCACGAGGCCGTGGGCGCCTCCGTCGTTCCAGCGGTCCTGCTGGTAGTAGGCGACGATGTTGCGTGGATCGCGCGGGTTGACGGCGACCCAGGGCTCAACCTCGGCGCCGGGGGACACCGTGCTGGTGGGCGTGGCGCCCGCGGTGCACCCGGGGAACGGGCTCTGCCCGGACACCGCGACGGGTGAGCCGGCGAGGACCTGCCCTGCGGCCGGCCCCGCGGCCGGTCGCGCGACCTGCCCGGCGGCCGATGCCCGCGGCGCGGCGATGGCCGCGCCGCCCATGGCCACCACACCGATGGCTACGGTCGCGATGGTGGAAAATTTTCGCATGGTCGCCACCCTTCGGCCTTTTTCGCCAGTCGATCACCGGGCCCGGTGGTGGCGACAGTGGGTGGCCGGTGTCGGTCAGACGGGTCGACCGCGGGCGGGGAAGGAACGAGGGGGTTTATCGGGGTCCACGGGACGGATGGGACGCGTCCCTGGCCAGATGTGGCCACGGAACCGTGCGGTGGCGGCCCGGACGGCGGGACCACCCGGATTTCCCACGCGAAGGGCTCGTTTTCTTGAAGCTCTCGTCTTTCCGGCCCCGCGCCACGACGCGGCTTCCATGAAACCACTAGTGGAATTTCGTCCCCGTAGGGGATTTCCGCCATATCGGACGAATTTCCCGAATGCTCAAACGATCCTACCGTCAACGCTGATCCTTCTCCTGCCCACCGGGAGGCCCCTCGTGGACACCGTTGACGCCAACCCCGCGATCAGCCGCCGCCGGGCGCTGCAGAGCGCCGGCACCCTGGCCATGGCGCTGGGCGCGCTCGAGCTCACTGGTCCGCTCGGGTTCAAACCCACCCGTGCCTACGCCGCCACCACGCCATCTGACATCCAATTCGACATCGGGGCATTTCTGACTACGGGGCCGCAGAGCACTGACGGTGTGACGTTCCAGATGGGGCCGGTCCACACGATCTTCCTCACCGCCCGGCTGCTGCGCACCCCGACCCGCGCCGACCAGACCGAGATGAACCGGGTCCTCAACCAGCTCGAGGCCAGCTACCCCTGGGGAGCCACCCATCTGGTGACGTTCGTGTCGTACGGCATCCCGTACTTCAACCGGCTTCCCGGCGGGATGAACGGAACCATCGTCTCCAGCCGCATGCCACGGCTGCTGTCCAACAACAGCAGGTTCGCGCTCGAGGAGGCGGTGCCGGGCCCGACCGACGTCTCCCCGCAGAACCCGGGCATCAGCAAGCTCCGGTTCAACGTGCCGGTCGCCATCGAGCAGAACGACATGCTGTTCACGCTGCGCAGCGACAACCCGCAGTTCCTCACCGAGGTGCTCAACTGGTTCAACGGCAACAACACCCTGCGCGGGCAGCCGGCCCGCTCGCCCGCCTGGAGCGGGCTGATCAGCTTCACCTCGAGCCGGCACATGTTCCAGCAGGCCGGGCTGCCGCAGGCGGTGGCGCAGCAGAACAACCTGCCGTTCAAGAACTTCATCCAGCACCAGTCGCCCATGTGGATGGGCTTCCTGGACCAGCAGACCAACGCGGCCGGCCCGGCGCCGATCGTGACGTTCGCAGGGAACTCGTCGGCCAGGCTCACCAACGCCACGCCCGGCAGCTACTTCGACAACGGCTCGATCCAGCACCTGTCGCACGTCATCCTGGACCTGCTCCAGTGGTTCGACATGGACAGCGCCAGCTCGCCGCCGGGTGACGACGGCGTCTTCACCGAGCGGGTGCAGTACATGTACCACTCGCCGGCGATCCACCCCGGCTTCACCGACCAGTTCAACGACGGCGGCGGCCCGTCGATCCTGCCCAATCAGAACCGCGGCCCGAACTACGCCCTGCAGACCGCCCAGGGCATCGGCACCGAGGACAACGATCACCGGGTGGGCCACCTGTCGACCCTGCAGCGTTCGTCCAGGGCCGCCGACGGCACCCCCATCCACATCAGGATGGACGGCGCCGGCTTCGACAACATGGACGTCCCCGGCGGCGCCAACACGCCGAAGCTGGAGTTCACCGTGTTCGTGCCGACCGCCGACTTCTTCGCCAACATGCGGCGCAACCAGGCGTCGCGCGACCTGCAACAGCAGTTCAACATTCCGGACGCGGACAACGGCCTCGAGCGCTTCATCACCGCGACGAGGCGGCAGAACTTCCTCTGCCCGCCGCGCCGCAACCGCTCCTTCCCGCTCGTCGAGTTCACCTGATCCCAGCGATCGGGTCGCGTGGCACACGTGGACGGGGCGCCCTCGTGGGGGACGGCGCCCCGCCCCGCCTGTGTCCGCCGCCGCGACCGGCGGCGCGAGTCCGCGCCGCCGGTTCGCGGTTCGCCGGTTCAGGTCGCGTGCGCCGACCGGCTGATCGCTTTCGCCACTTCGGCCGGCACGCGGTCGGGCGCCGCCGTGATCGCCACGACATTGGGTCCGGAGCCGGGCGCGCCGACCACGATGAATTGTGTCTTCCGATAGTGCCGCGCGCGGGCCATGACAACGGCCACCGAGACATCATCGGAGGCCACGATGAGGTCGCAATGGCGATGCACGAGCGTCGTCAGGTAGGGCGCGGCGGCGACGGCGTCGGCGGCGCCGAATGCCGGCAGGTACTGCACCTTGACATGGGTGGTCAGCGACGCTTTTTGCATTCCTTCCCAGGCGGCGGCCGCCGGCTTTCCTGACAATCCATGGGCATCGGTGAGCAGGCAGGCGGTAAAGGCACGATATTGGCGCGCTCGGGGCCGGGGCGCATTGTCGGCCAACGTGAGAACCGCCCCGACGATGAGCCCGGCCACGGCGACGCCCGCGGCGACGGTCGCCGCGATCCGGCGTCTGCCGCGGATGGCTCGTACCGCCCGGCGTGCCCGCGTGGCCGGTCGCTCACGCTCTGGCATGTTGCTCACCCCGTCGCTGTCGCCGCACGTCGCACGGGAGCATAACCCTGCCGGTTTGCCAGAACATGCGACGCGCGTCACAAGATCTGCATGATGCCCGTCAGATCCGCCGCCGGGAGACGGGCGTGACGTGCGGTCCCGTCGGTGCGTTGACCAGTGGCGCACGATCCGTAGTCGGCCGGAGGTGGACTCGACACTTCCTTCGTACTCCGCCAGATGTTACTTATCTGTTTGCATCAACCAATGTCAGCCAGGCCGGTCAGTGCCCGCAGGCGCGACCGAGATCGGGGAGAGGCGCCTCGTGGGCTCGGCCATTGTTCGCTTTTGTGCTGCCTGTTGGACGTTCTTTTTTCGATTCCCAAGGGCCGTTCGCGGTAAAGCCTTCCGGCGGGTTCGGATGCGGGTTCGGATTGACCGGGGCCCGCGGCGGCGGGCCGCGTTTCGGCGCCGAGTGATCCGGCGGATCGCGGTGGCCGCGCTGGTGGCGGTGGCGATGTCGCTCTGCGCCGAGCCGGCGCTCGCGGATGACGTGCACACGCCGGCGCTGTCCGAACTGCTGCCGACCCTGTCCGGCCTGTGGTCGCGGCTGGCCGGCAAGCCGGCCCCGCACTGGGGAGCGCTGCCGCGGCAACGATCCGGCACGGCCGCCGGCCGCGGCCACGCGGTGGCGGCCGCGGCCACGCGGGCCGGCGGCGGTGCGGGCCGCAAGCCCGGGCACGGCAGGGGAGAGCTGCCGGCCTACCGGCCGTACGCCCGAAAGGTCCCCAAAGGCGCGAGCGCGCGGGGCGGCGCCGGCTTCGACCCCCGCACCAGCAGGCGCGTCGCGGCGAAGTCCTCGGCCACGACGGACTACTTCAAGAACGCCGACGGTTCCGCCACGCGGCGACTGACGCAGCGCCCGATCAACTACCGGGACTCCTCGGGCGACTGGCGGCCCATCGACACGAACGTCAAGAAGGAGCCGGACGCGCGCTGGCACGAGAGGGCCAACTCGCTCGCCGTCGACTTCGCCGACTCGGCGGCCGATCCGGCGCTGGCCCGGCTCGACCTGGGCGGTCACCGCACGCTCTCGTACACCCTGCGCGGGGCGGCCGGCGGCGTCAGCCCGATCGTGTCGGGATCCGACGTCACCTTCCCCGAGGCGCTGCCAGGGACGGACGTGACACTGCGGCCCACCGCGATCGGCATGAAGGAGTCGCTCGTCCTGCGGTCCCCGGCGGCTGCCAACTCCTGGACCTACCCGCTGCGCCTCTACGGCCTGCGTGCGGTCCAGCGGGCCGACGGCTCGATCGACCTGGCGGACGCCGCCGGCAAGATCGCCGGACGTATCCCGCTCGCGTACGCCTACGACTCGCGGGTCGACCCGCGGTCGGGAGAGCCCGCCACCAGCCACGCCGTCCGCTACCGGCTCACCACCTCGAAGGGCCGGACCGAGCTCCGGATGACGCTGGACCCGGCGTGGCTGCGCGCGCCGGAACGGGTCTTCCCGGTGACCGTCGACCCGTCCTTCGACAACGCGTGGGCGCTGACCACGTACGCGGAATCCGGCGTCCCCTCCGGCGATCACTCGATGGAGGAGACCATCAAGGTCGGCTCGTTCGACTCGGGGACCCACAAGGCCAACTCCTTCCTCCGCTTCCCCGAGCTCGGGATCGACGGCTCGCACGTGTCGGTGTCCGCCGCCCAGCTGCAGCTGTTCGACACGTGGGCCTCGACGTGCACGGCTGAGCGCTTCGACGTGGCCGCGGTCACGGCCGACTGGTCGGCGCCGAAGGTGACCGACTATCCGGGGCCGTCCTTCGGCTCCTCGATCGGCAACGCGACGCCGAGCGTGCCGCACGCGTGCGCGAACACCGCCGCCGACCGCACCGTCGGCGACTGGGTCGACGTCAACCTGACGACCACCACGTTCAACAACTGGGCGACCGGCGCGGCGAAGGACTTCGGTCTCGCTATCTCCGCCTCGACCTCCGACAGCCTGCACTGGAAGCAGTTCGACTCGATCAACACCGACCAGTGGCCGAACCTGTTCCTGACCTACACCGGCGCCATGCTTCCCCAGGTCGTCTCACAGGACCCGGTGAACGGCTCCGTGGCGAACACCCTGACGCCGCAGCTGTCCGGCACCGGAGCGGTGGACCCGAACCTCGGCGTTTCGCCGAAGTTCTACTTCGCCGTCTACGACACCGACGGCACGAAGATCGTCGACACCGGGTTGCTGACCAAGGGCCTGTGGACGGTGCCGGCCGGAAAACTGACGTGGGGACACACCTACCTGTGGGGCGTCGCAGTCAACGACGGGACGAACTACTCCGACGTCACCTGGGAGTCGCTGACCACGCAGGTGCCGCAGCCGCTCGTCACGTCCGGCCTGTCGCAGAACTCCGAGGACAACGGGTACGACCCGGCGATCGGGAACTACACCACGTCGGCGACGGACGCGAACGTGGAGACCGTCGGCCCGTCGCTGTCGGTGGTCCGCGACTACAACTCCCGCGACCCGCGCGTCGACGGCGCCTTCGGCGCCGGCTGGGCGAGCGTGTTCGACGCCAAGGCGACCGAGCAGAAGGATCCCACCGGCGCGCTGACCGGCGTCGCGGTCACCTATCCCGACGGATCGACGGTCGGGTACGGCAAGAACTCGGACGGGTCGTTCTCCCCGCCGGAGGGCAGGTTCGCGACGTTCAAGTCGGTCACCGACGGTTACTCGCTGACCGACAAGAACGACACGACGTACACCTTCGCCCAGTCGCTGGGCTCCGGCTCGTTCGGGATCACCTCGGTGGCGGACGCGAACGGCCGCGCCGAGACGTTCACCTGGTCGTCCGGGCACATCACGACGGTCACGTCGTCGGCATCGAGCCGCGCGCTGCACCTGACCTGGCAGGCGGCCCCGGACGACACGGCCCTGCCGCACGTGGTGCGGGTCGTCACCGACCCGGCCACCCCCGGCGACGCCACGACGGCGCAGACCTGGACCTACACCTACTCCGTCAACCAGCTCACCGAGGTGTGCTCACCCGTCGACACGACGGGCTGCACGCGGTACGGGTACGCCACCGGGTCGCAGTTCCACAACCGGGTCCTGGACACCGGAGCGCGGTCCTTCTGGCCGCTGGCCGAGTCGTCGGGCACCACCGCGGCCAGCGCGGTGCTGGCCAACGAGGGCGCCGACAACGCGACGTACACCAACGTGACGCTCGGCCAGCCGGGGCCGCTCGCCGGCGGGCCGGCCACCGCAGCCGGGTTCGACGGCTCGTCCTCGCTGGTGACGCTGCCGGACCTGAACATGCGCAGCGGCGCGTCGGCGGCCATCTCGATGTGGTTCAAGACCTCGGCGGGGCCGGGTGTGCTGTTCTCCTTCTCCGACATGCCGGTCGCGGCGACGGCGAAGCAGGGCAACTTCACGCCGGCGCTCTACGTCGGCACCGACGGCAAGCTGAAGGGCCTGTTCTGGTACGGCGACACCACGACGCCGATCAGCACGTCCGGCTCGGTCGCCGATGGCCGGTGGCACCACGTCGTGCTGTCCGGCTCGCCGCAGACCCAGACCATGTGGGTCGACGGCGCGCAGGCGGGCACCGCACCCGGTTCATCCTCCTACGACTTCAACTACCTGCCGTCGAGCTTCCGCAACGTCTATCTCGGCGCGGGCTATCTCGGCGCGTCCTGGCCGGACGAGCCCCACCTCAACTCGGCCACGCTGTTCGGCACCTACTTCAACGGGTCGATCGCGGACGCCGCGTTCTTCGGCAAGCCGCTGACGCAGCCGGACGTGACGGCGATGTACCAGGCGGGCACCCGCCAGGCGAGCCTGCTCAGCTCCATCACCCGGCCGTCGGGCAAGGCGCAGGCGGCGGTCACCTACGACCCGGTCACGACCCGGGTCACCCGGCTCACCGACGACAACGGCGGCACCTGGACGCCGGCGGCACCGGCCGTGACCGGGTCCAGCCAGGTGTACCGCTCCGCCGTGCTCGGCTCCGCCCCGCTGGACTACTGGCGGCTCGGCGACGCGGCCGGCGCCTCCCAGGCCGCGGGCGAGGTACGCGGCGGGACCGCGACCTACGCGAACGCGACGCTGGGCGCGGCCGGGCCGTTCTCCGACGCGACAGCCGCGTCGTTCAACGGCACCAGCTCGGTGCTGACGCTGCCGCAGGGACTGGTGCCGGGTTCAGGGGACGAGTCCGTCGGCATGTGGTTCAAGACCACGGTGAAGGGCGGCGTGCTGTTCAGCTACCAGCAGTCCCCGCTCAGCGCCGGCACGACGACGGCCAACTACATACCGGCGCTGTACATCGGCACGAGCGGGAAGCTGTACGGCGAGTTCTTCTTCGCGGGCGGCAGCGTCGCGCCGATGAACACGCCGGACTCGGTGGCCGACGGAAGATGGCACCACGTGGTGCTGGCGTCCTCGCCGAGCGCCCAGTCGCTCTATCTCGACGGCCAGGTGGTCGACACCGCGACCGGCACCCCCAACGTCAGCGGCGCGCCGAACGTCTACGTGGGCACGGGGTTCCTCGGCGGCAACTGGCCGGACGAGCCGCACGCGGGGGCCGCGGGCACGCCGACCTACTTCGCCGGCCAGATCGCCGAGGTCGCGTTCTACCGCAGCCAGCTGACCAGCCAGGACGTGGCGGCGCACTGGTCGGCGGCGATGAGCTCGACGGGCGTGGCGCCGGTGGAGACCGTCCAGGTGACCGACCCTGGCACCAAGACCCTCCGCTATCTGTACGACCCCCTGCACGGATACCGGAAGGTCGCGGAGGTCGACGGGCTGGGTCACAAGACGACCTACGGCTACGACACCGGCGGCTTCCTGCACACGGTCACCGACCCGAACGGCGCCGTCACCACCATGGGGCACGACGTGCGGGGCAACGAGGTCTCCAAGACCACCTGCCAGGACCAGGCCGCCCAGAAGTGCTCCACGACCTACTCCACCTACCTGCCCGACGACACCAGCGCCCAGCTCACCCCCAGCCCCAGGAACGATCTCCTGGCGACCGTGCGCGACGGCCGGTCGGCGAGCTCCACCGACAACACCTACCTGACCTCACTCGGGTACGACGCGGCCGGCAACCGTACGTCCGTGACGACGCCGGCGGTGCCCGGGCATCCCAGCGGCCGGACCACCACCCTGTCGTACACCGACGGAACCACCATCGCGGCCGCGGACACCGGCTTCGCGCCGGCCGGGCTGCCGTACCGGACCGTCTCACCGGGCGGGGCGGTCACCACCGTCGCCTACTTCCACAACGGGGATGTCGCCTCGGTGACCGACGCGGCCGGCCAGGTCACCCGGTTCACCTATGACGGCCTCGGCAGGGTGCTGACCAGGACGGCCGTGTCGGACACCTACCCGGGCGGCCTCACCACGACCTACGCCTACGACGGCGTGAACCAGGTGACCTCGCGGACCGACCCGGCGGTCACCAACCACGTCACCGGCGCCGTCCACACGGCGCGGACCGCCACTGTGTACGACGCGGACGGCCAGGTGTCGACGCAGACGGTCACCGACCTCACCGGCGGCGACGCCCCGCGCACCGAATCGTCGACGTACGACGCGCACGACCAGCTCGCGACCAGCACCGACGCGAACAACAAGACCACCACGTTCGGCTATGACGGCTACGGCAACAAGACGAGCGAAACGGACCCGCTGGGCAGGACGACCGCCTACGCCTACGACCCGAACGGCGAGCTGCTGACCCAGACGCTGAAGGACTACACCGGCGACCCGGCGGCCCCGTCGGCCCCGCGCGATCTGGTCGAGTCGTCGCGGGCCTACGACGCCGCGGGACGGCTGGCGTCCAACACCGACTCGATGGGCGACACGACGTCCTACACCTACACCGACAACGGCCTCACCGCGACGGTCACCCGGCGCGATCAGGCTGGCGGCAACCCGTTCGTCCAGCAGTCGAACACCTACGACGCCGCGGGGAACCTCACCCAGCAGGTGACCAACAACGGCGCCACGACGACGGCGGCCACCGTCGACGCCGCCGACCGCACCACCGCGACCACGGTCGACCCGACCGGCGTGAACCGGACGACCCAGCTCGCCTACACCGCGGACGACTTCGTGGCGTCGAGCACCATCCGGGACGGGTCGGGCGCGAGCCAGGTCACGTCCATGACCTACGACCCGCTCGGCAGGATGACGAGCCGGTCGGTCGACCAGCCGGGGACCGGCCACCCGGTCGGCTGGTGGCGGCTGGACCAGACCTCGGGAACCACGGTCGCCGACTCCTCGGGTACCGGCAACACCGCCGTCGCCAGCAGCGACGTCACGTGGCAGGACCAGGCGGCCAGCTTCAGCGGGACGACCACGCAGCAGATCGCCACGACCGGCCCGGTGCTGAACACGGCGCAGAGCTTCACCGTCTCCGCCTGGGCGAAGGTGCCGGCGGGCGTCACGAAGAACGGAGCCCTGGTCAGCCAGGACGGGACCCGGGTCGACGGCTTCGCGCTGAAGTACAACGGCACCGTACAGAAGTGGCAGTTCTCGCGCTCGGCCACGGACACCGACAGCCCTGCCATCATCAACGCGACGTCCGACGACACCATCACGCCCGACACCTGGACGCATCTGGTCGGGGTGTTCGACGCCGAAACCGGCCTGCTGACGCTGTACGTCAACGGCACCGCGCAGGCGGCCAGCAGGACCGATCCGACCCCGTTCAACTCCACAGGTCCGCTGGTCATCGGCAGGGCGAAGTTCAACGGCGGGTCGACCGCGCGCCTGCAGGGATCGGTCTCCGGCGTGCAGGTCTACCAGCGCGTGCTGTCGGCGGCCGAGATCACCTCCCTCTACCAGGGCGGGCGTCCCGGCGGCACGGCGGCCACGGCGTCCACCGTGACCCAGCGGTGGGCGCTCGACCAGCGCGGCCTGCCCACCTCGATGACCGACCCGAACGGCAACGTCACCAACTACATCTACGACGAGGCGGGCCGGCAAGCGGTAGCCAGCGCGCCCGCGGTCCCGGCGGAGACCGGCGGCGGCGCGGCCGGCCTGCAGCACCCCGTGACCTCGGTCGGCTACGACGCCTTCGGGGAGCCGACCGAGTCGCAGGACGCGAACGGCAACATCACCACCGCCGGATATGACGCAGCCGGCCGCCGGGTCAGCGAGACCGGGCCCGCCTACACCCCGCCCGGATCGGCCACGGCGATCACCCCGGTGACGACCTGGGAGTACGACGACACCGGCAACATCACCAAGATCACCGATCCGCTGCGGCACGACACCCGCTACGTCTATGACCAGCTCGGCGACGTCGCGCAGGTGACGGACGCCAGGGGCGGGGTGACGCACGCCACGTACGACACCAACGGCGAGCGGCTGTCGACCACCGACCCGACAGGCGCCCAGACCCAGGCGACCTACGACCACCTGGGCCGGCAGCTGACCGCGACGGTGCTCGACCGCTACCCCGCGCCCAGCGTCTCCACGACGACGTCGTCGTACGCCGCGTCCGCCGCCAACCCGGGCGGCGCGTTCCTGGCCTCCACCACGACCCAGGACGGCGCGACGACGGCGTACGCCTACGACGCCGTGGGGGAGACCACGCAGGTCACCGACGCCGCCGGGACCCCGACCAGGTACGCCTACGACCTGCTGGGTCGCAGGACCGCCGTCACGCGCGCCGACGGCACCGCCACGACGGTGACGTACGACCAGGTGGGCGACCCGCTGCGGACTAAGCAGCTGGACACGGACGGGGCGACGGTCCTGGCCGCCACCTCGGCGACGTACGACGCCGCCGGGAACGCGCTGTCGACGACCGACGCGCGCGGCCACACGTCGAGGTTCGTGCGGGACTCGCTCGGCCGGGTGACCCAGGAGGTCCAGCCGGTGGACGACACGACGTCGATCACCACGTCGTTCGGCTATGACGCCGAGGGCCACCGCACCCGCTTCACCGACGGCCGCGGCAACAGCTGGATCTACACGTACAACGCGTTGAACCTGCCCGAGTCGGTGATCGAGCCGGCGACCGCGACCTACTCCGGCGCCGCCGACTCGACGTTCACGACCGCCTACGACGCCGCCGGCCAGCCGGTCACGCAGACCGCGCCGGGCGGGGTGACGGTCTCCACCGGGTACGACGAGCTCGGCGACGTGACGAGCCAGTCGGGCAGCGGCGCGGACGCGCCCACGGCCACCCGCTCGTTCAGCTACGACGGCGTCGGCCACATGCTGACCGCGGGCACGTCCGCCATCGGCACGTCCGTCCCGGCGACCGACGAGACGTTCACCTACAACGACCGCGGCCTGCCGCTGACCGCCACGGGCAGCGCCGGGGACAGCTCGTTCGCCTACAACGGGGACGGTCTTGTCACCTCGCGTACGGACGCGTCCGGCACGACGTCGTACGGCTACGACGGCGCCGACCGGCTCGCAACGCTGGACGACGCGGCCACCGGCACCCGCCTGACGTACGGCTACGACCAGCTCTCGCAGCTGAAGTCGATCGGGTACGGCGGCACCGGCGGGAACGTCCGCACGTTCGACTACGACCACCTGCACCGGCGCACCGGCGACACGCTGAAGACGGCCGGCGGCGCGACGGTGGCGGCCATCGCCTACGGCTACGACGCGGCCGGCAACATGACGTCGAAGACCACGACCGGCTTCGCCGGGTCGGCGTCCAACACCTACAGCTACGACTATGCGAACCGCCTGACCTCGTGGGACAACGGCACGAACACCGTCGCGTACGACTATGACGCCTCGGGCAACCGGATCCGGGTGGGCGCGGACGTCTACACCTACGACGCGCGGGACGAGCTGACCAGCGACGGCACCAACACCTACACCTACACCGCGCGCGGGACGCTGACGTCGCAGTCGTCCACGAGCGGCGGCATCCTGGCGACCAGCGACGCGTTCGGCCAGCAGGTCACCCAGGGCACGGCCGGCGGCGGCATGCGGACGTACGCCGCCGACGCGCTCGGCCGGGTCGTCACCGCGACGTCGAACGGCGGGGGAGCGCAGGCCTTCGCCTACTCCGGCATGGACAACACCATCGCCTCCGACGGCGGCAACACCTACAGCCGCGACCCGGACGGCGGCCTTGTCGGCATCGGGGCCGTCGGCGGCGGGACGGCCTCCGGCGTGCTGGCCCTCACCGACGTCCACGACGACGTGGTCGGCGACTTCACCGCGAGCGGCACGGCGCTCGCCGGCTCGGCAACGTTCGACCCGCTCGGCAACGTCACGGCGAGCAACACCCCGGCCGGGCGGCTGGGCTACCAGTCCGGGTGGACGGACAGCGCGACCGGCAAGGTCAACATGGCGGCGCGCTGGTACAACCCGGCCGTCGGGCAGTTCCAGAACCAGGACACCGTCTCGCTGAACCCGATCCCGGAGTCGGTCGCGGCGAACCCGTTCGCCTATGTCGACGACAACCCGCTGACCCGGACCGACCCGACGGGGCACAACTGGTTGGGCGACGCCTGGCACGCCACCACCTCGGCGGTGTCCACGGCGTGGCACGCGACCACATCGGCCGTGTCCAAGGCCTACCACGCGGTGACCTCGGCGGTGTCCAGGGCCTACCACGCGGTCGCGGGATGGGTCTCGCACGCCTACCACACGGTCACGCACTTCGTGGCCGACACCTTCAGCCGGGGGCTGCGTGCGATCAACAACGAGATCCGCAGCCTGGAACGGCAGTTCAGCCAGAGCATGCTCGTGGCCAGACGCGCCGCCGCCCGGGCCAAACAGGCGGCCAAGGACACCTGGGACCGGGCCCACGAGATCGGCAAGTACGCCTATCACGCGGCGGCCAAGGCGGTCCACACCAGCGTGACGTTCGTCAAGCACCACGCGGCGGCGATCGCGTCGTTCGCGGTCTACAGCGTGGTGTTCGCGGGCTGCGAGGCGGCGCTGGGCTCGATCACGGCCGGGGTCGGGGCGGTGGCCGGCGCCGCCGGTTGCGGCGCGCTTGCCGGCGCCGCCGGTGGCGCGGTCGACCAGGGCGCCAAGTGCCTGGAGGGGCAGCAGGGCGCGTGCTCGGCGAGCTCCTTCGGCAAGTCGATCGTGCTGGGCGCGGCGGGCGGCGCCATCGGCGGCGGCATCGCGGGTGGCCTGGGCGGCAGGCTCGCCGAGTCGGCGATCGGAAAGGCGTTCCCGCGGCTCGTCACCGACACGCTGGAGGGCGCGGGCATCGGCGGCATCGCCGGCGGCACCACCTCGGCCGCCGACTACGGCCTGACCTGCTCGGGGACCACGGCGGGCTGTTCGTGGTCAGGGGCCGCGCATGCCGCTTTGACGGGCGCCGCCGTGGGCGCGCTTGGCGGTGGTGCCGGTGGGGCCGGGTTGTCGGGTCTGCGGGCCGTGCGGGCGCGTTTGGGTGGTGGGCGCCCGAATGTGGAGCCGGGTGAGGGTGGCCGCGGTGGCCGTTGTGTGACGCATAGTTTCGCGGCCGCGACTTCGGTGTTGATGGCCGATGGTTCGTCCAAGCCGATCAGCCATGTGGCGGCGGGTGACAAGGTCGCGGCCGCGGTCCCTGGTGGTGGGGGGAAGAAGGAGTCGCACACGGTCGGGCGGGTCATCGTCACCACCACCGACCATGACTTCGTCGACGTGACCATCGCCGCCCATGACGCGCACGGTCGCCCGGCTTCGGTCGGCACCCTCACCACGACGGATCATCACCCGTTCTACGACCTGACCCGGGCCGCGTTCGTCGACGCCGCGGGCCTCAAGCCGGGCGACCGCCTCCAGCAGCCAGGCGGCCACACCGCCACGGTGCTGCAGGTCCGCCGCTACCAGGCCACCCACACCACCTACGACCTGACCATCAACGACCTCCACACCTACTACGTAGAGACCGCGGGCATCCCCGTCCTCGTCCACAACTGTGGTGATGAGGCACCGGTCAATAGCAAGGGCGAACCTTACCCCCAGGTACCGGACCCCCGTACTGGTAGGCCGGTTCACCACCCAGGCGATAATTTGGAGAGAATACCCAAGGCGGATCGTGTTCCATGGGGAAACCAGGAACGCGGTGCTTATATCAAGGAGTGGTTCGACCGTGGATATGCCAAGCCGGAGGGGGATTGGGGCGATTACGATCTTCACCATATCCATCCGCGAGAATACGGAGGGACCAACGACTTCGATAATCTCGTGCCTCTCCTTCGCGACGTGCATAAGCAGTTCACGGCTTGGTGGCGCGGATACTAGTCTTGAGGGTGGTGGTTATTGATGGCTGGAATGCTAGACGGTTTCAGGCATTGGGTCTCTCCTGATAGAGGAGTTGGGGAAAACCCGTTCAAGTTGGGGTGTTCCCTCTCGGGCCCCGCTAGCCAAGAGGAAATTCGCTCAGCATGGGTCGGCAGAAATGTTGACCACCAAGTGGTGGAGCTCTGGGTCGAGTGTCGTGAAGCAGAGCTATTTCGTGACGTCGAATACGGTCAGTGGGGACTTAGGATCCTGTCGCCCAGCAAGAGCGCTAAGCGGACGGTCGAGGAGGCATTTGAAAGGCCTGAAGATATTCGATCCGACGATGTCGTGATCGGCGAGTTTCTCGGAGACCAGGAGCTTCTCATCCTCTCCCCGTCCGAACAAGGAAATCGAGCCGTACTTGTATCTTTGCCGCTTGATCCGAGGAATGAATGGCATGCCGTCGGGTCGAGTCTCGAGGCATTCTTCGTGCAATATCTAAAATCGCAAGGGGAGAAATTCTGGGAGTAGGTTTGGCAAGAAACGCGTCTGGTGGGGCGATTGGCGAGTTTCTTGCGACGAGGATTTCACCGCGCCAGGCGCGATCCCTGCTCTCATGCCCAAAGTCCATCTCCAATGCCAGCCGGTATAGCCGCCTCGCGGTGGCGATCGACTCGCCATGTTCCGAGCCGGGATGCTTTCTGATCGAGACCTGGCGGATACACTATATACAAGGCAGATCATGCTTAAGAGTTCTCTGAGCGTGACTTCGTCGACCTGACCATCGCCGCCCATGACGCGCATGGCCATCCGCATTCGGTGGGCACCCTCACCACGACGGATCGTCACCCGTTCTACGACGTCACCCGAGCCGCGTTCGTCGACGCCGCGGGCCTCAAGCCGGGCGACCGCCTCCAGCGGCCAGGCGGCCACACCGCCACGGTGCTGCAGGTCCGCCGCTACCAGGCCACCCAAACCACCTACGACCTGACCATCAACGACCTCCACACCTACTACGTAGAAGCCGGCGAGACGCCCGTCCTCGTCCACAACTGTGCGGCAGGTGGTCCAAAGCCCGGCTGGTTCGACAGGATAAAGGGTGCGCTAAGTGGGCGATCTGCGCCTCCTGAGCCCAACGCCACAGTTGGTGACCTGCGCCGGTATGGTCATGACATGGTGGACGACAGCGGAGAGTGGCAATCTGATCCCCTTAAGAAGGCAATCGTGCATGCGCGGAGCGACGACGATCTATTGGCCTCCGTTCTCGACCCGGAGAGATCAGATGGCAAGTATGGGCAGCCGATCACGGTGTCAGAGGAAGACCAGTTTTTCGTCGAAGGTAACCATAGAGCGGCTGAGTTGATGGCCCGCGCCAGTGATCCGAATAACCCACGGATACAGTGGGATACCCCGATCTACATAAAAAGGTTTGGTGGCTAGTGATAAGGATCTGGCGAGGAGGAGCAGCACGTGGGCGCTTGCTTCCCTCCGAGTTCTCTCTCGTACGTTCTATCACACCTGTTCAGATTCGCGACGTGCTGGGACGCGCCGAGGCGGATGGCTACAGCTATCGTGGGTCGCGGGCCTGGCTGACCCAAAACGAGCTATCCATAGCCCACGCATTCGTAGTGGTTCTCGATAAAGAGCGTGCAGAAAGACCTAGAACCCTACCTTGTTTTATCCTATTTCTAAGCAATCGGAACCACTGCGGGCACATGCGGGTCACTATCTCGGAATCGGATTACTCTCATCTTGCGGAGTGTACAGCGGAAGAGGTGCAAACGATCGCGATTAACCTCGCTGCGCGTGGACCACTATTGAAGGACCATACAATTTCAATGGCCTTATGAAATTGAAATGATGCTGTTTGAATGGGTTCTGGCCCGGCTCCCGCAGCGTCGTGCGCAGCAGATCCGGACTCGCCAACGCCAGGGTGTCGTCGAATAGACTGGCCAGCTGCACAAGGTCGCCCTGGCAGTCACCGGTAGTGACGGGAAGAAGGAGTCTCACACGGTCGAGCGGGGCATCGTCACCACCTCTGACCGTGATTTCGTCGCCCTGACCATCGCCGCTGAACTAAAGGATCTTTTCCATCCGGGAGGTTTGGTGGATTCTCTAGGGAGAATATGCCCAGTAATTTGGAGCAGCTAATCGCAAGGCTTGATGCGATTAATGAGGATCTAGCCGTTTACGTCACATCACGCGATACGGTCTTGCCGGAGACGTCGATCCAGCTAGTAGAAGAGGAAGCGCGGCCAGCTTCTAATGGAACCTTCTATCTGCTTGAAGTTGGCATTATGAAGGACGTCATAAGGGTGTAGAAGGTGTGTAGAGGCAGAGCTGAGCCGAGTATCTCGCAAGCCTGTGAGGCAATATTCTATTACGCATTGTTCGATGGCTTTCAGCCGATTCGACGAAGGCAACGCCGCTTTACAGCGGGCAGATGAGGGACCTCCTGGGGCAGGGGTCTTAAATGACCGTTCGTCTTATGGGATGCGGCCCACGGCGCCGTAGGACATGGCGTCGGCGGCGGCGGGACGTTCGTCCGGCGGGGTGTCGCTGTGCCACTCCGTGATCGAGACGACGCCTGGTGGCACCAGTTCTGTCCCCTCGAAGAAGCGGGTGAACGCGGCCTTGTCCCGGAGCTGACCCGGGTCTCTGCTACGGCTGCTTTCGCGCTCGACGGTGGCCTCGATGGTCTCCCTCTGCTGGTCCGACATGAAGTCGGCGGTGATATGCGAGGCGGCGAAGTAGCTGCCGCTGGGGAGTCCGCCGACAAGGCGCGACACGATGGAGTGTGGATCGGCGGCGTCGACGAAGAAGTGCAGCACCGCGATCAGCATGAGCCCGATCGGCTGGCCGAGGTCGAGGATCTTGCGCAGATCCGGGTGGTCGAAGATCGCGTCGGAGTCGCGTAGGTCGGCATGGATGTACGCCGTGGCGCCCACGGGGGTGCTGTCCAGCAGCCGTCGCGCGTGTGCGAGCACGATGGGGTCGTTGTCGACATAGACGACGCGCGTCTCCGGGGCGATCGACTGGGCCACCTCGTGCACGTTGTCGGCGGACGGGATCCCGGTGCCGAAGTCGAGGAACTGGCGGATTCCCGCCTCCTTGACCAGGTACGTCACCGCGCGGCGGAGAAAACGGCGGTTCTCCAACGCCGCGGTCTGAATCGTCGGGAACACGGCCCGAACGGCGTCGCCGGATATCCGGTCGGCCTCGAAGTTGTCGTTGCCGCCGAGCCAGTAGTTGTACCGGCGAGCCGGGTGGGCGACCGAGGTGTCGATTTCGAACGGGTCTTCCCAGTCTTCGTCGGCCGTGAAGTCCTGTATGCCCATATGCCCCTCCACCGAGTCCACCCGGCCACACCGAAGCGCTCCTCTGGCCGCCGATTATCGCATCTGTCGCGGGTGCCCATACCGCTGACTATCGCCGGACATCCGGTCAGCACGCTCGTCAGTCATCCCCACCCCTGACTAAGACCGGTCGGGGCGACCGCGCGAACTTCCCCACACTGACACACCAGGCCATCTTCGAGTATCTTGCCGTCAAATCGGCGCAATGTCGCAGCAGCCATTTCGGTTGTTCCTTCGTGTCTTTGGTACTTGGCATGCCGCGTTCTGTGACGACGAGCGAGAAAGCGGTGGCCGGTATCGGCCAGTGGCCATGCTTTAGATGGTGCACTCCATTCACCATCGACCGGTACCCTGACATCGGGCTTCATTCTCCTCGGGCAGAGCTTCGGCGATCCGGCGACGCATGAGAAGAATCCTGGTCACTCCACAGACCATCGTGGCGAGAGTAACAATGGTGTCGCCGGAAGCTTCGGGCCGATGGTGCACTCCGCGTTGGCTTTTTGTACGAGACCTTAGTCGAAGGAATTCGATGAGCTATCAGCAGCATTACGGCGACTCGCGTCGTGGTTCGGTGCGGGGTGGATGGGATCAGCAGGGGTATTTCGGGTCGCACGGTGGGCGCGGGGGATGGGAGCCGGAGCCCGCTCGGCGGAATGTGATGGCGATTGTCGGGTTCATCACTGGTCTGCTTCCACTACCGCCTTTGGGGTTGCTGTTCAGCTGGATCGGATTGGCACAGATCAGGCGGACCGAGCAGCGAGGGCGCGGTCTGGCGAGGGCGGGTATCACGTTGGCTTTGGCGTGGGCGGTGTTGTTCACGGCTGTGGGGGCGGCGTTCGGCGGCAAGGTCTCCAGGGTGGTATTCGACCCGGGCTGCACGCAGGCGGAGGCGGTGGGGCGTGAGATCGCCACCCAGACGGGCGCTGCCGCCAACGATGCGCGGGCCGGTCTGGCGGCGCTGAAGAAATCGGTCGGTCAACTCGATGAGGCGGCGCGGGCGAGTAAGCACGATGACGTGAAGGCGGCGATCCTGATCCTGCGGGGCGACATCAACCAAATCCTGCATGCGATCAAGACCAAAAAGGGGCCCAGCGAGCGGCTGCTGGCCAAATTGCAGCAGGATGGCGACGCCGTCGACGGCCTCTGTACGTTCTAACTCCCCAACGGCGGATCCTGGTTGTCGAACCACTACTCGCGCGATCTGAACTGCGAAGGCCGCGTTTCGTCACCGACTCGGGCATCGGCGCGGCTGGAGAACATTTCGACGTCGGTGCGGCAGCCCTCCACCTAAGGCCTCGGATAGTCGCGTTATGTCCGTTTTATTCATGCCGGGTCGAGTCGGAGGGTCTCGGGGCCCTGGGGGCGTCCCGGGCGTGGTGGCGTGCACTCGGCTGCGGTGTGCCCGGTCGTTTTGGAGGATCCCGATGTCGAGCAGATCGTGGCTGCCAGGCGATCTATAGCCGTCGGGGTGCTTCAGGCGCATCCTGTGAAGTGCGCGGAGTGGGCGGGCGCGGCCGGCATGCCGGGTGCTGGCCGGCGAGGAGGAATGCGTGGAAAGCGCGCCGAGCAGGACGGCGATGTTTGCGGCCGTGTCGCGTGGATTGTTTCGCCTGGAGACGGCGTCGCCGTGGGTACTGGACGATGTGCTGGCCCTGGTGCTTGTCGGCCCGGTATGGCAGCAGCTGCGAGACCGGTTTGATCCGCTGTTCCCCGGCCCGGTCCGTCGCGAGGCCCGTGCGGCTGTCTGCACCCGCAGCCGGTACGCCGAGGACCGGCTGGCTGCTGGCGCCTTCACGCAGTACGTGGTTCTTGGCGCGGGGCTTGACTCGTTCGCCTGGCGGCGGCCGGATCTGCTCGGCTCGCTGATGGTGTTCGAGGTTGATCATCCTGCCTCCCAGGCCTGGAAGCTCGAGCGGGTCAGGGAACTCGGCCTGCCGCTCAGCGACTCGCAGGTATTCGTGCCGGCTGATTTCGAGGCCGGACCGGTTCAGGGTGTGCTGGGCGCGGCCGGGTTCGACTGGGCGCGGCCGGCGATGTTCTGCTGGACGGGCGTCGCCCCCTATCTGACGGCAGAGGCGATCGAGTCGACGTTGCGCACGATCGCGGCGGCTGCTCCCGGGTCTGAGGTGGTGTTCTCCTACCGGGCCGAGGACGCTGTGCTCGACGCCGCGGGGACGGAATACGCAAGTATCTACACGCCGATCGCGGCTTCCGTTGGTGAGCCTCTTCAGCCCGGCTGGCCGGTATCGGAGATCGAGAGGCTGATCAGCCGGTGCGGGCTAACGGTGGTGGACCACCCCGCACGTGCAGACCTCCAGCAGCGGTACTTCGCCGGCCGTACCGATGGCCTGCGGCCCTATACCTTCGAGACCCTGGTGGCCGCGCGGGTCACTTGAGCGAGCGCAGGCCACGTCGGCAACTCCACCGTCTGCGAGGGCCAGGCGGTGACGGTACGGCAGAGGAGTACAGCAACCGCCAGGGCCTCGGCGTGGTCACGTCGTGTCCGTTTTGCTCATGCTGGGCGCAGTCCGAGGGTTTCGAGGGTCCGGGTGGCGTCCCGGGCATGGTGCCTGCAGGCGGCGGCAGGACGGACCCAGGCGCTGCGCGATCTGCCGCGTTCAGCCGGCCTTCGGCGATGAGCGCCAGCACCTCGCTCCCTGAGCGTCTGCCCGCCGGGCGGCTCGGCCCCGCGCCTGCCGTGGGCGCCTCCATCCGCATCGAGATGGACGCGCGCGGGTGGCGCCCCGCACGCGTGCGGGTAGGTACGGGTCGATCGCACCACGCTCGGTCGCCGGCTGGAGCGATCCAATTCTTGGTGACAAATCGGTAGAAAAGGAATACATGCGAAATGCAGGCAATTGATCCCCTGCGGAATGCAGATGTTGGCCGGAAATTGACACTTGACATGATCTTATTCGGGTAACTACGTTGAGTGAACTCGCAGGACCTCGGCTCCTGCGGATCTTCCGAACGGGGTGGATCATGCCGGCCACGATAATCGATGAACCGAGCGGTTGGTACGCCGAATACCAAAAGGCACATCCGGAACGCTTCCGCGACGACCCCGAGTTCGCGGCTTGGCTCAAGAACCACTACGTCCCCATCGCGGGTGGCTGGCAATATTGAATGGTGATAAACAGGCCCGCAGTTGGCGGGCCGGAATTCTCCAGGATCGTCGCCGACGCCACCGAGAAGGTCGCGCGGCTGGAAGCAAACAACTGGGACTTCGACAGCGTGCCCGAAGTCTTCGCGCAGCAGCAGCAGGCCGACGTCATCGGCAAGGAAGCCGTCCACATGTTCGACGGGCGCACCATGACCCGGGTGGGCCGGCTGGTCCTGGGCGGCGTCGGTGAGCATTTCAACCTGATGGGGACGTTCCCGGCCAACTCCACCTTCAAGGTCGCCACCGAGTACACCTCGCACGTTCTCGACCAGGTCCACCAGCAGGCGGGCACCCAGCGGCTGCGCGACCTGCCGGAGTACGCCGAGATCGAGGAGCGCTACGGCGCGGCCGAGGAGATCGAGTTCAGCAACTACGGTCTGTTCTACCGGCTCAACGACCTGATTCAGTGGCTTCTCGTCCACGACGCCGGCTGTTTCCCCAGCACGCTCGAATCGATCATCCGGCGGTTCGCGCAGGGCAACGTCGTACAGAACAACATGTATTCCACCAAGCGTCCGTCGAAAGACCCGCAGCAGCCGGCGATCATGCGCAGCCCAGGCTTGCTCGTGCAGTTTCCGTCCAAGGTCGTGGAGTGGATGGAGTTGCCGATTTTCGGCGGGCTGGTCGACGAGACCATCAAAGTCGAGCACCTGCTGACGGTCACCCCGACGGATATCTCCCATCCGTTCCTTCCCCTCGTACTCGAGAGCAGGGTCAGGATCGTCGACCAGGACTATTACCTCCGCACCTACAGCGGCAGCGCGCCCAAGGAGGCATTGCGCGGCCCCGGGGTCGCGCAAGAGGGTCCGGCACAGCCCGATGACCGGTCATCGGAGTGATCCCATGACGCTCCAACTCGAGACGCAACCGAACGGAACGCCGGCGAACGCGTTCGAGACGTCGGAATTCGACCTCTACGTACGTGGCATGATCCCGCCGTGCATGGCCGGGTCGCTCATCATCGCGACGAACCGGCGGCACAAGAGCCGGCCACATTTCGCCCGGTGGCACGACTCGCAGGCGGACCTGCTGAAGCTGGACCTGACGCCCGGGCGACCGGGTCGGGTACGGGCCAGCTTCCTCGGGGTCGATCCGCACTGGCCATCGGGCTCCGGGGGAGTCGGGATCGCCGCAGGGAGAGGCGGGGGCGCCGCGGGGCGGCCGGCGTCGCCGTTCTACGTCACCCAGCCGAACCACGGGCTCAACTGGAGAGGCGACACGGTCTGGGCGACGAATCTCCTCTTCGGCGCACCGCTCGAGGTCGACCTGCGCACCTGGCGTCCGCGCCGCGTCCTGCGCTTCCTCGAGCCGTCGGACGAGCGGCCCCAGATCACCTCGACCTCCCATTTCGCCTGGAGTCTCGACGGGCGCTACGCCTACTTCCATCAGTCGTTGCTGGAGCGGGAGCGCGCCGGCCGGCCGGTCCGCGCCGCCGACCTGACGCTGTTCGAGCTGGACACGGCGACCGGACGGCACCGCTCGTGGCCGATCGTGCCGCCGGCGGAGGACGCGTGGCTGGCCGGCGCCAACTTCCACTCCGCCTTCTACTTCGAAGAGCGGGGCAGGCGTTACGTCGGGCTGCTCCGTACGGGCGCGGTGCTCGAGGAACTCGCGCCGCATCGCGTGCCGACCGAGCATCACGTCGAGCCGATGGAGGTCTCCACCATCTGGGTCATGGAGATCGACGACGCGGCCCCGGAGCTTCGCGCTCACCTGCTGCCCGGCGTCCGGGAGCTCGGCGGCTACGCGCTGTCCCATCTCGACATCGACGCTTCCTCGCGGAACGGCTTCGTGCTCTACGCCAACTACAAGCAGGCGGACGTGGCCGAGGAGACGCACGGCGTCAACCTCTACGGAGAGGCGCCGGAAGATGTGCCGGAGCACTACTCCGGCATGCTCATCGAACCGTTCAACTACGGCAAGGTCATCCGCTACCACCGCCAGGACGGCGCCTGGAGCATCGACACGTTCAGCCGCCCCTACCGGCCCGGGCAGACGTCGCGCGGTCACTCCTGGCTGCCGATCAACGTCGAGCTCGATGCCACCAAGCAGCACGTGTTCTGCAGCTTCGCCGGGTTCCACCCGCGACTGCTGCCTCGGCACGTGGCCGTGGCGTACAAGGGGCTCGTCGCCGACGTCAGCACCATCGCCTACGTCCCGCCGGTACTCATGCGGCTCGACGCCGACACGCTCGAGCCGGACACCGATCCGAAGCGGCGGCACCTGAGCTATGCCGAGCCGGTCGCCTTCACCCTCGTCCCCGGCGACGACGGCGTGGGCTTCGTCTGCACGTTCTCCCCGGAGTTCGGGCTGCGCATCTACGCCGCCGACGACCTGGCCACGATGGTCGGGCACGCCGTCGCCGCCGACCTGATGACCTACCGCGACACGCATTACCGTCCCATGCCGGCACATATGGCGTTCGTGCCGCGATGACGGCCAACGCGACGGACACCCTCTCGCTGCGGATCGACCGCCCGGCCTTCCAGACCATGCTCGACCACGCCGAACGCGAACAGCCCCGCGAGGCCGTGGGCATGCTGGCCGGCCGGCCAGCGGGCGCCGTCTCGCTCGCCCTGCCGCTCGCCAACCTGGCCGGGCCCGCGGCGTTCCTCGCCGACCCCTACAGCCAGTACCTGGCCGAGAAACATATCCGGACGCAAGCGCTCAGCCTGCTCGCCATCTACCACTCGCACCCGGGCGGCGGTGCCTGCCTGTCCGCCCTCGACTGCGCCTTCGCCCGGCTCCACGACACCTGCCACGTCGTGCTGGCCCTCGCCCACGGCACCTGCCCGCTGACCGTACGGGCCTACCGCGTCAGCGGCACCGGCATCATCCCGGTCACCATCCACGTCACGCCGTGACCCGCCCGCGCCATCAGTCGGCGGCGACCCGCATCTCGGCCGCGAACCGGCCGGTCAGGAGCGGTCGAGGTAGGCCAGGACGGCGAGGACGCGGCGGTTGTCGTCGTCGGAGGGCGGCAGGTCGAGCTTGGCGAAGATATTGGACGTGTGCTTGGCCACGGCGCGCTCGGTCACGACCAGACGCTGCGCGATCGCCGCGTTGGACCGGCCCTCGGCCATGAGCGCCAGCACCTCGCGTTCCCGCGGAGTGAGCCGCGCGAGCGGTTCGGCCCGCGCCGTGCCGGCCAAGAGCTGCGAGATCACCTGCGGATCCATGGCGGTGCCGCCGGCGGCCACCCGGCGCACCGCGTCGACGAACTGGTCGGCGTCGAAGACCCTGTCCTTGAGCAGGTAGCCGACCCCGCCGCTGCCGTCGGCGAGCAGCTCCCGCGCGTACAGCCGCTCGACGTGCTGCGACAGGATCAGCACGGGCAGCCCCGGGGTCGCGCGGCGGGCCCGCAGCGCCGCCTGCAGGCCCTCGTCGGTGAACGACGGCGGCAGCCGTACGTCGATGACCGCCACGTCGGGCTTCAGCTCGGCCAGCGCGCGCTCCAGCTCGGGCCCGTTGTCGACGGCCGCGGCCATCTCGAAGTCGTACGCCTCGAGCAGCCTGACCAGGCCGTCTCTCAGCAGGAAGAGGTCCTCGGCGAGGACGACGCGCACGGCAGCTCCATGGTCACTATCGTCGGGCCGCCCGGCGGGCTGCTCAGGGCGAGGACTCCATCGAATGTAGCGAGCCGGCGCTCGATGCCGCGCAGCCCCGTGCCGCGCGCCGGGTCGGCGCCGCCGTGGCCGTCGTCGGTGACGGACACCCGCAGCATCCCGTCGGCGTGGCGCACGTCGATCCAGGCGCGGTGGGCGCCACCGTGCTTGGCCGCGTTGGTGAGCACCTCGGAGACCGCGAAGTACGCGGCCGACTCCACCGGCGCCGGCAGCCGCCCGGGAAGCTCGACGGTGACCTCCGTCCGCAGCGAGCTGGCCAGCGCGAGCGCCTGTACGGCGTCGCCGAGCCCGCGTTCGGCCAGCACCGGCGGATGGATGCCGCGGACCAGGTCGCGCAGCTCGGCCAGGGCCTTGGACGAGGACTCCCTGGCCTGGGCGAGCAGCTTCTTCGCCTGTTCCGGGTCGCGCTCCAGCAGATGCTCGATCGCGGTGAGGCTCATGCCCATGGCGACGAGGCGGGCCTGCGCGCCGTCGTGCAGGTCGCGCTCGATGCGCCGCAGCTCGGCCGCCTGGGTGTCCAGCGCGTCGGACCGGGTCTCGGCCAGGTGCGCCACCCGCAGCGACAGCTCCTGCTCCTTCGTCGGGGCGAGGAACGCCCGCGTCAGCCCGGCGTGCCAGCGCATGATCGTCGGATTGACCGCGAGCCCGACGAGCAGGTACGCCGCGCCGAGCGCCGCCGCGTACCACGCCGTTGTCTGGCTCGTGACGTGCACGAAGGTGAACCATTCGCCGCCGCCGGCATGGTAGATCGGCCGCCACACGCCGAGCGCCAGCACGACACCGTACGGGAAGTAGCCGATCAACGCCGGCGGGATGAGCGCGAGGGCCAGCCCTGCCGTCGCGTCCACCGCCATCCACAGCAGGTCGCGCCAGGTCGCCGGATCAGTGACCAGCCACTGCCAGCGCCGGACCCGGCCGGCAAGCCCGGGCCCGAACTCGGGCGCGGGACGGTACGGTTCGGCGATCTCGACGCCGTACCATTCGCGGGCCAGCCGGCGCCGCAGGTTGGCGTGGCCGCGCACGGCGACCATCACCGCCGGCGTCAAGAACAGCCCGATGCCAATGCTCGTGAACGCGATCGCGTTGATGGCCAAGATCAGCAGCGCCAGCGACCCCAGCTGGGACAGCAGCGCCAGCGCCAGCCCCCGCGCCCCTTCGAGCAGTCCGGCCCGGATCCTCATGCCGATCGCCCTCCTCCTACATCGTCGCACCGCCAGTCTGCTGATCGCATGCGCATCGGTCAGTGGGCCTGCGCTCCCCGGCGAGGTGTACCTGGCACCACCACACCCTGGTGTGTGGTCCCGCCCGACCGGGCACCGCTTCGATCGTCAACGGCTCGATCACAACAGCTCGATCGTCAAGGAGGACGAATGGGCGACGCCATCCCCGCGATGACGACCGCCGCCTACATCACCGGCTACGGCCCGGCGGAGGCCATCCGGGTCGGCTTCGTCATCAGCAAGGCCTCGACCGCCGACCTCGCCGCGGCCGCGGCGACGATCAACACACTGCTGGCCAGGGGCCGGCTACGCACCCGCATCGGCGCGACGCTCCCGCTGACCGGCGCGGCCGAAGCCCATCGCCTGCAGGAGGCCACCGGGCCGGCCCGTCCCCGGGGTCGCATCGTCGTCCTGCCGTGACGCCCTGACCCCCGTCCGGCCACGGCGCGGTCGGACGGCGCGGTCGGACGGCGCGGTCGGACGGCGCGGTCGGACGGCGCGGTCGGACGGGGCGGCGTCACACCTGCCGGTCGCCCGGGTCGTTGGGATCGTCAACTCGATGGACCGCGGCCTCCTCGGCGCTGGCCCCGCCCGCGTCGACTCCGGTGTCCCTGGCCACGGCGTCGGGCTCCTCGTCGTCGCCGAAACCCTCGTCCTCGGAGACCAGCCGGCCCGCGCGCGTCTCACGTTCGAAGCCGCGGCGCGTCAGCTCGTCCTCGTCCTGGTCCGTCTCGTCGGCGTCT
>DASUWU010000052.1:0-45669 GCA_036378315.1 Streptosporangiaceae bacterium | reverse complement strand
GGCAGGCCGCCGCGGCCGCACCACCCGCCGAGGCCCCGCCGCAGGCTCCGCCCGCCGCCGCTCCCGCCGCGCCGGCCGCCCCGCAGGCGCCGGCCGCGCCCGCCGCACCGGCGGCGCTGGCCGGCCCGTCCTCCGACGCCGCCCGCGTCCGCGGGACGACGGAGAAAATGTCGCGGATCCGGCAGACGATCGCGCGCCGCATGGTCGAGTCGCTGCAGGTCTCCGCGCAGCTCACCACCGTCGTCGAGGTCGACGTCACCAAGATCGCCCGGCTGCGCGAGCGGGCCAAGGACGACTTCCAGCGCCGCGAGGGCGTCAAGCTGTCGTTCCTGCCGTTCTTCGCGCTGGCCGCGGTCGAGGCGCTCAAGGTCCACCCCAAGTTGAACGCCGTGATCAACAGCGAGACGAACGAGGTCACCTACCACGACACCGAAAACCTGGGCATCGCGGTGGACGTCCCCGACCGCGGGCTCATGGTGCCGGTGATCCACAACGCCGGCCAGCTCAACCTCGCCGGCCTCGCCCAGAAGATCGCCGACCTCGCCGAGCGCACCCGCACCAACAAGGTCAGCCCGGACGAGATCGCCGGCGGCACGTTCACCATCACCAACACCGGCAGCCGCGGCGCCCTGTTCGACACACCGATCCTCAACCAGCCGCAGGTCGGCATGCTCGGCACCGGCATGGTCGTCAAGCGCCCTGCCGTCGTCGACGATCCCGACCTCGGCGAGCTCATCGCCGTACGGTCGATGCTCTACCTGGCGCTCACCTACGACCACCGCCTCGTCGACGGCGCCGACGCCGCCCGCTTCCTGGCCACGATCAAGCACCGTCTCGAAGAGGGCAACTTCGAAAGCGAGCTCGGCCTCGGCTGACGCCCGTCCGAAACCCCTCCGTTCGCGATCACCTCGCCGAACGGAGGGGTTTCTCATGCGTCGAAGCCATGTAATAGGGCATCCTGCTAACAGCACGACAGGCAACCGACGGGGGCAAAAATGACGATCGTGGGCGAGAAAATCATGTCTTCCGAAAACCCGTACGACGCAGAACATGACCTGCGAGGATTGGCCGACGAGCTGCTGGAGACCCGCAGGGTCGAGTACGTGGACGAGGAAGTTCTGCTGGTCATGGCACCCCCCGGATTTGAGCACGGAATGATCATTCGGTCGATCTTTCGGGCCATTACGTTGGCGTTTCATACTGCATTGACCTCGATCGACTGGGTTGTCCGAGTTGGCGACTTCCAGTGGGAGTTCCTGGACGGAACCCGGCGGTTCTATGTTCCCGACATGGTCGTGACGCGGCCCGAGGCCCGCAACAATGACGAACAGCGCAAGCAGATCGCGCTCATTGTCGAAGTCACGTCACCGAAGTCGCCGGACACCGTCCTCAACGATCGGGAAATCAAACCGAAGGAATATGCCAAGGCGGGCATTCCGCTTTATCTACTCGTCGATCAGGAGAAAGCGAACTGGGTGCTGTATGCGCTCGCCGAAGGCCGGCAGCGCTACCAGATCGCGGCGGACGGCCGTTACGGAGACGACGTGCCGCTGCCGGAGCCGTTCGGTTTCGCCATCTCGACGAACGATTGGCCCAGGTACGAGGGATAGAAGTGATACCCGACGAGTCCACGACCTTCGGCCAGCGGGTACGGCGGCGCCTCACTGAAGAGCAGGTCGTCTGGCTGACGACCGTCGGCGACGACGGCACGCCCCAACCCAACCCCGTCTGGTTCCTCTGGCAGGGCGACGACGTGCTCATCTACAACGCCACCAGGGCCCGTCGCCTCGCCCACCTTCGCAGCCGGCCCCGAGTCTCGCTGCATTTCAACAGCGACGCCGGCGGCGACGACGTCATCGTGCTGGCCGGCACGGCCGAGATCGTGCCCGACCACCCGTCCGCGGCGGACAACCCCGCCTACCGCGAGAAGTACGGCGACGGGATGGTCCAGGTCAGCGGCAGCGTCGAAGCCTTCGCCGAGCAGTACTCCGTCCCGGCCCGCATTCACATCACCCACGTCCGCGGCTTCTGACCGAGTCCGCGCCGGCTCCGGCGGGCTATGCGGTCGGGTCCGCTGAAGCGCAGGTGAGGCGGAACCACACCGTGGTGCCGGCCCGGTCCGTACGGAAGCCCCACCCGCCGGCCAGCGCGTCGAGCAGGTAGAGGCCGCGCCCGCCCTCGGCATAAAGGTCGGCGCGGACATGCGGTGCGCCGGCCGCACCGCCCTCGTCTGTGATCTCGATGCGGACGGCCGAACCCTCGGTCGCGACGCTGACCGCCACTTTGCCACCCGGCCGGCCCGACGCGGAGTGCTGGATCGCGTTCGCGAAGACCTCGGTGGTGAGCAACTCGGCCTCGTCCACCAGCGGATGCTCCGCCCCGAGCAGCCGCCGGACGAGCCGCCGCGCCTGGCGGGCCTCCTCGGCCAGCCCGGGGAACATCTCGGTCTGCGCGGTCACGACGCCACCTGCCGCGCGATCGTCCGGGCCGCTTGGTCGATGCGGTCGGCATTGGCCTGGCCGTCGCGTCCCCAGGTGAACAGCCAGCCGCCCATGTACTGCGCCGCCCCCACCGCCAGCCGCCGCCCTGGCCGCTGCGGGAACGAGACGTACAGCACCGTCTCGCCCATGTACGGCACCACCACCGTGGACGTCCGCCGCTCCTGCCGCAACGCCCACGACAACCCCACCAGCAGCCGAAATCGCGCCTCGTCTGCCGTCATCACCACCGCCATCGATTTGCCACCACACTGCGTCATCGCTCGTTACGCTACGAGTGTCCACAGCACGGAGTGGACTGTAAAGAGGAACGTTGGAACTAGTTCCGATAATCTTTATTTCACGGTCAGACGTATCGCTCCAGAAGGGTGGAGAAGTGGCGAATCGGACCAGCCCCACGGTGCGCCGTCGGCGCCTGGCCGCCGAATTGAAACGACTGCGCAAGGAGTCGGGCAAGACCCGCGAAGAAGTCGCCGAGTTCGTCGGCTGCGCTCCAGCCACTGTCACCAAGATCGAGAATGCGTCGAACGCCGCGCCGCCCGCGTACGTCGCTCTCATGCTGGAGCTGTACGGCGTGACCGGCGACGAGCGCGAAGCCTGGCTGACCGTCGCCCGCCAGGCCCGCAAGCGCGGCTGGTGGCAGCAGTACGGCGGCGCCATCCCCGCCTGGTTCGAGGTCTACGTCGGCCTCGAAGAGGAAGCCACCGAGATCCGTGCCTATCGCCCGGAGAACGTCCTTGGGTTGCTCCAGACCGAGGAGTACATCCGAGCGCAGATCCTCGCCGAACCCAGGGTGCCCGCCGATGAGGAGATCGAACGGCGCGTCGCCGTCCGCATGAAGCGGCAGGAACGCCTCCTGGCCGACGATGCGCCGGAGATGTGGATCGTCCTCAACGAGTGCGCGATACGCCGCGAGGTAGGCGGACGGGAGGCGATGCGACGGCAGCTCCAACGACTGATCGAGGTGTCGCGATTGAACACGGTGACCCTGCAGGTCCTGCCGTTTTCGGCAGGCGCCCATCCCGCCTCTCACGGGCCCTTCAATATCCTCGGCTTCCGCGAGCCAGCAGATCCGGACATCGTGTACGTTGAGTACCGCATGGGGAGTATCTACCTCGAAAGTCCCTCCGAAGTGGCTACCTATACGGCGATCTTCGATCATCTGCGCGCCCGGGCGCTCGGCCCCGACGAGTCACGCACCTTGATCGCAGAAGTCGCCGAGGAGATGTCCTGAAAGAAGGCGCGGTGTCCCTGATGGACCTGTCCCTCGTCCTCTGGAAGAAGAGCAGCCACAGCGGCAATGGCGGAGAGGACTGCATCGAGGTGGGCGTCTGGCGTAAGAGCAGCCGTAGTGGGGGAAACGGAGGGTCCTGCGTTGAGGTGGCGGCTGCTTCACCCGAGGACTCGCCGCTGTTCCTGATACGCGACTCCAAGGATCCGGCCGGCCCCAAGCTGGCCTTCAGCGCATCCGAATGGGCCGCCTTCCTCACTGAGATGAAGACCGGCACCCTCGATCTCACACGTTGACACCCAGTTCATCGCACAGCTTCTTGACCCACTCCGTGATGCTGTGTGATTCCCCGAATCTCGCCCGTGCACATGCGTATGCCCGGCGCGCCGCTACATGAGCATCCGCCTGCCGACCCAACCTTGAATAGGTTAGGGCGAGGTTCCCAAACAACACGGCCGCCCCCGGGTGGTCATGCCCTAGCGCCGTATCCATGATTGCTGACGCCCTCACCAACAGCGGCAATGCATCCACCGGTCGACCCAATATGTCATAAGTATATGCGAGATTAGCAAGGCGCCTCGCAACCCTTGGATGCTCGGCCCCCAATGCACTTTCAGCAATCCTCAATGCACGCTTCTCTAGGGGCAATGCCTCCTCGGATCGGCCCAATACCTTGTATGTCACAGCGAGCCCTCCTAGAGCAGTCGCCACATCCGGATGATCAGGACCCCGGACCGCCTCAAGAATTCTTAGGGCGCGCTGAAATAGACGCTCCGCGTCTGATGCACGACCCAATATCCGGTAGGTCGTGGCGAGATTAGCCATTGCGATAGCAACCTGTGGATGCATTGGACCAAGCGCGACCTCGGCCATCTTGAGCGCTTGCTCCTCCAAAGGCAAGGCTTCCGGAGTGCGCCCCGTTTCTTTAAAAAGCCTTGCTATACTCGCAAGCAGCGGCGCAATAACCAGATCGTCACGTTCAGCCCTTCCCAATGCGATCGCCAACGCCCGCATTTGCAATTTGAGCGCGTCCTCCATATGACCCAATTCAATATGAGCCGAGGCCAAGTTCCCTAGCGCAGTTGCCACACCCGGATGGCCAGGGCCAAGGGTCGCCTCATACGCCCTCAAAGCTCGCTCCGAGTACTCCATGGCGTGGAGGTAGGCCCCCTGTGTCAAAAGATAGATTGATGCTGAATTAAAAAGTGGACCAAGCATCGATACATCCGCCACTTTCGCAAGAGCATCAATATGAGGAATTAGACTCCGCCATCGCGGCCAGCCTTGTACATCCGATTGTGGATCATCAGGAGAATACTCAACCAGCCAACTTATCGCTATCAATTGAAAATTCAACCGGTCATGCGCCGGGCTCTTGAAGGCGCCTTGCTTGTTAATGAGAACGGCTTGGATAAGACGGTGCACGCTTACTATCTCACCGACGCGATCGATCATGCTATAAGAGGCGAGCAGGCCCAAAGCTTCATCGATATCCGCTTGATCATCATTCGACGCCACCAATTCTCGCGGAATTCCTTCTGGGGCGTACCAAGCAAGGACATTTAGCAGCTGAACTGCCGTGGAGTTGCGGGCGGCGATGGCGGTCAAGGTGATGTCCCAGACCCGGGCGACCGTGCGCTGTGCATCACTCGACTCGGATGCCGTCGCGTACATGCGGGCCGGGCGTTCACGCAGCAATTCGAGGTAGCGGCCGAGGGTGATACCCGTTTCACGGATGTAGGCACCCGCCTGCTCCAGCGCCAGCGGCAGGTATCCGAGCTCTGCGGCGATCTCGCCGGCGACCTCGCGCTCGACCGCGCCGGTTATCCGCACTACGAGATCGATCGCGGCCTCGGGGATCAGTACCTCCAACTTGATCGGCGTGGCCAGCCCGCGCCAGGTGTCGCGACGGCTGGTGACCAGTATGTGTCCCGACGCGAGCTGGCCGATGAGCCGCTCGACGTGCTTCCTGTCCTCGACGTTGTCGAGCACGAGCAGCCAACCGGAATGGGATTGCAGCCAGGCCAGCGCCCATTCGGTAGCGACGGTGGTCGTGGCGTTGGCGACCTCGGGATGGATGCGGGCGGCGAGCGCGGCCAGTCCGGCGTCGACGTTCTCGGGGCTGTCGGCGGTGATCCAGCCGATCAGGCCGTAGCGGTCGCGGGAGGCGTCGGCGTAGTGCAGCGCCAGCTCGGTCTTGCCGACGCCGCCCAGGCCGTGCAGTGCCTGGGTGACCGCGACCTTCGATGACTCGGGCCCGAGGGCTTCGTGCAACTGCCTCAGCGCTTCCTCGCGGCCGACGAAGACATCGGTGGGGCGGCGGGGCAGGGTGTTGAGGCCGGGCGGGGCGTCGACGCCGGCGGGGCGCGGCAGGGACACCATGTGGACGTGCTGGCTGGCCCGGGCGTGGTCGCCGCTCTGGCTGATCCCGCTGAGCGTCTCGCCGGCGATGGAGCGCTTGACGCGAGCGCCGGGGCCCGGGCGTTCGTCAATGGCCATCGACGTTCCGCTGCTCGGCACGGGCGTGGTCGCCGGTCTGGGCGATGCCCGAGATGTCCTGCGCGGCGATCGACCGGTCGCCGGAGGCTGTGACGATGCCGCCGGCCTCGGCCAGCATCTCCCGTACGTCGGCGGCGAGCGCGTCGTCGGCCGCGAGCAGTTGCTTGATCCGGATGGTCAGGATCTCCCGGACGTCCGCGTTGTCGGTGTCGTCGGCCAGCTCGGCGACCGCCGACTCGAGCGGCGCGGCCGCGGCGGGCTTCCGATCCCTTAACAGGCGCCGCAGAATCCGCCGGCCCAGGGTGACCGAGGCGTCGGCTGCCTCGTCCTTGGCCTTCGTCAGGACGGCGGTGCCGTAGGCCCCGATCGCGGCCGTTACGTACGGGGTCGCCTCGTTCGCCAGCTCAACCACGCTCACGGCCGTCACCCTTCGTACATCGCTCACGACGACCATAACGACGCGCCGGGCCGGGCGGTGGTTCTTACGGTACGGATATCAGGCCATATCCGGCGACGTGCCGGTGCCGGGGTCGATGCCGAGGTCCCTGCACAGCTGCAGGGCCCACTCCGTCGTCGGGTGTGCGCGGCCCAGGCCGGCCAGGGCGCAGGCGTACGCCCTGCGCGCCCCCGCCCGGGCCTCGTCGGTTCGGCCGAGCTGGAGGTTGGTGAAGGCAAGGTTGCCCACCCTGATCGCCACGTCCGGATGGTCGGGCCCGAGCGCCTCCTCGGTGATCGCCAAGGCCCGTTCCTCCAGCGCGAGCGCTTCGGCGATCCGGCCCAGCCGGCAGTAGCTGGACGCGAGGTTCCCCAAGGCCGTCGCCACGTCGGGGTGGTGGGCGCCGAACGCGCCCTCGGCGATCGCCAGCGCCTGCCGTTCCAGCGGCAGCGACTCCTCGGCCCAGCCCAGCGTCCGGTAGGTCCCCGCGAGGTTGCCCAGCCTGATCGCGACATCCGGGTGGTCGGCCCCGAGCGCCTCCTCGGTGATCGTCAGCGCCCGCTCCTCCAGCGGCAGCGCCTCGCCGACCAGGCCGAGCGCCTTGCAGGTCAGGGCGAGGTTGCCCATCGCGGTGGCGACGTGCGGGTGGCGGGCGCCGAGGGACTCCTCGGTGATCGCGAGCGCCCGTTCCTCTAACGGCAGCGCGTCCTCGACGCGGCCGAGCTGGCAGTACGTCGACGCGAGGTTGCCCAGCGCGGTGGCGACATGTGGATGGTCGGCGCCCAGCGCGGCTTCGGTGATCGCCAGGGCCCGCTCCTCCAGCGGCAGCGCGTCCGCCGGCCGGCCCAGGCCGGAGTAGGTCGAGGCCAGGTTCCCCAGCCGGACCGCGACATCCGGGTGATCCGGTCCCAATGCCCCCTCTGTAATCGCCAGGGCCCGCTCCTCGAGCGGCAACGCCTCGCCCGGCCGGCCCAGACCCGAGTAGGTGGCGGCGAGATCTCCCAGCCGGACCGCCACATCCGGATGATCCGGCCCAAGCGCCGCCTCCGTGATCGCCAGCGCCCGCTCCTCCAGCGGCAACGCCTCCCCCGCCCGGCCGAGCGCCTTGAACGTCAGCGCGAGGTTGGCGAGGGCGGTCGCCACGTCCGGATGGTCGGGTCCGAGCGCGTCCTGCGCGATCGCCAGCGCCCGCCGCGCCAGCGGCAGTGCCTCGGCCACCCGGCCGAGCTCGCGGTTCACCCCGGCGAGGTTGCCGAGGGCGGTGGCGACCGCCGGATGATCTCCCCCGAACGTCTTCTCGTTGATCGCCAACTGGCGCCCGGCCAGCGGCAACGCCGCGGCCATCCTGCCCAGCAGCCGGTAGTACCTGGCCAGGCTGCCCAGCACCGAGGCGACGTCCGGATGGTCCGGGCCCAGCAGCCGCTCCGTGATCGCCAGCGCCCGCTCCTGCGGCGGCAGCGCCTCGGGCACCCGGCCCAGCAGGCGGTAGGTGCGGGCGATCCGGGTCAGCGTCCACGCCACGTCGAGATGGTCGGGCCCCAGCGCCGCCTCCCTGATGTCCAGGGCGCGCTGCCAGCAGGCCAGCGCCTCGGCGTACCCTGCCTGCGCCGAATGGAAGCGGGCGGTCTCGGTGAACAGCATGCCGAGCGGCGCCGGTTTCGCGCCGCCGCCGTACCGCCCGGCCAGCGCCTCGACATGGACGGTCAGCCGCCGCCAGAGCGGCCATCCGGCGGGGTTGGCGGCCGGCGCGACCGGGATCGCCCGTACCAGCCAGTCGAGCGCCGTGTCCCGCCCGGGCGGTATGTCGCGGTCGGCGGCGGCCGCCTCGCCCCGCAGCACGGACTGGACGAGACGGTGCGGCACGACCGCTGCGCCGGCGCGATCGATCATGCGGTACGAGGCGAGCAGGTCGAGCGCCGCGTCGATGGCCGTCGCGTCGCCGCCCTCGTCGGGCGCGATCAGCTCCCGGGGGATCTCCTGCGGGGCGTACCAGGCCAGGACGTACAGCAGCCGGACCGCGCGCGGGTCCCGCTCTTCGAGCGCGCATCGCGTGATGTCCCACACCCGGGCGACGGCGCGATGGGCCGCCGCGGCCGCGGGCGGCGCCGACCCCCCGTCCGGCGCCGGCGCGTACATGTCCGGCGGCCGTTCGCGCAGCAGTTCGAGGTAGTGCGGGAGGCCGGTGTCCGTCTCGCCGACGTACGCGGCAGCCTGGGCCAACGCCAGCGGCAGGCGGCCCAGCTCGGCGGCGATCCGGCCGGCGGCCTCGCGGTCGCGGTGGCGGCCCGGACCCGCGTCGCCGGCCCGCCCGGCCCCGCCGGTCGCCTCCATGAGCAGGCCGGCGGCGGCATCCGGATCGAGCACGTCCAGCTCGATGGCCACCGCCGGCCGGTCCAGGCCGGCGCGGCGGCCGATGGTCACGATGTGCCCCGTGTCGAGCCGGTCGACGAGCGGCTGAACGAGCTCCGCGTCCTCGACGTCGTCGAGGACGAGCAGCCAGTCGCGATGCGCCCGGAGCCAGCTCAGTGCCCAGCCGGCGGCCACCTGCGTACGGACGGTCCCACCGAGCCCGGGGGCGATCCGGGCGGCGAGCGCGGCGAGCCCGGCGGTGATGCTCTCCGCGGTGGCCGCGGACACCCAGCCGATCAGCCGGTACCTGTCGCGGCAGGCGGCGGCGTACTGCAGGGCAAGCTCGGTCGCGCCGACGCCGGGCGGCGCGTCCGCGGCCGGGGTGATCACGACGTTCGCGTCGCGGGACAGCGCGTCCCGCAGCCGGCGCAAGGCAGGCTCACGGCCGGCGAACGCCATCGCCGGCCGTCGCGGCGGCGCGTTCAGCCCGGCCGCTGCGGTGACGTCCTCAGGGCGCGGCAGGTTCGTCATGAGCGCCTGCCGGCCGGCCCACGGAAATGCTGGATCGCTCAGGCGCGAGCGCCACCTGCCGGACCTTGATCCGCGGCACGTCCCGTACGTCCTCGTCGTCGATTCGCCGGAGCCGGTTGACTCCGAGGTTACCTCGCGAGTGAACTCTCCGGCATGACTCGGTGGCTCATCGCGCACGGTAGTCGCCGCGGCGGCCCGGCGCGCCGCCGCCGCCGGCCGCGCGGTCTCATCCGCCGACCCAGGCGCGAAACCCGTCCCGCCAGCTCGCGAACCGCGGTGTCCAGTCGAGCTCTTTGACCGCCTTCTCGTTCGACGCGCCCCGCGCGCTGGTCATCTGCGTCACGACGAACTCGCCGGCGAGCAGCCGCCCGAGCCAGGCCGGCATGCGCGGCGGCGGCTTCGCCCCGGCGACCCCGGCCAGGTACGGCAGCCACTCCGCGACCGGCGCCGGCTCGCTGTCCACGATGTTGTAGACGCCGGGCGCGCCGCGCTCGACCGCGGCGAGCGTCGCCGCCGCCGCGTCGGCGATCTCGATGAACGACCAGATCCCGGTCCCCGCGCCGATCACCGGCAGCCGCCGCTTCCGCACCATGTCCACCAGGGGGTCGGAGGCGCCGGGACCGTAGAAGGTGCCGTAGCGCAGCACCAGGCCCTCCGGCGCCAGCCGCGGCACGGTCTCGTCCACGTACTTGATCGCCGCCATCGCCCCTGCCGCCGACGGGACGGGGCGCGAGTCGAGCGGGTCGTCCTCGGTCTTCACCGGGCCGCCGGAACGCTCGTACACGAAGATGTGGCCCTGCGCGACGAACCGGCGGGTACCCGCCTCACTCGCGGCCGCCAGCAGGTTGTCGGTGCCCCGGGTGCGCAGCTCGCTCGTGGCGGCGAACACCTGGTCCATCTTGCGGAGGCTCCGCATGTCGGCCAGCGCGGTCATCTGGTGCACGATCACCTCCGGCGCGGCGGCCCGCACCGCCCCGATCACCGCCTCGCGATCGAGCCCGTCGACGACCACGGGCTCCGCGCCCGCCTCGCGCAACCCCGCGACCTTGCCGGGCGACCTGGTGGTGGCGGTGACCTCGTGCCCCGCCGCGACCAGCCCAGGAACGAGGTGCCGTCCCAATACCCCGGTCGCGCCCGCGACGAATACTCGCATGCTCTTTTCCCTTCACGTGGTGTCTACCTTGAAGACACGGCACCACCCGAAGGTGTGACATTCAGGGCGGCGGCGAGGCTGCGCACGCCGGCGACGATGTCCGGCGCCGGGGTCGCCGCGTAACCGAGGAGCAGCCCGGGACGTCCGTACGGTTCGATGGCGTGGGCGGACAGGGGCTGGGTGTCGACGCCGTGCGCGGCGGCGCGCAGGGCGGCCGGCTCGTCGGCGGTGCCGCCGGCAAGCCAGCCGATGAGGTGCAGGCCGGCGCGGGCGGGAGCGACCGACACGAGGCCGCCGAGTTCGCGCCGGATCGCGTCGACGAGGGTCGCGCCGCGCTCGGCGTACAGGGCGCGCATCCGCCTGATGTGCCGGGCGAAGTGGCCGGCGGCGATGAAGTCGGCGAGCGCGGCCTGCTCCAGCGCGGGGACATGGATTGCGGCGAACCTGTGTCCGGTCACGAACGGCTCGACCAGATCCTCCGGCACGACCACGTATCCGATGCGCAGCGCGGGGAACAGCACCTTGCTGAAGCTCCCGACATAGAGGACCCGGCCGTCGGCGTCGAGGCCCTGCAGCGAGGGCAGCGGCTTCCCGACGTAGCGGTACTCGCTGTCGTAGTCGTCCTCGACCACGTACGCGTCGGCCGTACGCGCCCATTCCAGCAGGGCGAGCCGGCGCGGCAGGCTCATCGTGACGCCCAGCGGGAACTGGTGGGACGGGGTGACGTAGGCGAGCCGCGCCAGGGGTGCCCGTCGCCGCGCCGCGTCCACGTCGAGGCCGTCGGCGTCGACCGGCGCCGGGCTCGGGACGCCGCCGGCCGCCACGATCGCGCCCCGTGCGCCGTAGTAGCCGGGGTCCTCGACCCAGGCGGGGTCTCCCGGGTCGAGCAGCAGCCGCGCGACCAGGCTGAGCCCGGCCTGGGCGCCGCTCACCACCAGCACCTGCTCGGGCGTGCACCGCACGCCGCGGGCCATGCCGACGTACGCAGCGATCGCCTCCCGCAGCGGCCCGTACCCGGCCGGATGCTGGTAGCGCAGCAGCGCTCCGATCGACCTGCGGGCCCGCCGGGCCACCACCTTGCTCCACAGCTCGGCCGGAAACGCGTCGAAGGCCGGCCGGCCGACAGGGAAGGCCGCAGGTCCCGAGCCCGGGGCGGCCATGGCCACGGGCATCCGCCACCGGATTCCGGTCAGGCCGGCGCCCTGCCGGGACAGGCGCGGCCGGCGGGTGGCGGGTGAGCGCCGGGCGCCGGCGCGCCCGGCGTCGACGTCGGTGGTGCCGCGGCCGGTGGCGCCGCGGCCGGTGGTGCCGCGGCCGGTGGCGCCGAGGTCGGTCAGGAAGGCCACCGTGGTGCCGGCACCGACCCGGCCGTCGAGGTAGCCCTCGTCGCGCAGTCGCTCGTAGGCCGCCAGCGTGGTGGTGCGGGACACGCCAAGCTCGGCGGCCAGCCGGCGCGAGGACGGCAGCCGGAGGCCCGGTCCGAGCTGGCCGGAGAGGATGGCCGCCCGGATCCGCTGATAGATCTGGCGCGACAGCGGGACGCCCGACGCGTGGTCGAGGGTCATCCCGACGGCGGCGAGCGACGGGGACGGCTCCGGCATGGCCCACCCACCTCAGAGAAATGGCATTACGGATTTGATGAAAATTGGCTCTTCTGACGATACCGGTTCCGCCGTACGGTGCGTATCGGGAGCCACGCCGCGACCATGTCCCAACGCACGAGGAGCCACCTGAGATGACCACTTCGACGAGGACGCTGGGCCCGAACGGCCCCAAGCTGAGCGCGATCGGCCTGGGTTGCTGGGCGATCGGCGGGCCGTTCCTGTTCGAGGGCAAGCCGGACGGCTGGGGGGCGGTGAACGACACCGAGACGATCCGGGCCGTCAACCGCGCCGTCGACCTGGGCGTCACCCTCTTCGACACCGCCGACGTGTACGGCACGGGCCACAGCGAGCGGGTGCTCGGCCGGGCGCTGCGTGGGCGGCGGGACGAGGCCGTCATCGCGACGAAGTTCGGCTACACCTACGACGAGTCCCTGCAGGAGATCATCGGCACCGACCTGTCCCCGTCGTACATCCGCCGTGCCTGCGCGGCGTCCTTGGCGCGCCTCGAAACGGACCGCATCGACCTGTACCAGGTGCATGTGGGCGAGGTCGAGCCGGCGGTCGCCGACGACATGTTCGCGACGCTGGAGGACCTCGTCGACGAAGGCAAGATCCGCGGCTACGGATGGAGCACCGAGGACACGACCGGCGTCCGGCGGCTGGCCGGACGCGAGCGCGCGGTGGCGGTCCAGTTCCCCATCAACGTCCTCGACGACTCGCCGGACATGCTGGCGGTCTCCGCCGAGCTCGAGCTGACCTGTCTGGCCCGCACACCGCTGGCCATGGGGCTGCTGACCGGCAAGTTCGACGCGGGCTCGCGGCTGCCGGCCGATGACGTACGCGGCAGCGGGCATTCCTGGGTGACCTACTTCCGCGACGGGCGCCCAGAACCCGACGCCCTCGCCCGGCTGGCCGCCGTCCGCGAGATCCTCACCAGCGAGGGCCGGACACTCGCGCAAGGCGCGCTGGCCTGGGTGATGGCGAGAAGCGACCTGACCGTTCCGATCCCCGGGTTCAAGTCGCTGGCCCAGGTCGAGGACAACGCGGGCGCGATCGAGCGCGGGCCGCTGACCGCCGACCAGCTCGCCGAGATCGACGAGTTGCTCGACCGGCGGCTCGCGTACAAGGGATAGCGAGTCCCCGCGACGAAGGACCGTGAGCCGGGCCGGCCCCGGCGCGGCGTGGCCGGCCGGCGCCGACCCGGCACGGAGGGCGCGGGTATGTAGGCTGCAGGTATGAAGGTCGCGGTCACCGGGGCGTCGGGGCTGGTGGGGCGGGCTCTCGTCCGGAGCCTGCGCGAAGACGGACACGAGGTCGTCCGGCTGGTGCGCAGGGAGCCGGCCGGCGCGGACGAGGCGCGCTGGGATCCGTTCGGCGCCATCGACGCCAAGGCCCTCGACGCGACGGACGCCGTCGTTCACCTCGCCGGCGCCGGCATCGGCGACCACCGGTGGACCACCAGCTACAAGCGGCAGATCCGCGACAGCCGGGTCCTCGGCACCTGCAACCTGGCGGAGACGCTGGCGGGGCTCGCCACCCCGCCACGAGTGCTGGTCTGCGCGTCCGGGATGAACGTGTACGGCGACACCGGCGACCATGAGACCGATGAGACCGCGGCGCCCGCGCGACCCGGCGCCGGCTTCCTTTCCGACCTGGCCAGGGACTGGGAGGCGGCGGCGGCACCGGCCGCCGATGCCGGGATCAGGGTCGTCCACCTGCGCAGCGGGCACGTGCTGGCGGCGGACGGCGGGCTGCTCGGCAAGCTGATCCCGCTGTTCAGGCTCGGCCTGGGCGGCCGCCTCGGCAGCGGGCGGCAGTGGATGAGCTGGATCACGCGCGACGATCATGTCGCGGCGATGCGCCTGCTCATCGACGGCGACCTCGCGGGACCGGTCAACCTCACCTCGCCGCACCCGGTCACGAACGCCGACTTCACCGAGGCCCTCGCCGCCGCGCTCGCCCGCCCGGCGGTCCTCACCGTCCCGCCCGTCGCGCTGCGCCTCGCCCTCGACGGGCTGGCCGACGAGGGCGCCCTGATCAGCCTGCGCGTCGTGCCCGGCAGGCTCACCGCGGCCGGGTTCGCCTTCCGCCACCCCGAGCTGGCCTCAGCCCTCGCGTCGATCCTGTGACCGGCGGGCGCGGGCGCGTACGGTGATCGCGTGAGCACAGACGCACAGCCGCACATCCTCGCCATCGGCGGGAGCTCGTTCGTCGCGACCGGCCGGTTCACCTTCGCGCCGAGCCCCCTCCTCAGGTACGCGCTCGATCTCACCGGGCAGGACCGCCCGCAGGTGTGCTTCCTCGCCACGGCGACCGGCGACGCGCCGGACCGGATCGGCCACGCCTACGCCGCGTTCGCGCGGCTCGACGTCGAGGTGAGCCATCTGGCGCTCTTTCCGATGCCGAACGTGGACGACGTGCGCGGGCACCTGCTCCGGCAGGACCTCATCTTCGTGTTCGGCGGCAGCGCGGCCAACCTGCTCGCGCTCTGGCGGCTGCACGGCGTGGACGAGATCCTGCGGCGCGCCTGGGAGGACGGCATCGTGCTCGCCGGGGAGAGCGCCGGTGCGCTGTGCTGGCACGTCGGCGGCAGCACCGACTCCTACGGCCCCGAGCTGCGCCCGCTGACCGACGGGCTGGCCTTCCTGCCTTACTCCTGCGGCGTCCACTACGACAGCGACGAGCAGCGCCGCCCGCTGCTGCGGCGGCTGATCGGCGACGGGACGCTGCCCGCCGGATACGCGGCGGACGAGGGCGTGGGCCTGCACTACGTCGGCACCGAGTTCGTCCAGGCCGTGTCCTACCGGCCGCCCGGCCGCGCCTACCAGGTCGAGCCGGACGGGGCGGGCGGCGCGAAGGAGACCGCCATCGAGCCGCGGCTGCTGAAGTAGTCTGGGCCCGTGAGCGACCTGGTCTTCGTCCATGCCGGCTTCGGCGAGCGGGCCGTCCCGTACGAAGAGGCATGGGACCTGCAGCGCCGCACCCACGCTCGCCGGGTGGGCGACCAGATCCCCGACACCGTGCTGCTGCTCGAGCACCCGCCTGTCTACACCGCCGGCAAGCGCACCCAGCCGCTGGACCGGCCGATCGGCGACCCCGGCGCCCCGGTGATCGACGTCGACCGTGGCGGCAAGATCACCTGGCATGGGCCCGGTCAGCTGGTCGGGTACCCGATCCTCAAGCTCCCCGATCCGGTCGACGTGGTGGCGTACGTCCGCCGCGTCGAGGAGGCGCTCATCGGGGTGTGCGCCGAGCTCGGCGTCGACACCGGGCGGGTGGACGGGCGCAGCGGCGTCTGGGTGTGCGGCACGGAGCACGCGAGCGACCTGGCGAGGCTGCCCAACCGCAAGGTGGGCGCCATCGGGATCAGGGTGTCCCGCGGCGTGACGATGCACGGCTTCGCCCTCAACTGCGACAACGACCTGTCCTGGTACGACAGGATCGTGCCGTGCGGAATCCGCGACGCCGGCGTGACGTCGCTGACCGCCGAGCTGGGCCGGCCGGTGCGCGTCGCCGAGATCATGCCGCTGGTCGAACGGCACCTCGCCGACGTCTTCAAGGCGAGCGGCACCTTCCACCGGACGCTCGCCCAGGTGTGACCGCCCGGTCGCTCAGGCCATTGTCTTGTAGACGGCCTGGCCTTCGGTGGCCGCCGCTGCGTAAAAGTCGGTCAGCGCCGCATAGGCGGCCTGGAAGGTACGATCGCGCGCGTCCTGCGGCCAGTCGGCGGCGCCTTGGACGTCGAGCGAGGCCATTTTCTTCGTGTCGTACCGTCCGGCGATGGCACGAAAATCGGTGCTGGACAGATGGTCGGCGACCGGCTTGACCCGTTCCGGCGTGAGATAGAGAACATCCATGCCGAGTTCGTCGGCGCCGTCCTCGGTGAGCAGCCGCCCGCCGCAGACCACATCGGACGCCGGTGGCCTGCCGTCCCACGGATCGCCGGTGATCAGGTAGTTCAGGCCCTGCCATATTTCACCGATGTCGAGAAGCTGCGCGGCGGGCTGGCGCTTTCGCCAGTCGGCCAGACCGAAAACCAGGCGGGAGATGCGCCCCGGGTCTGTTTCCCCCTCCAAGGTCGGCGGTAGCCTGAGATACGTCATTGTCAGGCCCACGGGGATTCCTCCTGTGTAAACATAGCGGGAACACAGGGAAATCACCTTAGAGAGGTCCACAGCGGCAAAACACGGAAACCCCCGAACCGGTGCATCCTAGTATGAAAATTCTCCCTGATTGTTATGTGCGCGTAGCCTGACCGGCCCCCGTGGGCCCCGGTGGGCCGCCGGCCACCGGATCGGGGTGCGTAATCTGGGAACGTGACTGCCGTGACTCCCGAGGGCCGCAAGCTGCTGCGGGTCGAGGTACGCAACAGCCGGACGCCCATCGAACGCAAGCCGCCGTGGATCAAGACCCGCCTGCAGATGGGCCCGCAGTATCGCGAGCTGAGCGAGCTGGTCCGGGCCGAGGGCCTGCACACGGTGTGCCAGGAGGCCGGCTGCCCCAACATCTTCGAGTGCTGGGAGGACCGCGAGGCGACCTTCCTCATCGGCGGTGACCAGTGCACGCGGCGCTGCGACTTCTGCCAGATCGACACCGGCCGGCCCGCCGGCTACGACCGCGACGAGCCCAGGCGGGTGGCCGAGTCGGTGGCCGCCATGGGGCTGCGGTACGCCACCGTCACCGGCGTGGCCCGCGACGACCTGCCCGACGGCGGGGCCTGGCTGTACGCCGAGACCGTCCGCCAGATCCACCAGATCCACGGCACGGTCCCCGGCCCGGCGAGCGGGCGCGACGGCGAGGGCGAGGGCGGCCGCGAACGCTGCGGGGTCGAGCTGCTCATCCCCGACTTCAACGCCGAGCCCGACCGGCTCGCCGAGGTCTTCGGCGCCCGGCCCGAGGTGCTCGCGCACAACGTCGAGACGGTGCCGCGCATCTTCAAGCGGATCCGGCCCGGGTTCCGGTACGACCGTTCGCTCGCGGTCCTCACGGCCGCCCGCGAAGCCGGCCTGGTGACCAAGTCCAACCTCATCCTCGGTCTCGGCGAGACGCGCGAGGAGATCAGCGGCACGCTGCGCGACCTGCACGCCGCCGGCTGCGAGCTGGTCACCATCACGCAGTACCTGCGGCCCAGCCCGCGCCACCACCCTGTCGAGCGGTGGGTGCGGCCCGAAGAGTTCGTCGAGCTCCGCGACGAGGCCGAGCAGGTCGGCTTCGCCGGCGTGATGTCGGGCCCGCTGGTGCGCTCGTCGTACCGCGCCGGCCGCCTCTACCGCCAGGCCGTCGAGGCCCGCCGCCGGTAACCTCCCACGACGCGGGGGCACGTTTCCCGTTGGCCGGCGAGTCGCCGTATCCTGCGGACCATGGCGAAGAAGCCCACGGCGGGCGCCGAAGAGCGCCCTGGCCGCATCAAGATGATCCGCATGGTCGCCTCCATGTTGCACGAGGCGAACCCGAAGGCGCTGCCCATGATCATCGCCGCGGCGATCGGCACGCTGCTCGTCTTCGTGGTCATCGGGCTGGTCATCGGCGGCCTGGCGCTGCTGATCCCGCTGGGCGTGCTGGCCGCGGTGGCCGTTGGCATGACGCTCTTCGGCCAGACCGCGCAGCGCACGCAGTACCGGATGATCTCCGGCCAGCCCGGCGCCGCCGCCGGCGTGCTCGAGTCCATGCGGGGCAACTGGTCGGTCACCCCGGCCGTCAACGCCACCCGCACCATGGATCTGGTGCACCGGGTCGTCGGCCGGCCCGGGATCATCCTCGTCTCCGAAGGCCCGCCGTCGCGGGTCGGCCCGCTGCTGGGCGCGGAGAAGCGCCGGATCGCCCGCGCGGCGCCGCAGGACGTGCCGATCTACGACGTTCAGGTCGGCGAGGAGGAGGGCCAGGTCCCGATCGCCAAGCTGCAACGGCACATCGCCAAGCTGCCGCGCAACCTCAACAAGGCCGAGGTGAACGAGATCACCGACCGGCTCCAGGCGCTTCCGCAGACGCTCAAGATGCCCAAAGGCCCGGTCCCCAGGGGCACCCGGATGCCCAAGGGACCAAAGCCGCGGATGAGGTAACCGGACCGCGCAGGGGTGGCCGGGGCGCGTAACGGGGCCCGCGTACGGCCGGCGACTCAGGTGCGGACCACCACGGTGGCGGCGGCGCGGTCGTGCAGGCCGCGGTAGTCGCGGTCCCACAGCAGCGCGGGGACGACCACCACCAGCAGCGCGGTGCGGACCAGCGCCCACAGCGGCCCGACCGGGCGGCCGTCGAGGCGCACCACCCGCATGCCGAGCAGCGACTTGCCGACGCTGCGGCCGAACACCGCGGTGAGCAGCCAGGTCTCGACGCCGAACGCGACCAGCGGCCAGAGGCTGCCGGGCGAGACCTGCCGCCCGGTGCCCATGGCGACGATCGACACGGTGAGCAGCGCCACCAGCCAGTCGATGAACAGCGCGCCCAACCGCCGGCCGTATCCGGCCACCGAGCCGCCGCCCTCCCTCGGGAGGCCGAGCCGGTCGCCCGCGTAGCCGGGGTCGGGCACCGGCGCGGGCGACGAGCCCGACCCGGCCCGCATGGCACCGGGTGCCGCGTCGGGCGACCCGGTACGGTCGTGTCGAGAGGGTTCCGCGGCCCGCGCATCGTCCATGTGGATACGTTACCGCCGCCCATTCCGACGTTCACATGCGGTGTAAACCCAGCACAAAGGCCACGTAACACAGGCGAAACAATCGGGACACGGCGGGGAAACCGCCGTCTCCTAGCTTGCAGAAAGCCACGCTGCGCAGAGGAGGTTGGATGTTCAACAGCGCCGAAGAGGTCCTGAGTTATATAGAGAACGAAGGGGTGGAGTTCGTCGACGTCCGGTTCGTCGACCTGCCGGGGACGATGCAGCACTTCACGTTCCCCGTCGAGAACTTCGGAGAGTCGGTCTTCACCGAGGGCCTGATGTTCGACGGCTCGTCGATCCGTGGATTCCAGGAGATCCACGAGTCCGACATGCTCCTGCTGCCGGACCCGACGACGGCCGTCGTCGACGCCTTCCGCCGGCACAAGACGCTCAATCTCACGTTCTTCGTCCACGATCCGCTGACCGGCGAGCCGTACAGCCGCGACCCGCGTAACGTCGCCCGCAAGGCGCAGGACTACCTGCGCGGCACCGGCGTCGCCGACACGGCGTTCTTCGGGCCCGAGGCTGAGTTCTACATCTTCGACGACGTGCGCTTCGAGACCAAGGAGCAGGAGTCCTTCTACCACATCGACTCCGTTGAGGGCGCCTGGAACACCGGCCGGAAGGAAGAGGGCGGCAACCTGGGCTACAAGCCCCGGTACAAGGGCGGGTACTTCCCCGTACCGCCGATGGACCACTTCACCGACCTGCGCTCGGAAATGGTCAAGATGCTCATCACGATGGGCGTCCCCACCGAGATGCAACACCACGAGGTGGGCACCGCCGGCCAGGCCGAGATCGACATCAAGTTCGACTCGCTGCTGAAGATGGCCGACAAGCTCATGGTGTACAAGTACGTCACCAAGAGCGTGGCGCGGGCGGCGGGCAAGACCGTGACCTTCATGCCGAAGCCGATCTTCGGCGACAACGGCTCCGGCATGCACTGCCACCAGAGCCTGTGGAAGGACGGCTCGCCGCTGTTCTACGACGAGGTCGGCTACGCGGGCCTGTCCGACACGGCGCGCTACTACGTCGGCGGCCTGCTCAAGCACGCCCCGTCGCTGCTGGCCTTCACCAACCCGACGGCGAACTCCTACCACCGGCTGGTGCCCGGCTTCGAGGCGCCGGTCAACCTGGTGTACTCGCAGCGCAACCGGTCGGCCTGCATCCGCGTGCCGATCACTGGCTCGAACCCGAAGGCCAAGCGGATCGAGTTCCGGGTGCCTGACCCGTCCTGCAACCCCTACCTCGCGTTCTCCGCCATGCTGATGGCCGGTCTCGACGGCATCAAGAACAAGATCGAGCCGCACGAGCCGGTGGACAAGGACCTCTACGAGCTGCCGCCCGAGGAGGCGCGCGCCATCCCGCAGGTGCCGGGCTCGCTCGACGCCGTTCTCGCCGCCCTCGAGGAGGACCACGACTACCTGCTCGAAGGCGGGGTCTTCACCGACGACCTGATCGAGACCTGGATCAGCTACAAGCGCGAGAACGAGCTGGACCCCATCCGGCTCCGCCCGCACCCACACGAGTTCGAGCTGTACTTCGACGTGTAGTCCGGCCGGTAACCCGGCCAGGTCCGGCCACGGCCGTGCCGGCGCTGTGCCCCGTCGCCCTCCACGGCGGCGGGGCACAATGCGTGTGAGGCGGCATCGCGCGTACGAGTCGCGCCGAGCGTACGGCCGGAGCGCGCACGGGGCAGAGCGTGCGCATGGGACAACTGGGGGAAGAAGGCGCGGCATCGGCGCGTTGAAGCCGGCAGCGGGCAACGATCAAAGGGGATCACGCCATGTCTGCTGTACGGGGTCGAGCGAACGGGCGACGGGGGCTGCCGAGCTACGAACGACTGCTCAGCGGCGCGGGCCGGACGCCGCTCTCAGGGCTCGGCCCTTACCTGGGTATCAGGGCGGCGTTCCCTCCGCGGCACTGCGATCTCTCCGCTCCGTACGCCTTAAGACGGATATGAAGACCATTCGTCTAGCTGATCCGAAATGCATGAGTACTGCACAGAATTGAGTTATGGCCCAGATCGCCCCCCAACCCCCCAGCGGCTGCATCATGGCGAGCCGGCGCGGCCACCGCCCGGTTCTCCTGACGGGCGTCGATGGCCACCCGCCGCCGGTGTGGCGGGAGTTGCTCCTGGTCTTCGTGTTCTACGGGGCGTACACCATCACCCGGCTGATCCTGAGCCCGACCGGCGGCGCCGGCCCGGCCTTCAGCCATGCCACCGACATCCTCTCCCTCGAGCGCGTCCTGGGCCTCGACGTCGAGCTCGGGATGAACAAGGCGCTGATCGGGGTCCCGTGGTTGGCGAGGGCCGCCAACGTCTTCTACGCGACCGCGCACTTCGCGGTGACGCTCAGCGTGCTCGTCTGGCTCTACCGGCGCCGTCCCGCCCACTACCGGCGGCTGCGTGCCGCATTGATGGCGGCCACCGCGATCGCGCTGGCCGGGTTCTGGCTGTACCCGTTGGCCCCGCCGCGGCTGATCGGCCACGGCTACGTCGATCCAGTCGTCGCGCTGCACACGTTCGGGCTCTACTCGGGGCACGGCTCGGGCGAGCTCACCAACCAGTTCGCCGCGATGCCGTCGATGCACGCCGGATGGGCGCTGTGGTGCGGGTTCGTCCTCGCCAGGCTCGGCGGCCGGGCATGGGTGCGGGCACTCGGCGCGCTGTATCCCGTGGTCACCGTGCTGGTCATCCTGTCGACCGCGAACCACTACCTGCTCGATGCCGTGGCGGGGGTCGTCATCGTCGCGGTGACGATGACCGTGTCATGGCGCGTCCACCGGCACCTCCTCCTCAAGAAGGAGAGCGAGCTCGTTCGTCAGGTGGGTCACAAATTGACGACCCCGACGTCTATTGAAGATATGCCGAACGCTCGGGTCTGAGAGCATACCGATCATGTCCAGGACGACCGTCACGCCGATCAGTCCGGTCGGCGTGCCAGGCGAACGGAGGGACCTGGACCGAGACGCGACGGGCCGCCCTCGGCTGTGGCGCGAGATCCTGCTCATCGGGGTGTGCTACGGGGCTTACTCGATCGTCAGGAACCTGGTCCCAACCCGGCATGTGGCGGCGCTGCACCGCGCCAGCGACCTGCTGGGACTCGAACGGACGCTGCATATCAACGTCGAGCTCTCGCTCAACCACACCTTCGCCCGCCTCACCTGGCTGGGCGTCGGGGCGAACTACTACTACGCGACGTTGCACTTCGTCGTGACGATCGGCGTGCTCGGCTGGTTGTTCGCGCGGCACCCCGGCCGGTACCGGTCCTACCGGTGGTGGATGTTCGGTACGACGGTGTCGGCGCTGATCGGATTCTGGTTCTATCCGCTCGCGCCGCCTCGCATGCTGCCCCCGTACGTCGACACCGTGCTGGCCTTCCACACGTGGGGGCTGTACGACTCCTCGCCGCTGGCCACGGTGTCGAACCAGTACGCCGCCATGCCGTCGCTGCACACCGCGTGGTCGCTGTGGTGCGCCGTGGCCATCGTCCAGGTGGCCAGGTGGCGCTGGGTCAAGGTCTTGGCCGTCTGCTACCCGATCTGCACAGTGCTCGTCATCATGGGCACGGCCAACCACTTCGTCCTCGACGCGATCGGCGGAGTCGTCAGCCTGGCCTGCGGCGTCCTGGTCGCGCTCGCCGCCGCCCGGGCGTCGGTGACCGCCCGCCGGCTGGCCCGCCTGGTCCCCTGGAACGCGTTCCGCCCCGGCATCCTCGGTTAGCAGCCGGGGCCGCCGCGGCCGGTCGCCCTTAGTCGTCCTCAGTGCCCTTAGTCGCCTTGACTCGCGCGGTCGTCGCCGGGGGCGCCGGGATAGCCCTTGTAGGGGTGGACGGCGGCGAGGTTGTCACGGGCGGGGTGCGTCCGGCCGGCGGGGCCGGCGGCGAAGGCGCGCAGCAGCGTCGTGGTCACCTTCGCGACGAACGGGGCGGCGCTCGCCGGAACGTCGTGCCCGCACTTGGTCCCGCGCAGCGCGCACACCCAGCGCATGGTGCCGGCGGCGAAGACGCCGGCGCCGCTGGGCACGGTGTAGTACGCCGAGTCGGCGTAGGAGCTCGAGCCGTTGCACGTCAGCGGCGAATGCGCGAGTACCTCGATCGGCCGCGGCGTCGGCACGATCGGGTTCACCCTGTCGTACTCCGGCCCGACCATTCCGGTGAAGCGCTGCCCCCTGCGCACCCCGGTGCCGGCGAACAGCCAGTTCTTCGGGTCGTACACGACGTAATCCGCCTGGACCGGGTTGCACTCGTAGTACACGCCGGTCAGGTCGCTCTCCGGACGCGGCGGGTCGGCGAACCGCCAGTCGACGGTGACCTCCGACGGGTCGTCCTTCGCGATCGGGTCGTCGGCTTCCTTGTAGCAGATCACGAGGCGGTCCTGGCCGAGCTTGGTCGGCGCGAACCTGATGTGCCGGTTCAGTTCGTTCGCGCCGAGGAAGGCGATGTTGACGCCCTGGTCGCGGGCGCCGGTCACCCGCCGGCGCATCACGCTCGACCAGTACTCGTCGTGTCCGAGCACGGTCAGCGCGCGGGCTCCGCGCAGCAGGTTCGGGTCGCGGTGCAGGTCGTTGTCCGTCGCGTACGCCAGCGGCAACCCGAGCTTTTCGGCCAGCGCGACCGCCGGCTGCTCGTAGGCGAGGAACTTGGTCGCGCCCGACTTGTCGTAGGGCCGGTCGAAGCTCACCGCCCGGGATCGGCTGGCGAAGCCGTACGGCCCGCTGTAGAGGCTGCGCCCGCCCCACAGGTTGTAGGCCTGCCAGGTCGTCGTGCCGTTCAACAGCACGATCTTGCCGGTCGCGGCGGCGGAGCGGAGGGTGATCGGCACGTAGTGCTGGGCGCCCGTGTCGGCGTCGAGGCGGACCAGGTAGTCGCCCTCGGGCCACCCGGTCGTGGGCACCGTCAGCGACGGATGCCAGGGCGCCACGACCGTGTTGGTCTTTCCCTCGATCCTGGCCGGCGCCTGGACGGAGCCCGCCATGCGGCCCGACCTCCACACCAGCCTCGCCTGCGCCCCGCCGTACCACCCCATGCGGAACGCCTCGACCGTGTAGCCCTTGCTCCGGGTGGACACGAAGAGCCGGAACGGCTGCCCGGGCAGCACGCTGACATGGTCGGCGTAGCCCTCGATCTCGTGCGGCGCTCCTCCGTGGCGCACCCGCCAGTCCGCCGTGCCGGGTTTGGCGTTCTCCGCGGCGACGAACGTGGAGCCGGGCCCACCGTCGTTGCCCGCGGTGCCGGCGGCCGGCGCCGAGCCGGGCCGGCCGGCGGCCGCCGGGCCGCCATGGCGGCCCGGACCGTCCTGCCGGACGACGTGATGGGTGAGGTCGCAGCCGGTGACGGCCATGACCATGGTCGCGAACGTCAGCGCGACCGCGACGGGCAAGGGCGGCAGGCTTCCCCGGAGATTGATCACAGAGCCGCATTGTGGCGCACGGATCATCACGTCCGGGGGGCGTTTCCGCCATCGGGAGGTATCGGCCCGGCCTTCATTCCCCCGCCGCGCCGTAGAAAACGCGCTCCACGACCGCGCGGGCCCGCCGGGCGCGCCGCCGGTAGTCCTCGAGCAGGTCGCCGGCCCCCGGATAGCCGAGCACCCGGCTCACGGCGGACCGCTCCCGATGGTGGTCGCTCGGCAGCAGGTCGGACGCCCTGCCGCGGACGAGCATCACCGCGTTGCGGATGCGGGTGGCCAGCCGCCACGCCTCGGCGAGCGCGGTCGCGTCGGTCGCGGTCAGCAGCCCCGACTCGGTCGCGGCGGTGAGCGTGGCGAGGGTACGGGTGGTGCGCAGCGCGGGCAGCTCGCAGGCGTGCCTGAGCTGGAGCAGTTGGGCCACCCACTCAACGTCCGAAAGCCCGCCGGGGCCGAGCTTGGTGTGCAGGTGCCGGTCCACGCCATGCGGCAGCCGCTCGGACTCCATCCGGGCCTTGAGGCGGCGGATCTCGCGGACCGAGGCTTCGTCGACTCCGCCCGCCGGCCAGCGCACCGGATCGATGAGCTCGCGGAACCTGGCGCGCAGCCCCGGGTCGCCGATGAGCGGGTCGGCGCGCAGCAGCGCCTGGCTCTCCCAGGGTGATGACCAGCGGCGATAGTACGCGGCGTACGACGCGAGGGTGCGGACGAGCGGTCCGTGCCTGCCCTCCGGCCGGAGGTTCGGGTCGATCACGAGCGGCGGGTCGGGTGCGGGCAGCGCGAGCAGCCTGCGCAGCTCCTCGGCCACCGCGTGCGCCGCGGTCGTGGCATCGGTCTCGTCCGCGCCCGGCAACGGATCGTGCACGAACATCACGTCCGCGTCGCTGCCGTACCCGAGCTCGTGCCCGCCGAACCTGCCCATCGCGACGATGGCCAGGCGGGTCGGCAGGGGCGACCGCCGCTCCATCTCGATCTTGTTGGCGGCGACGTCGAGGGCGGCCTCGATCGTGACGGCCGCGATGTCGGTGAGCGCCTCGCCGACGCCGTCGACGTCGACGAGGCCGAACAGGTCGCCGACGGCCACGCGGAGAAGTTCCATGCGCCGCATCCCGCGCACCGCGGCGACCGCCTCCTCGGCCGGCGTCTCCGCTGCCAACGTCCCCCGCCCGTCCCGGCCGGGGCCGCCCCGCGCGCCGGGCACAGGGCCGCCGGGCACAGGGCCGCCGAGCACAGGGCCGCCGGACGCATGTTCGGCCGGGGTGGCGGGCGGCTGGGCCGTCTCCGCGCGGCGCTGGACGGTCGCCCGTACCTCGCCGAGCAGCGCCTCGAAGGGCCGGGGGGTGAGGTCGGCGGCGCTGCCCAGGGTGGCGACCGCCTCCGGGGCGCGCAGCAGCAGGTCGGTGGCGTAGCGACTGGAGGCGAGCAGGCGGGCCATCCGCTCGGCCACGGTGACGTCGTCCCGGAGGAGCCGCAGATACCAGGGGGTGGCGCCGAGGGCCTCGCTGACCCGCCGGAAGCCCAGCAGGCCGGCGTCGGGGTCGGGGGCGTCGGCGAACCAGCCGAGCATGACCGGCAGCAGCGTGCGCTGGATCGCCGCCCGGCGGGAGACCCCGCTGGTCAGCGCCTCGATGTGGCGCAAGGCGCCGGCCTGGTCCGTGTAGCCGAGGGCCTCCAGCCGGGCCTTGGCCGCCGCGGGGGTGAGCCGCGCCTCCTCGCCCGGCAACCGGGCCACCGCGCGCAGCAGCGGGCGGTAGAACAGCTTCTCGTGGATGCGGCGCACCTCGCGGGCGTGCCGGCGCCACAGCTTGGTGAACTCCCCGACGGGGTCGGCCCACAGCGCCTGCGCCGGCAGCTCCTCCTCGGAGAGCGGCGGCCCGGCGGCGGGAGTCTCGCTCGCCGCCTCGGGGTCGGCGCGCTGCGCGGCGGCCAGCGCGCGGCCGAGCCGGCGCAGCCCCTCCTCGTCGGCCGGCACGAGGTGGGTGCGGCGCAGCCGGTGCAGCTGGACGAGGTGCTCGACGCGCCGCAGGAACCGGTAGGCGGACATGAGCGCCGCGGCGTCCGCGCGGCCGACGTAGCCGCCGGCGGACAGCGCGTCGAGGGCCGCCAGCGTGGTGGGGCTGCGCAGGCTCTCGTCCGCGCGGCCGTGGACCAGCTGCAGGAGCTGGACGGCGAACTCGACGTCGCGCAGCCCGCCAGGGCCGAGCTTGAGCTCCCTGTCTGCCGTGTCGGCGCTTTGCCTCAGGTGCTCTTCGACCCGGCGGCGCATCGCCTGGACGTCTTCGACGAAGTCCTCGCCGGCGGCGGCACGCCACACCATGGGGCCGACGGCGTCGATGAAGGCCTGCCCGAGCGCGCGGTCGCCGGCCACCGGGCGGGCCTTGAGCAGTGCCTGGAACTCCCAGGTCTTGGCCCAGCGGCGGTAGTACGCCTGGTGGCTGGCCAGGGTGCGCACCAGGGGGCCCGCCTTCCCCTCGGGGCGCAGCGCCGCGTCGACCTGCCACAGCCCACCTTCGATGGTGCTGGCCGAGCAGGCGCGCATCAGCCCGGAGGCCAGCCGGGTGGCGGTGCGGAGCGCCGCCTCCTCCTGGTGGCCGGCCACCGGCTCGGCGACGAAGATCACGTCAACGTCGCTCACGTAGTTGAGCTCCCTGCCACCGCACTTGCCCATGCCGATGACGGCCAGCCGGCAGGCGCCGGGTTCCGGCACGTCCGCCCTGGCGATGGCCAGGCCCGCCTCCAGCGCGGCGGCCGCCAGATCGGCGAGCTCCTCGGCCACCTCGTCGACCGTGGCGGCGCCGGTCAGATCCCGTGCGGCCAGGTGCAGCAGCCGGCGCCGGTAGGCGGCGCGCAGCGCGACGAGCGGCTCGGCGCCGGCCGCCGAGCCGGCGCCCGCGCCACCGCCCGCGGGGAGGGCAGCCGCGACCGCGTCGTACCGGCCGGCGACGGGAAGCTCGGCCTCCGGATCCGCGCCGACCGCCGCCAGCAGGTCGGCGCGCAGCTCGGCGGCATCGGGCCGGCGCAGCGCCCCGGGGCCGGCGAGCACCCGCCAGTGCCCCGGGTGCCGGGCGAGGTGGTCGCCGAGCGCCGTGCTCACGCCGAGGACGGCGAGCAGCCTGCCCCGTACGCCGCCGTCCTCGTCGAGCGCGTTCAGCAGCGCGGTGACGTCGCGCGCGCGGTCGAGCAGCGTGAGCAGACCGGTGAGCGCCAGGTCGGGGTGGGCGGTGCCGCCCAGCGCGTCGACCAGCGCGTCGTCGATATCCGCCTCGGAGTCGGCCAGCAGCCGCTCCGCCCGCGTCGCATCGGTGAAGCCCAGCCTGGCCAGCCGGCCGGCGAGCGACGGGCGGCGGCCCGGCTCCCACGGCCTGCCCGGTGTCGCAGCGTCCTCCACGCGGCCCCTCCCGTATGCGCCCTCCGCACATACGCTAGTGCGCCGCGCAAGAAATCCCAGCGGCGGTAAACCAGCCACGATCATGAGGCGTCTTCACGGGTAACGCGGAGCGGAGGCACCCGATACTCCCCAGCACGTCGGGTGCCTCCGCTCCGCCCTGTCCGGCCTGTCCGGCCGCCCCTGTCCGGTCCGTGCGGCCGCCCCTGTCCGCCGCGTCCGGCCGGCCCGGTCAGGCGACGGCGGGCTCGGCGACCGTTCCCTCGGCCGTTTCCTTGGCCGTCCCCTCCCCCACGGCGGGCGCACCGACCGGGCCGCCGCGCAGCGGGACCTCGCGGATGAACCAGGCGACGACGATCGCGACGGCGGTGATGGCGGTCCCCCAGATGAACACGCCGTGCACGCCGCTGGTCACCGCGTGCATGAACGCGACGCGCAGGTTCTCCGGCAGCCGCTTGAGCATCGCGGGGGTGAGCTGGGTGCCGTTCGCGGCGAGCGCGGTGCCCTTCGCGCCGAGCCGCGCGGCCAGCTCGGCGGTCACCTGGTGGCTGTAGATCGCGCCGAGGAGGGAGACGCCGAGCGAGCCGCCGATGGTCCGGAAGAGGGTGGCCGCGCCGCTGGCCGCGCCCATGTCCTTGAGGTCCACGCTGTTCTGCGCGATCAGCATGGTGTTCTGCATCAGGAAGCCCATCCCGACGCCGAGCACGACCATGAACAGCGACGTGGTCAGCCGGGTGGTGTCGACGGTGAGCTGAGCCAGCAGCAGCATGCCCGCGGTCATGAACAGGCCGCCGAGGATCGGGAAGATGCGGTACCGCCCGGTGCGGGTGATGAGCTGTCCGACCACAAGCAAGGTGATCAGCATGCCCGTCATCAGCGGAAGCAGCAGCAGGCCGCTGTTGGTGGCCGATGCGCCCTGCACGAGTTGCTGGAACTGCGGCAGGAAGGTCACCGCGCCGAACATCGCGAACCCGACGAGGAAGCCGAGCGCCGACACCAACGAGAAGTTGGCGCTGCGGAACAGCCGCATCGGCACGATCGGCTCGGCGGCCCGCAGCTCCCACAGGACGAACGCGACGAGCGAGACGGCCGAGGCCACGGCGAGCCCGATGATGGTGGACGAGCTCCAGGCGTACTCTGTGCCGCCCCAGGTCGCGACCAGGATGAGCGTGCCGACGCCGGCGGCGAGCAGCGCGACGCCCAGGTAGTCGATGCGGTGGCTGGTCCGCCGCTTCGGCAGGTGCATGGTCAGCGCGGTCACCAGCAGCGCCAGCGCGCTCAGCGGCAGGTTGATGTAGAACGCCCAGCGCCAGGTGAGGTGGTCGGTCACGAAGCCGCCGAGCAACGGGCCGCCGATCATGGCGATCGGCATGACGCCGGCGATCAGGCCCTGGTAGCGGCCGCGCTCACGCGGCGGAACCAGGTCGCCGATGACCGCCATGGCGCTCACCATGAGGCCGCCGGCGCCGAGGCCCTGGACGCCGCGGAACGCGATGAGCTCGTTCATGCTCTGCGACATGCCGGCCAGTGCCGACCCGATGATGAAGATCACGATCGCGCCCATGAACACGCCCTTGCGGCCGTACAGGTCGCCGAGCTTGCCCCAGACGGGCGTCGAGACCGCGGTGGCCAGGGTGTAGGCGGTGACCACCCACGCCAGGTGGGTCAGCCCGCCGAGCTCGCCCACGATCGTCGGCATCGCGGTGCCGACCACCATGTTGTCGAGCATCGCGAGCAGCATGGCGATCATCAGGCCGCTCATCACGGTGTAGATCTCGCGCTTCGTTCGCTGCGCGGGTGGCGCGGATGCCACGTCACTGGTCCCCGTCATCGGTAGCCTCTCCCCAAAGCTTCAGCCTTGCTTACCTGCCGTCCGGCTAGTTAACTTACTTGTCGTACGGTAAGCTACGAACTAGCCGACCGTCAAGTTAGTTTTCGAGGAAGTGGATCTTATGAGCGGGCAGCGAAGCGACACGCGCGAGAAGATCCGCTCGGTCGCACTCGAGTTGTTCGCCGAGCACGGCTACGACAAGACCTCGCTCCGCGAGATCGCCGAGCGGCTCGGCGTCACGAAGGCGGCGCTGTACTACCACTTCAAGAGCAAAGAGGACATCGTCGCCAGTCTCTTTGAGGACGTGCTGCTCGACATCGAGGAGATCATCGCCTGGGGCGAGGAGCAGCCGCGGACGAAGGAGACCCGGCAGGAGATCGTCCGCAGGTACGCGGCGGTCACCCGCGACCGGGGCAACGCGCTGGTGCGGTTCATGCAGGACAACCGGGACGCGGTGCAGGACGTCAAGCCGGCGGAAATGATGCGCGACCGGTTCTTGCGGCTCGCCCAGCTGGTCACCGACCCGGAGGCCGATCTGGCGGATCAGCTCCGTGCCCGGCTGGCGTTCTTCGCCCTGAACGCCCACGCGTTCATCCTGCGCGACCTGCGGCCCACCGACGAGCAGCGCGACGCGGCGGCGCTCCGCGTCGCCCTCGACCTCGTCTCAGGCTCTCGCTCAGGCCCCGGCCCCGGCACCGGCTGAGCAGGGCGCCCTAGAGGACGGCGATGTAGCGGCGCCGCTCGTACTCGGTGACCTGGCGCCGGTAGTCGTCCCACTCCGCCCGCTTGTTGCGGAGGAAGAAGTCGAAGACGTGCTCGCCGAGGATCTCGGGGACGAGCTCGCTGCGCTCCATGGCCTTGATCGCCTCGTCCAGGCTTCCCGGCAGCGGCTGGATGCCCATGGCGCGGCGCTCGGCCGCCGTGAGTGCCCAGACGTCGTCCTCCGCGCCCGGCGGCAGCTCGTAGCCCTCCTCGATGCCCTTGAGCCCGGCGCCCAGGATCACGGCGAAGGCCAGGTAGGGGTTGCATGCGCTGTCGAGGGACCGGAACTCGATGCGGGTGGCATGCCCCTTCTGCGGCTTGTACATCGGCACCCGAACCAGCGCGGAACGGTTGTTGTGCCCCCAGCAGACGTAGGGCGGGGCCTCGCCGCCGGCGCCGGCCGAGGCGCCGACGCCGCCCCACAGCCGCTTGTAGGAGTTGACCCACTGGTTGCAGACCGCGGTGATCTCGCTCGCGTGCCGGAGGACGCCGGCGATGAACGCCCGGCCGACCTTGGAGAGCTGGAACTCGGCGCCCGGCTCGTAGAAGGCGTTGCGGTCGCCCTCGAACAGCGACATGTGGGTGTGCATGCCGGACCCCGGGTGCTCGGTGAACGGCTTGGGCATGAAGCTCGCCCACACGCCCTGCTCCAGCGCCACCTCCTTCATGATCAGCCGGAACGTCATGATGTTGTCGGCCGTGGTGAGCGCGTCCGCGTAGCGCAGGTCGATCTCCTGCTGCCCCGGCGCGCCCTCGTGGTGGCTGTACTCCACCGAGATGCCCATCGACTCGAGCATCATGATCGCGTTGCGCCGGAAGTCGTGCGCCGTGTGGTGCGGGGTGTGGTCGAAGTAGCCGCCCGCGTCGACCGGCTCCGGCTCCCCGCCGTCCTCCGGACGCTCCTTGAGCAGGAAGAACTCGATCTCGGGATGGGTGTAGAAGGTGAAACCCAGGTCGGCGGCCCGCGCCAGCGCGCGCTTGAGCACGTACCGCGGGTCGGCGAAGCTCGGCGTGCTGTCGGGCATGAGGATGTCGCAGAACATGCGGGCCACCCCCGGCGACTCCGACCGCCACGGGAGCACCTGGAAGGTGGCGGGGTCGGGCCGGGCGAGCATGTCGGCCTCGTAGACGCGGGCGAAGCCCTCGATCGCCGAGCCGTCGAAGCCGATGCCCTCGGCGAAGGCGCCTTCGAGCTCGGCCGGCGCGACCGCGACCGACTTGAGGAACCCGAGCACGTCGGTGAACCACAGCCGGATGAAACGGATGTCGCGCTCCTCGAGAGTCCGGAGCACGAACTCCTGCTGACGGTCCAAAATCCATCCCCTTTGATGCCGTGCCTGGCAGACTCGTCTGCTCCTGACAAGTCTGCATCGACCTTGTTTCTGCAACGTTACAGAGCAATCGGCGGTGATACGTCATCCGGACGGCGGAACCGGCGCCGAACCGCCTCTCCCATCTCGACGAGCGGCTTTCCCCACTCACCTGCGCCCGCCCGCCGGCTCGACGGTCGCGCCGCGGCCCGCGGGGACCGGCCACGGCGCCGGCGGTGCGGCGGCGGGTGGCCAGGCGGCTCTGACAGGACGCGACCGTGCCGCGACACCTGGAAACGGCCGAACGGACGCAGCATAAGGGTCGGGCGTAATTCGTCCTCATCCGCCCGGGTCGGCCCCGAGCAGCCCCGATCGGTCCGGCCGGGCTTTGCCTGATTGCCGGAGATTTTGGCCTCTTGATACCCGCCAGGTACCCGCGCTCCGCTGGTCGGCGGCGCGGCCCTCGCTAGCGTGTGCGATCGTCGGCGGGTCGGGTATGCACGGAGGACACGTGGCCCGAGCGCGAGGCCCGGCTATGGGGACCTGTGAGGGGAAGCGCGCCGCTGGAACGCGCCCAGGCTTGTGCGGGAGGCGCTGAGAAACGAGCGAGGGGGATCGTGGGCGATTCGACCGCCGCCACGGTGGACGTGACGCTGCTGCGGCCGCTGCCGGACCGGGTGGCGATGCTCGCCGGCTCCGCGTGGATCCGCCAGGACGTCTGGTCCATCGGCGCGGACGCGACCGCGTGGGCGAGGGAAGCCGGGCTCATCGTCGGCGAGCCGGACACCGCGCCGCTCGAGCGGGCCAGGTTCGAACGCCTCGCCGCGCGCATCTTCCCCGCCGCGCCCGCCGACCGGGTGGGGCTGTACGCGCGCTGGCTGATCTGGCTGTTCGCCTTCGATGACGCCAGGGACGACGGTCCGGTCGGCGGCTCGGCGACCGCGGTGGACGATCTGTACGGCCACCTGCTGGCATCGCTGCGGCGGGGCGGCCCGCGACCAGGCGCCGACCCGATCGAGCTGGCGCTGAACGACCTGTGGCGGACGACCGTACCGCTGATGAGCGCGGACTGGCGGCGGCGCTTCCTCACCCACATGGAGCGGCATCGGGCGGCCTGCGTCGAGGAGGCCGTCAACCGCCGCACCGGGCGGACGCCGCCGCTCGAAGACTATCCGGCGCTTCGCCGCCGGACGCTGGGCCGGTTCCTGTTCGACCTGGCCGAGCCGGTGCTGGGCATCGAGGTGCCGGCGCCTGTGGTGCCGACGGCTCCGTGGCAGAGCCTGGTGGACGGCCTCACCGACGTCACGGCCTGGTGCAACGACGTCGCCTCCTACGCGGGGGAGGCGGCCCGCGCCGACCCGCACAACTACGTGACCGTGCTGGCCGCCGCCTGCCGGCTCGATCCACCACAGGCCGCCGACCGCGTCGTCGACCGCATCGCCGAGCGGGCCGCGGAGATGGCTGCCGCCGCGCGCACCCTGCCCGGCGACCTGGCCGTGCTCGGTGTGCCTGGCGCGAGCATCAGGCAGGCGGACGACGTCGCCATGGCGCTGGTCCGGACGCAGGGCGCGCACCTGGACTGGCTCCACGAGTGCGGCCGCTACGCCACGGGCGTGCCGGCCTCCGCGATCCCACGGCAGCGGCCGACGGTCGGCGACGCGCCGGCCAAGCCGGCCGAGCACTGACTGCCGCGGGTCGCGATGTTCTTTTCGTCGATGTTCTTTTCGTCACATTGACGAAATCCGTGGCGACCCGGTCCGAGCCGGGCGTCTAGGGTGGAAACGTGGCACAGCTGCGCATCGCCCTCGTCCAGGCCGATCCGACCGTCGGGGATCTGGCCGGCAACGCCGATCTCGTCGTCGAATGGTCGCGCCGGGCCGCCGCGGCCGGCGCCCACCTCGTGGCCTTCCCCGAGATGTTCCTCACCGGCTACCCGGTCGAAGACCTGGCCCTGCGCAAGTCGTTCATCGACGCGTCCATGGAGACGCTCGACACGACCGCGCACCGCCTGGCCGAGGCGGGTCTCGGCGACCTGCCGGTGATCGTCGGCTACCTCAACCGGCGCACCGACGTGGCGCCCCGCTACGGCCAGCCGACGTGGATGCCGCTCAACGCGCTCGCCTGGCTGCACGGCGGGCGGGCCGTCTGCAAGTCGGCCAAGCATCACCTGCCCAACTACGGGGTGTTCGACGAGTTCCGCTACTTCGTGCGCGGCGACCGGCTGCCCGTCGTGCGCCTCCACGGCGTCGACGTGGCCGCCGTGATCTGCGAGGACCTGTGGCAGGACGGCGGCCCGGTCACCGTCACCCGCGACGCGCGGGCCGGCCTGCTCGTCGTCATCAACGGGTCGCCGTACGAGCGGAGCAAGCGGGACGTCCGGCTCGACCTGTGCGCCCGCCGGGCCCGCGAGGCCGGCTGCGCGCTGGCCTTCGTCAACATGGTGGGCGGCCAGGACGAGCTGGTCTTCGACGGCGACTCGTTCATCGTGGACGCGGGCGGCGAGCTGGTCGCGCGCGCCGCCCAGTTCACCGAGGAGCTGCTCGTGGTCGACCTCGACCTGCCGGCGGCCGACCTCGCGCTGGGCGCCGGCGAGGTCCCGTTCGACGCGCACGACGGCACCACGATCACCGTGGACCGCCGCGTCCTGTCACCGGCCCCGCTGCCCGCCTACGAGCCCGAACCGCCGGGGCGCGCGCCGCAGCTCGACGACTGCGCCGAGGTGTACGGCGCCCTCGTGCTCGGCGTGCGCGACTACGTGCGCAAGAACGGCTTCCGGTCAGTGATCATCGGACTGTCGGGCGGCATCGACTCGGCGCTCACCGCCACCATCGCCGCCGACGCGATCGGGCCGGAGAACGTCCACGTGGTGCTGCTGCCGTCGCGCTACTCGTCCGAGCACTCGGTCACCGACGCCGAGGAGCTGGTCAAGCGGCAGGGCCTGGTCGCCAGGACGGTCCCCATCCGCGACATCGTGACGGCGTTCGAAAAGGAAATCGAGCTGCACGGCCTGGCCGCGGAGAACCTGCAGGCCCGCATCCGCGCCGACATCTGGATGGGCCTGTCCAACGAGCACGGTCACCTCGTGTTGACCGCCGGCAACAAGAGCGAGCTCGCCACCGGGTACTCGACGCTGTACGGCGACTCGGCGGGCGGCTTCGGCCCGATCAAGGACGTGCCGAAGTCGCTGGTGTGGGAGCTGGCGCGCTGGCGCAACAGCCGCTCCCCCGACCGGCCCCCCATCCCGCGGCAGATCATCGACAAGCCGCCGTCCGCCGAGCTCAGCCCGGGCCAGCTCGACACCGACTCGCTGCCGGAGTACGACGTGCTCGACGACGTGCTCGACGGCTACGTGGAAAAGGACATGGGCAGGGACGCGCTGGTCGCCGCCGGGCACGACCCCGGCCTGGTCGACCGGGTGATCCGCCTGGTCGACACGGCCGAGTACAAGCGCCGGCAGTACCCGCCTGGCCCCAAGATCACGCCGCGGAACTTCGGCCGCGACCGCCGCCTGCCCATCACCAACCGCTGGCGCGAGACCACGGTCCAACCGCCCCGCCGGGTGCGCTGATCAACCGCGGCTGACCCGGGCGCGATCACGCGGTGACCGCCAGAGCGCCGGGTCACATCGGGTCGGGTCACATCGGATGCGGGCGGTGGAGGTCTTCGCCCGGCCAGGAGGCGAGGCGCACGGTGCTGCCTGGGTCTTGTCCTGGGATGGTCTGCTCGCACCAGACGACCTTGCCCTCCGGGGTGCGACGGGTGCCCCACCGGTGGGCCATCCGGCTGACGACCTGCAGGCCGCGGCCGCTCTCCTCCTCGTCGGACGCGTGCCTGATCCGGGGCAGCTCGGCCGAGCCGTCGCGTACCTCGCAGATCAGCGCGCCCTCCTCCTTCAGCAGGCGCAGCTCGAACGGCTGCCCGGAGGCGTACCGCAGTGCGTTGGTGATCAGCTCGGAGGCGAGCAGCTCGGTGGTGTAGGACAGGTCGTCGAGTCCCCAGTCGCACAGCGCGGTGCTGACGAGGCCCCGGGCGCGGCGCACGGCGGCCGGATCGCACGGCAGCGTCCAGGCGCGGCGCTTGTCCTCGTCCAACCGGCGCAGTCGCGCCAGCAACACCGCGATGTCGTCGCGGTGCTGGTCGGAGTAGACGCTGTCGAGCGTGGCCTTGGCCAGGTCTTCCATCGGCTTCGTGATCGCGTCGGCGTCGAAGAGCCCGCGCAGCGCGGCGAGGCCGTCGTCGATGTCGCGGCCGCGGTTCTCGACGAGTCCGTCGGTGTAGAGCACGAACAGGCTGCCGTCGGCGATCGTGAACTCGCGGCTTTCGATCGTCACGCCGCCCTCCACGCCGAGCGGCGGGGCCGGGGGCACGTCGAGCAGCTCGCTGGTGCCGTCGGGATGGACGAGCAGCGGCGGCAGGTGGCCGGCCGAGGCGATCTCGCAGACGCCCGTAGTCGCGTCGTACACGGCGTACACGCACGTCGCGAAGTGCGGCTCCTGCTCGCCGAGCTCCATCATCAGCTCGTGCATCACCTGCAGCGCCTCCGCGGGCGGGATCTCGAGGCCGGCCAGCGTGTGCAGCGCGGTGCGCAGCCGGCCCATCGTGACCGCGGCGCGCACGCCGTGCCCGGCGACGTCGCCGACGATGAGGGCGACCCGGGCGCCGGGCAGGGCGATGGAGTCGTACCAGTCGCCGCCGACCTCGATGAGCTTGCTGCCGGGCAGGTAGCGGTGGCGGACGTGCACCGAGGACGGCGCAGACATCCGGTGCGGCAGCAGGCTGCGCTGCAACGCGAGCGCCGTGGCGCGCTCGCGGCTGAACCGCCTGGCGTTGTCGATGACGATGGCCGCGCGGGCGGCGAACTCCATGCCGATCTCGACGTCGTACGGATCGAACCGGCGGTACTCCGGCATCCGGGTGGAGACGATGAAGCCGAGCGTGGTGCCGCGCGCGACCAGCGGCAGCAGCACCATCGACGCCCCGCCCAGCAGCTCTTTGACCGGCGGCCGCCGCCAGGTCTTCGCGATGCGGGTGGCCGCCGGGGTGTCCATGACCGGCACGTGGACCGCCTTGCCGGTGTCGAGGCACTGCACGTACGGCGTGTCGGGCGGGTAGACGAGCACCTCGCCGACCGGGAAGGTCGACTCCCACCTCGGGTCGCCGTCGTCGTTGGCGACGGCCAGCCGGCGCAGCACGGCCGAGCCGTCCGTCGCCTCCCGGTGCACCTCGTCCGCGGCCACCAGGCTCTCCAGCACCAGCAGGGCCGATGTGTTGGAGAAGTGCGGGACCAGCACGTCCATCAGGCCGCGCGCCACCTGGTCGAGGTCGAGGCTGGCGCCGAAGCGGGCCAGCGGGTCGTCGAGCAGGGCGCGCCGCATCATGGCGGGGTCGAGGAAGCGTTCGCTGGACGGCAGCGCCACCCTGATGAACACCAGCGCGGCCACCTGCTCGTCGGCCGCGAGCATCGGCTGCACGGTGACCACCGCGTCGATCGCGGTCTCGGTCAACTCGCCGAGCGCCGACTCGCCGTCACCCGGGGGGTCGTCGCGCACGAGGCGGATGACCTGGAGCACCACGGTGCGCTCCTGCTCGGCGGCGAGCGCGTCGAGCAGCGTGTCCACCTGGCCGCCCGGATCGGCGACGAGGTCGCCCAACTCGCGGGAGAGCACGTCCTTCGGTGCCCGGCCGAGCACGCCCTGGGCGTTCTGGCCGCATTGCACCACCGTCCCCGACATGTCGATGCCGAGGACCAGCGTGCGCGTGGGTGCATCGGCGGCCGGCGGCTCACCCTTACGCGCCATCACGGATCTCACCTGTCGCGCTCCTGACGGCCCGGACTCGTTCCGCTCCCGTTCGTCAAGTATGGGGCATCGGAGGGGCCCTTGAGGTAGAAGATCAGCTATACGAAATGCGACTACTAACGGGTAATAGTGGTGCGGCGGCAACCGCGCGGTGACTCGGTGCGGTCCTGAGTTCGTCGCCGGGGGCGGGCCAGCCGCACGCGCCACCCGGACGAGTGGGTCCCGGGTGATTTGCCTGCACGCGCGGAGTATGGAGACGCTCGACCGGCGGGGTCAAGCCACTTTGGCGACCGATACGGGCGCGCCGAGCAGCCGGCTCCAGGGGATCCGGCGGGAAATGGCTACTGACCTGCGACGATTTGATTATGGCTTTCTGCGCAATCCGGGATATCTGTCATCAAATGTGGATTGAGCAGGCAGGTAACGAAGATGTCGCTCACGAGGAGCCGGGAGCGGGCGCCTGCGCCGGTGCCGGGGTCGCGGGTCGCGGCGAGCGCCGTGGCAGCAACGCGCGGCACGTACGGAACGCCGCGGCGAACTTCGGATCGGCGGTACGCGAGGCGCCCGGGCGGAAGGCGTTCGCCATCTTCACCCCGTGCTGGCTCATGCAGCTCTGGAACGCCTTGAGCGCCGACTGGTCCACGCCACCGCCGAACCCGCCGGCGAAGCCGCCGGGAGCGAGCGACGCGCACGCCTGGAACGCCTGGCGCTGTCCGGCTGACAGCGATGGCAGGCCGCCGAGGGGCCCGCGTGGCCGGCCGGTCGGTCGGCCGGTCGGCCCGCCGGTGGCCCGCCCGGTCGGTCGGTCTGTCGCGCCGGGCCGCGGCCGGCTGGGGAGCGTGACGCCGTGCTGCTGCAGGCATTGCCGGAACGCGGCCCGCGGGTCGGCCGGCGTGCCGGTCTTCGACGCGCCGGTCGTCGGCGCGCTCGTCTTCGGCGCCGCCGCCGCGCCCCCGTCGCCGCCGCCGCACGCCGCGACGGACAGCAGCCCGCCGGCGAGTGCGACCACGGCCAGCGATCTCACCCTGTCGATCAAGTCCATCTCCGCTCGCCGGTGGGCGGACCCGCCGGCCGCGATCCCGTCCTAGAGCTGGGGATCCCACACCGAGCCGCGGCCGGAGGGTCCGCCGTCAAGTCAACCGTCACGGGTTGCCAGCGACCTGAGCGCCGCCTGGGAGTTCGCTGGGAGTCTCCGCCCGCTGCGCGATGTGCGGGGGCGGGGACGGCGGGGCGATGGCGGCGGCAGTGGCCGGCCCCGGCGCTGCGGCTCGGGGGGAGCCCACGATGCCGCCGTCCGCCGGGTGCAGCAGCACCCGGAAGGTCGCGCCGCTGCCCGGAGCGGTCTCCAGCTCGACGAGGCCGCCGTGCGCATGGACGAGCGCGGCCACGATGGACAGGCCGAGGCCGTTGCCCCCGTTGGCCCGGCTGCGCGACTTGTCGGCCCGGTAGAAGCGCTCGAAGACCCGTTCCGCCTGATCCGCCGGCAGGCCCGGGCCCTCGTCCGCCACCTCGACCACCGCTCCGCGCCGGCTCAGGCCCACACCAACGCGGAACGGCGTCCCTTCTGGCGTGTGGGTGAGGGCGTTGCTGACAAGGTTGCCGACGACCTGGCGCAGCCGCGCCTCGTCACCGACCACGGTCACCGGACGGTCGCCGCCGTCCAGGCGGACCAGGTCGATCTCGCGGTCCGGAGCGAGGTGCCGGGCGTCGAGCACCGCTTCGGCGGCGACGCTGAGCAGGTCGACCTCACCGAGCTCGATGGGCCGCTGCCGGTCCATGTGGGCGAGCAGCAGGAGGTCGTCGACGAGCAGCCCCATCCGCGAGGCCGCGTCCTCGATGCGGCGCAGCAATCGGGCCGCGTTGGCGTCGCCGCCGCCCTCCTGCCTGTACAGCTCGGCGAAACCCCTGATCATGGTCAGCGGCGTGCGCAGCTCGTGGCCGGCATCCGCCACGAACCGGCGCATCCGCTCCTCGGAACCGCGCGCGGCCGCCTCGGAGGTCGCGCGGGCGTGGAAGGCGGACTCGATCTGGGCGAGCATCCCGTTGAGCGCCCGGCCGAGCCGCGTCACCTCGCCGGGCCCGGCACGGTCGGGCACCCGCCGGGACAGGTCGCCGGCCGCGATCGTCTCCGCCGTCTTCTCGATCTTCACCAGGGGCCGCAGGCTCATCCGGACGAGCAGGTAGCCGGCGACGCCGAGACAGCCGAGCACGACCGCGCCGGCGGCGGCGTCGATGACCATGAGCCGGGAGACGGTGCTCTCGATGTCGGCGAGGCTGACCGCGAGGACCACGCCGCGCCCGTCCCTGAGTTGCCGGGTGACCACCCGCCATTCGGCGCCCGAGCCGATGCCGGACACGCTGAACGGCCGGCCCTGCCGCTTCTTCACGTCCGCCGCCATCAGCACCGGCAGCTTGGGCCTGCGGTCGGTCAGGGGCTCGCCGAGCACCTCCGTGACCCGTCCCGACGGGTCGAGGATCACCGCGTAGAACATGCCGGGGAAGCGCGACCGGCCGCTGTCCGGCCTGGGCACCTCACGCGGCTGGATGCCACCGGCACCGAGGCGGCTCAGGACCGGTCCCTGCAGCCGGTTCACCATGCCGAGCTGGTCGTCGACACGCTGCAGCAGGTAGCCGTGCAGCAGCCGGGTGCCGACGAACCCCGTGACCAGCAGCGCGAGGGCGACGAGCAGCAGGGTCCCGGCCACCAGCCGCACCCACAGCGGCGTACTCGACAACCTCGCCCGCAGCACGGACATCACCTCGGTTCGCGCACCATGTACCCCACCCCGCGCAGGGTGTGGATGAGCCGCGGCTCCGTCCTGTCGACCTTGCGCCGCAGGTACGACACGTACGACTCGACCACGTTGCTGTCCCCGCCGAAGTCGTACTCCCAGACGTGGTCGAGGATCTGGGCCTTCGACAGCACCCGGCCGACGTTCGTCATGAGGAAGTGCAGCAGCCGGAACTCCGTCGGCGACAGGTGCACGGTCTCGCCGGCCCGCCGCACCTCGTGGCTGTCTTCGTCCAGCTCGAGGTCGGCCACCCGCAGCCGGCCCGGCGACGCCATGCCGCCGCGGGTGCGGCGCAGCACCGCGCGGATCCGGGCGAGCACCTCTTCCAGGCTGAACGGCTTCGTCACGTAGTCGTCGCCGCCCAGCGTCAGCCCGGTGACCTTGTCATGGGTGGCGTCCCGGGCGGTGAGGAAGACCACCGGCAGCGGGCGCGCGGCCGTGCGGAGCCGGCGGATCACGTCGAAGCCGTCCATGTCGGGGAGCATCACGTCGAGCACCACCAGGTCGGGCCGTGTCCGCTCGGCGACCTGCACGGCCTCGCGACCGTCGGCCGCGGTCAGCACCTCGAACCCGGCGAACCGCAAGCTCGCCGACAGCAACTCCCTGATGTTGGGCTCGTCGTCCACGACGAGCAACCTCGCCTCGGCGCCCATGACACCAGTGTCAGCCACCGCCGCCTCCGCCACCGCTGCCCCCGCCGGTGCCGCCGGGGCGGCCGGCGCCGCCGAAGCCGCCACCGGTGCCACCGCCCCCGCCTCCGCCGAAGAGGCCGCGGCCGGCCGGCAGCCCGGCGGCGCTGTTGACGCTGCTCGCCTTGACCGTGCCGTCCGCGCCCGGGGTGCCCTGCACGATCACGGTCGAGCCGGTCTGGAGGTCCTTGACCGTGCCCTCCTTCGACACCTGGATCCTGGTCGAGCCGTCGGTCTTCACCTGGACGATCGTGCCGGCCGTGGTCTGTACGTAGATCGTCTTCCCGTCGACCAGCTTCACCGTACCGAGCGTGAGGTTTCCGGTGCCAGACCTGCCCTGCTGTGTGGCGTTTTGTCCGGATCCGCCGGCACCGCCCAGCCGGGAGGCGATGGCCCGCTGCAGCGCGTCGGCGTTGCCCGACCCGGGCCGTGAGCCCCAGTGCTTGTCCGCCTGGACGCCGCCGAGAAACCCGGCGACCACCAGCACTCCGGCGCCCAGATACATGGTCGCCCCCGGCCGCGCCCGCCGCGGCGGCCGCGCCGCCAGCTCCGTGGACAGGTCGTCGCCGAACGGCGAGGTCTCCAGCAGTTCGTCCGGCGTCATGGCCGCCGGCGCGGCCCTTTCGTCCGCCGGCTTGCGGTGCTTGGTCGCCACCGTGGTCTCCTCATCCTCCGTACGGTCCTGGCCCTCACTCATGGCGCAGCGCCTCGATGGGTCGCAGGTTGGCGGCCCTGTTGGCCGGATAACTGCCGAAGAACAGGCCGATCGCGATCGAGACGCCGAGGGCGAGGACGATCGACGAGGGCACGATTATCGGTTTGACCCCGACCACCCGGAACTGGCTGCCGATCACCCCCGCCACCACGCCGAGCAGGCCGCCCACCAGGCTGAGCACGGTCGCCTCCGTGATGAACTGGCCGAGGATCGCCCCCTTGGGCGCTCCGATGGCCTTGCGGATGCCGATCTCCCGGGTCCGCTCGGTCACCGTGACCAGCATGATGTTGGTGATGCCGATGCCGCCGACCAGCAGGCTGATGGCGGCCACCGCGCCGAGCAGCACGGTGAAGGTCTTGCTCGACTCGCTCACCGCCGACTGCAGGCTCGCCTGGTTGAGGATCGTGAAGTCGGCGGGGTTGGCCGCCGAGATGTCGTGCCTGTCGTCGAGGATCGAGGTCACCTCGCCCTGCGCCGCGTCCACCGTCCCGGCGCTCCTGGCCTGCACGACGATCTGGTTCAGCCCGGCGAAGCCGGTGAGGCTCTGCTGCACTGCGGGCAGCGGCGCGATCGCGATGTCGTCGGGATCCTGGAAGCCCGCCCCGCCTTGCTCCTTGAGCACGCCGACCACTGTGAAGGGCACCCCGCCGACGTTGATCTGCCTGCCGACCGGATCGACCGTGCCGAACAGGTCGTCCGCCACCGTCGAGCCGATCACGAGCACCTTGCGGGCGCCGGTGACGTCGTCGTTGGTGAAGTACGAGCCGCTCGCCACCACCTTGTTGGTCGCCTCGAAGTACGTCGGGTAGGTGCCGACGACCTGCTGGATGGTGTGGCTGGCGCCCTCGTACGTCGCCGTGCTCGACGGCGCGTTCACCACGGGCGACGCGCTCTTCACCGACGGCGCGTTCGCCGGGTCGGTCAGGGCGCGCGCGTCGTCGACCGTGAGGTCGCGCGCCTGGATGCGCGGCCCGGTGTTCTGCTGTTGCTGGCCATCCGCCCCACCGGCACCGCCGGCTCCCGCGGCCCCGGCCGCACCACCGCCGGCGCCGCGGCCCCCGCCTCCGCCGGCCCCGAAGAGCCGCGCCAGGCCGCCGCCAGGCCCGCGCCCCCCGGACGTGGACTTCATGACGGTCAGCGAGTTGGACCCGAGCCGCTCGATGTTCTGCTGGACCTGCCTGGACGAGCCGTTGCCCACCGCGACCAGCAGGATCACCGCGCCGACGCCGATCAGAATCCCCAGTGTGGTCAGCCCGCTGCGCAGCTTGTTCGCCGACAACCCGCGCAACGCGAACCGAAGGATCTCCCGGTACGTCACGTCGCCCCCCGCCGCCTGGTCCGCGCCCGCGGCGCGCTCATGTGGCCGGCTCCAGGGTGCGGACCGGATCCCGGCGGTGGTCGTCCACGACACGGCCGTCCACGAGGCGCACCACGCGCCTGGCGTGCGCGGCCACGTCGTCCTCGTGCGTGATCACCACGATGGTGCGGCCGCTGCCGCTCAGCCGGTCCAGGATGTTCAGCACCTCCCGCGTCGAGGCGGTGTCCAGGTTGCCGGTCGGCTCATCGGCCAGCAGCAGGGACGGCCCGGTGACCAGCGCCCTGGCGACGGCCACCCGCTGCTGCTGGCCGCCGGACAGCTCGTTCGGCTCGTGCCCGACGCGGTCGGCCAGCCCCACCGAGGTCAGCGCGGCCAGCGCGCGGCGCCGGCGCTCGGTGGCCTTGATCCCGCCGTAGGCCAGCGGCAGCTCCACGTTGGCCAGCGCGGTCATCCGCGGGATCAGGTTGAACGACTGGAAGATGAACCCGATCTTGCGGTTGCGCAGGATCGACAGTTCCCGTTCCGCCAGGAAACCGGCGTCGGTGCCGTCGAGCAGGTAGCGGCCGGCCGTCGGCACGTCGAGGCAGCCGATGATGTTCATCAGCGTGGACTTGCCCGACCCGGACGCGCCCATGATCGCCACGTAGTCGCCGCGGTCGATCCGCAGTGACACGCCGCGCAGGGCCGGTACGGCTGTCTCCCCCGCGCCGTACACCTTGGTCACCTCACGCAGGTCGATGACCGGCACGCGAGCCGTTTCCCGCGCATTGCTCGTGCTCATGGGCGGCCACCGCCCAGACGGGCGCCGCCGAGCCCGGGGAACCCGCCGGCGGGGAAGCCGGCGCCGCCGGCGCCAGAGGCGGTCATGACGACCCGCTCCCCCGCGGTCACCCCGGAGGTGATCTCGGTGCCCTGGTCGCCCTTGATGCCGACCCGCACCGGCTGCGTCACCTGCTCGCCGTCGCGCATGACCGTGACCGTGCTCTGCCCGCCCGCGGTGCGGACGGCCGCGCTCGGCACGTACAGCACGTTGTCGGCCTTGGCCACGATCACTTGGACGGTCGCCGTCTGCCCGATCCGGACGCCGGCCGGCCGGCCGGACAACGCCACGGTCACCCCGTACTGCACGACGTTGTTGCTCGTCGTCGGCGACATGTCGATGGCGGTCACCTTGCCGGACGCGGTCGTGCCGCTCAGCGCGGCGAAGGTCACCGTCGCCTGCTGGCCGAGCTTGAGCTTGGTGGTGTCGGCCTCGGTGAACTCGCCCTTGACCTGGAGCTTCGTGGTGTCGGCCAGTTCGATGAACCCGTTCCCGGCCGATCCGGACGAGCCAGCCGCCCCGGACGAGCCGGACCCGGACGAGCCCGCCGCACCGCCACCCGCGCCAGCGCCGTTCCCGCCGCCACCGCCGCCGCCCGCGGCCGAGTTCCCCGAGGAGCCGGACGAACCCGCCGAACTCGCCGAACTCGATGAGCCGCTGGACGAGCCGCCGACCAAGCCGTTGACGGACAGGACGGTCCCGGAGAACGGCGCTTTCAGCACCGTGCCGTCCAGTGCCCGCTTGGCGTCGTTGTAGCTGTTCCTGGCCGAGATGAACGAGGCATAGCCGGACGCGGTGGAGGTGTTGTCATCGGCCGCGTCCAGGTTCGCCGCCGCCGCGTCGAGGTTCTCCCTCGCGGTCGTGTCGTCGAGCTCGGCCAGCACCTGTCCCTTGTCGACCCGGTCGCCGGACTCGACGTTGATCTTCTCCACGGTGCCTGAGGTGCCGAAGTTGAGCGACTCGGTCCTGGCGCTTTCGACCGAACCCGTGGCCGACACCGACGACAGCAGGGTGCCCCGGGCCACCTCGGCCGTCCCCGTCGCCGCCCGCGCGCTCGACCCGTCATCGGCGATCGAGAACCACGCGTACCCGGCCCCGCCGACGAGCAGCACCCCGAGCGCGCCGTTCACCACGAAGGCTCTGCGTTTGATGAGCGATGTCACGCGACCAAAGCTGCTGGTCGCGGCTTGGGCGAAGCTGACCCCATCCTGAGAGTTTCCTGGGAACCCGGACTCCCAGGAAACTCTCAGGTCGGACTCAGGAGGCCGTGACGTGCGGCCAGCACGCTCACGGGTCATGACACCGCGCGCGCTTGAGCCACGCCGGCGGCCCCGGCCGCCGGTCGCGGTCGCCGCCCTCGGCGCCGTGCTGGTCGCGGGCGGCGGGTTCGTGGTCTTCGGGACGGGAAACGGGACGGCGCACCTCACGTACGTCGCCGTCGCGCGGGGAACCGTGACGGCCACGGTGGGCGCGGCGGGCACCGTCCAGAGCGCCGACACCAGGGAGGCCGCGTTCGGCGCGGCGGGGACCGTCACGGAGCTGGACGTCGCCGTCGGGCAGCGGGTCGAGGCGGGCCAGACGCTCGCGAAGCTGGACGACACGAAGGCGCGCGAGGACGTGACCGCCGCCGAGGCCGACCTGGCGGCGGCCGAGGACGCCCAGAGCACGGCAGGGAGCGCCGCGCCGACCGGTGCGGCCTGTGCGGCCGCGGCCCCGTCCGGCGCGCCGGCGGCCGGCCAGAGCGGCGTCACCGCCGTACTGGTGCGGTTCGCCCGCCCGGGCCGGCCGCGCGCGTCCACCCCGGCGCCCACGCCGACCCGCACCCCCACGCCGACTCCCACGACCTCCACGCCGACGCCGACGCCCACCCCCACGCCGACCCCC
>DASUWU010000051.1:0-17261 GCA_036378315.1 Streptosporangiaceae bacterium | reverse complement strand
GGCTCTCCGATGGAGTACTCGGCGGAGATCCGGTGCAGGTTGACGGTAGTGGCACTGAGCCCGCCGCCGTGGTCGCGCAGCAGCGTGCCGCCGCCCAGCCCGGCGGCGATCGCCGCGGCTTCTTCGGTCAGGTTCCGCATGGTGGCACGGTCGCCGCTCTTGGCGGCCGTGTAGGCCGCGGACTGGATCAAAAGGCCGCGTTCGGCCACATGCCTCGGGTTGCCGCTCCGCAGGCCTGGGTGGTCGGCAGCCGTCAATGCGATCGACATCGCTTGCGCGTGCCAGCCGGCCTTGCGGGCCAGGACGGCCAGGTTCCTCGCGGCCTCTCCGGCGATGAGCGCGTTACCGACGGCGCCGGCGATGACCTGGGCCCGGTCGGCGGCCATCCATCCGAGTTGCTGGTCATCCAGTTTGATCAGCATCCGGGTGGCGAGGGTGTAGATCTCGGCGAGCAGCGCGTTCGCGTCCGCGTCGTCGGGACGGTCGGCCGTGACGGCGTGCCCGGCCGTGATCAGCCGCGGCAAGGCACCGGCCAGACGCCCGTACCGGCAGCCGTGGAAGTCCCGCATCGCCACCGCCAGGTCCTTCGGCAGCCGGTCGACCGACTGCTGCGCTGGCAGTGTGCCCAGACCGAGCATGGCGTCGCGGACCCGGCCGACAAGCAACTCCCCTGCGCCCGCGGCGCCTGTTGGTGTGGCCTGGCCACGGGTGGCAGCCGAACCCGCGGCCGCGGCCGCGGTCACGGCCAGGTGGGCCAGTAGCTGACGTCGCCGCACCTTGTCACCGTCCTCCCGCGTCTCACGGCTCACCCTAGGCGCGCGAGTCTGCGAGAGTGCGGCGCCCGGCGGGGTCGGTGCGTCCTCGGGCATCAACCCGAAGATCTGCGGCGGGATCGTCAGGGCGGCGGCGAACCGGCGGAGCACCGTGACGTCGGTTAATGGGGCGATGCCGCGTTCGTACCGGGAGATCTGGGCGGCGGAGTAACCGGTGCGCCGACCGAGATCGGCCAGCGTCATCCGCTGGGCCTGGCGGGCGCTACGCACGATCGCGCCGGAGCCGTGACCGTCCGTGATCTGGGGAAGGGGCGACGGATACGGCTGACCTGAGTCCATTGGCTGCTCCGCACATGGCGTCCCGATCCCCACCGTAACCGGCCGGGGCAGCGTGCTGCCAGCGCGTTTGCATGATGCGCAAATCGTTTGCGGACCACGAAGGCCGAGCTGTTTCTCATCTCCACCGTGGCGCTTGCTGGAAGTCACACCCCCCCACCCCAATCGCACAGGAGATCGCCACCATGACCACCACCGTCGAGATGTGCCCGCACGCGCTCGGGTCGGCGTCGCTGCTCCCGGCGGCCGTGGAGACGGCGCGCGGCGCCGTCCCGGTCGCCGACCCGCTGACGGTCAAGGGCTGCCCCGGATATGCGCCCAAGGCGCGGCCGCGCAGGCTCGCCGCGGTGGCGCAGATCTGGCGGCGTTCCGGCGTGCTCACCCACATCGGAGTCGGCCCGGACGAGTCCTACATGCTGATCGACAAGCGGCACCCACACGCCCAGCGGGAGGTGATGGCGATGTCTTCCGGCGTCCGGGTGCGGACCGGACTGCACGACCATTCCCCAGCGTTCGGGGTGGCGCTGGGCGCGGTGACCGTGTGTTTCGCCGAGCACTGCCGCGGCGCCGGTCTGTACCCGGTGCTGTCGTGGAGCTACGACCCGGCCACCGTGGACCGCGAGTCGATCCAGGGCGAGAAACGCTTCCACGCCCATCTGGTCGGCCGCACGGCCGCCGAGCTGCGACGCGTCGACGAGCTCACCGCCCCCGCCCGGTCCTACCCGCCGCAGCGGCGCCGCCGCACCGTGGAGGAGGCCAGCGTGCTCGGCGCGATCCTCGCCGCCGACTGCCTGGCCGGCGTACGGCTGCACGCCGTGGAGGTGGTCGAGCCGCTGTCGAGCCCGCAGGCCACCGCCAGTCTGCAACTGCGGGTGCCAGGTGGCTGGGACGCCTTCACCGATCCCGCGTTACTGGCCGACCTTAACGCCATCCACTATGTCCTCCGCCGGATCTACGACGCGATCGCCGGCGCCTGCCTGACCGGAACCTCCGGGATGTGGCGGCGGCCGACCGTCGCCCCGGGTCGTGTCGGTGACGTACCGCTGCCGCTGGCTCCGACGAGCCGCGAAGCGCTCGGGCACTACCTGGCCGCCCTGCGCCCCGGGCTGCTCGCCAACGTGGCGTCGCATGCCGACCCGGTCAACCGGGCCCGCACGACGCACCTCTACCCGCTGGCCGATCTGGCCTACTCGGTCTGCTTCTCCGAGCACCGAGGTGAACTGTTCGGCCACGTCCGGGCCAACGTGTTCTCCGACCTCGGCGGGGCCGGAGTGTCGGTCATCAACGGCATCGTGGTGAAGATCCGCAAGGGCGTCGGCGTCTACGATGAGGAGGAGTTCGCCGCCCGGGGCGCCTTCCAGCGCGACTTTCTGACCGTCCTACGCCGGCACCCCGAGCACGGCGGCACGGCCCTCTATCCACAGCCAGCGAGTCATTGATGCGGAAGATCGCGGTGTTCGGCCTGCCCGGGACGGGCAAGACCACGCTCGCCGCACGTCTCGCCACGTCCCTCGACCTGCCCCACCATGACCTCGACGATGTGCTGTTCACCGGCGGCGTGGCGCTGCCGCTCGAGGAATTCCGGGCCCGCACCGCGGCCATCACCGAGACCTCCGCCTGGGTCGTCGACGGCAACTACTCCAAACTCGCCGACATCACTTGGCACCGCGCCGACCTGCTGATCTGGCTGGACTACCGGCTGCCGCTCATCGTGTGGCGGGTCACCCGCCGCAACCTGCGCCGCCTGTCCGGCCGGGAACCGGCTCCCGCCAGCGCGGCCACCTGGCGGCGGGCGTTCTTCTCCCGCCGCTCGGTGCTGGCCAACGCCGTACGCAAATACCTGGCCAACCGCGGCCGCTACGAGCGTCAAGCCGCCGAGACCACCGGCCTCGGCGTGCAGGTACTCCGGCTACGGACCCCGCGACAGACTCGGCGGTGGCTCGACGACCTCGCGACCCGCGGGACACAGCCTCCGAGAACAACGGGTTCTCGGAACTAGGTTCCCGGCGTGACTTCCGAGAACACGCAACCGGCCCAGCCGAAGCGGCACGGCGCCCAGCCCACCCCGGTGCCCGCGGACGAGGGCTGCCGGTAAGGAAACAGCCACCTCAACTTCGGTGTTAGCACCGTCCCGCATCGCCGAGTGGTCTCCTGGCTGGTGCGGCCGGAGCGTGCCGGATCCGAACGTTCACGCGCCGAACGATCCGGCATCGGGGCTGCGCCCGAATCCGGAGTGTGACCGAACCGTACGTACTGTAATCGAAATCCTGTACGAGCCCACGCGTCCCGACCGGTTCCGGAGGTCGACGATGACCAGCCCTTTCGTCCGCCGCCGGCGGCTCGCCGTGGAGCTCCGTGCGCTGCGTGAGGAGCGCGGCCTGACCGCCGAACAGGTCGCCAGGCGCATCCACCAGTCCCGCATGAAGATCTCCAAGCTGGAGAACGCCCACATCCGCCCCGACCTCGCCGAGGTCATGAAGATCCTCGACCTCCTGGAGGTCACCGGCGAGCGGTGGCACGACATCATCCGCATCGCCCGCGATGCCGCCGAGCGAGGGTGGTGGGACTCCTACGGCGATGCCATGGGATCTCGCCAGCGGATGTACGCCGACCTCGAGTCCGGCGCCAAGACCATCCACGAGTACCACCAGGCAACGATCCCCGCTGTGCTCCAAACCCCGGACTTCGTCTGGTTCATGATCGAGATGGCCAAGGCCGAGGACTTCTCCGCGGGTTTCGCGACCCTGGCCGCCAACTCGGCCGGATCGTGCCTGCCGTCTTCCGTGGCCCGTACGAGCGTTTCTCCGATGACCCGGTGCGGCTCGACATCGGTGTCGAAGAGCTTGCTCGCCACCTCGGCGACGGTCCGTTGCTGGTCAGTGGTGGTGCCGCCGGCCGCCATGGTCGCGGACGTGCCCACACACTGCAGATCGCGGGCCTCGCAGGCGTCGCGTACCCGGCGTACCAGCATGGCCACGTTCAGCGCCCTGACGCCCGCGGTAGGTGTGCAGCTCGTCGAGGACCAGAAAGCGCAGACCCTGCGCGGCGCTGATCAGACCCTGCCTTTCTCGTGGCCGGGTGAGCATCAGCTCGAGCATCACGTAATTGGTCAGCAGGATGTCCGGCGGATTACTTAAGATGGTCCGCCGCTCCGCCTCGGTCTCCTGACCGGTATACCGGGCGTACGAGACCGGCTCGCGGCCTTCGCCATAGCCATTCCGCAGGAACTTCTTCAACTCCTCCTGCTGGCTGTTCGCCAGGGCATTCATCGGGTAGACGATGATCGCCCTGACGCCGGCTCTGGCGCCTCGCTCCCGTTCGCGCAGAACGCGATCGACGATCGGAATGATGTAGGCCAGAGACTTACCGGAACGAACCCGTACCGGTAGTGAGCGCATAAGTCTGGCCCGTCCGGGCGACCTCGATGGCATCGCGCTGGTGCCGATGCAGCACCAAAGGCCTTCCCGCCAGGGAGTCTTCGGGCTTGCCCACTCTGAAGATCCGCTCACATTCAGGGTGCAGCAGCCCGGCCTGGACCAGCTCCGCGATCGACCCGCCCTCGGCGAAACTGGGATTGAGCGAAAGCCAGGGATCGGGCCACTGCTCTCCCTCGTCGAGACCGCGCCGCACTTGGGCGGCGATGTCTTGGTTCCGCACGTTGACCGCACCCGAGGTGAATGCACGGTAGTCCCGGATGAGCCCCCCGTGCACCACAAAGATGTCCATCGGTCCCCTTGGCCTAACTCGACTCCCATGTAGCAAACCGCCCTGGTTAATTCTGTACCAGCGATGGCCATTGCAATATTCCGGCATTTCAGCATAAAAGGGACAGTAGCCTGTCCACGTGTGGCCGTTCACACGCGAAATCACGGGTTCGCCGCCGCCCTGGTCACCGGCATCAGCGGTGTGCTCGCGTACACGACGCATCCCGAACCGGGCGGACTCCCCGGCTGGGCCGGCCTGGTCGCCCGTCAACAACACCACCGACCCGGGCACGCCGTACCCCAACGCCCTCGCCATGGTCCGCGAGCTGCACGCCGCGCGCCTGCTGACCGTCGAGGGATACGGCCACACCGCCTTCCTCAACCCGAGCGCCTGCGCCCAGGCGTACGAGTCCGCCTACCTCATCGATGGCGCGCTGCCCCCGGCCGGCACGACCTGCAGGCAGGACCACCGGCCGTTCACCTGACGCCGCCCGAGCCCGCGTCATCGGCGCACCGAGATCGCGTTAAGAAGTCGTTAGGACCTACGGGCTCGGCGTCAGGGGCGCGTTAGGGGAGCGGGCGCGGGCCGGGCGCCGCGGGTTGTATGGGGGCGTGAGACAGGCCCTCCATCTGCCCAAACGGTTTCTCGTCGGCCGCCCGCTGCGCAGCGAGCAGATGGGCGAGACGCTGCTGCCGAAGAAGCTCGCTCTCCCCGTCTTCTGCAGCGACCCGCTGTCGTCGAACGCGTACGCGACCGAGGAGATCCTGCTCGGCCTGAGCCTGGGCGGGCTGGCGCTCCTTCATCTCGCGCCGTACGTGGCGCTCGCGGTGATCGTGCTGCTCGCGGTCGTGGTCATGTCGTACCGCCAGACCTGCCACGCCTACCCGGGCGGCGGCGGGGCGTACGCGGTGAGCCGGGCCAACCTCGGGGTCAACGCGTCGCTGGTGGCGGCGAGCGCGCTGCTGGTCGACTACGTGCTCACGGTGGCGGTGTCCGTGGCGGCCGGCGTGGCCAACATCGTCTCGGCGGTCCCGGCCCTCGGCCCGTACGCGGTGCAGCTGTCGCTTGCCATGGTCGCGGTGTTGGCGATCATGAACCTGCGCGGGGTCAAGGAGTCGGGGACGATCTTCGCCGTTCCGACGTACGGGTTCGCCGCCGTCGTCTACATCATGATCCTTTGGGGCGCGATGCGCGTGGTGTTCGGGGACGCGCCGCGGGCCGAGTCGGCGCACTTCGGCGTGACGGCGACGCACGGCACCGCCGGCCTGCTCGCCGTCGCGCTCGTGCTGCGCGCGTTCTCCCAAGGCTGTACGGCGCTGACCGGGGTGGAGGCGGTCAGCAACGGCGTGCCCAACTTCCGGCCGCCCAAGCCGAAGAACGCGGCGGCCACCTTGGCGATCATGGGCGGGATGACGATCGTCATGTTGGCCGGGATCACTCTGCTCGCGCTGGCGTCGAAGGTGCGGATCGCCGACAGCCCGCTGCACCTGATCGGCGCGCCCCCCGGGTACCAGCAGAAGACGGTGATCACCCAGGTCGCCGCCGCGGTGTCGGGAGGCGGCTCGCCGCTGTTCTACCTGGTGGCGGTGTTCACCGCGGCGATCCTGATCCTGGCGGCGAACACGGCGTACAACGGGTTCCCCATCCTCGCGTCGATCCTCGGCGAGGACGGTTACCTGCCGCGGCAGTTCTCCCGGCGCGGTGACCGGCTCGTCTTCAGCAACGGCGTGGTGATCCTCGCGCTGCTGGCCGGGTTGCTGATCTGGGCGTTCCACGCCAGCACCACCCGGTTGATCCAGCTTTACATCATCGGCGTGTTCGTGTCGTTCACGCTGAGCCAGACCGGCATGGTCAAGCACTGGACGGCCGAGCTGCGCACCGCCGTGGACCGGGCGCGGCGGCGCCGGATCCGGCGCGCCCGGATGATCAACTCGGTGGGGGCCGCGTTCACCGGCCTCGTGCTCGTCGTGGTGCTGCTCACCAAGTTCATGAACGGGGCCTGGATCGTGGTGATCGCCATGCCCGTGGTCTTCTTCATGATGAAGGGGATCAGGCGGCACTACGACCGCGTGGCCGCCGAGTTGCGCCCGGGGGATCAAGGGGTGACGCTGCCCAGCCGCATCCACGCCGTGGTCCTGGTGTCCAAGCTGCACACCCCGACGCTGCGCGCGCTGGCCTTCGCCCGGGCGACCCGCCCGTCGACGCTGACCGCGGTGACCGTACGGACCGGGCGGGAGACCGAGGCGCTGGAGCGGGAGTGGGCCGAGCGGGACATCCCGGTCAAGCTGGCGATCCTGGACTCGCCGTACCGCGACATCACCGGGCCGGTGCTCGACTACGTCGCGCGGGTCCGCCGCAAGAGCCCGCGCGACGTGGTGTGCGTGTTCATCCCCGAGTACGTCGTCGGGCACTGGTGGGAGCAACTGCTGCACAACCAGAGCGCGCTGCGGCTCAAGGCCCGGCTGCTGTTCCGGCCCGGGGTCATGGTGACGAGCGTGCCATGGCGGCTGGGATCCGCGGACGCCGCGATGGTCCGGGAAGCGGAGGCGGAGGAGGACGCCGCCGCGCCGCCGTGGTCGCGCGCCGGTGCCTATAAGTCATGAAATGTTTCAAAGTACGGCAAACGCGCGGAGTCTTCTCTTCTCTTGGATGCCGTAGGCTGGAAAATCATGGACAGGGTTCCGGCCGAGACGACATTCGGGGAACCGGACGCGGACACCGAATCTGGCGGGCTGCGTCGTTTCTTCCGCCGGCTCGCCTCGAGCAAGGCCGAGTTGGAAGCCGAAGACCTGCAGAAGAGCGCGGGCGTCGAGGGCGCCACCCCGATTTGTGACTGCCGGGTGCGTGGCCGCGCGTGCGTGGCGGGTACGCTACGGACCGTGACGCTACGACCACGTGGAGGCGCGCCCGCGCTCGAAGCCGAGCTGTACGACGGCACGGATGTGATCAACCTGGTCTGGCTCGGCCGCCGGAAGATAGCCGGGATCGAGCCTGGCCGGCGGCTGCGCGCCGAAGGGCTGGTGAGCATCCAGGACGGGCGGAAGGTAATCTTCAATCCCCGGTACGAGTTGCGAGGGCCGGCATGAACGAGCGGGGAGGCGGCGCATGACCCAGGTGACGGGGCGCGAGGAGGCCGCCGGCCCGGACCGTGACCCCAACCGTGACCCCAACCGTGACCCGGAGCGGGAGCAGGGTGAGCGGCGCGCGCAGGCGGCCGAGCCGTCGCAGGCGGCGGCCGAGCAGCCGCAGCACGGCGCGTCCGGCACCGTCGAGGCGATCATCAAGGCGCAGCTCAACAGGGCCCTGGGCGGCAAGCGCGGCGTCGTCGAGGGCGCCGTTCCGACGATCGCGTTCACCGTCTCCTGGATCGTCACGCACGACCTGCGGCCGTCGCTCTACATCGGCGGCGGCGCGGCGCTCGCGCTGCTGGTCGTCCGGCTGGTGCAGCGATCCACCCCGCAGTTCGTGCTCAACAGCCTGATCGGCATCGCCCTGGCGGCCTTCTTCGCGCTGCGTTCGGGTAAGGCCGAAGACGCCTTCCTGCCCGGCATGCTCTGGACCGGCGCGGCCAGCGGCCTGATGCTGCTGTCCATCCTCGCGCGCTGGCCGTTCGTGGGATTTCTCGTGGGCGCCGCCAACCCGGAGGATCCGCTGGCGTGGCGCCGCGACCCGGCGATGGTGAAGGTGTGCGCCCGGCTGTCGTGGCTCCTGCTGCTGCCGGGTGTGATCAAACTGGCCGTGCAGATCCCCCTGTACCTCTCGGCCCAGGTGGCCTGGCTCGGCGTGAGCAAGGTCGCGCTGGGCTGGCCCGTCTACCTCGGCGCGCTCGGCCTGGCCGCGGTCGTGCTCATGCGCGGCAACACGCCCCACCCGGTCCGGCCGGCGGCAGAGCCGCCCGGCTGAGGCCGTCCAGGCTGAGGCCGCCCCGGCAGCAGGCTGAGGTCGGCCCCGGCAGGGGGCCCGGTCAGCGGGCGTTGAGCAGGTCGCCCAGCTCCTCCTCCACGTCCTGGCTGGCCACGAACAGCAGCTCGTCGCCGGCCTCCAGGGTGTCGTCACCGCTCGGCACCAGCACCCGGCCCTCCCGCAGGATCGCCACCAGCGCGGTGTCGTGCGGCCAGGTGACCGAGCCCACCCGCTGACCCGACAGCGGAGCGTCGTCCGGCAGGGTCAGCTCCACCAGGTTGGCCTCGCCCTGGCGGAAGGTCATCAGCCGCACCAGATCGCCGACGCTGACCGCCTCCTCGACGAGCGCCGACAGCAGCCGCGGGGTCGACACGGCCACGTCGACGCCCCACGACTCGTTGAACAGCCACTCGTTCTTGGGGTGGTTGATGCGGGCGACCACCCGCGGCACCCCGTACTCGGTCTTGGCCAGCAGCGATACGACCAGGTTGACCTTGTCGTCGCCGCTGGCGGCCACCGCCACCTGGCAGCGTTCGAGGCCCGCGTCGTCCAACGCGGCGATCTCGCAGGCGTCCGCGAGCAGCCACTCGGCGCGCGGCACCGCCTCGACCTTGATGGCCCGCGGGCTCTTGTCGATGAGGAGCACCTCGTGCCCGTTCTCCAGCAGCTCCTGGGCGATCGAGCGTCCGACGGCGCCGGCTCCGGCGATAGCGACCCGCATCAGTGGGCTCCTTCCTCGGCGGGCTTGGAGACGGCCTCGTTGATACGTTCCATGTCCGCGGCGCGGGCCATGACGTGCACGACATCGCCCTCCTGGATGACCGTGTCGGCGTCCGGCACGATGCCGTCGCCCATGCGGGCAACGAAGGCGACGCGGATCTCGGCGGTCTCCTCGAGGTCGCCGATCTTGTGCCCGATCCACGTGTGATCCACGATCACCTCGGCGAGGACGACCTCACCGCTCGGGTCGCGCCACATGGGCTCCGACCCCTCGGGCAGCAGCCGGCGCAGCATCTGGTCGGCGGTCCACCGGACGGTCGCCACGGTCGGGATGCCGAGCCGCTGGTAGACCTCGGCGCGGCGGGGGTCGTAGATCCGCGCCACGACGTTCTCGACGCCGAACGTCTCACGGGCCACCCTGGCGGAGATGATGTTGGAGTTGTCGCCGCTGCTGACCGCGACGAACGCGGACGCCTTCTCGATGCCGGCTTCGGCCAGGACATCACGGTCGAAACCGTAGCCGGTGACGCGGCGACCCTTGAACCCGCCGCGCAGCCGGCGAAAGGCCTCGGGGTTCTGGTCGATGATGGCCACCGAATGACCTTTGTCCTCGAGGATGTGGGCCAGTGTCGACCCGACACGCCCGCACCCCATGATCACGATATGCACGGCCGTCCCTTCCCGGCGCCGGATCCGGTCCACCCCGATCCTCGACGGGTTGAACCTATCCATCCGTCCCGGCCAGTGATACCCCGCCCACGCGACCACCACGACAAATCCCCCGCGCTCGTGGGGCAGGCCCGCCGGGGGCGAGCCGTCCCGCCGTCCACGCGGCCGGCTCGGGTAAGGACGGCGCGTTAAAGAGGCGGCAAGATGCGGGCTAGTCTCGTTCCGTGTCCAAGGCTTCGGACCTCGTCAAGCGCCTTGTCGTGGGGCGCGCGTTGCGCAGCACCCAGGTGCACGAGCAGTTGCTGCCCAAGCGCATCGCCCTGCCCGTTTTCGCCAGCGACGCACTGTCCTCGGTCGCGTACGCACCGCAGGAGATCGTCCTGGCACTCGGCATCGCCGGCCTCGCCACCTACCACTACACGCCGTGGGTGGCGGCGGCCGTCGTCGTCATCCTGCTGACCGTGGTGGCGTCCTACCGGCAGAACGTACGGGCCTACCAGAGCGGGGGCGGCGACTTCGAGGTCGCCAGCACCAACCTGGGCGATCGGTGGGGCGTCCTCGTCGCCAGTGCGCTGCTCGTCGACTACGTCCTCACCGTCGCGGTGTCGGTGTCGTCCGGAGTGGAGAACCTCGGCGCGCTCGTCACGTTCATCCGGCCGCACGAGGTCCTCGTCGCCATCCTGATCGTGTTGGCGATGACGATCGCCAACCTGCGCGGGCTCAAGGAGTCGGGCATCGCCTTCGCCATCCCGACGTACCTCTTCATGCTCAGCATCATCGGCATGTTGCTGTGGGGCTTCACCCGCATCGGTCTTGGCGCCGAGCTGCGCGCCGAGACCGCCGGCTACCAGGTCGTTGGCAAGGAGGCGGGGATCGGCGGGTTCGCGCTGATCTTCCTGCTGCTGCGCGCGTTCTCCTCCGGGTGCGCCGCGCTCACCGGCGTCGAGGCGATCAGCAACGGCGTCCCGGCGTTCCGCAAGCCCAAGGGCGAGAACGCGGCGACCACCCTCCTCATGCTCGGCCTGGTCGCGATGACCATGTTCGGTGGCGTGTCCGCGCTCGCCTACATCACCCACGCGCGATTCGCCGACCCCAGCCAGGGCAGCCACATGACCGATCCGGCCACCGGCAGGGACGTCACCGACTCCGACCCGGTGATCGCGCAGGTGGCGCACACCGTGTTCAGCAACTTCTCGCTCGGGTTCGCGTTCGTCACGATCATGACTGCGCTGATCTTGTTCCTGGCGGCGAACACCGCGTTCAACGGCTTCCCCGTGCTCGGCTCGGTGCTGGCGCAGAACCGTTACCTGCCGCGCCAGCTGCACACCCGCGGCGACCGGCTCGCGTTCAGCAACGGCATCATCATCCTCGCCACGATGGCCGGCTTGCTGATCTACGCCTACCACGCGTCGGTGACGAAGCTGATCCCGCTCTACACGGTCGGCGTGTTCGTCTCGTTCACGGTGAGCCAGACCGGCATGGTCCGGCACTGGAACAAGCTGCTGCGCACCGAGGCCGACCCGGCGCAGCGCCGCCGGATGAAGACGTCCAGGACCATCAACGCGTTCGGCGCCATAGTCACCGGCATCGTGCTCGTCGTCGTGCTGACGACGAAGTTCCTGCTCGGCGCCTACATCGTGTGCATCGCGATGCCGCTGCTCTTCTGGCTCATGCTGGCGATCCGCCGGCACTACGACGGCGTGTCGCAGGAGCTGGTGCCCAGCGGCGAGGACGTCGCGCTGCCGGCCCGCAACCACGCCATCGTCCTCGTCTCCAAGATCCACAAACCCACGCTGCGCGCGCTCGCGTACGCCCGGGCGACCCGGCCGTCCACCCTGGAGGCGATCACGGTCGCGGTCGACCCGGAGGAGGCGGCGCGGCTGCAGGAGGAGTGGGACGCGCAGGGCCTGCCGGTGCCACTGAAGATCCTCGACTCGCCCTACCGCGAGATCACCCGGCCCGTGCTCGACTACGTCAAGCGGGTCAGGCGCAAGAGCCCGCGGGATGTCGTCACGGTGTTCATCCCGGAGTACGTGGTCGGCCGGTGGTGGGAACATCTGCTGCACAACCAGAGCGCGCTGCGGCTCAAGAGCCGGCTGCTGTTCCAGCCGGGCGTGATGGTGACGAGCGTGCCGTGGCAGCTCGTCTCCTCCGACCGGCTCAAGGGCCGGCCGGAGGCGTTCGCCCCCGGCTCGGTGCGCCGCCCGTACGACCGCGGCGGCCAGGACGGAGCGGCCGGATTGCCGGCCGGCGGCGGTATCGTGGCGGAACGTGACTGATCCCGCGCCCGCCTCGCCCCCCTCGCCCGTGGCTTCCGTGCCGTCCGCCGCCGACCCTGCCGCCTCGTCGCCGGGCGCCGTCGGCGATGTGCTCGAGCTGGAGATCGGACCGGTGGCCCACGGCGGCTGGTGCGTGGCGCGCCATCACGGGCGGGTGGTCTTCGTCCGGCACACACTGCCCGGCGAGCGGGTCAGGGCCCGGGTGACCGACGAGACCAAGAGCTTCCTGCGGGCCGACGCGGTCGAGGTCATCGAGGCGTCGCCGGACCGGGTGCACGCGCCGTGCCCGTTCGCCGGCCCCGGCCGTTGCGGCGGCTGCGACTGGCAGCACGCCTCGCTGCCCGCGCAGCGCCGGCTCAAGGCCGCCGTCGTCGCGGAACAGCTGAGCCGGCTGGCCGGCATCGAACGGTCGGTCGTCGTGGAGGAGATCCCGGTCCCAGACGACGCCGTGCGGACCCCGCCCGGCCTCGGTTGGCGCACCCGGGTCCAGTTCGCGGTCGGCGGCGACGGCGTGGTCGGGCTGCGGCGGCACCGGTCGCACGACATCGAACCCATCGACGCCTGCCTGATCGCCCATCCCGAGGTCGAGCGGCTCGGCGTCGAACGCAAGCGCTGGCCCGGCGCGTCCGGCGTGGAGGCCATCGCCTCGGCGGGCACCGGCGACCGGGTCGTCGTGGTGTCCGAGCGGCGCGGGCGCGGCCACCGGCCGGCCCGGGTGCCGCGCCTCGACGTGCCGGTACGCGTCGTCCGCGGCCGGCCCGAGCCGGGACGCCGCCTGCCGTACGTGCGTGAGGACGTGGCCGGGCGGCTGTGGCAGGTCAGCGGCGACGGGTTCTGGCAGGTGCACCCGGGGGCCGCCGCCCTGCTCGTCGACGCCGTCCTCGATGCGCTGCGTCCCGAGCCGGGTGACATCGCCGTCGACCTGTACTGCGGTGCCGGCCTGTTCGCCGGCGTGCTGGGGGAGCGGGTCGGCCAGGACGGGCTCGTGGTGGGCATCGAGTCCGACCCGCAGGCGGTCCGCGACGCCCGATTCAACGTACGGGACCTGCCGCACGTCTCGATCGAGCATGGCAAGGCGGAGGACGTGCTCGAGACGATCGAGTTCGGTGCGGAGGACGGCGGCGGGCGGCGGGGCGGCGGGCGGCGCGGTGGGCGGCGCCGTGCCGACCTGGTCGTGCTCGATCCGCCCCGTACCGGCGCCGGCCGCACCGTCGTGGACCGGGTCGCCGAGCTTGCCGGGCGGCGGATCGCCTACGTCTCGTGCGACCCGGCGACGCTCGCCCGCGACCTCGCCTACTTCGCCGACCGCGGCTGGCGGCTCGACGCGCTCCGCGCCTTCGACGCCTTCCCGATGACCCATCACGTGGAGGTCCTGGCGGTGCTGGCCAGGGCGTAACCCCTATGTGTCCGCGGCTTCGGTGCGTTCGCGGAGCATCTCGGTGAGGACGGGGATGAGCCATTCTTCGGCCCTGGTCTTGGTGATGCCGAGCTCACCCAGCACCCGCGCGCCGAGCCCGTCGTCGAGGCCGAGCACGCCGAGCAGGATGTGTTCCGTGCCGACATAGTTGTGCCCGAGCCGCAGCGCGTCCCGCACGGACAGTTCGAGCACCTTCTTGGCCTCGGGGGCGAACGGGATGTGGCCGGTGATCTCGTCGGCCCCCGCCGGGCCCATGGCGGCCACGACGGCGTCGCGGACGCCGTCGAGCGAGACGCCGAGACCTTCGATCGCCTTGGCCGCCAGGCCCTCCGGCTCGCGCAGCAGGCCGAGCACGATGTGCTCGCTGGCGACGTGGTCGTGCCGCGCCTCGCGGGCCTCCTCCTGGGCGCCCGCCGCCACGCCGCGCGCCCGGATGGTGAACCGGCTGAAGAGGTTGCCGGCGGCGCGGTCGCCGGGCTCCGCCAGGCTCTTGGGGACGAAGCGTTTCTGGGCGGCCTGCTTGCTGACGCCCATGCTCTGCCCGATCTCGGTCCACGACGCGCCGGCCCGGCGGGCCTGGTCGACGAAGTGGCCGATGAGATGGTCGGCGAGCTCGCCGAGTTGTTCCGCGGCGAGGACGGCGGCGGACAGGTGAGTCAGCGGCCCGCTGCCCGGATGCCTGGTCTTGACGTAGTCGATGAGGTCGTCGAGTCGTGCTGGAAGCTGGTCCATCCGTCAACTCTAGGTTGACGACGGAGAGCCCGTCAACCTCGGGTTGACGGACTCCCGGCGCCCGATGGGTTTGACCAAGAGTTGACGGCACGCGCCGCCACGGGGCGCTGACAGCGTGTGGCGGCGGCGCTACAACGGATCCGGACATCAGGCCGACGAGGTCGGGGGACGAATGATCTTTTCACGGAGACGAGCGTGCGGCGCCCGGGGCATCGCCGTGGCGGCCGCGACGGCGCTGATCGGGGTCGTTCCGCTCTTCGGGTGCGGTAACAGCGCGCGGGCCGACGGGCCCGTGGGCTCCGCGAGCGCGCGCCACGCGCACAGGGGCGGCCCGCCGTACCGGCACCGGCACCCGCGCGTCAGGCTGGTCGCCACCACGACCAGGCCCGCCGGGCCTGTGCTGCCCGGCCGGACCTACACCTGGCCGTTCGCGGTCACCAACAAGGGGTCGGCGAGCGCCCGCGGCGTCACCTTCGTGGCGTCGCTGTCCAAGAGCCTGTCCTTCGTCTCCGGGCAGCAGAACTGTTCGTGGCGGCGCCGTGCCGTGGTCTGCCGGCTCGGCGAGATCAAGCCGGGGCGGACGAAGGCCGGCGTGGTGACCGCGAAGGTCGCTCCGCAGGCGCGCGCCGGCCGGCCGATCTCCGCCAGGGGACACCTGACCTGGTCACACTCACGGTGGGCCAACCGGACGATGGTGACCTTCCACGACGTGAAGGTGGCGGAGATCACCGACGTCGCCGTGACCCAGACGGGTCCACGGCGGGCACGGCCGGGCCGCGCCATCCCGTACAAGGTCACGGTCACCAACCACGGCACGGTCCCGGCGCGGCTGGTCGTACTCCGTGACACGGCGGCCGTCGCCAGCCGTGCGGCGGCGGCCTGCGTCGGCACCGCGCCCCTGCCGGCGGCCGCGTCCGGCCGTAAGGAAGCGGTCCGCAAGGCCGCCCGCAAGGAAACGGGCCGCAAGGAAACGGCCCACAAGGAGGCCGGCCGCACGGGCTCGGCGGCGCCGGCCTGCCGGGGCCGCCGCGGGCCGGCGGTGACGGCGCCGTCGATCAGGCTCGCCAAGGGCGGCGTGCGGTGCAAGGGGGCCGGCGTGGCAGCCGGCGGCGGGCTGGTCTGCGCCCTCGGCACCCTGCCCCCAGGAGCGTCGAAGTCGCTGGTGGTCATGGTGCGGCCGAAGGCGAAGCCGGGCGCGGTCGTACGGACGCCCGCACGGGTTTCCAGCGCGACGATCGACATCGTGGGCGCCAACAACATCGCGGTCGCCACCACCCGGGTGATCGCGCCGCGCCTCGCCAGGTCCCGCGCTGCGGACCGGTCGCTGGCGGCGGCGCCCGGGCGGGTTCCCGGCAACGGCCTGACGCGGCTGCCGAACACGGGCGCGCCCGCCCTGGCGTTGACCGATGTCGCCCTCGCCCTCATCGGGATCGGCTTCGTCCTGTGCCGGCTCGGCCGCACGCAGGGGCGTTAGCGCTCCGGGCTCCGGCGTACCAAGATGGGCCAATGCTGCTGAGGATCTTCACCGAGCCCCAGGAGGGCGCGAGCTACGGCACCCTCCTGCGCGCCGCCAAGGCCACGGAGGAAGGCGGCTTCGACGCGTTCTTCCGCTCCGATCACTACCGTTCGATCATGAAAGAGTCGGGGCCGCCGGGGCCCAGTGACTCGTGGGTCACGCTCGGCGCGCTCGCCCGCGAGACCAGCCGGATCCGGCTCGGCACCCTCGTGTCATCGGCGACGTTCCGGTTGCCGGGGCCGCTGGCCATCTCGGTGGCTCAGGTCGACGAGATGAGCGGCGGGCGGGTCGAACTCGGCCTCGGCACCGGCTGGTACGAACGCGAGCACACCGCCTACGGCATCCCGTTCCCCAGCGTGAAGGAACGGTTCGAGCGGCTCGAGGAGCAACTGGAGATCGTCACCGGTCTATGGGGAACACCGGAGGGCGAGGCGTACTCCTTCGCCGGCACGCACTACCGGCTCGCCGACTCACCCGCGCTGCCCAAGCCCGCCCAGCGGCCGGGCCCGCCCATCATCATCGGCGGCTGGGGAAAGAAGCGGACGCCGCGGCTGGCGGTCAGGTTCGCCGACGAGTACAACGCCGGCTTCCAGGGCGTCGAGCCGACCGGCGCGGCCTTCGAGCGGGTCCGTACGGCCTGCGCCGAGGCCGGCCGGAGCAAGGACATGGCGTACTCGGTGGCCCAGGCCGTGTGCTGCGGCCGGGACGAGTCCGAGGTCAAGCGGCGCGCCGACGCGATCGGGCAGCCGGTGGAGCAGCTCAGGGAGAACGGACTCGCCGGCACCCCGGCCGAGGTCGTCGACAAGATCGGCCGGTTCGCCGGCGTCGGATGCGAGCGGATCTACCTGCAGGTGCTCGATCCGACCGACCTGGATCACATCGAGCTCCTCGCCGCCGCCGTGCTTCCGCAGGTTTGATCTCGCCCGTACGGACGTCCGCCCGCTAAGATGATCATGCGGTGGTTCCCGGTGCAGGCGTGGGAACCACCGCATGATTCTCGCGCTGGCCGGACTGGCCGCGCCGGCCGCGCCCGGCGGCGGGTGGCTCAGGCGGCGACGTGTGCGGCCGCCGGCTCGGGCGCCGGATCGCCGTCCCTGCGCGCACGCAGCGGCAGCAGGAAGGTGACGAGGAAGCTCAGCCCCAGCATGCCGACCTCGATCCACAGGGTGGCCGTCATGGCCGAGCCGAACCCGCCGTCGGGGTGCGCCGGC
>DASUWU010000050.1:0-26034 GCA_036378315.1 Streptosporangiaceae bacterium | reverse complement strand
GGGTGGCGGCGGCCGCGGCCGCGGTGGCACGCAGGGCGCGTTCGGGCGTCCCGGCGGGCGTCCCGCGCGTGGCCGCAAGTCCAAGAAGCAGCGGCGTCAAGAGTTCGACAACATGCAGGCCCCCGCGATCGGCGGCGTGCGCGTTCCGCGCGGGGGCGGCAAGACCGTACGGCTGCCGCAGGGCGCCTCTCTCACCGACTTCGCCGAGAAGATCGGCGCCAACCCGGCGTCGCTGGTGCAGATCATGCTGCACCTCGGCGAGATGGTGACCGCGACCCAGTCGGTGAACGAGGAGACGCTGAAGCTGCTCGGCGCCGAGCTGGACTTCGACGTCCAGGTGGTCAGCCCGGAAGACGAGGACCGCGAGCTGCTCGAGTCGTTCGACATCGAGTTCGGCGAGGACGAGGGCGGCGCGGAGCAGCTCCAGGTGCGCCCGCCCGTCGTCACCGTCATGGGCCACGTCGACCACGGCAAGACCAAGCTGCTCGACGCGATCAGGAACACCAACCTGGTGGCCGGTGAGGCGGGCGGCATCACCCAGCACATCGGCGCCTACCAGGTCGCGACCGAGGTCGACGGCCGCGAGCGCAAGATCACCTTCATCGACACCCCGGGCCACGAGGCGTTCACCGCCATGCGTGCCCGTGGTGCGAACACGACCGACCTGGTCGTGCTGGTGGTCGCCGCCGACGACGGGGTGAAGCCGCAGACCACCGAGGCGATCGACCACGCCACGGCGGCCGGGGTGCCGATCGTGGTCGCGGTCAACAAGATCGACAAGGAGGGCGCCGACCCGCAGAAGGTGCGGGCCCAGCTCACCGAGTACGGCCTGATCGCCGAGGAGTTCGGCGGACAGACCCTGTTCGTCGACCTGTCCGCCAAGCAGGGGCTGCACATCGACGACCTGCTCGAGGCGATCATCCTGACCGCCGACGCCGAGCTTGATCTCAAGGCCAACCCCGACCAGCCGGCCCAGGGCGTCGCCATCGAGGCGCATCTGGACCGGGGCCGTGGCGCCGTGGCGACCGTGCTGGTGCAGCGCGGCACGCTGCGCGTCGGCGACTCGATCGTCTGCGGCGGCGCGTACGGGCGGGTGCGGGCGATGCTCGACGAGAACTTCGACCCTGTCGAGGAGGCCCCGCCGTCCCGTCCCGTGCAGGTGCTCGGGCTGACCGCGGTGCCAGGAGCCGGCGACAACTTCCTGGTAGTCGAGGACGACCGGGTGGCACGGCAGATCGCCGACCGGCGCGCGGCCCGCAAGCGCAACGCCGAGCTGCTCAAGAGCCCGGCGCGGCGCACCCTCGAGGACATCCTCAAGGGCGAGGTCCAAGAGCTGCTGCTCATCCTCAAGGGCGACGTCTCCGGTTCGGTCGAGGCGCTCGAAGACTCCCTGCTCAAGATCGACGTGGGCGACGAGGTGGGCCTGCGGGTCATCCGCCGCGGCGTCGGCGCGATCACCCAGGACGACGTCAACCTCGCGGTGGCGTCCGAGGGCACGGTCATCATCGGCTTCAACGTCCGGCCGGAGCGCAACGCCCAGGAGCTGGCCGAACGCGAGGGCGTCGACATCCGCTACTACTCGGTCATCTACCAGGCGATCGAGGAGGTCGAGGCGGCCCTCAAGGGCATGCTGAAGCCGGAGTTCGAGGAGGTCCAGCTCGGCACCGCGGAGGTCCGCGAGATCTTCCGGGTGCCTCGCGTCGGCAACATCGCCGGCTCGATGGTGCTGTCCGGCACGGTCAACCGCAACAGCAAGGCGCGGCTGGTCAGGGACGGAGTCGTGGTGGCCGACAACCTCACCGTGTCGTCGTTGCGCCGGTTCAAGGATGACGCCACCGAGGTCCGCGAAGGCTTCGAGTGCGGCATCGGGGTCGGCTACAACGACATCAAGCTCGGCGACATCATCGAGACGTTCGAGATGCGGGAGAAGCCGCGCGACTGACCCGCACGAGGCAACGTCCGCGAGGCGTGGTTCGCCATGCCCGCGCCGGACGGCGCTGGCCAGGGCCTCCCGGCCATGTCTAGCGCCCGGTCCGGCGCGGGCGCGGCAGGGCGCCGCTGTCGCTACCGGGGTGATCGCTCAGGTGTACGTGGGTGCGCTGACGTTGGATCTTCTGCTCGGCGACGTACGTTCGTTGAAGCAGAAGCGGTCGGTCGTCCGGCCGGTCGTTGCCGAGGTGCAGCGGCGGTTCCCCGGCGTGGCCGTGGCGGAAACCGGCAATAACGATCTCTACCGCAGGGCGGAGATCGGGGTCGCCGTGGTCTCCGCCACGGCGGACAACTGCAGCGAGGTGCTGAACGCGTGCGAGCGGCTGGTCGCCGGACGCCCGGAGATCGAGCTGCTGTCGGCGCGGCATCGCCTGTTCTCCGACGAGGACTGAAGCGACCCAGGACTGAACGCGACGAGGACTGAAGCGACGACGACTGAAGGAAGGTCGATCATGGACCCGGCCCGGGCGCGTAAGCTCGCCGACCGTATCCAGCAGATCGTTGCCGAGATGCTGGAACGGCGCATCAAGGACCCGCGGCTCGGCTTCGTCACAGTGACGGATGCCCGGCTCACCAACGACCTGCGGGACGCCACGGTCTACTACACCGTGTACGGCACCGACGGCGAGCGCGCCGACACCGCGGCGGCGCTGGAAAGCGCCAAGGGCGTGATCCGGTCGGAGGTGGGCCGGCGCACCGGCCTGCGCCACACGCCGTCCCTGGCCTTCATTCCCGACACGCTCCCGGAGAACGCCAGGCACGTCGACGAACTGCTGGCCCGGGCGCGGGCGAGGGACGAGCAGGTGGCGAAGGTGGCCGAGGGCGCCAGGCCGGCCGGCGACCCGAACCCCTACCGGGATTCGGCGACCGACCAGGTTCCCGAAAGCGACGGCGACGCCGAAGATGACGCGGGATACTCCGCTCGTGAGTGAACTGCCGGTAAGACCGGAAGTAAGCGACGCCCACTGGGCCCGCGCCATCGGCCTCATCGAGAGCGCCGACGAGGTCTGCCTCGCCTGCCACGTGTCTCCCGACGGCGACGCGCTCGGCTCGATGCTGGCGTTCGCCCAGGTGCTGCGCGACCTCGGGAAGCCGTGCGTGGCGTCGTTCGGCGATCCCTTCACCGTTCCGTCGAACCTGCGGTTCCTCACCGGTCTCGAGCTGCTGAGCGAGCCGGCCGGCTACCCGGCGGCGCCCACGCTCATGGTGACGTTCGACGTCGCGGGGCCCGATCGGCTCGGCTCGCTGGCGCCGCATGCGGACAAGGCCCGCGACCTGCTCGTCATCGACCACCACGCCTCCAACACCGGGTTCGGCACCGCACACCTCGTCGACCCCGCCGCCGCCGCGACGGCCGTCCTCGTGGACGGGCTGATCGGCCGCATGGGCGCGGCCATGACCCGTGACGTCGCGCTCTGCCTGTACGCCGGACTGGTCAGCGACACCGGCTCGTTCAAGTACGCGGGCACCACGCCGCGGGTCCACGACCTGGCCGGCCGGCTGCTGGCCACCGGCGTCGACCCCGCGCTGGTGGCGGGCGAACTGTGGGACCGCGCGCCGTTCGGCTACCTGCGGCTGCTCGCCGGAGCGCTTGACCGCGCCCGCCTCGAGCGCGACGCCGTACGCGGGCTCGGTTTGGTGTGGACGACGGTCAGCAAGGCCGACCGGGCCGCGGTGGACGTGGAGTACGACCAGCTAGAAGGCGTCATCGACCAGCTGCGCCGCACCGAAGAGGCCGAGGTCGCCGTGGTGTGCAAGGAGACCGACGACGGCGTCTGGTATGTGTCGACCCGCTCCAAGGGCAGAGTCGACCTCAGCCGGGTATGCGCCGCGCTCGACGGCGGCGGCAACCCGCGGATGGCCGGGTTCAGCTGGCACGGCACGGCCGCCGACGCACTCGACAGGCTGCGCGCCCTCCTGGCCTCACCGGTGGTGTGATGGGTGGTGCCGGGCTCGGCGGGCTCGTCATCGTGGACAAGCCTGCCGGATGGACGTCACACGACGTCGTCGGCAAGCTGCGCAGGCTGGCCGGGACCCGACGGGTCGGCCACGCCGGCACGCTGGACCCGATGGCGACGGGCGTCCTGGTCGTCGGGATCGACAAGGCCACCCGGCTGCTCGGGCACCTGACGCTGAGCCGCAAGTCCTACGACGCGACCATGCGGCTCGGCCAGTCGACCAACACCGATGACGCCGAGGGCGAGATCACCGGGACGGCGCCGGCCGCCGGGGTGGGCGACGACGAGCTGCGCACCGCGATCCAGGCGCTGACCGGACGGCTCCAGCAGGTGCCGCCGCAGGTCAGTGCGATCAAGGTCGACGGCAAGCGGGCGTACAAGCGGGTCAGGGCGGGGGAGGAGCTCGAGCTCGCGGCCCGCCCGGTCACCGTCGACGAGTTCGCGGTCCGTACCGTGCGGCGGACCGGCGAGCTCATCGACGTGGAAGCCTCGATCACCTGCTCGAGCGGCACGTACATCAGAGCGCTCGCCCGCGACCTCGGCGCTGCGCTCGGCACCGGCGGCCACCTGACCGCGCTGCGCCGCACCCGCGTCGGCCCGTACGACCTTTCCATGGCCAGGACCATCGAACAGCTCACCGAGCGGCTGGAGGTGCTGCCGCTCGCCGACGCGGTGGCCGCCGCCTTTCCGCGCCGCGACGTGTCGGCCGACGACGCGCGCAGGATCGCGCACGGCGTCCGGCTGCCCTCGATCGGGCTCGGACCGGGGCCGGTCGGGGTGTTCGGACCGGACGGCACGCTGTTGGCCCTGGTCGAAGAGCACGGGCCGGTGGCCAAGTCCCTCGCCGTCTTCGTGGCGTGAACCCGGGCGGGTAAACCTGTGTGCCACGGTGAATTCGTGGCTGTACGGGACCGCCTTTCAAGGCACCCGGCGTCGCATGGCAGGCTTGGATGGGTGCTCACGAGAGGAGCGTGCAGGTGCGGCGCTGGCACGGGCTCGACGACGTTCCCCCCGACTGGGGCCGGTCGGTCGTCACCATCGGTGTGTTCGACGGCGTCCACCGCGGGCACCAGACCATCGTCGGCCGCGCCGTCGAGCTGGCCCGTGAGCTCCGCCTGCCGGTGGTTGTGATCACCTTCGATCCGCATCCGGACGAGGTCGTCCGGCCCGGCTCGCATCCGCCGCTGCTGTGCTCGCCCAGGCGGCGCGCCGAGCTGCTCGCCGGCCTCGGCGTCGACGCGGTCATGGTGCTGCCCTTCACGCTCGCGCTGTCCCGGATGAGCCCCGACGACTTCGTGCAGTCCGTGCTGGTCGAGCGGCTGCACGCGGCGCGAGTGGTGGTGGGGGAGAACTTTCGGTACGGCCACAAGGCCCGCGGCGACGTCGCGCTGCTGGCCGAGCTGGGCGACAAGTACGACTTCGCGGCCGAGGGCGTGCCGCTGGTGGCGAACGGCGAGGCGGTCTCCTCCTCGTCCATCCGCGAACGGCTGGCCGCCGGTGACGTCGAGGCCGCGGCCGCGGCGCTCGGCCGGCCGCATCGGGTCGAGGGCGTGGTCGTGCGCGGCCACCAGCGCGGCCGGGCGCTCGGGTTCCCCACCGCGAACCTCGAGACGCTGCCGTACACCGCGATCCCGAGCGACGGGGTGTACGCGGGCTGGCTGGAGTGCTTCCCCGTGGCGGGCACCGTCCCGCTCGAGGGCGGCGGGACCGTGGCCGAGACCCGGTGGCCGGCGGCCATCTCGATCGGCACGAACCCCACCTTCGAGGGCGTGGAGCGCTCGGTCGAGGCGTACGCCCTGGACCGGGACGATCTCGACCTGTACGGCGAGCACGTCGCGGTGGACTTCGCCGCCCGGATCCGCGACACCCTCAAGTTCGACTCCATCGAGGCGCTCGTCGCCGAGATGCACCGGGATGTCGACCGGGCCAGGGAGATCACGACCGGCTCCGGCACGTGATGCGGCCGTGACGGGGTGCTCCCCGGACCGTGGTACCGTGAAGACTCGCGAGGGCTAGGCCAGAGCTGGCCAAAATCGGCTTGGTCACGTCCGCGCGCGAGCCCGCTGTACCCTCAGGTGGCGGGCAGCCTCGACGCACGATGCGGAACCCGATGCCTGGCAGCGGGGGACTGATCCCGACAGCCGGGTTCTGCGCGTGACGACCTGTGAAGGAGCCAAGTGTCGCTGGACACCGCTGTAAAGAACCAGATCATCGCCGAATACGCGACCAATGAGGGTGACACCGGATCACCGGAAGTCCAGGTCGCGCTGTTGACCCGCCGGATCAACGATCTGACGGAGCATCTGAAGACGCATAAGCACGACCATCACAGCCGCCGCGGGCTGCTGCTGCTGGTCGGCCGTCGCCGGCGACTTCTGAAGTACCTTCAGAAAAAGGACATCAGCCGCTATCGGCAGCTGATCGAACGCCTCGGTCTGCGCCGCTAGCCAGGTGACGGGGGAGTGACCGTGCCGGTCGGGTCCGCGCACGGAGGCCGCGCTACCGGCTCAGCCGGCCGGATCCCATGGCCGGGCAGGTCGCTCCCTCGTCCACCACTGGTCCATATCGCCAACTGAAAAACCCACCCCCGCGGCCGCGGCCCGACTCGTCGAGGGCCGGTCCTCGGTAGTGGCCTCCGGGTCGCCGCCCGCCCCGCTCCACGCGGCGCTGCGGTGAGCCGAGGGCTTCGATCGAAGACCGGCGCATCGCCACACGGGACCTAAGGACGCGGGGCGTCCAACGCAAGGAGGAAACCCGTGGAGGCTGTGCGCATAGAAGGAGCGCAAAGCGCCGACGCCGTCATTGACAACGGCGCCTTCGGGACCCGCACCGTCCGGTTCGAGACCGGGCGGCTGGCCCGCCAGGCGGCCGGCTCGGCCGTCGCCTACCTGGACGACGAGACCATGGTCTTGTCGGCCACCACAGTGTCGAAGCAGCCCAAGGAGTCCCTGGACTTCTTCCCGCTGACGGTCGACGTCGAGGAGCGGATGTACGCCGCCGGGCGCATTCCCGGCTCGTTCTTCCGCCGCGAGGGCCGGCCGTCGGAGGACGCGATCCTCACCTGCCGGCTCATCGACCGGCCGCTGCGCCCGTCGTTCGTCAAGGGGCTGCGCAACGAGATCCAGATCGTCGCGACGATCCTCGCGCTGCACCCCGACCACTTGTACGACGTCGTGGCGATCAACGCGGCCTCGATGTCGACGCTGCTCGCCGGGCTGCCGTTCTCGGGCCCGATCGGCGGCGTCCGGGTCGCGCTCGTCGAGGGCCAGTGGGTCGCCTTCCCGACCCATCCCGAGCTGGAGCGCGCCACGTTCGACATGGTCGTGGCCGGCCGGGTGCTCGACGACGGCGATGTCGCGATCATGATGGTCGAGGCGGAGTCCACGCCGGGGACGCTGCGGCTCATCGAGACCGGGTCCGTACCGCCGACCGAGGAGACGGTCGCCGAGGGCCTCGACGCGGCCAAGCCGTTCATCAAGGAGCTGTGCACGACGCAGAGCCGGCTGGCCGCGACGGCGCTCGAGCTCCAGAACGCGAGCGGGAAGCGGGCCGTCGAGTACCCGCTGTTCCCCGACTACCAGGACGACGTGTACGAGGCGGTCGGGGCCGCCGTCCGCGACGAGCTGGCCCGGGCCCTCACCATCGCCGGCAAGGTCGAGCGCGAGACCGAGCTCGACCGGGTCAAGGCGCTGGCCGTCGAGAAGCTGCTGCCCGACTTCGAGGGCCGCGAGAAGGAGATCTCCGGGGCCTACCGCGCGCTCACCAAGAAGCTGGTCCGCGAGCGGGTCATCCGCGACCAGGTCAGGATCGACGGGCGCGGCCCGAAGGACATCCGCCAGCTGTCCGCCGAGGCGCACGTGGTCCCGCGGGTGCACGGCTCGGCGCTGTTCGAACGGGGCGAGACCCAGATCCTGGGCGTGACGACGCTGAACATGCTGCGCATGGAGCAGATGATCGACACGCTCAACCCCGAGAAGACCAAGCGCTACATGCACAACTACAACTTCCCGCCGTACTCCACGGGAGAGACCGGGCGGGTCGGCTCGCCCAAGCGGCGCGAGATCGGGCACGGCGCGCTGGCGGAGCGGGCGCTGATCCCGGTGCTGCCGACCCGTGAGGAGTTCCCGTACGCGATCCGGCAGGTGTCGGAGGCGGTCGCCTCCAACGGGTCCACCTCGATGGGTTCGGTCTGCGCCTCCACCATGTCGTTGCTGGACGCCGGCGTCCCGCTCAAGGAGATGGTCGCCGGTATCGCGATGGGCCTGATCAGCGAGGGCGGCGAGTACGTCACGCTGACCGACATCCTCGGCGCCGAGGACGCCTTCGGCGACATGGACTTCAAGGTCGCCGGCACCCGTGACATCGTGACGGCGCTGCAGCTCGACACCAAGCTCGACGGCATCCCGGCCTCCGTGCTGGCCGCCGCGCTGCGGCAGGCCAAGGGCGCTCGGCTCGCGATCCTCGACGTGATGCGCGAGGCCATCGAGGCGCCGGCCGAGATGAGCCCGTACGCGCCGCGGATCATCACCATCAAGGTTCCGGTCGACAAGATCGGCGAGGTCATCGGCCCCAAGGGCAAGATGATCAACTCGATCCAGGACGACACCGGCGCCGACATCACGATCGAGGACGACGGCACCATCTACGTCGGCGCCACCGACGGCCCGTCAGCCGAGGCGGCCAGGCAGGCCATCAACGCCATCGCCAACCCGCACATGCCGGAGATCGGCGAGCGCTACCTCGGTACCGTCGTCAAGACCACCACGTTCGGCGCGTTCGTCTCGCTGCTGCCGGGCAAGGACGGGCTGTTGCACGTCTCTCAGATCCGCAAGCTGCACGGCGGCAAGCGCATCGAGAACGTCGACGACGTCATCAAGGTGGGCGAGAAGATCCAGGTCGAGGTCACCGAGATCGACCAGCGCGGCAAGCTGTCGCTGGTGCCCGTCGAGGTCATCGAACGAGAGACGGCCGACGGCGGGTCTTCGGGCGGCGCGGGCGACAGTGCCGGCGCCGGAGCCGACGTCGCCGAGGGACGTGACAGGGGCGACCGGGGCGACCGGGGCGACCGCGGCGACCGCGGCGGCGGCCGTGACCAGGGCGGCGACCGCCGCGAACCGCGCCGGCGCCGCACCCGCGGCGGCCGGGACACCGGCGGCGCCCGTGAGGGCGCCGGGCACGACGCCGCGGGGCCGGATGGCGGCGGCGGGCAAGGCGGCGGGCGCGACGGACGCGACGGGTTCGACGGCGACGGCGACCGCAACTCGTGAGCGCCACCCCGCAGGCCAGGCAGCAGCAGCCTGGCACGACGCATACGGTCCACCCCGGCAGCGAAGGCGCCGGGGTGGTCCGCCGCACCGTCCTCCCCGGCGGCCTGCGCGTCGTCACCGAGACGATGCCGACCGTACGGTCCGCCGCGTTCGGGATCTGGGTGGGCATCGGCTCGCGCGACGAGGACATCGCGGACGCGGGCGCGACCCACTATCTCGAGCACCTGCTCTTCAAGGGCACCAAGCGGCGCTCGGCGCTGGAGATCTCCTCGGCGATCGACGCGGTCGGCGGCGACCTCAACGCCTTCACCGCCAAGGAGTACACCTGCTACTACGCGCGGGTGCTCGACGCCGACCTGTCGCTGGCCGTCGACGTCGTCTCCGACATGGTCACCGGCTCGCTGATCGAGGAGGAGGACGTCGAGGCCGAACGCGGCGTCATCCTCGAAGAGATCGCCATGCGCGACGACGAGCCGAGCGACCTCGTCCATGACGAGTTCTCCACGGCGCTGTACGGCGACGCGCCGCTCGGCCGGCCGATCCTCGGCACCATCGACTCGATCAACGCGCTGACCGCCGACGGCATCGGCCGCTACTACCGCGAGCGCTACCTGCCGCCGAACCTCGTCGTCGCGGTGGCCGGCAACGTCGAGCACGACGAGGTCCTGCGGTATGTCGACAAGGCGTTCAAGGATCTCCTCGGCGAGGACCGGCTGCCCAGCCCGCCGCGCATCGGCGGCGACGGGGCGGGCCCGAACCCGGGCGTACGGCTCATCCCGCGGCAGACCGAGCAGGCCAACCTGATCCTGGGCACGATCGGCGTCTCGCGTACCGACGAACGGCGGTTCGCGCTCGGCGTGCTCAACTCGGCGCTCGGCGGCGGCATGTCCTCGCGGCTCTTCCAGGAGGTCAGGGAGAAGCGCGGCCTGGCGTACTCGGTCTACAGCTACACCTCGCAGTACGCCGACACCGGCGCGTTCGGCGTCTACGCCGGCTGCCAGCCCGGCAAGATCGACGAGGTGCTGACGATCTGCCGCGACGAGGTCGCGAAAGCCGCCGAGAACGGACTGAGCGACGAGGAACTGGCCCGCGGCAAGGGCCAGCTGCGCGGTTCGATGGTGCTCGGTCTTGAAGACACCGGCTCGCGGATGAGCCGCATCGGCAAGAGCGAGCTCGTCTACGAGGAGCTGCTCTCGGTGGATGAGGTCCTCGCCAAGATCGACGCGGTCACCCTCGACGACATCCGCTCGGTGGCGAACGACGTGCTCGCCCAGCCGATGACCCTCACCGTCGTCGGCCCGTTCGAAGACCGAGAGTTCACCCTCTGATCCGCCGCTGAACTACATAGGCGCGGGTTCGACTATGTAGTTCAGCGGATGTAGGTCGTCGGCTCCGCCGACATCGCGACCTGGGGGATCGAGGTCACACGCGATCCTCTGGACCCGCTGACGGCAGGCAGGCGAGGGTCTCCCGGATGTTGTGCTCGGCGATCCCCGCCATGAAGTCGCGGTCGGGGAAGTCGCCGTCGAGCAGCCGCAGCGGGCCGGCGACGAGGGACAGCCGCATGGCGAGCGCGTAGAACGCCAGCCGCCGCTGGTCGAGGTCGCCGCTGTCCAGCCACCGGTAGTGTTCGCCGAACCGGATGCGCAGGAACGCGTGTTCCCACTCGACGTCGAAGAACATCAGGCCCTCGATGTCGATGAGGACCGGCTCGCCGTGGCGATTCACCAGGACGTGGTCCGGTCCGAGCTCTCCGTGCACGAGACCGTGGCGCGAGCGCGGTCGCACCGCGGCTGCCCGCTCGTGGATCTCGTCCGCCAGCCGGTCGCGGACGGCCGCGATCCGTCCGTCGCGCGCGGCCGCCTCGGCGAGATGGCCCAGGGCCCGTTCGTAGACGACCTGTTCGCATGATCCGTCCTGGACGGCCCGGCCGCCCTCGACCGGAGCGACCTTGCCGAAACCCGCCGCCGTGTGCCGCCGCATCACCTCGAGCGCCTCGGCGAGCCGCGCCATCGTCGCCTTCATGCCATGCGGATCATGCTGGAGCAGCGTCTCGAGATCGTCGCCGGGAACATCCTCGACCAAGGCGAGGTCGGCGGGGTGTTGCCGACGGCTCCGGTCGGCCAGATAGACGCGGGGCGTACGGACGCCGAGGGCCTCCAGGCGTCGGTGAGCGGCCTCGAACAGGTCGATGCCGGACGCGTGCGCGAACGGGCCGTCGAGATCGCGACTCTCCTCGGGCCAGTAGTCCTCGGTCTCGCTCCAGACGTAGGCGATCGCGGTGCCGCCGTCGTCGAAGGTGAGGCGGTAGACGCCCTTCTTGCTGCCACCACGCAGCCGGGAGACGCCGACGAGGCCACGTTCCGCGCCGAAGACGGTGCGCGCGGCTCCCGCCAGCTGAGCGCGGGTAGGACCGCCACGCGCCGTGTCCACGCCCGCCTCCCCCTCGGTCCGCGGGTTCACCCACCGATCCGCCGCTAAACTACATAACCCGCGGGCCGGTGAGGTAGTACAGCGGTCGCGTGTCAGGTAGTTCTCAGCGGCGGCTCCGGCCATGCCGACAGGACCCGGAGGATAATCGTGATCAAGGTCGGCGTGTTGGGGTCGCGAGGACGGGTCGGCGCCGAGGTCTGCCGCACCGTCGAGGCGGCGGGCGACATGGAGCTCGTCGCCGCGGTCGACATCGACGACGCACGCGACCCGCTGGCCGGCGCCGACGCTGTGGTCGACTTCACCCATCCGAGCGCCGTCATGGACAACCTGCGCTGGTGCGTCGAGCACGGGGTGCACAGCGTCGTCGGCACCACCGGCTTCGACGCCGCCAAGCTCGACGCCGTACGCGGCTGGCTCGCCGACCACCCGGGCGCCAACGTCCTCATCGCGCCCAACTTCGCGATCGGCGCCGTGCTGATGACGCATTTCGCCCGCCAGGCGGCGCCGTTCTTCGAGTCGGTCGAGATCATCGAGCTGCACCACGCGAACAAGGCCGACGCGCCGAGCGGCACCGCCCGCCGCACCGCCGAGCTGATCGCCGCCGCCCGCAAGGAGCCCTCGCCCGACGCCACCACCACCCAGCTCGAGGGCGCCCGCGGCGCCACGGTGGACGGCGTCCACGTCCACTCCGTGCGCCTGTCCGGCCTCGTCGCCCACCAGGAGGTGCTCCTCGGCGGCCACGGCGAGACCCTGACGATCCGGCACGACTCGCTCAGCCGCGAGTCGTTCATGCCCGGCGTCCTGATGGCCGTGCGCCAGGTCGCCGGCCTGCCCGACCGCCTCACCGTCGGCATCGAACCGCTGCTCGGGCTGCACTAGACACGGCCAGGCGCGCGGTGGCGGGGGAGACCGCCGCCGCGCGCCAGGCCTACTTCAGCTGGATGTGCCGGTCAGCTGGATGTGCCGGTCAGCTGACGTGCCGGTCAGTTGGATGTGCTGGTGAGCTGTACGTCCTTCGGGCCATGGCCGGGAGTGTTGCGGCAGACGTGGGTCTTCTGGGCCCCGGTGAAGCCGTAGACCGCGGCCAGGCAGGCACCGAGCGCGATCTGGCCGTAGTAGTTCGGGTGCACGGATTCGTCCCTGGTGCCCTGGCTGCCGAACACGACGAGGAAGCGGGCCCATTCCGCGTCCTTGCCGGGCAGCGGGTCCTTGTAGGAGTTGGCCCTGCTGGCCTGCCGTGACGCCTTGGCGCAGACCTCGTGGCCGGCGAACAGGTCGTGGGTGTCGAGGAAATCCACGCCCAGACGGTTGGCGACCCGCTGGACCATGCCGGAGATGCGCGGCACGACCGAGTCGTTCACCCAGTCGGAGTCGTCGTTGTAGACCGGGCAGCCGCCTTGCGTGAAGCGGGCGTAGGTCTCTGGATACCGGTTCTGGGCGCCCGGCGGCACCGGAGATGGGTAGGACTGCAGGACGAAGCGGTAGGAGCCATCGGCATAGCCGGCCCTGGTCATGACCGCCCGGAGGTTCCTGACGACCCGCCTGACCCGGGGCAGCGTCTTGGCGAGACCGGCCGCGAGGACGGGCTCCTGGGTCACCTTGCAGTGCGTGCTCGACCCCTTGAGGTAGGTCTCGACGCAGTTGGTGATGATGTCGCGAAAGCCCATGTCGTTGCCGCCGATGTTCAGGACCACCATCTTGATGGTGTTGTCCCGGGCGATGTCGGCGAGCTGGTCGCCCTGCGGGGGCTGTCCCTTCCACGATTGGCCGCCGTTGCGGGTCGGCGCCACGTTGACGGTCTCGGCGCCGGAACAGGCGATGTTGATCTTGCGATCGACGGCGATGTCCGTATTGAGGATCTCGGCCGAGTCCGCGCGATAGCAGCCGTTGCCGTTGTCGTAGCCAGGGCCATAGACCCGCTGTGGATCGTGGCGGCACAACGAACCGTTCGAATTGCAGTCGTAGGCGGCCCGGTCGGTGCCCCAGATGTCGCCGAAGAGATTGGTCGGATCGGCGTTTCCCCGCCAGCGGCCGGCGTTTCCGGCGATGAAGCTGTCGCCCAGCGAGACGATGGCCGTCGGTTTGGCCGTCTGTTTCATGCCCTGCGCGCTCGCCGGCATGGCCGGGAGCATGGACGAGACGGTCAGCCCGAGGGTAACGGCGCTCATGAGGGCCAACGGCCGGGCGCACCGATACATCGCCCCGCCGACCCGTCCTATGTTGTTGTCCATCTCCACCGCCATCGCGTGTGATCACCTGAAGCGCTTCTGACCACCTCTAACTTCCATGTGGCGACGGTGATCAAGCTGGCGTGAGCGCCTCACGACCATCGCGGACGGTGATCAATCTGTCACTGATGGGAGGCATTCGCGTCGCCGGCCCGCTGGTAGGTCGCGATGATCACACCCTTGGTCGTCGTGACCGAGTCGACGAGCCGCAGCGGGCGGGGCGCGCCCTCGTCGGGGAACATGCGGTGTCCGGTGCCCAGCACCAGCGGATGGATCAGCATGACGTACTCGTCGACGAGGTCGTGCCGGACGAGCGTCCGCACGAGTTCCCCGCTGCCGAGCACGCCGATGTCCGTGTCCTCGCGTGCCTTGAGATCGGCCACGGTCGTCGCGGCGTCGCCTTTCAGCAGGGTGGAGTTCTGCCACGGCAACGGCTCGGAGAGCGTGGTCGACACGACGTACTTCTGGGTCTTGTTGAGCACCTCCGTGTACGGGTTGTCCGTGCGGTGCGGCCAGACCTCGTAGAAGTCCTCGTACGTGCGGCGCCCGAGCAGCAGCGATCCGTCGCGCGCCATCCGGGCGCCCATGGCCTTGGCCATGACCTCGTCGGTGTTCGGCACCCCCCAGCCACCGTGCGCGAAGCCGCCGCGCTCGTCCTCGTCCGGCCTGGCCGGCGCCTGCATCACGCCGTCGAGCGTGAGGTTGTTGATCACGACGATCCTGCCCATATCGCGTCCTCCGGTTCTCGCCCCCGTGTACGGATCGGCCTTCCCTGATATGGACTTCGGGCGGCGGCGAAAATGATCGGGCACCGGCGAGGATGGGTGCCGCCAAGGCGGCCCCGGGCGCCCTTGCGCTGCCGTACGGTCGAGAGGTTCGAGGTGGCCATACGCACCATTGACGGCTGCGAGACGCGCAACGGCCGCCACTCTGTGCGACCGGACAATTTCGACATGCCAACTACCAGGGTTCCCACTCGTCAGTGGGGATGTCGAAACCGAAGGGCTCCGGTAGGCGAATGGTTTCCCCGAAGTCCCAAGTGAGCGCATCCATGTACGCGCCGGAGCTTCTGTCCGGGTTGGAGTAGAGAGTGGAACGCCCGCTGCGGGGAGCTCGATCGATCAGGAGGTAGTAGGGGATACCGACCTGGGCGTAGCCGTTCCACTTGGTGGCTGTGGAGCGCCGCGCCGTTGGCATGCGGTCGTTTCCGGCGGTGGACGGCGAGGTGATCTCCAAGACCAGTGCGACCTGCTCCGGAGTGATGTCCTTCAGCCGCGCCTTGCGTGCTTCCTTCGCTGTTTCCCTGTCCAGCACTGCGAGGTCGGGGATATAGCCGTCCTGGATTTCGCTGAGGTCCAGGTCCATGGTGTGGATGCAGCGCCAACGAAATGACGGGTCGGCGATTCGGGCGGCGGAAATGCTGTGCACCACATCTTGGACCATGTCGTTGTGGGCGTAGTCCGGACCTGGCGACACGACGATTTCTCCTCCGATGACCTCTGCCTTGGAGCCGTCGTTCGGGAGGCGGAGGTAGTCGACCAGTTCGTCGCGGACCCACAGGTTGTAAGGCGTGTCGGGCAGTGTGTAGTGCGCTACCGCTGCGACGCTCACGTCCGGTGACTCCTCCCTCACGTTCAGCTCCGGTCATCGTAGGGATACACAGCGTTTAGCGTACCCAGAACGGCTGATCAGGCCCGGGAAAAGTTAGAGGGCGAGGCCGATGGCGAGGAGGATGCCGTAGGCGATTTCCAGGCGGGCGGTCTGGCCGAGGGCGGGGATCAGCTCGGGGCCGGTCGCGCCGCCGAGGATGCGCTGGGTCGGCGGCAGCGACAGCGGCCCGGCGAGCAGCGCCAGCAGGGCCCATGGGCGGGGCGCGGCGAGGGCGATCGCGATCATGAACGGCAGGGCGGTGCAGGCCGCGTACAGCAGGCGCGTGGGCCGGTCGCCCAGCACCACCGCCAGGGTGCGCTTGCCGGTGGCCGCGTCGCTGGGGATGTCGCGGAGGTTGTTGGCCACGAGCAGCGCGCAGGCGAGCAGGCCGATCGGCACCGCCGCCACCCATGCCGTCCACGGCAATCCGCCGACCTGCACGTAGGCCGTGCCGACCACGGCGACGAGGCCGAAGAACACGAAGACCGAGAGCTCGCCGAGGGCGCGGTAGCCGTACGGCCGGGCGCCGCCGGTGTAGAACCACGCCGCCAGCATGGCGGCGGCGCCCACCAGGATCAGCCACCACGTCGTGGCCGCGGCGAGCACGAGGCCGGCGGCGCCGGCAACCGCACAGCAGCCGGCGGCGGCGGCCAGCACCTGCCGGGGCGGCGCCGCGCGCGAGGCGACCAGCCGCACCGGACCAACGCGGCGCGCGTCGGTGCCGCGCACGCCGTCGCTGTAGTCGTTGGCGTAGTTGACGCCGACCTGCAGCGCGAGGGCGACGACCGCGGCCAGCGCGGCCCGCCACCAGACCGCGTGGCCGGCGCCGGCCGCGACGCCGGTGCCGACGACCACGGGGACGAGCGAGGCGGGCAGGGTGCGCGGCCGGGCGCCGGCGACCCACTGGGACAGCTCGGCCATTCGGGCTACCGCCTGTGCCGGCGGGCGGGGGGCCGGGGGGCGGGGGGCCGGAGGGGTGCGATGTTCATGGGGAGGATTCTTCCGGATCGCGGCCGGCCAGGCGCAGCGTCAACAGCAGGCCGAGCCCGAGGATGCCGGCCGTGGTGAACGCGGCGCGGCGGGTGGCGATGGCGAGGCTCTCGTCGGCGGCGCGCACCAGAGCCGGATCGGCGGCGGGGGCGGCCGCCGCGCGGGTGGCTCCGGGGACGCCTGGGGCGGTGCCGGCCGGGTGGGCGGTCTGGCGCAGCGCGCGGGCGTACGTGCCGGCGCTGGCGCGCAGCTCGCTGCCGCGCGCCGGGTCGTGCGTACGGGCCGTCATCGCCGTGCCGAGGCTCGTCGTGAAGACCGCGCCGATGAGCGCGATGCCGACGGCGGCGCCGAGCTGGCGGGCCGTGGTGTTGGTGCCGGCGGCGATGCCGGAGCTGGCGGGCGGCACAGCGCCCAGCGTGACGTTGGTGAGCTGCGCCGAGGTGAGGCCGAGCCCGAGGCCGTACAGCAGCATCCACGGCGCGAACTCCCAGCCGGTGGTCGCCGGGCGGGTGGTCAGCGCGATCATCAGGACGGCGGTGACCTCGCCGACCATGCCGATCTGGACGACGCGGGCCGCCCCGTACCTCCGCGACAGCCGTGCCGCGTACGGGCCGGAGCAGAAGGCCCCGACCGCCAGTGGGACGATCGCGGCGCACGTGCCGAGGGGCGAGCTTCCGTGCACGTTCTGCAGGAACATCGGAATCGCGAACAGCAACCCCAGCTCGCCGACGCTGACCAGCGAACCCGCGGCGCTGCCGGTGCGGAAGCTCGGGATGCGAAACAGCGCGGGCTCGAGCAGCACCGGGCGGCCGGCGCGCGCCCGGGCCCGCTCGACGGCGACCAGCGCGCCGAGCGCGGCGACCCCGCAGAGCGCGGCGAACGGGACGGGAGACAGGCCGGTCAGCCGGTAAGGGCCGGCGTTGAAGGCGGTGAGCTCGGACCACCAGCCGTACCGCTGGGCCTCGATCAGGGCGAACACGATCGCACCGAAACCGACGGCCGACAGCGCTCCGCCGGCCCAGTCGACACCCGCCCGCCACCCGCCGGCGGCGGGGCCGCCGCCGCTCCGTGCGGAGCGGCCCTCGCCTTTCGTCTCCGGGACGTACCGCAGCGCGCCGGCCACGATCGCGGCGCCGAGCGGAAGGTTCACCGCGAACGCCCAGCGCCAGCCGTACGACGTGGCGAGCCAGCCGCCGAGCAGCGGCCCGACGGCTGCCATCCCGGCGATCAGCGAGCCCCAGATGGCGAACGCGACCGCGCGATCCCGCCCGGTGAAGACGGCGTTCACCGTCGACAGCGTGGCCGGCATGATGATCGAGGCGCCCACGCCCTGTGCCAGCCGAGCCGCGATCAGCTCGGGGCCGGTGCCCGCCGCGGCGGCGGCCAGGCTGGCGGCGACGAAGACCAGCGTGCCGAGCACGAACATCCGGCGCCGCCCGGCGATGTCGGCGATCCGTCCGCTCGTGATGAGCAGCGCGGCGAACGTCAACGAGTAGACCGAGGTGATCCACTCGGCGTCGGTGGCGCGCAGCCGCAGGTCGCCGATGATCCGGGGGAGCAGGACGTTGACGATCGTGGCGTCCACGACGATGAGCGAGACGCCGAGGCTGATGACGACCATGCCGAGCCGGCGGCGCCGCGTCCCCGCGGGGTCCACCGGAGGTCGGGGGGAGGCCGTCGCGGCCACGCGGATCGTCATGGGTGCCCGATACCGGTGTGCAGCCGGATCATCGTGAGCGGGGGCGCCGCCGCCGACCCGTTCGGCGCAGGCACGGGGAAGGTCAGCGTGCGGCGCGCGCCGTCGGGCGCCCAGCCGGCCGACACGAAGAACGCGCGCTGCTCCTCGTCGGCGTCGAACAGCCACGTGATCACGGTGGTGAAGCCTTCGTCCCGCAGGAGATCGGCGACGGCGGCGAGCAGGCGGCTGTCATGGCCCTCCCGGGCGTGGTCGGGATCGACCCGCAGCGTGACGAGTTCGGCGGTCGTTTCCGGATCATGGTCGGCCTCGTCGGCGGGCCCGCAGGCCGCGAACCCGACGACGGCATCCTCGGCCACCGCGACCAGCAAGAGGTGGCGCGGGCTCGGCGGCGCCGTCACGGCCTCGGCCCACCGCTGCCGCCACACCTCGGCGGCATCGGCGCCGGTGAGCTCGGCCAGCACGGAGGCGGGGACGAACTGCCGATAGTTCGCCCGCCAGGCGCGCATCTGGATGCGGGCCACGGCGTCGGTGTCGGCTCGGCGCGCGCGACGCACGCCAACGTCGGCCATCTGCTGACTGAGGTCCTCTCGTTCCCGGGTACCTCCCAGGTTAGAGGTGTCCCGCGGATGCGCGGCGGCGACCCTGCCGGCCGTGCGGCTGGGCGACCCGCCCACGCCCCTGGGATGTCTAACCGAACGTGGCCAGCGCCTTGGCGAGACGGCGGGCGCCTTCGGTGAGCTCGGCCTCGGTCGCGGCGGCACCGTAGGTGAGCCGCAGCCGCGGCCCGGGCGGCTCGGCCGGGTAGTACGGCCGGCCGGCCCCGACGAACACCCCGGCGCGCAGTGCGGCCTCGGCCACGGCCACGTCGTCGGCGGCCAGGTCGTCCGGCAGCCGCACCCACAGATGCATCCCGCCGGCCGGCCGCGTCGCCACGGCGTCGGGCAGGTGGCGGGCCAGCGCGCCGGCCAGCGCGTCCCGCCGCCTGCGCAGCGCCGCCCGCAGCGCGGCGAGGTGGCGCGGCCAGCCGGGCGAGCCGACCAACTGCAGCGCGGCCTCCTGCAGCGGCCGCGTCGGGAAGAACGCGCTCACCAGGCCGCTCGCCTTGATCCGTTCGGTGACCGGGCCGCGGGCGACGACGGCGGCGAGGCGCATGCTGGGTGCGGTGGCCTTGGTCAGCGAGGCGATGTGGACCACCCGCCCGTCCTCGTCCCCGGCGGCCAGCGGCGGCGGTGGCTGACCGTCGATCGCCAGGTGCCTGGCGTGGTCGTCTTCGATGACGAACGCCCCTGCGGCCCGCGCCACCGCGAGCACCTGGTCGCGGCGCGGCGCGGCGAGCACGGTCCCGGTCGGGTTGTGGAAAGTCGGCTGGCAGTAGAACACCCGTGCCCCGGTCACCGCGAAGGCGTCAGCGAGCAGCTCGGGCCGCACGCCGTCGCCGTCGAACGGAACCGGGACCGCGTGCAATCCGGCCGTCCTGATCGCGGCCAGCGCGCCCCAGTAGGTGGGCGACTCCACCAGCACCGGGGCGCCGGGCGGCAGCAGCGCCCGCAGCACGATGGTGAGACCGTCCTGCCCGCCGCCCGTGATCAGTACGTCGGCCGGCGTCACCTCGCCGCCGACCGCGCGGGCGAACCAGGCCCGCAGCTCGGTGATCCCCGCCAGGGGCGGGACGTCCCACGCGTCCGGCCGCCTTGCCGCCCGCGCCAGGGCGGTGCCCAGCTCGCGTACGGGCCGCAGCGACGTGGGCAGGTAGCCGCCGTTCAACGCGATGGTGCCTTCGGGCGGCGCCGTCAACTGGCCGCGGACGGCGCTCGCGTCGATCGTCCGATCGCCGAGCGCGACCGCCTGCCAGCCGAAGTCGGCCGGCTCAGTGGCGCCGGCTTGGCGGCGTTCGGCGACGAACGTGCCGCTGCCCGGCCTGGTGACCACCAAGCCCTCCGCGGCGAGCCTGGCCAGCGCCCGCGACACCGTGACCGGGCTGACACGGTGCCGCTCCATCACCGTCCGGCTGGACGGCAGCCGGTCACCCGGACGGAGCCTGGCCACCTCGTCGCGCAGCACCGCGGCCAGGGAGGCGATACTGCTATCGTTGTCCATGAAGGATGACGATAGCGCTACTGTGAACAGGTCGATAACGCTCTCCGGGCGCGGTCTGGACAGATTTGAGCTAGTCGGGCTCGGTTTGGCCGGGCTCGGCGTGCTCGCGTTCTCGTTCACCCTCCCGGCGACCGTGTTCGCGCTCCGCGGCCTCGACCCATACCTGATCGGCGTCGGCCGCGCCGGCGGGGCCACCGTGCTCGCCGCCGGCGCGCTGGCGGCCACCCGCGCCCGCCGGCCGCGCCGCGGTGAGTGGCCAGGGATCGTCGCGGCCGGCGCCGGCGTGGTCTTCGGCTTCCCCGTGCTGTCCACCCTGGCTCTCGACCACGGCGCATCGGCTTCGCACTCGGCCGTCGTCATCGGGCTGCTGCCCGCGGCCACGGCGGTGGGCGCCGTACTGCGCGCCGGCGAACGTCCGTCCCGCTCGTTCTGGATGGCGAGCGCGGCGGGGGCGCTGTGCGTCTGCGCCTTCGCGCTGAGCCGGGGGGACGCGGGCGGAGCCGGGAGGGGAGCGGCGGCCGGGCGCGTCACACCGGCCGATCTGCTGCTGTTCGGCGCGCTGCTCGCCGCCGCCGTGGGCTACGCCGAGGGCGGCCGGCTGGCCAGAAAGATGCCCGGCTGGCAGGTCATCTCGTGGGCGCTCGTCTGCACCGGCCCCGTCTCGGTCCCGGTCACCGGGTGGCTGCTGGCCACGACCGGGCCCCGCTGGACCGGCGAGGTGGTGGCCGGTTTCTGCTACGTGTCGGCGGTGTCGATGTTCCTGGGGTTCTTCGCCTGGTACGCCGGGCTCGGGCGGGCCGGGATCGCGCGCGCCGGCCAGACGCAGCTCGTCCAGCCGCTGCTCACGATCGGCTGGTCCGCGCTGCTGCTCGGGGAGCGGGTGGACCTGACGACCGGCGCCGCCGCGCTGGCGGTGCTCGGCTGCGTGGCTTGGACCCAACGGGCCCGCGCGGCCCGCCCCGGCACGGTCCGCGCCGGCGGTCAAGACTTGCATGATGTGACATCAGAGCGCACGATGGGCAGTGCAATGTCACAGAGCGGTGACGGGTAGGAGTCTGCCATGGCCATGGGCGACAAGCTGACCATCCCTGAGGGCGGGTTCTGGCCCGCCCCGGAGATCGCGCAGCCGAACATCTACCCCATGGAGTGGCGGGTCGAGACCGAGAAGCTCGCCGCCATCTACGAGAAGTCCAAACGGACCGTCTGGAATCCCGCCGACCTGCCCTGGGACGGGCTGCGCGCCGAGGACTTCACGGTCGAGCAGCGCCTCGGCATCATGTACTGGTTCTCCGTGCTCGCCAACTTCGACGCCTCGGGGCCGGCCGTGTTCGCGCGCGCCACCATCCACGCGTTCGAGCAGCACGAAGAGGATCCGGTCCGCAAGTGCTTCTTCTCGATCACGCGGGACGAGATGAACCACGAGGAGTGCTGCCAGCGGACCATCGCCAAGCTGTGGCCGGGTGGCCCGCTGGACTGGGAGCCGCGCACCAACCTCGAGCGGGCGGCGCACAACAACATCGCCTGGCTCTACCACAACGGCGGGCGCTACTGGAACGGCTACAACTCGGCGGTCGGCAAGTACTCCCTGGCCGTGTTGTTCACCAGCTTCATGATGGGTGAGATGGCGGCGTCCACCCTGTTCAGGGGGATGTCGTCGGGCACCACGCACCCCGTTTTCGGCGAGATGTTCCAGCGGATCGGCCGGGACGAGTCCCGGCACCTGCAGATCTGCATGACGATCCTGGAGAACGAGTGGCCCGGCCTCACCGAAGGGGTCAAGTCCCAGATCACCCGCCAGCTGCGGGCCGGGTTCGTCTTCCTTTCGATGATCTTGTGGGAGCCGCCCGAGGGGTTCTGGGACCTGCCGCCGTACTTCCTCAACAACCACCGGGTTCTCATGAACCACGCCCGCAGGGCCGGGCTCGGCGTGCTCTCGTACGAGGAGCAGGCCGAGAACTGGCGGATCGCGATGGCCCGCGTGCGCGCGATCGTCGAACGCTGGGGCATCGAGTTCCCCGCGATCCCCGAGCTCGACATCGCCGGCGTGAAGGTGGAGTTCATCGACCCTGAAGACATCATTCCCGTTTTTTGACAGGTGAGTTGGCAAGTTTCAACTCGTGCCGATTACCGGCTCCCTGCCTGGCAAGAATGCCTATTGCATCGGTCCAGTCCTTGACCGAGCATCAGGTGCAGGAGCGGGCAACGCCCACCACAGCGTGTGGGGAGCGGGTCAATGAGCATGGAATCCACGGCGCGGCAGACGGCTCACTGGCTGAGGGAGCTGGCTGCGGAGTTCGCGGGGTGGCGGTTCGGCAGAGGCGGATCTGGTCACTGGTGGGCGGTGCGCGGCAACGAGCTGATCCGCACCCCCCACCTCGACGAGTTGCGGACGCGTCTGTCCGAGCTGGCCGCGCAGCAGCAGCCGTAACGCACGCGGAGCAGCCGCGTAACGCCCACTTTGGGGGGCGCGATGACGGGGTAAGACGCCGCCGGTGTGTGTACCCCCGAGCACATATCGGCGGTGTCTTGCGTCGATCAGGGCCATGGACGGCGATGGTCGGGTCCAGGGACGTCCGGTTCGCGCCCCGGACGTCCGGTTCTGCAAGGGACCTCCAGTTCGAGCAGGGGACGTCCGGTCCGGACAAGGGACGTCCGCCGGCTGCGGCACGGGACAACGTGCGAGGTGGCGCAGGGGCCACAGGTGAGGGACGCCGGGTCCACGGCCCGCGCGAAGGCGGGTACCGTTCGGAACATGGCACCCAGCACAACTCGGGACGCGCCGTTCGGCCGGATGCTGACCGCGATGGTCACGCCCTTCACCGCCGACGGCGCCGTCGACTACGACGGAGCCGCGCGCCTGGCGACCTACCTGGTCGACGAGCAGCGCAACGACGGGCTCGTCGTCAGCGGCACGACGGGGGAGTCGCCTACGACGAGCGACGAAGAGAAGGGCCGCCTGCTCGCGGCGGTGGTCGAGGCGGTGGGCGACCGGGCCGCGGTCGTCGCCGGGGTCGGCACCAATGACACCGCGCACAGCGTGGAACTGGCCCGCCAGGCCGAACAGGCCGGTGCGCACGGCGCGCTCATCGTCACGCCGTACTACAACAAGCCCCCGCAGGAAGGTCTGCTCCGGCACTTCACCGCGGTCGCCGACGCGACCGGGCTGCCCGCGGTGCTCTACGACATACCCGGCAGGACAGGGACGCCCATCCAGACCGAGACGCTGGTCAGGCTGGCCGAGCACCCGCGGATCGTCGCGGTCAAGGACGCCAAGGGCGACCTGTTCGCGGGGTCGTGGGTGATGGCCCGCAGCGACCTGGTGTTCTACTCGGGAGACGACGCTCTCAACCTGGCCTGGCTGTCCGTCGGGGCGGCCGGGTTCGTCAGCGTGGTGGGGCACGTCGTCGGCGCCGACCTGCATGAGATGATCGAGGCGTACCGCTCCGGTGACGTCGGCACCGCGCTGGCCGTCCACCGCAGGCTGTTGCCTGTCGTCACGGCGATCATGACGAGGACGCAGGGGGTCATCGCGGTCAAGGCCGCGCTGAGCCTCCTCGGCCAGCCCGGCGGCACCGTACGGCCGCCGCTGGTCGACGCCGCACCGGAGTTCGTCGCGCGGCTACGTGAAGACCTGACGACGGGGGGAGTCAAAGTGCCCGATGCCGCCGCCTCACCGGGCGAGGTGACCTGATGCGGGAGCCCCAGACATGAGCTATCCGCATCCAGAGCTCGGGCCGCCGCCGCCGTTGCCGGCGCAGGGGCTCCGGATCGTCGCCCTCGGCGGGCTCGGCGAGATCGGCCGCAACATGACCGTCTTCGAGACCGCCGGCGCCGACGGGTCGAACCGGCTGCTCATCGTCGACTGCGGGGTGTTGTTCCCCGAAGAGGAGCAGCCGGGCGTCGACCTGATCCTGCCCGACTTCGACCACGTCAGGGACCGGCTCGACGACATCGAGGCGATCGTCCTCACCCACGCCCACGAGGACCACATCGGCGCCGTGCCCTACCTGCTGCGCGAGCGGGCCGACATCCCCGTCGTGGGTTCGCGGCTCACGCTGGCGCTCATCGACGCCAAGCTGCTCGAGCACCGCATCCGGCCGGTGGTCCGGCAGGTCGCCGAGGGCGAGCGGATGCGGTTCGGCCCGTTCGAGTGCGAGTTCTTCGCGGTCAACCACTCGATCCCGGACGCGCTCGCGGTCGCGCTGCGCACCAGCGCGGGCCTCGTGCTGCACACCGGCGACTTCAAGATGGACCAGCTCCCGCTCGACGGCCGGCTCACCGACCTGGGCGGGTTCGCGCGGCTCGGTGCCGAGGGCATCGACCTGCTGATGTCCGACTCGACCAACGCCGAGGTCCCCGGGTTCGTCACCAGCGAGCGCGACATCGGGCCGGTGATCGACGAGGTCTTCCGCACCGCCGAGCAGCGGGTCATCGTGGCCTGCTTCGCCTCCCATGTGCACCGGGTGCAGCAGGTGCTCGACGCCGCGCTGGACAGCGGGCGCAAGGTCTGCTTCGTCGGCCGGTCGATGGTCCGCAACATGGGGGTCGCCGCCGACCTCGGCTACCTGCGCGCCCCCGAAGGGATCATGGTCGAGCAGAAGGAGATCGACGACCTGCCGCCGGAGAGGGTGGTGCTCATCTGCACCGGGTCGCAGGGCGAGCCGATGTCGGCGCTGTCCAGGATGGCCAACCGCGACCACCAGATCCGGATCACGCCGGGCGACACCGTCCTGCTCGCCTCGTCGCTCATCCCGGGCAACGAGAACGCGGTCAACCGCGTCATCAACGGCCTCACGCGTTGGGGCGCGCGCGTCGTGCACAAGGGCAACGCGCTGGTGCACGTGTCAGGGCACGCCCCAGCGGGCGAGCTGCTGTACGTGCTCAACCTCACCAGGCCGGGCAACTTCATCCCCATCCACGGCGAATGGCGGCACCTGCGGGCGCACGCCGCGCTCGCCGAGCTCACCGGCGTGCCGAAGAACAACGTCGTCATCGCCGAGGACGGCGTCGTGGTGGACCTCGTCGATGGCCGGGCGTCGATCGCCGGGAAGGTTCCTGCCGGGTACGTCTACGTCGACGGCGCGACGGTCGGCGAGGTCACCGAGACGTCCCTGAAGGACCGGCGGATCCTGGGCGAGGAGGGCTTCGTCTCCATCGTGGTGGCGGTGGACTCCGCGTCCGGCAAGATGGTCGCCCGACCGGAGATCCACGCTCGCGGAGCCGGCATCATCAACGCCGACTTCAACGGCGTGATCAGCACCATCCAGGAGGTGCTGGAGGGCGCCGCGGCCGACGGCATCAACGACGTGCACCAGCTGCGCCAGCTGATCCGCCGTACGGTCGGCAAGTGGGTGAGCGACACCTACCGCCGCCGTCCCATGATCATCCCAGTCGTCGTGGAGGTGTGAGGCCGCCCGCGTGCCGACCGCGCGCCGTCGCGGGCGGTCAGGAGAGAGAGGGGAGTCGCGACACGCCGGTCCGCTAGCAGGGAACCGGTCCGGGCGGGCGGTTAGTCTCATCATCATGGCCACTCGTACGCCTGGAGGAGCCCAGGGCCCCTCGCGTACCCGTAAGGTCACCCTCGGCACGCGTGCCGACACGGCGGGCAAGGCCGTTCGCTCACCAGAGCCCGGCCCGGCTCGCGGGTCTGGCCGGTCGGGTCGGTCGGGCCGGCCCGCACGTTCGAGCGGGTCCGGCCGCTCCGGCGGGGGCGGGCGGGGCGC
>DASUWU010000049.1:0-73285 GCA_036378315.1 Streptosporangiaceae bacterium | reverse complement strand
CCTAATAAACAATACTCCAGCCCGTGACGCACTGCAATCCATATGGAAATGTGCCCTTCGGAAAACCAACTCCATGGCGTGCGTCTGATCGCGGCTCCACGGCTGCCGGACCGTCAAGGGATCGCGCCAAGGGATCGCCATCGCCGGGGTTGGGTCGAGCGGCGATGAGGCGTTGCGGCAGGCCGAAAATCTGCGTCCCGATGATCCCCATCTCCACCTCTGGTCGCCAACGGACAGATATCCGGTTGTGTGCCATGCACCACAAAAAGGGACGAAGAGGAGGAACATGCTGACGTTGTGACACGGCTAGGGGGTCGTTCGCCTAGCCGGCGTGGAGCGCGAGCAGCGCCACGGCCAGCAGCGGGACCGTCAGCGAAAGCGCGTGCAGCGCGCCCTCGAGCGGGGCGAGCAGTGTGGCGCGGTCGACCGTGACGGTGGTGCCGTCGCGGTAGGTGATCTCCCCCGTGACGGCGTGGGTTCGGCGCCGCAGGTGTTTGGCCGGCATGCTCAGCCGCCGTTGGGCGTATGACAGCGTGGTCGCCGCGGCGCACCCGGCGGCCGCCGACGCGGCGGGCGCTCCCCAACCTGGGGCCTGCGCGACGAATCCGACCGCGACAGGAAAGCCGCCCCACGCGACCGCGAAGCCCATGTCGGTGTGCAGCCGCCCGCCGAAAAGCTCAAGGTTGTAACCGAAGACCAGCAGCACGCCGGCCAGGATGAACGGCGCGAGCACCAGCCCGCTCCGGTAGACCCCCCAGACGCCGAGCAGCACGGCGCCGACGAGCGAGCCGGCGGCCACCGCCCACAACGTCGCGGCGGGGATACCGGTGCCGAGCGGCCGTCCGGTGAGTTCGTCGAGCGCGTGCGCGGACAGCCCGACGGCCAGGAAGAACGCCGCGGTTGTCGCGCCGAGTGCCACCCAGTCGAGCCGAGGTGCGAGCGCCGCGCCGATGAGCACGTACGACACGTGCCAGACGGTGTAGGGCGGGTGCAGCAGCGTCCACCAGTCAGCCAGCCGGCCGCCGCGCCGCGCGTAGTAGGCGGGGGCGGCGTCGGGCGGTTCCGCGGCAGCCCCACCTGGAGGCCCGGCGAGTCCGGGAGGGGAGCCAGGCGGTCGGTCAGTCACCGGCCTTGCACCCCCACATGACGAGGCCGCCGCCGAGGCTCATCTGCCGTACGGCGACCTGCTCGACCCCGGCCGCGGCCCAGGCGCGCGTGGTCCACTCGAGCGGGTAGCGCCGATAGTGCTCGCTGATCGACGGCCCGAGGAAGCGCCCCACGGAGAACCACTCGGCGCCCCCGGTCAAGAAGCCCGCGGCCGGGAGCACCGCCCGCACGTATCCGTGCCAGCCAAGCCGGTAGACCGGGTGCGGCGGCACGAAGAACTCGAGCGAGGCGAGCGTGCCGCCCGGCCTGAGTACGCGTGCCAGTTCGCGCAGGGTGGCCGCCGGGTCGGCGACGTAGCGGAGCAGATAAGTGAAGGTGACGGCATCGAAGGTGGCGTCGGGGAACGGCAGCTGTTCGGCCCGGCCGAGCATCAGCTTGATCCGGTCGCCGAGGCCCCTGCCGTCGACGCGGCGTTTGCCCTGCCGCAGCATCGGCTCGGTGAGGTCGACCCCGACGACCTCGGCCGAGGTACGTTCGGCCAGCTGCAGCGCCACCCCGGCGGTGCCGGTGGCCACGTCGAGCACCCGGGCGGGCGGCGGCGCCATGTCGACCACGGCGTCGACCATCGCTGCCCGCCAGCGGCGGTTCTGCCCGAGCGACAGCAGCTCGGCGAGCAGATCGTAACGGCCAGGCAGCCGGTCGAAGAGTGCGCGCGCGAACGCGTTGGGCTCGGTCCGGGAGCGCCGCACTTGGTGCACTACTTGCTCCTCGTCGCCGCGTCGGCTACGACCACGATATGCCAACATACGACGCTATCGTCGTGGGCGCCGGTCCTGCCGGCAGCGTCGCGGCGCTCACCCTCGCCCGTTCGGGCGCCCGGGTCGCGCTCGTCGACCGGCGGCGCTTCCCTCGTGACAAGGCGTGCGGCGACCTGATCGGGCCGCGCGGCGTACGCCTGCTCAGCGACCTCGGCATCGACATCGGCAGTGACCGGCCGCTCGGTGACATGATCGTCATCGGGCCGACCGGGCGCCGCGCGCTCCTGCCCGCCCTGCCCGGCGTCGACTACGCGGGCCACGCCATCGTCGTCGAACGGCAACGCTTCGACCGGGAGCTGCGCGACGCCGCGGTCGCCGCGGGGGCCGAGCCGGTCCACGGCCGGGTAACGGCGCTGCGCGCCGACCCCTCGGGGGCCACCGGGGTCGATCTGGCCGGTGGCACCTTCCTCGCCGGCGCGGTCATCATCGGCGCCGACGGCGCCAACAGCCGGGTGGCGGCGCAGGCCGGCCTGGTGGACGCCTCGTGCGCACTGTGGGGCTTCGCGGTACGCGGCTATGTGGAGGCCGAGGTCGCGCTACCGCACATCGTGTTGTGGGAACCCCGGCCGTGGCGGCTGTTCCCCGGCTACGGCTGGGCCTTCCCCACCGAAGGCGGCGGCGTCAACGTCGGCCTCGGCCTGGCCTTCGGCTGGAGCGACCGTACGACGAGCCGGCAGGCGATGGAGCGGTTCGGTGACTTCCTCACCCATCTCACCGGGCTCGGCGTGTGGCGCGGTCCCGGCGGTGCACCCGGCCGTGCACCAGGCGGCGACCTGGCAGGCTGCCTGGGCGGCTGGCTGAAGATGGGCATGGTCGGCACCGTGCCCGCTGCCGGCCGGGTGCTGCTCGCGGGCGACGCGGCGGGCATGGTCAACCCGCTGCAGGGCGAGGGAATCGCGCAAGCCATGGCGACCGGCCACGCGGCCGCCGCCGCGGTCGTCGCCGCGGGGCCCGGCGGCGCCGCGGCACACTACCTGCGGCTCCTGCGGCCACACGCGCGCCACCACCGGCTCAACGCGCCGCTGCACGCGGGCATGGTCGCCCACCCACGGGCCGTGTCGCTCGCCGGTCGGGTCCTCACCGCGCCGGGCGTACGCGGCGCCATATCCGGCGCCTGGGGCCTGTACTGGAATGATCTGGTGCACGGGGCGCTGCCGAGCCGGCACCGCACGATCTCCGCCCTGATATCGCGCGGCGTAGCCGTTACGGTCGCCCGGAACCGCGCGACAGCCTGGTTCGCCGAGCAGCTGGGAGAGACTCGCGGGATTCCCACCCGGCGCGACAGCGAGCTGACCTAATAATTTGCCGCGCCGGGCTCAGGGAGCAGTTGTAGGCGCAGTGGGGTTGAACAGCGCGGAGGAATACGAACAACCGGATTCAGGGCATTCCGGCTTGGTCGGGTAGCCGGCACCGAATTCCGGATCTATTCAGCCGTTCGACATTGGTGGAAGGTAGTTGGTGTCTCGCCGTGGGTGGTGGTCATTGTTCGCTCGCCTGTCGCGGTGCCTGATGCCGAAGAGCTGGGGGTCCATGTGCTGTGCTCAGCGTCGACACGATGGTCGGTCGGATGACCGGGGGCGGCCCGCAGGATGCCGGCTCCCTGCGGTTGGCCGGTCCCCTGGCCGGACCGATCTGGGGCCTCGCGGCCGCCACGCTGCCCGACGGCACGTTCGTCGTCGCGGCCGGCGACTCGAATGGCAGGGTCACGTGGTGGAACGGCGCGAGCGGCGAGCTGCTCGGCGACTCGATGTCGGCGGACCCGGTCGTGGTGCGGTCGATGACCGCTGCGACGCTGCCCGACGGCCGGATCCGTTTCGCCACCGCGGGCAGCCGCGGGACGGTGGAGCTGTGGGACGGCGCCCGAGCCGCGACGATCGGGAGAGCGATCGCCTCGGAGAGCGGTCCCGTGTGGTCCACGGAGGCGCTGACGGTCCCGGGACCGAAGGTCTTGCTGTTCACCGGATCGGAAAACGGGAAGGTTCACCGCTGGGACGCCGAGACAGGTGAGCCCGTCGGCGAGCCGTTCGGTGACCACGCCGGTGCCGTGCGGGCCATGACCGCGGGCGCGCCGATCGACGGCACGCCGACGCTGGTGACCGGGGCGGACGACGGGACCGTGCACCGCTGGGACGCCGTCACGGGACAGCGACTCGGGCCGCCGTTACACAGTGAGGGCGGAGCGGTCTGGGCGCTGACCGTCGTGAAGGTGCCATCGGGCCCGCAGATCATCGTTTCCGCGGGCAACAACGGCGTGCTTTCTCGATGGGATGAGACCGGCACCCGGTTGGGCGCCCCGATCGTCGTCGGCCCGGGCTCCCTGAGTGCCGTCGTCGCCGTCATTTTGCGGGATGGCAGGGTCGCGCTCATCTGCGGCAGCACGTGGGGCCGGCTGTCGTGTTGGGACGCCAGCACCGGCCGGCCGATCGGCCGCCCCGAACCGGTCTCCGCCCGTGGCGTGTACTCGCTGGTCACCGTGCCGGACGCCGACGGCCGGGTCCGGTTGGCGATCGGCACCGACGGAAACGTGACCATCGCCCCGGTCGTGTGGGACTCGCAGCCGCGCATGTCCGCGGCGCGGGTCGATTCCACGCCGGTCCGGGACAGGTTGGGGCGGCGCGTCCTGGCGGCGCATCTGGGCGCGCTGCTGAGCGAGCTCGCCGCGGACTCCGACAGCACGAGCGCGGTGGTGCACGTCGACGGGCCGTGGGGCGCCGGCAAGAGCACGCTGGTCAGGCTCCTCCTGGACGATGAGCAGGCACACGGCCCGGACTGGACGCCTCCGCTGGTGGTGGACTACGAGGCCTGGCGGGAGTGCGCGATCGCACCCGAGTGGTGGTCGCTGGCCGCCGCGATAGAAAAGGAGGTGCGCCGGTCTCGATCGAGGGGCGTACGCGTCCTCATGCACGTCTGGTCGGTCGTGGCGCGGACGACACGGTCGCCCGCAACGATCACCGCCCTGGCGGTAGCCCTGGTCGGTGGACTGGTGAGCACGTTCTTCCCGACGCTGTGGGTACAGGCTGTGGCCACCGTGGCAGCAGTGATCGGCGGCCTGGTCGGCATCGGCCAGGTAGTCGGCAGGACCCTGTTCTGGCACTCCGCCCCGTTCGGCCGGCTGCACCTGCATACGGAAGAGAACCCGTTGGGCCAGGTCGCCGACATGATCGGCTGGTTGCGCGGCTGGGCACCGCGCGTGCCGCCCGGCCGGGCCGGACAGGACCGGCGGCGGCCGATCCTGCTGGTCATCGACGACCTGGACCGGTGCCCCCAGGAACGGGTGGTGAAGCTCCTGGAGACGGTGCACACGATCCTGCGCCAACCGCCGGCCGCCGGGCGGCGTCGCCGTCGACCTCAGCCCGCGCCCCTGTTCGTCCTCGTCCTCGCCGACGGCCACTGGGTCAGGCAGGCCTTCACATCCCAGTTCACCGACTTCCAGAACCCCCGGTCGGCCGGCCGTGACCTCGGATCGGACTTCACCCAGAAGGTGTTCGACCACGTGGTGCTCGTTCCCGACCTGTCCGCCGAACAGGTGTCGGCATATCTCGACGACGTGGTCAGGGCGCCGGCGGACGGTGCGGCGAGCGGGTTGGGAGCGCCTCCGGAGCAGACCACCGTCCGTACGCCGGCCGATAACGCCGGTCCGCGGGAGGACCAAGCGCTCCCGGACGCGACACCGCCCGTCCGCACCGAGGAGAGCACGCAGATCGACCGCGTGCGCCAAGAGGCCACCGCCGCCGCGAGTGACGTACGCAGCCATCATCTCCTGCACACCTACGCGAACCTGATGCCGCCCAACCCCCGCATGATCAAGCGCATCGCGAACGCGCTGGGGATGCTGGAGGCGGTCAGGCTCCATGTCGGGCACACCGAAAGCGACGACGCCCTGGCGCGGGCGGCGATCCTGCTGGTCCGGTTTCCAGCGCTCGCCGCCCGGCTGCGCCTCGATGACCTCATAGTCGGGAACGACCCGAGCTGGGACCTGCCCGGTGTGCGGGACGTGCTGCAGGGAAGCAGCCTGGAGTCGCTGGCCCGCTGTCTCGGTCGAGCAGATCCGGCGCGGCGATACCAGCACGTCGGGGGGCAGCCGACCTAATCGTCGACCTTGAGCTTGTCGCCCGTGTTGGAGATGAAGACGACCAGCAGCTTCGCCGGTTGCGTCTGGCTGGTGTTGTCCGTGCGCAGATGGTGGGCGCCCGGCGGCTCGACCCAGTTCTCGCCCTGGTGGTACGTACGCGCCGGCTCGCCGGCGAGCTGGCTGCGCACAGTGCCCTCGAGCACGTAGGCGTAAACGAACGCCGCGCCGTGCCGATGCGGCACCGCGCGTGCGGCGGGCGGGAAGCTAACGATCACCGAGGTGAACGTCTTGCCCTTGACATTCGGAAGCGCCTGCTGGAGCAAAGGCGATTGCGTCTCGGACGGTGCCTTCGAAACCGTGACGGCAGCAGGCGCCTTCGCACTCTTGTGCTCTGCTGCCGCGGGGGCGCATGCGGTGGCCGTCGCCACCATGCCGGCAGCCAGAAAGCCACCGACCCACCGTTTTCTGATCATGACCGCCCTCCCGTCTCAGTCTTCGGTGACCCTGATGATCGTCTTGCCTGGGCCGCGCCGGTCGCCGGCGAACGCGGAGGGTGCCTCGGGGAGCGTCCGCACCGCCCCGACGATCGGCTTGAGCCGTCCGTCCCTGAGCCGCCGGGCCAGGTCGGCGAGCCGGTCGCGATCGGGTTCGACGACGAAGAAGACAGCCCGCCCGTCCCTGGGCTGGACCTCGGGTGGCATGGCGATGGACACAAGCGTGCCGCCGGGGCGCACGAGCGCGGCCGAGCGGTCGAGGATGTCGCCGCCGATCACGTCGAACACCACGTCGACATCGCCGGCATCTTCCAGCTGATCGGCCTGCAGGTCCAGGAAGGCATCCACGCCGAGACCGAGTGCGGTGTCCCTGTCGGCGGCCCGGCCGGTGCCGATCACTCGGGCTCCCACCTCGCGCGCGAGCTGCACCGCGATCGACCCGACACCGCCCGCGGCGCCGTGGATCAGTACGGTCCGGCCTGCCGCGAGGCGGCCGTGGTCGAACAGCCCCTGCCATGCGGTCAACCCGGAGATCGGCAGTGCGGCGGCCACGGTGTGGTCGACGTCCGCCGGCAGCGGAGTGAGGTTGCGGGCCTCCACCGCGGCGTACTCGGCCAGCGAGCCGTCGCGGCTCCAGTCGGTCAGACCGAATACCCGCTGGCCGACGGTAAGGCCGGTGGTTCCGTATCCCAGCGCGGCGACGACACCCGACAGCTCGTGTCCCGGCACGCTCGGCGTCCGGTCGCGGCCGGCCCGATCGGTCCATGTCGCCGGCCAGTCGAGCTCTCCTCGGGTGAACCCCGCCGCATGCACCCGCACGACGACGTCGTTATTGGCGGCGTGGGGAAAGGGCATCTCCGTCAGCGAGAGTCCGCCGACACCGGCGGCGCGGTCTCGAACGGCGATGGCTCGCACGGCAGTCCTCTCTTTGGCGCGGATTTCCTCATTCGGGCGCAAAGTGGGCCGGACGTGGTGGCTTACTCTCGGCGAACGGCCCTTCGCTGGAGCAGCCCACAAGAGCCAGGTTGCGTCTTCCGCTCCCGCCGGCGCGGCAAGAGAGCACAAAACATTCGCAAACGGCACTCGGCATTTCCGGACACGGAGACCCGTGTCAGACCATGTTGTCGCCGCTCGCCACCGTGACCCGCCGCCGCTGGTTTCGCGGCATGCCGTCCGTCAGCCGTGCTGGCGGCCGCTGTGGGGCCGGGACGGCCGGTTCGTCCCGGCGGCGGCTTCCGAGGGGACCGGGGGAACCGGGAGGACCGGGCCGGCGGCGGAGTCCACGCGGAGCACCCGCAACTGCAGCATGGCGGCGAATCGCTGGTCCGGGTCGCTGAGGTCGACGTCACCGACTTCGGCGACCCGCCGGAGGCGGTAGCGGAAGGTGTTCTGGTGGACGAAGAGCGAGTCGGCGGCGGCGACGACGTCGCCGAAAGCGTCCAACCAGGCGCGCAGCGTCGGCACCAGGTTGCCGCCGCGCCTCCGGTCGTACTCGATGAGCCTCGCCAGCGGCCCGGTCGGCCGATCTCCGCGGGCCGCGGCGAGGTCACGCAGCTCCATGAGCAGGGCCTCGCCCTGGAGTTCCTCGAGGCGTCCGACCCGCCGGTCGATGCGTCCATCCCGCAGTAGCCGCAGGACCCGGTCCACGCATGATCGGCTGCGAGCCACACCTGACACGTCGAGCGCGACCGTGCCCACAGCGGCGATCGACGGCAGGCGATCGCCGACCCGGTCCAGAAAGTCCTGGAGGGTCCGCTCCGCGCGTATCTCGACCTCCTCCGCCGCCGCTCCGTGCAGCGGAAGCAACCCGTAGGTCACCTCACCGATCGCGGCGGTCACCGACCTCGGCTGGATCGCGGACAGATGCAGGGCGAAGGCGTCGCTGAGCCGTTCTCGATCGTGGGCCACGGCGGCGCTGCCGGAGTCGGCCCGCTCCCCCAGAGCCAGGCCGAGTACGAGGAGTGGCTGGCCCGACAGGCCGAGCCGGCCCAGCGCCTCCCCCGCGCCGACGCCACCCCCCAGCGCCGAACTCAACAGGTCGGCTCGGATCCGCCGCTGCACATCCGCGCCGGCCCTGACCCTGAGCAGATGCAGCGCCACCAGCTTGGCGGACTCCCGCAGCGCCTCGTTCCGCTCGCCGCTCAGCGGCCCGGGCACCGCCGCCCAGATCGAGCCGAGCACCTCGTCGCCCGCGCGCACCCCGATGGCGACGCGGGGCAGGGTGTAGCCGCCGGCTCCGTCGGGAAAGGGCTCGATGAAGACCGGGACATCGCTGCGCAGCAGGTCGCGGAAAACGCCCCGTTCGCGGAGGATCCGGGAAATCCACTCCGGTACCTGCCGGCCGAGAATGACTTCGACGCGCGACGCGTCCGCCTCGTCCTGACGGCCGGAGAAGGCCAGCACCCGTGAGCTGCGGTCCTCGATGGTGATCGGTGCGTCGAGCAGCGACGCGATGGCGTTCGCGACCGCGAAGAGGTCTCCCGAGGGCAGCCCGCCCAGCGACTCGGGCTCCGCCTCGCCGACGTCCCCTTCGGCGAGCAGGGAGCGGAGCATCTCCCCGAGGTGTCCCCACGGCGCGCCTCTGCTCAGGCCGAGCACAGCCACCCCCGAGTCGTCGGCGGCCGCCCGTACCTCTCCGGACAGCGGGACCGGTGAGCGGAGCACCAGCGCCGCCGCATGATCGCGAGCCAGGCCGCGCAGCAGAGCGGCGATCTCTTTCGGGGCGTCGACACCGACTCCGAGCACCAGCGCATGAGGGGGCAGCACCGGTCGGTCCAGCGGGTCGTAGATGACGACGCCGCCTATGTCCTGGTGCCGGTCCGGGTCGCCGTACGCGAGGTCGAGCAGGGTGGCGCCCAGGTCGTCGAGGACGCGTCCCAAGCTGGCGCGGGGACGCGCGTTGCCGGCCCGCTGCACGGTCCCACGGTAGGCAGTCGACCGTCGTGGCCACCAGCCCAAGTGCCCACAACGGCGTACTTTTTTGTCGAGCTACACAAAGTCGACGACCCATTCGGTCGCGGTGGTGACCTCGGCGAGCCGTTCCGGCAGCGGCGTCACCCCGAGCCCGGGCCCGGACGGCACATCGAGGTGGCCGCGGTCGAGTACGAACGGTTCTGTGATGTCCGCGGCGTAGTAGCGCCCGGACGCGGAGGTGTCCCCGGGCAGGGTGAACCCGGGCAGGGCGGCGAGGGCGAGGTTGGCGGCACGGCCCAGGCCGGTCTCCAGCATCCCGCCGCACCAGACCGGTACGCCGTGCGCCGCGCACACGTCATGGATGCGGCGCGCCTCGAGGTACCCGCCGACCCGTCCCGGCTTGATGTTGACGATCTGGCAGGCGCCCAGGCTGATCGCGGCCGCGGCATCGCGGGCCGAGGTGATCGACTCGTCCAGGCAGATCGGCGTCTTCATCTGCCGAGCGAGTGCCGCATGGCCGAGCATGTCCCCCTCGTCGAGTGGTTGCTCGATAAGGAGCAGCTCGAACGGATCCAGCCCGGCCAGATGCCGGGCGTCGGCGAGGGTGTAGGCGGTGTTCGCGTCCACCTGGAGCAGCAGGTCGCCGCCGAAACGCTCGCGGACCGCGCGCACCGGCTCGATGTCCCAGCCGGGCTCGATCTTCAGCTTGATGCGGACGTAGCCTTCGGCGACGTAGCCGCCGACGGCGTCCAGGAGCTGGGGGACGCTGTCCATGATCCCGACGGAGACCCCGCACGGCACCCGGTCGCGGACGGCGCCGAGCGCGCAGCCGAACGAACGCCCTTCGGCGCGCAGTTCCGCGTCGAGCACCGCCATCTCCAGCGCCGCCTTGGCCATGTGGTGGCCCTTGAACGGGGCGAGGTGGCCGGCGACGGCGTGCGCCTTCAGCGGCCCGACCGCCACGAGGGCGGGCACGAGGAACCGGCGGAGCACGTCGGCCACGGCGTCGACGTACTCCGAGGAGTAGAGCGGGCTGCTCATCGCCACGCACTCGCCCCAGCCCTCGACATCGCCGTCCGTCACGACGCGAACGAGAAGGATGTCGCGGGTCGTCTCGGTGCCGAAGGAGGTGCGGAACGGCGCCACCAGCGGCATCGAAACGCGCCGCAGCTCGACATTGGTGAGCTTCATCGCACCCTCCGTACGACGTACCAGCCGGCGCGGTCGAACCCGTCGATCCGGCCACCGTCGCCGACCAGCGAGGTCAGCGCGTCCCGCACCGCCGACCGCCAGTGCTGGGCCAGCCGCGGGTCGGCCACCCGCAGGTCCTCGATGTCGCCGGGTACGGCGACGAGCGAGGTCGCGCCGTCGAGCCGGCCCGGGCGGGGACCGCCGTCCTCGCCGACGCCCAGCGCCACCACGGCCCCCTTCTCGATCTCGTCGTCGGCGATCGCGGCGACGCGCTGCCCGGAGCAGGCGCGGACCACGGCGCGCTCGCGAAGCCGCCACCGCACCAGCAGGCGGTCGGAGTCGCCGTCGCCGTTGATCGAGTCGCCCATCGCACCGTAGAAGTTCAAGAGGTACTCGGCCGGTCGCGCCGCCAGTTTGACGATGTTGAAGTAGGCGTTGCGGGCCGCCAGCGGGTCGAACGTCCAGGCGATTTCGGAAACGCCGCGCATCAGCGCCCAGGCTCGTTGGTGCACCTTGAGTGCGAAGCCGACGCTACGGCCGGAGGCGGCCCTCGAGACGCCCGCGATGTGGCTGTGCAGGGCGTCCTCCGCGGGCGCGTGGAAGAAGCCGACGCACGCCCCCAGCAACTGCCCGCCCTCGAACGCGCCCGCCACGTAGTTTCCGGCCTTGGTGAAGGCGCGCAGCAACTCGAGTGTCATCGGCGGGTTGGTGGAGCGCCCCCAGATGGTGGAGAACAGGTCGACAACCGCCTCCAGCTCGGCCAGATGTGTCAGCTCGCGCACCGATACGCCGGCCGCCCGGGCGGCGGCGTCCGCGGCGCGCACGGCGCGGTCGAGGTCCGGGAGCACGGCAGGCCGGGCGAGGCTCTCATCGGTCACGAGGTCGACTCCGCGCGGCTCGTCGGGGGATTTCATGACCGCCGACCACCAGCCCATGAGGTCCCGATCGTCGAATCCCCCAGGAGCTCCTCGACAAGGGCGCGCAGCAGCGCGGTCCTGGCGGGCAGCTCATCGACCAGAACGTGCTCGTCGTCCGCGTGGGCGCCGCCGCCGACCGCTCCGAGACCGTCCAGGGTGGGGGTGCCGACGCCGGCGGTGAGGTTGCCGTCGGACGCGCCGCCGACCGCGGCGCAGACCAGCTCGGGCAGGCCGAGACGCGCGGCGATCCGTTGGGCCCGCGCGAAGAGGCCCGCCGACGCGGCCGCCTCCATCGGCGGCCGGTTGGGGCCGCCGGTCACCGTGACCCGCGCCCCCGGCAGCACCGGCCGCAGGGCCCGCATGGCTCGGTCGACCCGGGCCTGTTCGCTCCGGGTGCGCACCCGTACGTCCACGGCGAACGATCCCTCGGCGGGGACCGTATTGGTGGTGGTGCCGGCCCGGGCCGTGGTCACCGTGACCGTGGTGCCCACCTCGCCGTCGGCGATCGCGCTGACCGCCAGCGCCTGGTGGGCGAGCTCCACGGTGGCGTTCACCCCGCGGAGGGGATCGAGGCCGGCATGCGCGGCCCGGCCGACCACCCCGACGTCGTACACCGAGACCCCCTTGCGTTCGGTCTTGAGCGCGCCGGCGTCGGCTGAGGCCTCCAGCACCAGGGCGGCGGACGCCGCGCGGGCCTCCTCTTCGACCAGCGCGCGGGAGCCGGGTGAGCCGAGCTCTTCGTCCCCGGTGACGAGCAGGGTCACTCCGTCGAGGCCGGCGGCGGCGCGGATCGCCATCACCAGACCGGCCTTCATGTCGAAGCAGCCCGGGCCGCGCAGTACGGAGTCGTCGAGCGTGCACGGATGGGTGGCCAGCGACCCGATCGGCCATACCGTGTCGTGGTGGCCGAGCAGCAGCACCCGCCACGGGGGCTCCCCCAGACGCCACCGCAGGTGGGTGCACCCGTCCACCACGATCCGCTCGGGCTCGCGGCCGAGGTGCGCGGCGCCGATCCGCGCCACGACCTCGGCGGAGCGCGCGACGGCCGACAGGTCGGCGGACGGCGACTCGCACTCGACCAGCGTGCGCACCTCGGCGACCAGCGCACGGAGGTCGGTCGTCAGCTCGCGGAGGTCGCCCATCAGCCCACCTTCGGGGTCGCGCGCGCCCCGAAGTGCAGGTAGCGGTCCCCGGTCGGCAGCTCGTAGAAGGTCACCGGCATCCACGTACCCGCGTCGGCCGGCTTGACCGCGAACAGTCCGGGACCGACCGGGACCATCGGATGCTCCTCGACGGGATCGGGAACGAGCTCGGCGAGCGGGCCCGTGACGGTCGTCCGCAGCAGCGGCCCGTCCGGGCCGCGCTCGACCTCCATCCGCACCGAGCTCCGCGCATAGACACCGGCGTACGGCGCGATGTCGACTTCGACCGGTTCCGCGGGCGGCGCGAACGGTGCCGGCATCCGCACGCCGGCGACCTCCTCGAAGATCTCGCGATAGAGGTCGTGGTAGAGGTCACGAGCGTGGCCGCCGTTGGTGAGCAGGGCGACGGCCAGGCCCTGGTCGGGCAGCACCCGAAGGAACGCCGCCTGGCCGATCGTGTTGCCGTCGTGACCGATCAGCCGATGCCCGTCCCAGCCGAACCGGATCCACCCCAGGCCCCAGGAGTCCCCCAGAACGTACGGATCGGGCAGCTCGGCCTGGTGCGCGGCCATGGCGGCCACGCTCTCCTCGCTGAGGACCCGGGTGCCGTCGGCGGCGATGCCGCCGGTCAGGTGCAGCCGCGCGAAGGCCAGCACGTCGGCGACGGTGGAGGTGATGAGCCCGGCGGGGCCGATCGACCGGGGCAGTGTCCACGCCGGCGCCGGGGCGAGCTCGCCGTCGTGCTCGTCGTGGCCGACGGCCGCGGCGAACAACAGCGCCTCCTCCGGCAAGGTCGCCGTGTGCGTCAGGCCGAGCGGGGCGAACAGCCGCTCCCGCAGCGCCTGGTCCCAGGTCTTTCCTGTGACCTTCTCGATGACCCGGCCGAGCAGCGCGAACCCGGAGTTGCAGTAGGACCAGGTGGCGCCGAGCGGATGGTTCTGCCCCGCCTCCCCCAGGACGGCGACGTACTTCTCGAGGCAGTCGTCGCCGCGGCCGGTGTCGGTGAACACGTCGCCGTCGATGCCGCTGGTGTGGTTGAGCAGGTGGCGCACGGTGACCGACTTCGTCACGTCCGGGTCGGCGAGCCGCAGCTCGGGGAGTACGTCGGCGACGGGGGTGTCGAGCCCGAGCAGTCCCTCGTCGACCAGGGCCATCGCCACGGTCGCCGTCCACACCTTGGAGATCGACCCGATCTGGAACAGCGCGTCGCCGTCCACCGGCGCACCGGTGCGGACGTGCAGGACGCCGTACGCCGTCTCGACCAGCTCGTCGTCCGCGCCGTCCGCGCCCAGACGCAGGATGCCGAGCTGCGCGCCCGGCACATGGTGGCGCTCGGCGAGCCACGCCAGCCGCTGCCGCCAGTGCGCGACGTCGAGGGGCGGGCGGCCGGCCCTGCTCGTGTGCTGCTCCAGCCAGCCGACCACCTGATGGTTGAAGTCGAGTCGTTGCGAGGGCCGGCCGAGAAGGATGAACAGGTGGGAGGCGTCGGGATAGACGACCAGCCGGGTCGGCACGCCGAGCTCGCGCAGCGCGGTGTGCCACTGCTGGGCCTGTCCGATCGGGCAACCCAGGTCGGCGGCGCCGTGGATGACCAGCGTCGGGGTCCGTACGTCCGCGACACGGGTGAGGGGTGACATGGCGGCGTACCGCTGCGGCTCCTGCCAGGGCGCGCCGCCGAGCTCGTAGGCGCTCAGGAAGTGACCGTCGTCGCTGGAGCCGACCAGGCTGACGAGGTCGCTGACCGTGCCACCGGCGACCGCGGCGGCGAACCGCCGGTCGTGGCCGGTGAGCCAGCAGGCCATGAAGCCGCCGTAGCTGTAGCCGGCGACCGCGAGCCGGGCGGCGTCGGCCAGCCCCTCGGCGACGAGTTGGTCGAGCGGCTCGAGGAAATCGCCCGCGTCCCTGACCCCCCAGCCGCCGAAGACGCCGTTGTAGAAGTCCGCACCGTAGCCGTCGCTGCCGCGCGGGTTGACCAGCAGCACCGCCCAGCCGCGGCCGACCAGCTCCTGGTGGTAGAGGTGGATCTCGTCGGCGGCGGCGTTCCACGCGTTGTGCGGCCCGCCGTGGACGCCGAGCAGCACCGGCCGGGGCCCGACCTGCTCGGGGTCGTGCACCAACCAGCCCTGCACCTTGGTGCCGTCGGAGATCGTGAACCACCGCTCATCGCGCGGGAACAGCTCGATGTCGGCGAGCGCGGCGCCGTGACTCGTCAGGACGGTCTCGGCGCCGGTGGCGGTGTCGACGATCGCGACCTCGCCGTACGACGACGCGGTGGCCAGCACGACCGCCGCCCGGCCGGCGCCGACCGACAGCCCGGAAACGACGCGGCCGGCACCGTCGATGACCGGGCGCGCGTCCGCGCCCGAGGTCGCGACCGACCACAGGTGGGTGCAGCCGTGGTCGCGCAGGCAGAACCACACCCTGCCCTCGTACTCCTGAGGCGGCCCGCCCGGGTAGGCCGGCGCACCCGGCATCACGTTGCGGTCGAGATCGCCGGAGAGTTCGGTGACCTCGCCGCCGTCTGGCGTGACCCGGAAGAGGGCGGCGTGACCGACCGGGTCGCCCGACCAGCCCACGACGAGAAGCGCCGACCCGTCGGGGGCCCACCCCACGCTGGTGGCGACCCCGTGGGCGAGGGCGACCGGGCGCGGGCGGGATGACGGGTCGTCCACGGCCAGGAGGTGCACGGGAGTGCGGAGGCGCAGATCGCTGTCGGCTCCCGCGCGACAGGTGAAGGCCAGGGTGCGGCCGTCCGGGGACCAGGCCGGGGTCCCGGCGCTCTCGGGTCCGCCGGTGAGCCGGCGCAGCGCACCGGTCTCCACGTCGAGGACGTGGATCTGGTGGCGGACGGAGCCGACCAGGCCGGCGCCGTCGGCCTGGTAGCCGAGCCCGTCGGAGACCAGGGGGCCGGGCGCGCCGTCCGCCGGGTCGACGGGAGCCGCGAACGCGAGCCGCCTGCCGTCCGGGCTCCACCGCGGCGCCCCCGCGCCGAGCGGCAGATCGGTGATCCGCACAGGTTCGCCGCCCTCGACCGCCAGCAGGGCCACCTGGCCGGCTCGGAGGAACGCGAGGCGCGAGCCGTCAGGTGACCAGGCAGGCGAGGAGTCCGCCGGACCGGAGGTGACGCGGCGCGAAACCCCGGCGGTGTCGACCAGCCACAGCTCGTCCACATTGCGGTCGCGCTCGGCATCGAGCGTCCGGAGCACATAGGCGATCCGGGTGCCGTCCGGCGAGAGCGCCGGCTGGGACGGGACCGCGAGCCCGATGAGGTCGTCGATGCGCAGGCGCCGGGTCATGGCTGACTCCTTCGTCCGGGGACGGCGGCGAGCAGTTCGCGCGTGTACTCGTGGCCGGGTTCGGCGAGCACGCGGCCGGTCGGCCCCTGCTCGACGATCCGGCCGCGGTACATCACGGCGACGTGCGAGGCGACGTACCGCACCACCGCGAGATTGTGGGAGATGAAGAGGATCGACAGGCCGAGATCGCGCTGGAGCTCGCGGACGAGGTTGAGCACGGCGCCCTGGATGGAGACGTCGAGCGCCGAGGTGATCTCATCGGCGATGATCACGCGTGGCCGGCCCGCCAGGGCCCGGGCCAGCGCCACGCGCTGCCGCTGACCACCGGAGAGGCGGACGGGGTGGCTGCGTGCGTGGGCGGGGTCGAGGTGCACCAGCTCCAAGAGCCGCCGGACCTCCGCCCGCCGCTCCACGCGCGAGCCACCCGGCGGCATCGCCTCGGCGATGCTGTCACCGACCGTCATCCGGGGGTCCAGCGAGGAGTAAGGGTCCTGGAAGACCATCTGCAGCGGCCGGCGCCTGCCGCGCGCCGGTACGGGGCGGCCGCCCAGCGTGATGGCGCCTCGGTGCACGGGCACCAGCCCGACGGCGGCCCTCGCCAGGGTGGACTTGCCTGAGCCCGACTCACCGACCAGACCTACCACTTCGCCCTCGGGGACGGTCAGGCTGACCCCGTCCACGGCCGTGGTACGGCCGTAGCAGACGGTGACGTCCTCGAAACGCAGATCGCTCACCTTGCCTCCCGCGCGGTTTCGGCGCCCTTCAGGCGCACGCCGTCCCGCGGCGACAGCTCGCCGGCGTGCCAGCAGGCCACCCTGCGGCCGGAGTTATCGGCCACCAGCGGCGGGTCATCGGCGCGACATCGCGCGTCCGCCAGCGGGCAGCGCTTGGCGTAGGCGCAACCGGGCGGCACCTCCGCCGGATCCACCGGGCGACCGGGGATCGTGGCCAGCGGGCGGTCGAGATCGGTGTCCATGTCGGGCACCGCCGCGACGAGGGCCCTGGTGTAGGGGTGGCGGGCGGCCCCGGTCGCGAGCTCGGACGCGGGGAGGTCCTCCACGATCCGGCCGGCGTACATCACGAGCACCCGGTCGCACACTTCGCCGACCACAGTGACGTCATGGCTGATCAGGATCAGGGCGACGTCGTCCGCCTCGCGGATGGCGGCCAGCAGCTCCAGCACCTGCCGCTGCACTGTGACGTCGAGCGCCGTGGTCGGCTCGTCGGCGATGATGAGGGCCGGGGTGCCCATCAGCCCCATCCCGATCATCGCCCGTTGACGCATGCCTCCGGAGAACTCGTGCGGGTACTGCCTGGCCCGACGGCCGGCCGCCTGGATACGGACCGACGCCAGCCGGTCGACGGCACGGGCCATCGCGTCCCTGCGGCCCATCCCCAGGTGGTGGGTGGCGACCTCGGCGAGTTGGCGTCCGATCCTGCGCGTCGGGTTGAACGAGGTCATCGGGTCCTGGAACACCATCGCGAGAGCGGTGCCCAGCGTCCGCCGCCGCGCCGGGGTGTCCCGCGTCCGCAGGTCGCTGCCGAGCAGCTCCAGCCGGGCGGCGTCGACCCGTCCCGAGTCGTCCACCAGGCCCGACACCGCGAGGGCCGTGAGCGACTTGCCCGATCCGGACTCCCCGACCAGGCCGACCGCTTCGCCGCGGCGTACCGCGAAGGTGAGGCCGCGGACCGGGCGGATCGGGCCGCGGTCGCCGTGAAAGGTCACCTCGAGGTCGCGCACGTCGAGGACGACGTCGGGCACCCCGGTGCCGGCACCGTCCGACGGTGCGGGCCCGGCCTCGTGTCCCGCCCTGGCCGCCGGTTGCGGCGACGCGCCGACGCCGGCGCGGCCGCCGGCGAGGACCGCGACGCCAAAACCCTTGGCCACCGACTCCCCGAAGAGGTTGAAAGCCAGGCCGGCGAGCAGGATGGCGGCACCCGGCGCCAAGGCCGCGGCGGGGTTGACGTACAGGTTGCCGACGCCGTCGAAGAGCAGCCGCCCCCAGTCGTACGCCGGAGACTGGACGCCCAGGCCGAGGAAGGAGAGGCCGGCGAAGGACAGCAACGCGTTCCCTGCGCCGATGGTGGCGTTGACGGCCAGCGGCTCGGCGATGTTCGGGAGCACATGCCGGAGCAGGATCCGTACCCGGCCGACTCCTGCCACCCGGGCGGCCGCCACGAAGTCCATCGCCGCCACGCCGGCCACCAGCGTCTCGGTGAGCCTGGCGAAGACCGGGGCGCCGGACAGCCCGATCGCGAGGACCGCGCCCTTGGCGCCGACGCCGAACACGACGGCGAAGAAGAGCGCGAGCAGCAGCCCGGGGAAGGCGACAGCGACATTGACCCCGGCCGCGACGAGCCGGCCGGTCCGGCGGCCGAGCAGACACGACGCCGAGCCGAGCAGCAGCCCGACGAGAACGGCGATGGCGGTGGCCAGCAGCGCGAGCTCCACTGAAAGCCTGGAGGCCGCCAGGACCCGGAACACGATGTCCCGTCCCAGGTTGTCCGTGCCCGCCCAGTGCTTACCCGAGGGCCCGGCCGTCAGGGTGCCGGTGTCCACCGCGTCCGCGCGGTCGCCCCACAGCAGTGGCGCGAGCACGGCGACGCCGAGCACGAGGACGGTCAGCGCGCCGGCGCCGAGACCAAGAGGACTGCGCACGACGCGAAGCCATCGCCGGTCCACCCTCAGGCCTCCCGGATCATCGAGCGCGGGTCGAGCAGGGCCAGGGCGACGTCGACAGCGGTGTTGATCAGCAGCACGCCGATGCCGTAGATCAGCACTATCGCCTGCACCACGGGATAGTCCTTGGTGAGGATCGATTGGACGATCGTCCTGCCCAGGCCCGGCAGGGCGAACACGTTCTCGACGAGGACGGTGCCGGCGACCATCGCGCCGAGGATCAGCCCGCCGAGGGTGAGCGCCGCGGTGACCGCGTTCGGCAGGGCGTGCCCGAGATGGACGGTCCTGGCCGGCAGCCGCTTGGCCCGCGCGGTACGCACGAAGTCGGTCTCGAGGACGCGGACCATCTCGACCCGGACGATCCGGGCGAGAATCGCGCCCGGACCGATGGCCAGGGAGATCACCGGCAGCAGGTAACCCGAAGGGGTCTCGTTGCCCGCGACCGGCAGCCAGCCGAGATGGACCCCGAAGACGTAGACGAGACCCACGCCGATGAGGAAGTCGGGCACGATCGCCATCACCACGCTGGTGGCGGTGAAGGCGAGCTCGGTGCGGCGCCCGTGGCCCCGCCGCGTGAGTACGCCCATCGCGACGCCGAGCGGTATGCCCGTGGCCGCAGCGACGGCGAAGGCGAGCACGGCTAGCGTCAGCGTGGTCGGGAGCCGCTGTGCGACGACGTCCGTGACCGGCAGCTGTGCGGACAGCGAAGTGCCGAGGTGGCCTGTGAACAGCCCCTTCACGAAACGCCAGTACTGGGTGAGGAGCGGGGCGTCCAACCCCAGCGCGTGCCGCCGGGCCTCGACCAGGGCCGCCGGCGCGGTGGGACCGAGCGCTCCGCGCACCGGATCGCCGGGGATGAGGTGGATCATCGCGAACGATGCCGTCACCAGCACGTACACCGAGACCAGCAGCCGGCCCGAGCGCCGGACCCCGAACCGGACCCAGGGGCGACCCCAGGGCCGGGCCCCCGGCGGGTCCAGCGTTCCGGTCACGGCGACCGAGATATCGCTCATGCTCGGGCCGCTACTTCGCCAGCATCCGGATGCTCGTCGGGATGAGCTGCCCGGGCGTCTGGAACCGAGCGCCCTTACCGAAGGTCCGTACGATGTTGTTGGCGAACGGAACGACGTCGGCTTTGGCGATCAGGCCGGACTCGGCCTTGAGCCAGTCACGGCAGCCGGCCGTGCCGGGGGTGGAGATCGCCGCCACGGCCGCGTCGTACGCCGGTTCCGAGATGGCCGCGAAATTGGTGCCCTTGGGCGCCGCCGGGCCGGAGAAGAATGGCACCAGCTGGTCGGGGCTGTTGACGTTGACCGACACCCACGCGACGTCCCAGTTGCCCGCACCGAAGATCGTCCCGGTCAGCGTCGTCTCGTTCTCGCTCTTCGCGGTGGCCTGGACGCCGACGGCCTTCCACTGCTGGACGGCGAGCTCGGCCGCGGCGTCCCCGCCGCTTCCGTTGACGTTCTGATAGAGGAAGGTCAGCTTCAACGGCTGGCCGCCCTTTGTCCGTACGCCGTTGCCACCGAGCGCCCAGCCCGCCTGGTCGAGCAGGGCGCCGGCGGCCTTGGCATCGCTCGTCGGCAACGCCCCCGCGACGGAATCTCCGGGACAGGCGACCGGCTCGATCGCGGCCAGCGTGGTTGCGGCGGCGCCCTGACCGGCCGTGAGCACCTTCCGCAGCTGGCCGAGGTCGAGCGCCTTGGTCAGCGCCATCCGGACCTTCGGGTCGCTGGTGGCCCGGCCCTTGGCCTGGTTGTACCACTGCTCGCCGACGAGGGCGGGGGTCTTGGCGACGAACAGCCGGGCCTTCTCGAGGCGCTGCGCGTCCGCACCGGTTACCTGGGCCGCGCTCAGGCCGCCGGAGAGCAGGAGGTTGGCCGTCGTTGTATTGTTCCCGACCACCTTGATGACGACCTTTGCCGGCATCCCCTTGGTCGCGGTGGTCGCGCCGGCGGGTCCCCACGTGTAGCCCTTGCGCAGCGTGTAGGTGTAGTGATCGCCGGGCGCGGCCTCGGTGAGCTGGAAGGGACCTGTGCCGGCCGTGCCCGTCTTGAGCGAGGCACGGTTCTTCATGCCGGCCCGGCAGACGATCGGCAGGCTGGCAAGCCCGTTGAGGACGAACGGCGCCGGCTTGGCCAGCGTGATCGTGACGGTTGCGGCGGCGTCGTCGCCGGTCGCCTTGGCGCCCGCCGGGAGGAAGGCGCCGAGGAACGGGCTCTGGTTCTTCGGGTTGGCGATGAAGTTGAGGTTGTCGGCCACGTCCGTGGCGGTCAGTTTGCTGCCATCCGAGCAGGTGATGCCGTTGACCAGGGTGAGCGAGACGGTCTCGCCGCGCACCTGCCAGCTCTTGGCCAGCGCGGACTGGATCTTGCCGGTCCCGCCGTCCACGCTGAGCAACGAGTCGTAGGCGAACTGGGTGACGGCGTACAGCGAGGTGCCGGCGCCCATTTGCGGGTCGAGGTTGCCCGGGTCCGATGACAGCCCGAGGGTGAAGGTGGCGCCGTCAACGACCTTGGCGTCGCCACCTGCGTTCGAACCGCCGCCGCTGCCGCCGCCGCAGCCGGCGAGTGCGGCCGCGACCAGGCCGAGGGCCAGGCTGTAGGTTCCCGCTGTGGATGGCCTCATGACGGCCCCGCTTTCTTCCGGTGAGAACTCGTGATGCCGGCTGGTGCGGCTCAGGTCCCGGCGCGCCGGACGGCGCGGCCGAGATGCAGGTACAGGGAATGGCCGTGGCCGTCGTCGCCCAGGAAGGCGTGCGGCATGTGCATGCCGCGGTCGGCCTCGACGGGGATGAGCATGTCGTCGCGGTAGTGGACGAGCTCACTCCGCTCGACCTTCCCGCCCATCTCCACGAAGATCCCCTTGGGGGTCTGCTCGATCCAGATCCGGCCGTCCGCGTCCTGGCTGACGGTGAGGTCGAAAACCGCTGCCGAGTAGGTGCCGACGTACCTGGTCGCGTCGATCCGCTCGGGGTTCGCGGGCGGCACGGGCAGCGCCGGCAGGCTGACGCCGGTGAGTTCGTCGAGGGCTTGGCCCACGACGTCGCGGTAGAGCGGCATGGCGTCACCGCCGTTGGTGAGCAGCGCCACGGCCACCCCCGACTCCGGCACCATCCGCAGGAAGGCGCTCTGTCCGATGGTGCTGCCGTCATGACCCACGATCACGCCGGCCGGGGTGTCGAACCGCTCGAAAGCCAGGCCCCACGACGACCCCATCAGCCCGAGGTCGGGCAGGTCGACCTCGCGACCGCGCATCCGGGCGGCTGTTCCCGGCGCCAGCACCGGGGTCCCGTCCGCCGCCCGGCCGTCCTCCAGATGCATCCGGGCGAACGCGACCAGGTCTCGGGGCCGCATCGCGAGCATCGAGCCGGCTGGGGCGTTGGACCGCGCCAGCGCCCAGACCGGTGCCGGCACATATCCGGCGCCCGGCTCCATCTCGATGTGGCCCACCGCCGCGCGGAACATGATCGCCTCGGCGGCGTTCGTCGCTGTGTGGGTCAGCCCCAACGGGCTCGCGAGATGCTCGCGCAGACACATGTCGTACGGCTTGTCGCGCAGCACCTCGACGAGCCGGCCGAGCACGCAGTATCCCGCGTTGTTGTAGGAGAACCGCTCACCGGGCGGAAAAAGCTGCGAGACGCCGCTCAGGGTGGCCACGTACTTCTCGAGACAGTCGTCGCCGGCACCGGTGTCGGTGAAGATGTCGCCCTCGAACCCGGCCGTGTGACTCAACAGCTGCCGAACGGTGATCCGCTCGGCCGCGCCTTCGTCGGCGATGCGGAACGCGGGCAGGTAGTCGCGGACGGGGGCGTCGAGATCGACCTTGCCGTCGTCGACCAGTTGCATGACGAGGGTGCCGGTCCAGAGCTTCGTGATCGACCCGATCTGGAAGACCGAGTCGGTCGTCGCCTCCACCTCAGTCGCCTTGCTGAGCAGGCCGGCGGCCCCGTCGACCACCTCGTCTCCCCGGAGCACCGCCCATGCGGCGCCCGGCACGCCGTACTTCCGCAGCAACGACGGAAGCCGGCCGTCGAGCGACGTCTTGACATCGGTGAGCTCGCTCATGCGCGACCACGCTAAAGACACCCCAAACGGAAGTCTTCATCGTCCCCGACAACTCGGGGCCAGAAAGTTGGTCGATACGTACGAGCCCCGCGGCTTCAGCCGGCGGCGAGTCCCCTTGCGGCACGGGTGACCCAGCGTTCGACCGCGAACGTCGCGAAGGGCACGAGCCCGCCGAAGATCATGACGAACAGCCGGGTGGTCGACCAGCGCGCACGACGCCACAGGTCGAACGCCGCCGCCAGGTAGCCGAGGAAGGCAAGGCCCTGGAGGGGCCCAAGCGACCGGATCATGGTCGGGTCGTGGGCGAAGGAGGCCAGGCCGACGCCGCCGAGGAGGAGGACGAGAAGGACGCCGATCGCCATTGCCAGCACGCGATATCTGACCAGGGCCGCGGCCAGCGGGAGCGGCTTGGCGGGCGGCGTCCCCGCGACCTGCGTGCTCGGGCCATCCGGCAGCCGCCGCGTCTGGGCGTTCGGCGCGAAAGGCGGAGCGTACCGATCGATCATGGTTTGGACGGTGGGAGGGAGCCAGCCGCCACGGGCGGCCGCCGGGCCGGTGAGCTCGGCGAGAAGCTGTCCGGGTGCGGGCCGCTGACGCGGATCCTTGGCGAGGCAGGACGCGACCAGGCTCTGAAGGCTCGGGTCGAGCCGGGTCAGGTCCGGGTCCTGCCGCACGATCCGGTAGGGAAGCGCCTCGGCCGGCCCGGCGCCGAACGGCCGTACCCCGGCGGCATAGGCGAGCACCAGCCCGAACGAGAAGACATCGGATTGGGGGGTGATCTCGGCGCCGGTGACCTGCTCCGGCGACATGAACGCCGGTGTGCCGACCCGGCCGGTGACCCCGGACGCGTCCACGGCGCGGGCGATCCCGAAGTCGATCACCCTCGGCCCGTCGTCGGCGAGGAGGATGTTCGACGGTTTCAGGTCACGGTGCACCAGCCCGGCGGCATGGATGGCCTCCAGCGCTTCGGCCAGTCCGGCTCCGAGGATCCGCGCCGAATGCGGTGGCAGCGGTCCGTGTTCCGTGACCGCGGTCGCCAATGACGGTCCCGGGACGTAGGCGGTGACCAGCCACGGGATGGGCGCGTCCGGGCCGGCGTCCACCACGGGCGCCGTATGGAAACCGCCGACTCGGCCGGCCGCCTCGACTTCTTGACGGAAACGCCGGCGGAACTCCGCGTCGGCGGCGTAATCGGGACGGATGAGCTTGACGGCGACCGGCCGGCCTCCTGGGGAATGGCCGAAGAACACCTGGCCCATGCCGCCGTGGCCCAGTCGCGCCACCAATACGTACCGGCCGATAGCTGGTGGATCACCAGGCTGAAGAGGTTGCATGCCTGAGCTTCCTCGTCCAATTCGGGGCTGGGACAACAAATGTGGACTCGCGCGAGAAGGTCGTCCCAGAGGGCAGGATTTGAGGACCTAATAATAGGGGCCGCGACCAACTGGCTGCGCCGGCCGGTCGAATTGCGCTGACCGGCCGAGCTGCGCGAAGACGATAGAGCATCCCACCAGGCCGACACCGATCAATCCGGCGGTGACCGTGTGGGTCACCCGCTCCATGGCGGTCAGGTTCAGCTCGCTGCCGTCTTCCGTCTCGCACCGGGTCTGCTGAGGGCCGTTGGCCTGACAGTCCCACAACAGACTCTGAGGTTCTGCTTTCATGCTGACGCTGAGAACCCCGGAAACCGCCAGAAAGATGAGGCCCGCCGCAACAAATACCATGCTGATCGCTCGGTACGCCATGGCGTGCACTTTACTCACGTACCGGGATCTACACGTCAAACAGCCAGGTCGATTCACCCCTCGGGGCGAGCCTTCAGCGCCGGACGCGGACGACGAGTTTGCCGGTGGCGCGGTCGTGCTCCATGTCGTCGTGGGCCTGCCGCACCTGCTCCAGGCCGTCGTAGACGCGGTCGACGGGGAAGGACAACCGGCCGGCGGCGATCGCGTCCACAATCTCTTGGAAGGCCTCCCGCGGCAGGTCAGCGGCGTCACCGAAGTAGCCGGCCAGGCGGACGCCCTTCGGCAGGTACTCGTTCGGGGCGAAGTCCTTGATCGTCCACTGGTTGGACAGGCTGCCGCTGAAGCAGACGGTGCCGTGCACGCGCACCGCCCGCAGCGTGTCGGGCAAGGTGGGGGTGCCGACGAGATCCAGCGCGCCGTCGACGCCGTCGGGGTACAGGCCGCGCACGGCGGGCGCGATCTCGCCGGTGTCGAGCAGGGGGTGGTCGACACCGCGCTCCTTCAGCAACGCGAGGCGGTCGGCGCGCCGGGTGGTGGACAGCACCGTGGCGCCGCGCCACCTGGCGAGTGCGGCGGCGGCCAGGCCCACGGAGGAGGTGCCGCCGCGGATCAGCACGGACTGACCGGGCTTGAGATCGAGCCCGATGGTCAGCGAACCGTGGGCGGTCTGCACCATCTCCGGCAGCGCGCCCAGGACCTCCCAGGGCAGGTCGGTGTCGACCGGGATGACCTGCCCGAGCGGCACCGACGTGTACTCGGCATAGCCGCCGTCGTAGGTGCGGCCCATGTCACCCATCATCGCGACGACCTTCTGCCCGGGGGCCAGCCCGCTGCCGGCCGGGGCGGCGTCGACGGTGCCGGCGGCCTCGATGCCGGGCACCCGAGGAAAACTGACCCCCACGCTCACGCCCAGCCGGAGCTTCAACTCCGAGCGATTGAGGCCGAAGGCCTCGACGCGGATGCGCACCCAGCCGTCCCGCTCGGGCGGGACCGGCAGGGTGGTCAGCCGCAGGTTGTCCACGGGTCCCGGCCCGGACAGCCGGACGGCGCGCATGGTGGTCGGCGATGACGACACGGATCCGCCTTCTTCCCGGGGTAGGACACCGGTCGGCCGTGATCAACAAACGGTCGCCGCGGCTTCATTCCCCGCTCCCCCGCCTCCGGAGCGTCGACACTGAACCGCCGCGATCCCGCGCTCGTATTGGATCTCCGGAGCGTTCCTCCACCAACACCGGAATGGCCTCAAGACCACGCCCGAACATTAAGGAAGCGTCGCGATGCAGATCCACCACTTCACGTTCGGGGCACTCACTCCCGGGGTCGCCTACATCATGTCGTGTGCCGGCTCATTACTCGGACTGCTGTGCACCACGCGCGCGCAGGTACTCGCCGGCCGGTCCCGGATCCAATGGCTGATGGCCGGTGCGCTCGCGATCGGTGGAACGGGGATCTGGGTGATGCACTTCATCGGGATGCTCGGCTTCAGCGTGTCGTCCACCACCATCCGCTATGACATACCGCTCACCCTTCTCAGCGCGCTGATCGCGATGGTGGCCGCCGGCATCGGCCTTTACATCGCCGGTGCCCGCGACGTGTCGACGGAAAGGTTGCTGCTCGGCGGGTTGATCACCGGGCTCGGCGTGGCCGCCATGCATTACATGGGCATGGCCGCGATGCACATGAACGCATTCATCAGCTACAACCCCGCGGTGGTCGTGGCCTCGATCGGGATCGCGATCTTCGCGGCGACCGCGGCGTTGTGGGCCGCGCTGCACCTGCGCAACAAGTGGGCCACCGTGGGCGCCGCCCTCATCATGGGCATCGCCGTGAGCGCCATGCACTACACCGGCATGTTCGCCATGCACGTCGAGGGCGTGCAGGCGAGCACGGTCCCGTCGGGCGCCCAGCCGCGGGCCTTCCTCGTGCCGATCATTCTCGGGCTGAGCCTCAGCACGCTGTGCCTGCTGACGGCCCTGGCCGTCGCGCCCACGCCGCAAGAGATGCAGCGCGAGGCACACCTCATGGAACAGCTCAGGCGCAGGAACGCCAGCAGGTCCCTCCGGCCGAATCCCACGTACTCCCAACCACGGCGACAGCCACCCCCGCCCGTACGCCGCCAGACCCCCCATCCGTGACAGCCGACTTCCGGTGCCCACGGACCGCGTGGGCACCGGAAGCGAGTGATCGAAACTACGGGAGGTTGGACCCGCCCGGCGTTGGGTTGTTGGACGTCATGAAGTCGGCGCAGTTGCTGTCGGTGTCTGTGCCGTCCGGCTGGCGGACCGCGCTCCTGCCGGCACCGGCCGCCGTGCCCGGCACGGGCGTGGTGCACCCTCCCTGCCCGGTGCCCGACGTGCCTTGGTACCCCTCGGCGAGCCACGGGTCGACGAGGCTTCCGTAGTTGAGGCTGTCAGCCACCGTGCCGTGGGCGTCACGCAGCACCATGTTGCCGGCGCCGGCGGACAGGGCGGGTCCACCGAACCACTGGTCGGGTGCCGGCGGGCCCTGGTAGCCCGCGCTCGTGACGGCGGCGTCGACCACCGGAGCGTTGATCGCGTGGCTTCTGTCGAGCGGCTTGTCGAGCGTGATGCCGCTGCCCAGTGCCTGCACCGGCTCGTTGCTGGAGTGCGCGAAGCGGGTCGCCGGGCTGAAGGTGACACCGGTGCCGCGGTCGCTGAAGGGAAGGTTGGACGCGTGGTCGAACTTCAGCGGGGCGGTCAGGGTGAGGCCGGTGCCGCCCGCGCCTGGGGTGCCCACCGACGCGACGGTGACGTTCTCGATCTTCTGGTCGATGTCGAGCCGGATCACGTCGCCGGCGGTGATGTTGGCGGTCGAGGTGGCCTTGATGGTGGTCGCGCCGGCGGGCGCGGCGGCCGCGAGCCTGGCCTGCGTGCCCGGCTTGCCGACGGCGGTCACCGTGGCTGTTTCAAATGTGTCGCCGAAGCCGATGGCCAGCTTCTGGCCGACCGTGAAGCCCGACGTACTCGTGACGGGCACGTTGGTCGAGCCGGCGGCGACCGTGATCGGACCGTCGGGTACCGGCTGCCACAGCGGTGTGCTGGCGCTCGGCGGGCTGATCACTGTCGCGTCGCGGCCGTTGCCCGACGAGTCGAGCGCGGTCTCACCGGAACTCTCGTCGAACTTGTACGAGGCGACGTTGCCGGCACCGGCCTGCCCGCCGGCCAGCGCGGCGATCTCGGCGGCCGACAGCGAGTGGTCGTAGATCTGGAAGTCATCGACGGTGGCGTCCAGGAACGGGTCGGCGCCGAACTGGGAGCGGGCGATCCAGTTCTGGTCGGTGTCCCCCAGGCTGGCCGGGGTCAGGGTCATGTTGTTGTTGGTCGCCGCCGGCTGGCCGTTGACGTACAGCGTCCCAGTGGTCCCGGACAGCGTCACGGCCACGTGCGACCAGGTGTTCAGGGGCAGCGTACCGGGGGCGGTGAGCTGCTGTTCCTGCCCGTTGCCGCTGGTGCTGATGGCGAAGCGCAGCGGCCCGCCGCCCGCGCTGGCCGTCAGGAACATGTAGTTGTTCGTACCGGTTCCGAAGTCGAACACCCGGGACCAAGCGCTGTTCTGCGACGGGTTGACCCATGTCGAGATGGTGAAATCGTGCAGCCCGCTGACGATGTTCGACGGCAGGTTCACGTACTCACCGTTCCCCGACAGCTTGACGGCGTTGCCGATCTTGCCGGGCACGCGGGGCCCGGTCGCACCAGTGTTGGTGACGCCGGCGATGGTGCGGGTTTCCGCGGCGGCGCCGGTGCCGATCCGCACCTGCTGTCCGGTGGCGAGACCGGTCGAGCTGGTGACGTTGAGGGCGGTGTCGCCCCTGCCGGCGGGGGTCGCCAGCCCCGAGCCGGACAGGCCGAGCAGGTAGAACCGGTGGCTCGCGAGCCGCGTCCCGGCCGGAATCGTCACCGTCGACGTTATGGCCTGCCGGGTCGGGTGCTCGGTCAGGGTCCAGTTCGACAGGTCGACGGTGCGGTCGCCGGCGTTGTAGAGCTCGATGAACGCGTTGGACGGGTTGGCACTGGTGCCCGTACGGAACTCGTTGATCTTGATCGGGCTGACGTTCCGTACCTTTTCGGTAGTTGTCTCGGTTTGTCGCATACCGGTCCGCGCGTTGGTCCACGCGGCCCTGCCGATCAGGTCGCCGTTGAAGGCCGCCCGCCCCGAGGTGACCTTGAAGGTCGCGCTCACGCTCGCGCCGGGCGCGACCGAAGCGAACGTCTGCGAGGTGCGGTTGGTGCCCGCGACGACGGAGGTCCACTGCCTGTCTGGCACGGAAATGCTCAACCTCACGCCCACCGCTCGCGACCCCGTGGTGTTGGTGAACGTCACGGTGGAGTTCTGCGAGGACCTCGGCGAGAACGTCTGGAGTCCCGGCGGAGTGGCCGTCGCCGAGGCCGGCGTCAGCCTCAGCCGTTGCACGTCGTACTTGGCGGCCACGACGTTGGCCTGCACCGCGTTGTCGGTGGCGTCCGTCGGGTATCCGGCCGTCATCACGCCTTCATAGAAGGTGCCCTGCGAACCGTTGCTGTTGTCGCCGCCGTTGCCCAGGACGATGGCCCCCTGCTTGCGCATCGGGTCATAGCTGGAGTCGACGCGCGGTCCGTCGAACATGGTCGACAGGGCGCCCTGCCGCGCGTCGCCGCCCAGGGTGGCCCAGTGGTGCGGTTCGCCCTTCGCCACGGCGGTCACGAACCGCGAGGTGATGCTCGGCAGGTCAGCGCAGAGTTTGGACGTGCTACCGGGGTTGACGCAGCCCACCAGGTTGTTCTCCTGGTCGGTCATGATCCACGGCCCGGGGGGAGGACCGTGGTACCAGGCGGTGGCGTTGCCGAAGTAGCTGGTCTCCATGGTGCCGTTGCCGTCGTCGCGGCTGTCGATCTCGGCGTTGCCGTAGTCGAAGCAACAGCCGTCGTTGAAGTGCTGGCCGTTGACGACCCAGTACATGCCCTCCGGCTGGTCGCCGGTCGCGATGCCCCTCGTGTCGTTGTCGCGCAGTCCCATGCCCGGCTCGATGAAGACGCCGTAGGCCTTGTGGCCGCCGATCGTGATCGGCGCCATGTCCGCGATCGGGAGGTTGTTGAAGCCGCCCATCGCCGGGCCGCTGAAGCCGCCGCGGGGCGCCTGGGTGAGGTCGTTGTGGTTGGGCGACTGGTCGTAGACCTTGGTGATGAGGCAGTCCGTGTTGGCGCAGAACGCGTCCTGCGCCGCCGCGTCGGCGTATCCGCCCGCATCACGGAACGGCACGGCGCGGGGAGCGACGACGCCGACGTCCTTGACCCGCTTGTCCGACAGGCGCATGACCCGGTAGAGCGGGCCCTTGTAGGAGGCGTACAGCGCGCGCGTGGTGCTGTGGGCGGCCACGCAGGGCGTGCCGCCGGCGGCGTAGATGTCGCACGGGCCCTGCGGCCTGGGCAGCGGGGCCGCCTGCGCCGCCGTGACCGCTGCGAACGTGACGCCGATCGGCAACAGTGCGATCGCCAGACCCGCGGCGAGGGTTCGCAGGCGGGGGCGCCGGATGGGGGGCATCAACATGCTGGATGAGCTCCTATGCCGACTGGGCCGGTCTTGATTGGGCGAAAAGCCAGCTGATAGTGCAAGCACCTGGGCATCAACCGATGTTCGTTGGCACTGACGGATAAGGGTGGCACTGACCCAGGCGGCAACGCGCCTTTGGCGGCGCTGAGCGGTTCAGACCCGCCCGGCGCAAAAGGTCGTGTCGGTAACGTGTTGTCGTCGACAACAAAGTCGGCGGCCCGCGCGCCCGTCCTTTCGCGATCGGACCCACTCCGTGGTAACCGGCCGGGCATCGCGCGCTCGCCGGTAGGCTGCGGCGAGCTTCCGCAACCGACCATGCGCTGGGGCTTGTTGGCGCGCACACAGATGACCTTCTGCGGCCCGGGGATGCCTGTCAAGGGCGCGCGGCCCGCTTACTGGAGATGATCTCGCCGGGTGCGGACCTGATGGACAAGCCAGTCGAATGCGATATCGACCGGTGGCAGTCGGGGAATTCCTGATGTATTCGAAATATTCGACATATTCGAAGCCCGCATTCGCTGGCGCGCGACAGCGGCGTCAGCGCAGGCTCTCGTGCGCGGCGGCGCGTGCCGGCGGGCCGCCGGCTGCCTTGACGGGCATATGTTGGTCCCCGGGGCCGTTACACTGAGGTAGTCAGTTCGTCGGCGCACCGCTTGGTCGTGCGCCTCGGCTCGTCCTTGCAGCGCAGTGATTGCCGCCCGAGACGCGCCCCCGTCTCGGAAGGTTTGATTCTTAGGTGACCGCTGCGATCGCTCCGGGGACGCTCCCCGGAGCCGACCACCTGCGCACATTCGCCGATCTTGGTCTGCCCGAGCGGCTCGTCGAGCCGCTGGCCCGCCAGGGTATCGCCACGCCGTTCCCGATCCAGGAGGCGTGCATCCCCGACGTTCTCGCCGGCAGGGACGTGCTCGGGCGGGGCAAGACCGGGTCGGGTAAGACCTTGGCGTTCGGCCTGCCCATGCTCGCCAGGATCGCCGATACCGCCGCTGCTCCCAGGCGTCCGCTGGCCCTCGTCATCGTCCCCACCCGTGAACTGGCGGCGCAGGTCCACCAGGACCTCGAGCCACTCGGCCGCGGCCTGGGCCTGCGCATGGCGGTCGTCATCGGCCAGGCCTCGATGGCCAAGCAGGTGGCGGCCCTACGGCGCGGCGCCCACGTGGTGGTCGCAACGCCGGGCCGGCTCAAGGACCTGATCCGGCAGGGCGCCTGCGACCTGCGCGAGGTGAAGATCACCGTGCTGGACGAGGCCGACCAGATGGCCGACATGGGCTTCCTGCCGGACGTGACCGGCATCCTGGATCTCACCTCTGACGACGCACAGCGGCTGCTCTTCTCCGCCACCCTCGACAAAGACGTCGACGTGCTGGTCGCGCGCTATCTGGTCGACCCGGTCACGCACGCCATCGGCGCCATCGACGAGCCGGTGCCGACCATGGACCACCACCTGCTGGTGGTCGCGCCCGCGGAGAAGGGCGCCGTCACCGCCGAGATCGCCAGCCGCACCGGTCGTACGATCATGTTCGCCCGCACGAAGCGCGGCGTGGACCGGCTGGCCGCGCAGCTGGCGAAGGTGGGCGTACGGACCGGCACGCTGCATGGCGGCAAACGCCAGGGGCTGCGGACGCGCACGCTCGCGGACTTCCGCGACGGGTCGTTCGGGGTGCTCATCGCCACCGACGTCGCGGCTCGCGGCCTCCACGTGGACGACGTGAGCCTGGTGGTCCACATCGACCCGCCGACCGACCACAAGGGCTACCTGCACCGCGCCGGGCGCACCGCCAGAGCCGGCGAGCGGGGCACCGTGGTCACCCTGGTGCTGCCTGACCAGGTCAGGGCCACCTCGTCCATGATCCGAAAGGCCGGCGTCAAAGCCGTCCGTACGAAGGTCGGCGCCGGTGACGCCGACCTCACCCGGCTGACCGGGGCCCGCCAACCCAGCGGCCACCCGATCGTCGTACCCCCACGGGACCGGACCCAGACCGCGACGAAATCCACCCGGTCCAAGGGCCGCGACGGCAAGGCCAGGGACCGCAAGGGTTGGGCCGGTCAAAATCAGGCCCGAGGGGGCAGCGCGCCGGCCGGCGACGGGCGCGACGGCGGTAAGGGCCGGGCCGGACGCGACGGCGGCGGACCGCACCGTCGCGCGCGCCACGCCGCGAAGTCCCGCGCCGCGAACCGCTCCCACGGATAACCCAGGACATCAGCCCCGGCCGACGAACGACGGCATGGTCGTGGCCATCACCGTGAGGAACTGCACGTTGGCCTCCAGCGGCAGGTGCGCCATGTAGAGCACGGCGTCGACCACGTGCCTGACGTCCATCACCGGCTCGGCCTTGATCGACCCGTCGGCCTGCGGGGTGCCCTGCCCGAACCCGCTGGTCATCTCCGTGGCGGCGTTGCCGATGTCGATCTGCCCGCAGGCGATGCCATGCCGGCGGCCCTCGAGCGACAGCGTCTTGGTCAGCCCCGTCACGGCATGCTTGCTCGCGGTGTAGGCGACGGAGAACGGGCGCGGCGTGTGCGCCGACAGCGATCCGTTGTTGATGATCCGGCCGCCCTGCGGGCGCTGGTCCCTCATCAGCCGGAACGCCTGCTGCGCGCACAGGAACGAACCGGTCAGGTTGGTGTCGAGGACGGCCCGCCACATCTCGTGGTCGACGTCCTCGACGGGTGCCGGTGCGCCGAACACGCCGGCGTTGTTCACCAGCAGGTCGAGCCGTCCCCAGCCGTCCCGTACGGCCGCGAACAGGGCGGCGACCGACTCTGGTGAGGTCACGTCGGTGGGCACGCTGAGCGCCTGGCCGGCCGCGCCGTCCGCGCCGTCCGCGGTCTCCCGCAGCGCCTCGGCTCGCCTGCCGGCCAGCGCGACGCGCCAGCCCGCGCCGAGCAGCGCCGCGGCGACCGCGCGGCCGATGCCGGACCCCGCACCCGTCACCACGGCCACCCGGCCGGCGACCTCATCGGCCACAGGCAGCTCCTTCCCGAAACGTCAACCATGATCAACCGGGATCTCGGCGGCCGAGCCCGGCACGTTGAAGAGCACGCTAGAACGTGACGACCAGACGCCCCCGTACGCCGCCCTTCTCAAGCCGGCGGTGCGCCTCGGCGATCTGCTCCACCGGGAGCGTGTCGGCCACCCGCGGGGTGAGCCTCCCCGTCGCGGCCAGCTCGACCAGCCGCTCCAGCGCCGTACGGTTGTGCACGTACGTCGCCACCAGCACGAGCGTGATCGTGATGTCGCGCTCGCTGTCACCGGCGAACGGGCGCACCGCGATCAGCTGCCCGCCGTCCCGTACCGCCGCCAGCGCGGGCGGGCCGATGAGCGCGGCGTCGACCAGCGCGTCGACCCCGTCCGGCACGGCCCGGCGGACGGCGGCCGCCATGTCCGGGCCGCGCGGGACCACGACGTCGGCGCCGAGGCGGCGTACCAGCTCTTCGTCGGCGGGCTTGGCGTCGGCGATGACCCGCAGCCCCGCCAGGGCGCCGAGCTCGATGGTGTAGCCGCCCACCGCCCCGGCCGCGCCGGTCACCGCGAGGGTCGCGCCGGGCGCCAGGCCGAGCGTGTCGAGGGCGAGCTGCACGGTCAGCCCGTTCATCGGCAGCGTCGCCGCCTCGGCGAAGCCCATCTCGTCGGGGATCCGCGCCACCGAATCGGCCGAGACCACGATGTACTCCGCCTGCGCGCCGCCGCGCGGACCGTACGGCGCGGCGATCGCGGCCACCCGTTCGCCGGGTCGCAGGACGGTGCCGGCACCCGTCGCGTCGACCGTGCCGGCGGCCTCCCAGCCGGGGATGTGCGGCATCGGCGCGTCCTTGAACCTGGCCGGGTTCGCGCCCGCTCGCATGCCGATGTCGCTCGGGTTGACCGTCGCCGCGGCCACCAGGAGGCGCACCTCGCCATCGCCGGGTTCTGGGACCGGCCGCTCGCCGATTTCCAGCACCTCTGGCCCGCCATACCTGGGAATCGTCACCACGCGCATGTCGTCAGGCTAGTGCCGCGGCCGACCGGTGGCCGTACGAACCCGTCCGCCATGGACCCGTGGTCGCGCGCGGGGTAGCCTCCTTGCGAGAGAGCGCTCTCTCACCGTCGTCGCCGGCCCGCCGCGCTCGCGACGGAAGTGCCGGGCGCGTCGCGCGTCTCGGAAACCGGACGGCCGATCCGAGAAGGTAGGTCGGGTCTCATGCTGTTGGTCCACATCCACGGAAATGCGTCCCCGAGGTCCGGCAGCGCGGCGTCCGTCCCGCGCCGGTTGGTCCGGCGGCTGTGGGCCGGTGCCGTGGCCTTGGTGACCGTCTCTGTCATCGCCGGCACGGGCATCACCGGTACGGGCAGCGCGGCCGCCGCTCCGGCACATCCCGCGCCGGTCGCCGGCCGACCCGACTTCGGGCCCAATGTGAAGATCTTCGACCCGTCCATGCCGCAGAGCGAGATCCAGGCGACCGTCGACGCCATCGCAAGCCGGCAGGTCGACGACGAGATGGGGACCGGAAGGTATGCGTTGCTGTTCAAGCCCGGCACGTACGGCACGCCGGATCATCCGCTGATATTTCAGGTCGGGTACTACACGGAGGTCGCCGGTCTGGGGCGCTCGCCGGGCGATGTCACCATCAACGGGCACGTCGACGTCTACAACCGGTGCCTGACGCCGACCAACTGCATCGCCTTGGTCAACTTCTGGCGGTCGCTGTCGAACCTGACCATCAACGTCGCGGGCCTGTCCGGCTGCCGGGCGGCGGGCGACTTCTGGGCCGTCTCGCAGGCGGCGCCGCTGCGCCGGGTGAACGTGACCGGCGGCACGCTCACGTTCATGGACTTCTGCACGGCCGGGCCGCAGTTCGCCAGCGGCGGCTTCATGTCCGACTCGGTGACCGGCGCCATCACCAACGGATCGCAGCAGCAGTTCCTCGTCCGCGACAGCAGCATCGGCCAGTGGTCGAACGCCGTCTGGAACCAGGTCTTCGCCGGCGTGCAGGGGGCGCCCGCGCAGTCCTTCCCCGACCCGCCGTACACCACGCTGCCCACCGATCCGGTGAGCCGCGAGCGGCCGTACCTGTACGTCGACGCCGCCGGCACCTACCGGGTGTTCGTGCCGGCCACCCGGACGGACTCCGCCGGACCCACCTGGCAGAACGGCCCCACCCCAGGCCGGTCGATCCCCCTGTCGGACTTCTTCGTGGCCAAGCCGGCCGACTCCGTCGCGACCATCAACAAGCACCTGGCCCGCGGACAGCACGTGCTGCTGACGCCCGGGGTGTATGACGTCGACCGGTCCATCGTGGTCAGGCGGCCCGGCACGATCGTGCTCGGCCAGGGCCTCGCGACGCTCACCGCCGTACGCGGCGCCGTGCCGCTCAGGGTCGCCGACGTCGCGGGCGTCGACATTTCCGGCATCATGATCGACGCCGGTACGGTGAACTCCCCGGTCCTGCTGCAGGTCGGTACCCGCCACGCCCACCGGCACGGACGCGAACACGCCGGCCCATCCGGTGCGACGGCCCTGCACGACGTGTTCTTCCGCGTCGGCGGACCGCACGCCGGCAAGGCCACCGTCAGCCTGGAGGTCAACAGCGACAACACGATCCTCGACGACGTCTGGGCCTGGCGCGCCGATCACGGCGTCGCGGGATCGGTCGGCTGGGACGTCAACACCGCCGACACCGGCGTCGTCGTCAACGGCGACGACGTGACCGCCACCGGACTGTTCGTCGAGCACTACCGGAAGTACAACGTCGTCTGGAACGGCGAGCACGGCAGAACGATCTTCTTCCAGAACGAGCTGCCGTACGATCCGCCGGACCAGGCGGCCTACCAGCACGACGGCGTCCTCGGCTGGGCCGCCTACAAGGTGGCGGACCGGGTCAAGACCCACGAGGTGTGGGGCGGGGGCAGCTACGTCTTCTTCAACGTGAACCCGGCGATCCACGCCACCCGCGGCTTCGAGGTGCCGGTCACCCCTGGCGTCCGGATGCACGACCTGCTGACCGTCAACCTGAGCGCCGGAACGATCGACCACGTCGTCAACGACACCGGAGCACCGGTGACCACCGACGCCATCGGCGTCCCCAGCAACGTGGTCGGTTTCCCGTGACCCGGCCGATATTGAGGTGCCCCGGTGCCGGGCGGTTGGTTACCGTCACGGTATGGACGTGACGTTCACCAAGGCGTCGGGGCGTCGCTACATCATCGGGATCGACCGCCAGGTGGGGCCGCGGCTCGCGGCTCGTCCCGGGCCCGGCTACCACCCGTACCTGCCGCACGATGTAGTGCACTTCGTCGTCGAGACAGAGGCGGGCATCCGCGGTGGGGTCTTCGGTCGGGCGGCCGCCGGCGACTGCGGCATCTTCTGGCCCGCCGACCCGGCGGAGCGTCGTCGTGCCCTGCGGCGGAAGCGGCGTCCGTCGCCCGAGGAGGACGCCGACATGGCGCGGTCGGAGCGCCTCGCCGCGATCTGCCTGCCGCTGTGGGAGATGCGCGCCGGCCGGCGCCACCGGCCGCCGGAGTGGCTGACCGGCTACCCGCCCGGCGAGGTGGAAACGCCGCTGCTGGAGCGGATCTGTGCCAGGCTCGACGAGATCGCCCGGCACTGGCACGCCCTGCGGATCGGCGGCAGCCTTACCCTGACCTGGCCTTATCCCGAGGGTCGCCGCCGTCCACCCGCCCCGCGGCGGCGGGGACACCGGCAGACCGTTCGCCGCCGCCCGGCCCGGCTCAGTGCCCGATGACGAAGAGCCCGGCCACCCCGACGACGTACACCACGAGCACCACCTGGCTGTCAACGCCCATGCGCAGCCGCGGCCGGCGCGGGCGGAAGATCAGTCCCGCCATGTACACGACGGTCAGGACCATGCCCAGCGCGGTCAGGTAGATGTCGGAACGATGCGCGGCCGGCAGGACCTGTCTCCCCGAAATCAGCGTCGCCGCGAAGAACAGCACCGGAAGGAAGGCGTTGCCGCCGAAGATGTCGCTGATGGCGAGCTGGTAGTCGGCCATCCGCGCCGAGGTCAAGCCGGTGCTGATCTCGGGCAGTGCCGTCGCGGCGGCGAGCACGGTCGCGCCGAAGATGACACCGCTCATGCCCAGCCGCCCGAAGAGCTCCTCGCCGCTGCGCTCGATCACCACTCCGGCCACGAGGGTGGCCACCGCGGCCACGCCGAAGACCATGGACGTGCGCCGGGTACCGGGCGCGCGCCGTTCCTTCTTCGCCTTGGAGTGGCCGCGGTCCTCCTCCTGGGTGTCGGGTGCGTCACCGCTTTCATGCCAGGGCAGGTTCTTGCCGGCGCGGTCGACGAGCACCAGCCCGACCACCCAGAACACGACGATGAGCAGGGGCGCCGGGTCGAGGCGGGGGTAGGCGAGGTCGCCGGGCAGCTGGGTGCCCATCACCACGACCGCGAGCACCGTCACGACGAGCGCTCCTTCCAGCACCAACACCAGGCTGGCGGCCAGGTACGTCAGCGGGACGCGCGGCCGGACCCCGAAGGCGTCCAGCGCGACGAGAACGACCGTCTGGATGGCGATGCCGCCGAGGACGTTGCCGACCGCGATGTCGAGCCGGTGCGCCTGGGCGGCGCTCACCGTGATCGCGATCTCCGGCAGGTTGGTGGCCACGGCCAGCAGGATGAGCCCGCCCAGCGCGCTTCCGAGATGGAGCCGCTCGGAGAGCACGTCCGTACTGTCCGACAGCCGGATCCCGGCGTACCAGATCACCCCCGCGCTCGCCAGGAACAGCACCAGCAACAAGGGCGACGGCAGACCGCTCATGAAAGCGGAGTGCCCTATCTGACGCGTTCACACCTGCCAACCGGACGGCGTCTCGGCTATCTGGGGTTGGCTGCCCAGCGCCGGTCGTAGAGGCGGAGCGACCACCCATAGCACGCCAGCGCGATGCCGGCGCTCCACGCGACCGCCGCGATGGCGTGGGTGCCGGCCGGATCTCCGGCGAGCAGGCCGCGGATGGTCTGGATCACCGGCGTGAACGGCTGGTACTCGGCGAACTGGCGCAGACCGGCGGGCATGGTGGACGTAGGGACGAAGCCGCTGGACAGCAGCGGCAGCAGCGTCAGGAACATGGGCGTGTTGCTGGCGGTCTCGACGCTCTTGGCGGCAAGGCCGAGGGCGGTGGACAGCCAGATCAACGCCAAGGCGAACAGCATCAGCACTCCGGCCGCGGCCAGCCAGGCCAGCGGGCCGGCGGTCGAACGGAATCCCATGGCCAGGGCTACGCCGACGACGAGCACCAGCACGGCCAGGGTCTGCAGCAACGTGCCGATCACATGGCCGGTCAGCACGGCGCCGCGAGCGATGGCCATGGTGCGGAACCGGTCGATGATGCCTTCGGTCATGTCCATGGCGATGGAGATGGCGGTGCCGAGGGCGGCCGACGCCACCGTCATGATCAGGATGCCGGGAACGATGTAGGTGAGGTAGGCGTGCCGGTCCGGGTGCGTCCCGCCGGAACCGAGCCCGGCCCCGAGCTGCCCGCCGAAGACGTACACGAACAGCAGCAGGAACATGATGGGCATGCCGGCCAGCATCAGGGTCAGCGACGGATAGCGCAGCTGGTGCTTGAGGTTGCGGCGCAGCATCGTCGCCGAGTCGACGAGGGTGTATCCGAGCGTGGCGGTCATGGCTGGGCGGCTTTCTCGCGGACGGTGTCGGTGGCGTGCCCGGTGACGGCGAAGAACACGTCATCCAGGTCGGGGGTGTGGATCGAAAGCCGTTCGGCGTGGATCCCGGCCTCGGCGAGCTGGTTGAGCACGCCGCGCAGCTCGGTGGCGCTGCCGTCACCGAAGACCTGCAGGCTCAGCTGGTCGGGGTCGGGGGTGGCGGCCGGCAGTAGCGCGGCGGCGGCGCTGAGGTCGTCCGGGCCGGCGAACCGCAGCAGGACGTGCCCGCCGGGAATGCGGCGTTTGAGCTCGTCCGGGGTCCCTTCGGTGACGATGTGGCCGTGGTCGAGCACCGCCACCCGGTCGGCGAGCTGATCGGCCTCATCGAGGTACTGGGTGGTGAGGAAGATCGTGACGCCGTCCGCGGCGAGCTCCCTGATGATCTGCCACATGGTGCGGCGGCTGCGCGGGTCGAGCCCGGTGGTGGGTTCGTCGAGGAAGATCAGCCGGGGGTCGCCGACGAGGGTCATCGCCAGGTCCAGGCGCCGCCGCATGCCGCCGGAGTAGGTCGACAGCGGCTTGCGGGCCGCGTCGGTGAGCTCGAACCGCTCCAGCAGCTCGGCCACCCGCCGCCGCCCGGCGGCGCGGCCGAGGTGGCGCAGGTCGGCCATCAGCCGCAGGTTCTCCTCGCCGGTGAGCAGGTTGTCCACCGCGGAGAACTGGCCGGTCACGCCGATCGCGGCACGCACCGCGTCCGGCTCCGTCGCCAGGTCGTGCCCGGCGACCCGGATGGTCCCGGCGTCGGCGCGGATCAGCGTGGACAGGATGCGCACGATCGTCGTCTTGCCCGCGCCGTTCGGGCCGAGCAGCGCGAAGATCGTGCCCTCGCCGACCTCCAGGTCAACGTCCTCGAGCACGGTGTGCTCGCCGAAGGACTTGCGCATCCCGCGGGTGGCAACCGCCGTGCCGGAAGGGGGCATCGTGACTCCTCTGTCAGGAATGTGGCGCGTCGGCGGGGAGCTCGCCGGCCGCGCGCAGCCTCTCGCGGTGGGCCCGCCAGTCCTTCTCCCACTCGGGCATCCGTGCCGTCAGCCACTCGGCGAACGCGGCCATCTCCAGCAGCATGGCCCGCCGCTCGGGCGGGGCATCGGCCAGGATCGCGAGTCCTTCGCGGGCCAGCGCGGCCTGTTCCTCGTACTCGGTGGGGTCGAACCCCATCGCCTGCGGTGAGGTCAGGTTGATGCCGACCCGGTCCATCCGCTCGCCGGCGGCCCGGGAGCGGCGGACCAGGCCCATCTGCTCCAGGGTCTTCACCGCGCCGGCGATCGCGCTGCGGCTGGCCAGCAGGGCCTCGGCCAGCTCCGCGATGCTCTGCTCCCGCGGATCGCAGATGAGCAGGTAGCCCAGCAGCCGTCCCACCATCGGCGCCATCGCGTAACGGCGGGCGTAGAGCCGGCCGGCATGGTCGGCGAACGTGAGCTCGGCATCAGTAGGCACATGCCAGAAAGTACACGTAAGACTGAGATAACACAAATATGTGTTATCTCAGTTATACAAGCGGTTCCGCCGCGCCTGCGGGAGGGCGCCCGACTTGGCGGTCGCACCGGCCGCTTTCCACCCGGTTGACGTCAGGCGGCGCGGCGCATCTCCGTCTCGCCGTAGGCGGGCGTGCTATCGGGTCGAAGCCATGGGCTCGATGGCAGGGGAGGTGAGCACGTACAGGCCACCGGCAAAACGGTCGCCGGCGAAGATGACGCCGCGGTCGTCGACATAGACGTCGTTGATCTGGATGGCGCCCGCCGGCGAGCCCACCGGGGCCTTGGGGACGTAGTAGGCGATCTCGCGAGGGTGGCGGGGATTCGATACGTCGTAGGCCCGGACCCCGCCGTTGAAGAAGCTGCCGATCACGATCCGGTCCGACCACCAGGTCGGCTCGTCGGGGGTGTGCTCGAAGATGTTGTGGGCGCCGAACCGTCCGCCGCGGGCACACAGCTCGGCGACGTTGTCCGGCGCGGGCAGCGTAGCGATCCTGTCCAGCGTGGAGGCGTTCCGGTAGATGTCGTCGCGTTTGGCGCCGTCCGTGCAGTTGTCCTGAATGGCCTCGTGTGTCGCCACGATGTAGCGGCCGCCGCGGATCGGCTGCAGTGTGTGCGTGAACCCCGGGCCGGGCGGCGAGTCGTCGAGCATGGCGATGGGTCTCGGGTGCGCCTGGTCGGAGATGTCGAGCACCGCCAGTCCGCAGTCGATGTAGCCGACGTAGGCGCGGTCGGGCCGGTCGGGGAACACGTCGGTGTTGTGGGCCCGGCAGCCGCTGTCGACGCCCGGGTTCGGCGTCGGGACCGGCGCCTTGTCGCCGACCCGCGTGCCGGGCCACCACCAGCGCCCGGTCTCCACGGGGCGGCGCGGGTTCGCCAGATCGACGGTCACGTAGATCTGGTCGTCCATGTTCGGCCGCCGTGGCTGGAAATCCGGCATGCCCGAGCTGATGTGGGCGTAGCGGCCGTCGGCGAACCAGACGAAGTGAACGCCCCGGGAGAACGGTCCCGAGGTGTCGAAGAAGCCGATCTGTTTCGGGGTCAGCGGATCGCTGACATCGTAGATGCGCAACCCGGCGACGCCACCTGGCTCGGCCTCATCGTCGACCTGATTGGCGACGGCGAGCACACGGCCGGACAGATCCAGCGAATTGCATCGGGTGTTGGCGTCGGGCACGTCGGTCTGAGACAGCAGCCTGGGCGCCCTCGGCTCGGTCACGTCCAGCACGCTGAAACATCTCGGTCCGCTTTCGTGGGCGGCGTAGAGAATGCGCCGGCCGTCGCGGGTCTTGATCTCGGCGTAGCCCTCCCCCAGGTTTCCCGTACCGCCCAGGTCGTTGTGCGCGATGAGGACCATGTCCCGGCTTTCCGCCGGTCGGGTCGCTGTGGCGAACGCGGCGGATGGCCCGGCCGGCACGCAGGCCAGCGACGCGACCAGGGCCAGCGATCGGCGGGGGACACGCATGGCTGTTGCCTTTCCGCTGAGCTGGCCAGAACATATCAACGCCCGCGCAGCGCGAATAGAGCGGACTATATGACCATTGACAGAGTTAACAGAGGATGTCAATACCGGTAGTAGCTCTGGTTAAAAACCAGGGCATATGCGGTCTTCATTCCGTGGCCGTATCCCCGTGCGCGTGTTCGGCAAGTCGCTTCAGGTTCAGCAGCTGCCGCCGAGCCATGACCAGGTCGCCGACGGACAGCGCCGGGGCCGCCCAGCGGGCCGTCCGCATGACCGCCTTGAGCAGCAACCGCGTCGTGTGTCCGTCCTGCGGCACGAGGACGTAGGACATGAAGGCGCCCATGATGGTGCCCGTCAGCTGTTGCCCGAGGTCGACCGAGACGATCCTGCCGTACTTGCGCCCGCCTGCGGTCGTGAACGCCTCCCCGACCCGGGGTTCGGGCAGGCCCACCAACCGCCGCGGTGAGCGTCGGCCGAGGTTGTCGATCCAGTCATAGGAGTAGGGCGCGAGCCGGACCTGGGCGACCCACGGCCATACCGCCGCCGCGGGCGCCTCGATCCACACCCCGCGCCACGCCTGCAGAGCGGGTACGACGACGAAGCCGTCGCACGGGTAGGAACGCAGCACCTCGCTGTCGGTCACGCCCCACCGATCACCGATCATGCGCCCATCTTCCACCCCTGCCCCTGGCCGCCGACCCCGCGGGAGGCTGACCCGGGCATGCCGTCGACGCCGCGCCGTCGCGTCAGGCGCCTGATCGGCGTGCGACGGCGAAGGGGCCGTCGCTGCCGAAGGCCAGCTCGGCGAAGCGTTCGCCGATGTGGCGGTGGGTGGCTGCGTCGGGGTGGATCCGGTCGGGCAGGGGCAGCTCGGCGAAGTCCGTCTCGCCGTAGAGGTCGCGGCCGTCCAGGTAGTGCAGGTTGGGGTCGCCGGCGGCCCGCCGCGCCACGATGCGGGCCAGTTCCTCCCGGATGACGCCCAGCGCCAGCTTCCCGGCGGCGCGTTCGGCGGGGTCGCCGGCGGCACGGAACCGCAGCCTCCCGGCGCCGAGGTCGCTGAAGTCGGGGGCGCTGGGGCCTGGGGTGTCTTCGTGGATGGGGCACAAGATGGGCGAGACGACCAGCAGCGGCGTGGCCGGGTGCCCCTCGCGGACGGTGTCGAGGAAGCCATGCACGGCGGGGGTGAAGGCGCGCAGACGCATCACGTCCGTGTTGACCAGATTGATGCCGATCTTGACGCTGATGAGGTCGGCGATGGCGTCCCGCATGGCACGGGCGGTGAACGCGTCGAGCAGCGCGCTGCCGCCCAGACCGAGGTTGACCAGTTCCACGTCGCCCGCGGCGGCGGCCAGCGCCGGCCATGTCGTGGTGGGGCTCTCGGCGCCTGAACCCTGGCTGATCGAGCTGCCGTGGTGCAGCCACACCCTGCGCCCTCCGGGCGGGACGGCCTCGACGGGCGCGTCGGCGCGCAACGCGACCAGCTGAGTGACCTCGTTGTACGGCAGCCAGATCTGGATTTCTTTCACGCGATCGGGCAGGCCGGAGAACCGGACGGTGCCGACCGGGCCTGGCCGCGTCTCTGCCGAGCCGGTGGCCATGTCCACGGTCACCGTGTCGCCCTCCGGCACGCCGGCGCGGCCGGCCGGACGGCCGTCGACGAGCAGGTCGTACATGCCGTCGGGCCGGGGCGGGGCTCCCGCGTAGACCGTCTTGGTGGCCAGCACGTCCAGCTCGACCGCGGTGGCACGGGTACGCGCGACCAGCCGTACCCCCGACGGCTGGGCCTCCGCCATGGCCAGCTGCCCGTCGGGGCACTGCGCCCTGGCCCACGCCGGCAGCCGGTGCGGCAGCAACCCGCGCTCGGTGCGCTCCAGCTCCAGCGCCCCCCGCACGAGGTCCGGTGTGATGGGCGTGGCGGTCAGCTCCGCCGGCCGGGGCGGGCCGGCGGGTCCTGGGACGTCCTCGCGCTCGTCAGGCATGATCACACCTTGACAGGCACTGCCGCCCGGAGTCGATTGGGGCGGCGCACTCCCCGCGTTCCGGCCCTTGATCGGCTGTGGCACACTGCCTCCGTCAGTGGCGACGGCGGCGGGAGCGGAGATGCCGGTTGAGGCGGGGAACCTGGCGGCAAGGCTGCGTGCGGTCTCGATCGTGACGGCGGTCGCCGTCATGGCGGTCGCGATCGCTCCCGCGGGTGGTCGAGGCGCGAACGCGGCGCCGGCCGCCCAGCGAGCCGACCTCGCCGCCGCGGTCTCCGGCCGTTCGTTGCTGCGGGACGGAACCGGGCTTTATCCGCGGGCCGTCCGGTTGGCGCACAGCGGCTCGGCGAACGGCCGCGTCATCGCCAGCGTCACCACGTTCTCGGCCGGCAACGGGATCGGGGCCATCTACCAGAGCACCGACGGCGGCCAGAGCTTCCAGCAGATCGGGTCGATCGCCGATCCGCAGGCCGCCGCGGGCAGCGGGCAGTGCTGCGCGACGCTGTACGAGCTCCCGGCCGCGGTCGGCGCGAACCCCGCGGGCACCTTGCTGTGGGCGGCGTCGATGGGCGGGGCGGTCACCACGAACCGCCGGATGTCGCTGCGCGTCTGGCGCAGTACGGATGCCGGTCACACGTGGAGCTACCTGTCCACGATCGCCGCCGCGAGCAACGACAAGGGGCTGTGGGAACCGGAGTTCACCGTCGACTCCCGCGGCGAGCTCGTGGCCTTCTACTCCGACGAGACCGACTCCGCGCACAGCCAGAAGATCATGAAAGTGCGGTCCGTCGACGGCGTCACCTGGACCGACCGCGCCGGCGCCGTGGTGGCCACCCCCCAGGCCTACCGTCCGGGGATGCCGGTGGTGCGGAGGTTGCCCGACGGCCGCTACCTCATGAGCTACGAGGTCTGCGGTACCGGCGACCAGTACGGCTGTGCCGTCTACACCCGCTCGTCGGCGGACGGCTGGAGCTGGGGTACGGCGAGCTCGCTCGGCAGCCGTGCCGTCAGTGCCGGCGGGGACTACTTCAGGCACGCTCCCACCATCGCGGTCAGCCCGGCGCCCGCCCCGAGCGGCACCCTGCTGCTCATCGGCCAGATGCTGTACGACTCCAGCGGCGCGGTGGCCGCGGGGAACGGCGACACCATCTTCGCCCGTCCGCTCGACGGCTCAGCGGGCTGGCACGAGATCAGCGCGCCGGTCGCCGTGCCGGACGCCACGAACAACTACTGCCCCAACTACAGCTCCGCCCTGCTGCCGGCCACGGACGGCAGCTCGCTCCTGGAGATCGCCACCGACTACGACGGGACCGTCTGCAAGCCGTACTACGCGACCGGCCCGACCGGATAGCACCCTTCGCCACATACCGGTGGCGCCCCGGGGGCTCGTGCCCGGCGGCCATGCGATCGTGAGAACGGCATCTCGGCATGGTGGGGCGTCGCCCGCCGGACGGAAGGATCTGTGGTGCGGTTCGAGTTCGGCATCTTCGACTCCTTCGACCTCGGCGGCGCCGGGCCCGAGCAGGTGCTGGCCGAGCGCCTGGACTTCGCGGTGGAGGCGGAACGGCTCGGATTCGACCATTACCATCTGGCCGAACATCACGCGACGCCGCTGTCGGTGTGCCCGTCACCGAACCTCTTCCTGTCCGCGTTGACGCAGCGGACGGCGAAGATCCGGATGGGCGCCCTGGTGTACGTGCTGCCCGCCTACGACCCGTTCCGGCTGGCCGAGGAGATCGCCGTTCTTGACCGGTTGAGCGGCGGCCGGCTCGACTTCGGGGTGGGGCGCGGCATCAGCCCCTATGAGCTTGCGGTCTTCGGGGTGGCGGCCGATCGGGCCAAGGAGATCTACGCCGAGTCGCTGCGGGCCATCACGGAGGCGCTCCGCACCGGCCGCATGCGCCACCGCGGCACCTTGTTGCGGTCGTACGACGCGGAGCTGTCCGTACGTCCGGTGCAGCGCCCTTACCCGCCGCTGTGGTATCCGTCGAGCAACACGGCCAGCGCGGAGTGGGCGGGCGAGAACGCCGTCCACTTCATCGGCCGATGGAACCGCGGGGCCTTCGGGGATGCCGTGGAGCGTTACTGGGCGGCGTGGGATCGCGGCCCCGGCGGCCCCGGCGGCTCCGGCGACGACGGGGTCAGGCTGAACCCGCACGTGCCGCATCCGAGCGTGGGTCTCGCCAGCACGGTCGTCGTCGCCCCCACGGACGCCGCGGCCGAGAAGATCTTCCTGCGGGCCAACGCGCTGTACGGCCGCAGGCTGCTCAAGCTGTGGCACGACCACGATGACCACTCCCCCGACCAGATGGTCGACGGCGAGCTGGCCCTGCGGACCGGGGCGGCCTGCGTCGGCTCGCCGGACACCGTCCGCGACATGGTCGTCCACCAGGTCACCGCCACCGGAGTCAACTACCTGGAGACGCACCTGTTCTTCGGCGACATGACGTTCGACGAGGCCAGGCGCAGCCTGCGGTCCTTCGCCGAGGTGGTGATGCCGGCCGTACGCGCCGCCGCCACACCCCTCGGCCCTGGCCGTACTGAAAGGGCCGGATGATCGCCCGGACCGCGCCGGCGCCAGGTCTTCGGCCCACCGAACATCGTCCTTCTGCCCCTTACGGCGGATCCCTTTTCCGGCTGGAGACGGGACCTTGGTCGCTACGGCGGCGGCGGCCAAATCCAGACGATGAACGTGTTGCGGATGACGCCGGGCACCGGTCCGGCACCAGGAAGGAAAGCTCATGAACCGTCGGACCTTCGACGCCTTGATGACCGCCGCCGGTGTGGTCGTCGCCGCCGTCCTCCTCGTCGTCGCCGGCCTGGCCCTGTGGGGACACCAGTTCGCCAACGACAGCGTCAAGAGCCAGCTGGTCGCGCAGAAGATCTTCTTCCCGGCGAAGGGCAGCGAAGGGCTCGCCGACCCGAAGATCGGCCCGTACCTGAACAAGTACGCCGGCCAGCAGATGGTCGACGGCGCGCAGGCCAAGGCCTACGCCGACCACTTCATCGCCGTGCACCTGAACAAGATCGGCAACGGCCAGACCTACGCCCAGATCTCCGCCAAGGCCCAGGAGCAGCCGAACAACGCGGCGCTGGCGGCCCAGGCCAACACCATGTTCAAGGGTGAGAGCCTGCGCGGCATGCTGCTCAACGCCTACGCCTTCTGGAAGGTCGGACAGATCGCCCTGTACGCCGCCTTCGCCGCCTTCGCCGGTGCTGCCCTGTTGCTCCTGCTGTCCGTGCTCGGCCTCCTGCACCTGCGCCGCACCAGCCCGGCCAGCGAGGTGCTGCCGAAGGTCGCCCACCGCGGCACCACGACCACCGCGACCGCCTGACCGGAACGGCGCACCACGTAGACCAGACCACATGGCGACTTCTCAGCGGGCCCGGACCGGATGGTCCGGGCCCCGCCGCGTGCCAGAAGGGGATGGGTCAGGGCGCGGCGGCGTTGAGGCAGGCCTCGATGGCGGGCCAGGGCAGGCCGGGCGGCAGCCCGATCGTGACGATGTCGGCGGCTTTGTGCCACGGCTCGATCCGGTCCCGTACCTGGTCGGGCGTTCCGTACGCGGTCAGCTGGTCGAGCACCGCCTGGGCCGCCGGCGGGACGACCCCGCGCCGCGGGCTGGGGTGGGGGTTCGCGGCGAGGATGGCCCGCACCTCGGCGCCATAGCCCTGCGCGGCGACGAACCGCGCGTACACGTCGCCCATGGCGCACAGGTACCAGGCGATGCCGTTCGCGGCGACGGCCCGGGCCGCGGCGGCGTCGCCGTCGACCACGACCATGGGACCGGCCGCGACGGTCAGCGGCCGGGCGAGGGTCGGCTCGGCGCCGGCGGCGCGGTGCCGCCTGAGCTCCGGCGCCCAGGTCGTCAGATGGTCGCGGGCGACCATGATGGGGAACCACCCGTCACCCAGCTCGGCGGCCACCTCGACCGCGCGCCGGCCCATCGCGGCGATCCAGATGGGCACCTCGGGCGCGGCCGGCTGGCCGAGCCGGAGCGGCCGCGCGTCCCGCGTGCGGTCGAGCGGGGCGCGTTCGCCCGCGAGCAGCGTACGCACCTTGCCGGTGACGTCGCGCAGCCTGTCGGCCGGGCGGTGGAACGGCAGGTCGTGGAAGCCCTCCACCAAGGACTTGGTGCTGGCGCCGAGCCCGAGGACGTACCGGTGTCCGGAGATCTGGTGCAAGGTCGCCGCGGACATCGCCAGCGTCGCCGGAGTGCGCCCCCAGACCGACAGCACGCCGGAGACCAGCCTGATCCTGCTGGTGCGCAACGCGATCTCCGTCAACACCGCCGTCGAGTCGAGGCCCCAGCCCTCGGGCAGCGCGAACGTCTCGTACCCCAACTCGTCGGCCAGCCGGGCCGTCCGCACGATGACGTCGCGCCGCGTCTCCATCGGCGTAAGCGCGATGCCACGGCGGCGCCCGGCCGGGCGATCGCCCGAGACCGCCCCGGTCATGACGGCGTCCCCGTGGTTCGCGGCACGGTGATCCATACGGTGCGGACGGCCGCGAGCACATCGTCGCCGGGCCCGAGCAGGGCCGCCCGCGCGTACAGCTTGCGGCCGTCGCGGCCGTCGGCCCAGGCGACCAACCTGCAGGGGTCGCCGGCCCGTGGCCGCGCGGCGACGCCGCCGGTCATCCGCCCCAGCAGGATGGCGGTGTCCCGCGGGATGTCGTACGCCTCAGCCGCCGCGATGCCGCTGGGGCAGTCGAGCGCCGCCCAGACCACCTCCGGCCACACGCGGCCGTCGGCGTCCGACACGGAGGCGTCCGGTGTCCACGGCGCCGCCACCATGCTCGCGCCGCCGTTGACCGCGCCGTTGACCGGGCCTGGGAAGATCCGCAGCCCGTCGCCCGGTCGGCGCGCCGGACCGCAGCCGAAGCAGCCGGGGAACGCCGGTTCGTCGAAGTAACGTGCCCGCCCCTCGGCCGCGCGTGCCTCCGGCAGCGTGACGGCGGCGGGGACCGCGAGCTCGGCCGGCGCGGCCGGGCGGACCGCGCCGACGACGACGTTCCCGTCCTCGACGACCCAGCCGCAGGCGCCATCGCGCCGCGCCGCCAGCGGGCGCCCCATCGGCACCGGACGGCGCAGCGTGACCTCGGCGGCCGGCCCGAGCAGGGCCGCGAACGAGCCGCACGCGACACCGCCCTGAGCGGCGCCCGGCGGCCCGCAGAAGCGCTCGTTGATCCGCAGTTCTCTCGTCGCAGGCATGCGGTACTCCCCCGATCTCAGCCCTCGTGCGGTCCAGCATCGGGGTGCGGCCGCATGCCTGTCAGGCGGGAAAACACGTCAGGGGTACCTCAGTTGGTACCTCAGCCGGCATGGCCGCCGCGCGCCCACCAAGCCGCGATCTGCGACCGCGACGTGACCCCGAGACGCAGCCTGATCCGTTCGACGTGGCCCTCGGCCGAGCGCTCCTCGATGCCCAGTCGCTGGGCGATCTGGCGGTTGGTGAGCCCCTCGGCGACCAGTGCGGCGACCTCCAGCTGCCGGGGAGTGAGGCCGGACGGCACGGTGTCGACGGTCTCGCCCAGGAACTCGAGGATCGCGCGAACCACGGACGCGCTGTCACCCACGTACGGGAAATGGCTCTGGCCCGGCAGCGACACCAGCCGCGCCCCGGGCACCCGGGCGGCGAGGTCGCGGCCCAGCGGGTACGGAATCGCGCGGTCGTCGCGGCGGTGCAGGACCATCGTCGGCGTCCTGACCCGGTCGAGGATGTCGTCGACGCGCGTCTCGTAGCACTGCGCCAGCAGCTCGCCGGCGAACTCGCCCGTCGCCGAGTAGCGCTGCTGCCGGGCGAAATGCGCTCGGGTCTCGGCGCTCGCGTCCGGGACGAAGAGGTCGGCCAGCACGTCAGAGCCCAGCCCCCAGTGCGCCCTGACCATGCCGATCACCGCCGTACGGACGTCGGGGGTGGCGATCTGGCTGCCATCGGCGTAACCGCCGTACACGACCAGGCGCCCGACCCGGTCCGGATACCGCGCGGCGAAGGCCAGCGACACCGCTCCGGCCTCGGAGATGCCCAGCAGGTCGAAGCTGTCCAGTTCGAGATGGTCGACGACGCCGCGGAGCACCTCCACCGCGCTGTCGAGGGTCTGCCGCTCCGGCCACGCGTCGGACAGCCCACAGCCCGGCTTGTCGTACTGCACCACCGTCCGGCGCCCGGCGAGCGGCAGCAGGAAACGGCGGATGGCGGGATCCTGCCACTGCAGCTCGAGGTGTCCTATCCAGGCGGCGGGCAGCACAAGCGCGGGGCCTCTGCCCACGGTCGCGTATGCCACGCGCACGTCGCCCCGTACGGCACAGAAGCGGATCTGACGACGCGGCTCGACATCACGCGCCGCCTCGGCTGGCGGCTGCCGCATCGCGGGGACCTCCGGCTCGGTGGGATGCGACGTTCCTCACGGTTCATGATGCCCGACCGCCCGGCGCGTCGCTCGCGGCCTCGCCGCGGGCCGGCGAGGTAGCGGCGGTGCGGCGGAGTCGCGAGCTTCCCCCACCGGGCGGGCGGGTAGATGATCAGTGACGCTTTCCGCCGGGGGGAGCGACGGCGGGCGGGGGCGATCGTGGCAGCGGGCGGTCTCATTCTGGTGACGGGTGCCGGCGGCGGGTCGGGCGGCGTGGGGCGGCGGGTCGTGCGGTCGCTGCGTGAACGCGGGCACGACGTCCGGGCGATGGCCCACCATGACGACGACCGCGCCGACGCCCTGCGTGCGCTCGGCGCGGACGTGGTCGTCGGCGACCTCACCCGGCCCGCGGACGTGGCGCGGGCCCTCGACGGCGTCCGGCGGATGTTCTTCGGGATGAGCGTGGCGCCGTCCTACCTGGAGGCCGCGGTGACGGTCGCGACGGTGGCCCGGGCCGTCGCCGATCTCGACATCCTGGTAGCGATGTCGCAGCTGACCGTCTCGCAGATGGACGCCCTCAGCTCGAGCGAGTCGCACCATCAGCGCCTGCACTGGCTCGCGGAGCAGGTGCTCGACTGGTCGGAGCTACCCGTCGTGCACGTCCGCCCGACCGTCTTCCTCGACAACCCGTTGTTCACCTCCCTCGCCGCGAGGGACATCGCCGACAGCGGCACGATCAGGCTGCCGTTCGGGACCGGGCGCACGTCACCGGTCGCGGCCGGCGACGTGGCCCGGGTCATCACCACGGTGCTCGCCGATCCCGGGCCGTACATCGGCCGGATCCTCGAGCTGACCGGGCCGCGGTCCCAGGACATGAGCGGCATCGCGGCGGAGTACGCCCGCGCGCTCGGCCGGCCGGTCTCCTACGTCGACGTCCCGTTGGACGCCTGGGTCGAGCACGTGCTTGCCAGGGCCGGGTTCGGGTCGCACCTGGAGGAACACGTCGCCACCATGGCACGGCTGCACCGGGAGAACCGGTATGACCGGATGACCCGTACGGTCGAAGAGGTCACCGGCAGGCCGGCGGAGACGGTCGAGGAGTTCGTCGCGGGCCACGCAGATCTCTTCACCGGTGAGCACTGACCCCGGCGCTTGCTTGGGCGCTTAAATTTAGCCTTGACATAAGGCTTGAACGCGGTCATCGTACGCGTCCAGAGAGCGCTCCACGAGGCGCTGCCACCCCGCTCTGGAGATCTTCATGTCCGCAGCCCCCGCACCCGCGGGCCGTTCATCGGGCTCGCCCAGAGACCGGTCGATCCTCGCCGTGGCGGCGACCTGGGCGGCATCCACTCCCTCTGCGGAGTGGCGCTCAACTGGGAGGCCGCCTACGGAAAGGCCTTCCAGATCCAGGTCTCGAACGACGCGAGCACCTGGACCACCCTCTTCTCCACCACGACAGGAACCGGCGGAGCGCAGGAGCTCAGCGTCACCGGATCAGGCCGGTACCTGCGGATGTACGGCACCGCGCGCGCCACCCAGTGGGGCTACTCGCTCTGGGAGCTCCAGGTGCACGGCACCTGACCGCGGGCACCGTCCCCCGGGTCACAACAGGAGGATTCGGCATCTCGGGCAGAATTTACAGATCGCCCTTCCGCGACCAGCGCACCTCCTGTCCCGAAAGGCCGGCACCGCCCATGACCGACGCCCGCCCGCGCCCGCCGGACCCGCTCACGGTCACCGACCGGACGCGGCTGCGCCGGTCCCGCCACCGGGGCAGCACCGACAGAGCCGACCTGGACGCGATCCTGGCCGCCGGCTTCGTCTGCCATCTGGCCGCCGTCGTGGACGGCTGCCCGATCGCCGTACCCACCGTGTACGGCGTCGAGGGCGACACGCTGTACCTGCACGGCTCGGTGGCCAGCCGCAGCCTGGTCCAGGCGCCCGCGCAGACGGTCTGCGTCACGGTGACCCACGTCGACGGACTGGTGCTGGCGCGGTCGGTGTTCGAACACAGCGTCAACTACCGCTGTGCGATGGTGTTCGGCGTCCCCCGCCGGGTCGCCGAGGAGGAGGAGTTGCGCCGCGGGCTGCGGGCGGTGTCGGAGCAGTGCGCTCCCGGCCAGTGGGACTACGCCCGCCGCCCCAACCGCAAGGAGCTCGCCGCCACCACTCTGCTCGCGCTCGGCCTGGCCGAGGCCTCGGTGAAGATCCGCAGCGGCCCGCCCGACGACGGCGACGGCCCGGACGCCGCGGCCGGCCTGTGGGCCGGCGTCCTGCCGTTGCGATGGACGTGGGGCGCGCCGGAACCGGACCCGGCGCTGCCCCCGGACGTCCTGCCCCCTGACCACATCAGTTCCCGAGGCGCCACCGCGCCGTGGTGACCGGGCGGGCGGCGGCGCGCACCCGGACGGCGTGTCCCTTCACATCCGGTCACATCCGGACGAGCGCCCATCGGCCGCCGACGCGACCTCCTGCGCCGCCGTCGCCCGCATCCCCGGGCTGAGAACGTCGCGGAAACCTGGCCGAAGTGGAATGCGCTTTCCCACTCCGGAAGCTACCCCCGGCGCCAGGCGTCAGTCAACGAGGTGATCCCGAGCCGGGGCGGCGCGTCTTTCGCAAGGCCCGCGCCCTGACTCTCCGCCTCCGTCCGGCGCGCGCGATGCGCGGCGGGTCGGTATCGGCGCCCGCCCTCCCGCGGTGCGCTGGGGAAACGCGCTCGGCCTGCCGCGCGGGACGAGCGGTCACCGGGGGCCGTGCCGGAGGAAAGGTCGATCGCCGCCCGGGTCACGCGTTGTGCCGATCCTGACCCGGACGTACGCTCTGCCCCGCATCGGAATGCGCTTTCCCAGACACTCGTCCAGCCGCTCCCGAGTCGCGCCACGTACGCGCCGTGAGCAAAGAGAAGAGAGGCAGCGATGCATCCACGCACCAGGCGACTGAGTTTGCTGGCGGCGATCTGGGGGGCCGTGGCGGCGCTCACCGTGGCGTTCGTCGTGGCCAGGACCGCCTCGGCGGCGACCGTCCCGACGTGGCCGACCAAGACCGGCGACGTCTCGGTGTCGAGCACCATCAAGGTCAGCGGCACCCTCGATGGAGGGCTGAGGCGCTACTGCTGTATCGGCACCGGCAGCCAGAGCGAGAGCCAGGACGCGATGTTCGACCTGTCCGACGGCGCGACGCTCAAGAACGTCATCATCGGCTCCCCCGCCGGCGACGGCGTGCACTGCGAGGGCCGATGCACCATCCAGAACGTGTGGTGGGAGGACGTCGGCGAGGACGCCGCCACCTTCAAGGGCACCTCCGGCGACTCCTTCGTCATCGGCGGTGGCGCCAAGTCGGCCTCCGACAAGGTGTTCCAGCACAACGGCTCGGGAACCGTGCACATCTCCAACTTCTACGCCAAGTCGATCGGGAAGCTGTACCGGGCGTGCGGCAACTGCTCCTCGTCGTTCAAACGCCAGGTGACCGTCGACAACGTCATCCTGGACAGCGCCAAGTACGTCGTCGGCATCAACATCAACTGGGGTGACCAGGCCACCCTGACCCACATCACGCTCATCAACGGCAAGAGCACCCATGTCTGCGCCGAGTACCAGGGCGCGCCGAAGGGCAGCGAGCCCACGTACCTCCAGGACGGATGGGGCGACTCCAACTGCCACGTCACCAAGTCCGACGTCACCTTGCAGTAACACGGTCCGACCGGTAAGGCGGTCCGGCGACGGCCGCCGTCCGTCGATCTCGACGGGCGGCGGCCGTCGCTGCGCCCGAGCATGCCGTCCCGAGTCGACACGGATAACCGAACGCCGTTTGGTTGTCCATTCAACGAAAGTTTATGAAAAGCGTATTCACGCCGAGTAATTGGAACTATTACCATCACGTCGACACGGTGTTTCGGGGTGCTTTTCCTCGAGTCGTATGGCCCCGCGATGGATCAGGCCGCCCGAGACGGGACTCCACAGCAAGGAGGAAACCATGGAACAGGTTCGCGGCACTGCCTTGTCATTGTTCCGCATTGTCGTCGGGCTGCTGTTCGCATGCCATGGTGCTGCGACTCTTTTCAACGTTCTCGGCGGTCCGCACGGCGGGCCCGTGCCGCACTTCGCCGCGTGGCCGGGCTGGTGGGCGGCGATGATCGAGCTGTGCGCGGGCACCCTGGTGATGCTCGGTCTCGGCACGCGCGTCGCCGCGTTCCTGTGCTCCGGGTCGATGGCCTACGCCTACTTCACCGTCCATCAGCCGAAGGCACTGTTCCCGATCGTCAACGGCGGCGAGCCGGCCGCGATGTTCTGCTGGTCGTTCCTGCTCATCGCGGTCCTGGGCGGCGGCCCGCTGGCGCTGGAGGCCCTGATCGGCGACCGGGCGCGACCGGTGGTGGCCAGGAAGCCCGTCGTCGCCGAGTCGAAGGTCTGACGGGCGCGGCCGGCGGCGCATTCCGGCAGCCAAAGAATCGTCCGGGCCGGCCCACAGGCCGGCCCGGACGATCCCATAATCGACGCTTTCGACGCCCTTTCCTGCCGTTAGTCTGTGCTGTGCGCTATCCACAGCGACTTGTTCGCCTTTTTGCCGAAAAAGGGCAAATCTCCGCGCGTCGCGTTCAGGAGCGCTCGGGCTCGAGGTGCAGCGCCGTGATTCCGCAGTCGAACGGGCGGGCCGCGACGAGCCGGAGCCGGTGATAGGCGCCGCGGTCGGGAAAGACGGGCATCCCGGTGCCGATCGCCGTCGGGTTGACGAACAAGTGGAGTTCGTCGAGCAGGTCCTCGGCGATCAGGTTCGCGACGAGCGTGCCGCCGCCGTAGACGATCATTTCTCCCCCGGGCTGCGCCTTGAGCCGGTTGACGGTCTCGGCGAGATCGCCGCCGGCGACGACGGCGTTGTCCCACGGCGACTTCTCGAGGGAGTTGGAGATCACGACCTTGGGGGTGTTGTTCATCCAGTCGATGGACTCCTGGGACTCGCCCTCGGGCCCGGCCGCCCACGCCGGGATGAACCCCTCGGCGAGCTTGCGACCCAGCACGATGCAGTCGACCGCTCGGGTGAGCGTGTCGACGTAGGAGCCGACGTCGTCGGTCCACGGCATGGTCATCCAGTCCATCTCGCCGTTCGGGCCGGCCATGTAGCCGTCGACCGTGGTCTGGACCTGGAGCTTGAACCTGCGCATGATGTGCTTCCTTTCTCGATCAGGGATCTCGGGATCAGGGGACGTACGGGTTGTCGGTGCGGGCCCGCATCAGCGCGCGAGCCCACCAGAGCAGCTGGTCGAGCGTCGTCTTGACGCCCGAGTCGCAGGCCGCGCCGGCCTTGGGCCAGCTGCCGTCCGCGGCGAACAGCTCCCAGAAGCACGGGAGGCTGATCGTCTGCTGGATCGTCACGGCGTGCAGCTCGGCGAAGATCTGACGGAGCTGGGCGACGGCGTGCAGGCCGCCCGACTCCCGCCCGTAGGCGACGAAGGCCACGGGTTTGGCGTGCCACTCCTCGTAGAACCAGTCGATCGCGGTCTTGAGCGATGCCGGAAAGCTCCCGTTGTACTCCGGTGTCACGATGACGAAGGCGTCGGCCGCCGCCAGGCGCGTACCCACGCGCCGCACCCGCGACGGCACGGGCTCGTCGTGGTCGCGGAGTGTGGACGGGAGCCGGGTCTCGGCCAGGTCGATCAGGTCGACATCGAGATCGCCGCGCCGCCTGACCCGCTCGGTGAACCACTCGGCCACCGTGGGGCCGAACCGGCCGTTGCGGGTGCTGCCGATGATGACCGCCAGCAGCGGCCTGGCGTTGTCCGGCATCGTCGACCTCCTTCGCGTCCGTCGCGCTCGCCCGTTGCGCTCGCTGTCGGCTTCCCCGCCTTCTCCCCGTCTCTCGGCTGGTGTCCTCACCATGGCCGAGCCCGTTTACGGTCGGTTTACGGTCTCTTTCGCGCCAGGTCCGTAAGGCCGTTATGGTGCGCGTATGCGTTTCGGGGTGCTCGGTCCGCTTGGGGTGTGGACGGCCGGCGGCGAGCCGGTCTCCATCCCCGGCGCGAAGGTCCGCGCCCTGCTCACCGCCCTGCTATTGCACGAGGGGCGGCTGGTGTCCGCCGACCGGCTGGTCGAGGACCTGTGGGGGGACGACCCGCCGCGGCGCAACCCGCTCGGCGCGCTGTCGGCCAAGGTCTCGCAACTGCGCAGGGCGCTGGAGGACGCGCAGCCTGGCGGGCGGCGGCTCGTCGTCTCCAGCCCGCCCGGCTACCGGCTGCGGCTGGACGACCTGGACGAGGGAGCGGTGGACGCCCGGCGGTTCCAGCTGCTCACCGCGCGGGCGCGCGAGACCGAGGACGCCGCGGCCAGGGCGACGCTGCTCGCCGGCGCGCTTGCACTGTGGCGCGGTCCCGCGTTCGCCGACTTCGCCGACGAGCCGTTCGTCCAGGCCGCGGCGGCCAGGCTGGAGGAGCAGCGGCTGACCGCGCTCGAGGACGCGGCGGAGGCCCGGCTGGCCCTCGGCGAGCACGCGGTCCTGGCCGGCGAGCTCGGCGAGCTGGTGGCCGCCCACCCCCTGCGCGAACGCCTGCGGGCCGCCCACATGCGGGCGCTGTACGGCGCCGGCCGGCAGAGCGAGGCGCTGGACAGCTACGGGGAGATGCGCCGGCATCTCGCCGACGAGCTCGGGCTCGACCCGAGCCCTGAGCTGGCCGCGGTACAGCGCGCGATCCTCGCCCAAGATCTGGAAACGCCCCCCGCCGGCGGGGCCGCCCGGTTCCGGCCGCAGCCGCCGGCCCCTCCGCTGCCCCGCCCGCTCACCGAGCTGATCGGGCGGGAGAGCGCCGTCGCTGAGATACGCGCGCTACTGGACGAGGGCGAGCGGCTGGTGACGCTGACGGGTCCCGGCGGCGTGGGAAAGACGAGGCTCGCGATCGAGGTCGCCGCCGGCCGGCAGGATCTTCCGGACGGCGTGTGGATGGTCGAGCTGGCGGGCGCGGGGGCCGGTTCGGTGGCCGACGCGGTCAGCGCGGCTCTCGACATCAGGGAGAGCGACCGCGCGGATCTCGCCGCCATGCTGCGATCCAGAACGGCGCTGATCGTCCTTGACAACTGCGAGCATGTGATCGACGAAGCCGCCGAGCTGGCCGAGAAGCTGCTGCCGGCCGCCCCCGGCCTGCGGATCCTCGCGACCAGCAGGGAGCCGCTCGGCGTGGCCGGCGAGGTCGTCTGGGACGTGCCTCCGCTGGAGGTCCCCGCGCGCGAGGCCGGGCCGGACGAGCTGGCGCGCTCGAGCGCCGTCCGCCTGTTCGTCGCGCGGGCGGCGGCCGCCGTCCGCGGCTTCACGCTCGACGCCGGCAACGCCGCCGCCGTCGGCCTGCTGTGCCGCCGGCTGGACGGCATCCCGCTCGCCCTGGAGCTGGCCGCCACCCGGGTACGCGCGCTGGGCGTGCAGGGCGTGGTCGACCGGCTGGACGACCGGTTTCGCCTGCTGGCGACCGGCCACCGCGGCGCTCCGCCGCGGCAGCGGACCCTCATGGCGATGATCGACTGGAGCTGGGACCTGCTGTCCGTCCCCGAACAGACGGTGCTGCGCAGGCTGGCCGTGCACGCGGACGGCTGCACGCTGGAGGCCGCCATGTCGGTCTGCGGCGGCGACGATACCGCCCGGGAAGCCGGGGAAGCCGGGGACGCCGACTCCGCCGCACCCGGCGGCCCTGACGTGCTCGACCTGCTCGTCCGGCTGGTGGACCGGTCGCTGGTGGTGTCGGTGCGGACGGCGGAGGGCCCGCGCTACCGGCTGCTGGAGTCGGTGGCCGCCTACTGCCAGGAACGCCTGCGGGAGGCGGGCGAGCAGGAGCTGGTGCGACGGCGGCACCGCGACTACTACCTCGCCCTCGCCGACCGGGCCGAGCGCTTTCTCCGGGGCCCCGAGCAGCGCCGGTGGCTGCGCCGGCTCGACGCGGAGGCCGCCAACCTGCGCGCCGTACTGGATCGCTGCGCGGCGGAGCGGGACGCGGCAGCCGGGCTCCGGCTGGTCAACGCGCTTGCCTGGTACTGGTTCCTGCGGGGCCGGCTGACCGAGGCCCGGCGGTCCCTCGCGGCCATGCTGTCCGTGGCGGCGGCCGGCGCGGAGCTCGCCGAGGGCGGGCAGCTCGTGGCCAGGGCCCGGATATGGCTGGCCGGGATCGCGTCCGTCCAGGGCGATGCCGGCGATCGCGCCCCGGACGCGACCCCGGACCTTCTGGACACCGATCGCGGCAGGATGGCGTGGTTCCTCGCCCACACGGCGCTCGGTCACGGGAACGACCTCGCCGGCACCGAGAAGCTCCTGGCCGGGGCGCTCGATGCCGCCGGAGCCGAGCGGGACCTGTGGGCGGAGGCGGCGGTCCTCATGACCCGCGCCAACATCGCGCACGTCAGGGGTGACCTCGTCCTCTTGGAACGCGACGCCGCGCGCAGCGCCGGCCTGTTCACCCGGCTGGGCGATCGCTGGGGTCAGATGGGCGCCACCGGGTGGCTGGCCGCGCTGGCCGAGATGACCGGCGACCACGCCCGCGCCGCCCACCTGCACGGCGACGCCCTGCGCCTGGCCGAGGAGCTGGGCCTGTGGCCCGAGGTCTCGACCAGGCTGTGCTGGCTCGGCTGGATACGCACCCAGCTCGGTGAACATCCGGCCGCCCTGGAGTACGGCGCGCGGGCGCTCCGGTTGGCCGCCGAGCAGGGGTACCGGTCCGGAGAGATCTTCGCCGGGATCGTGCTCGGCTTCGCCGCCCGCCGGAGCGGTGACCTCGACGCCGCCGAACCGCACCTGCGGCATCTGCTGGAGACCGCTCCACGCCAAGGCGACGAACCGCCCGTGCACGTCCCCATGGTCCTGGTGGAGTTGGGTCTCGTCGCCGAACGGCGCGGCGATGCCGCCGCCGCGCTGCGCCTTCACATCGAAGCCCTGGACCTCGCCGAGCGGCTCGACGCGCCACGGGACAAGGCGGGCGCGCTTGAAGGCCTGGCCGGCGCGCTGGCGCTGGCCGGCGACCACGCCCGCGCCGCCGAGATGCTCGGCGCCGCGGCCGCGGTCAGGCGCGCGAACCACCTGCCGCCGGCCCCCGCCGAACAGGCCGACGTCGACCGCGTCGGCGCGGCCTGCCGGGACGTCCTCGGCCCGGGTTTCGGTGCGGCCGTTGCCCGCGGCGAACGCCTCACCCCGGAGCGGGCGCGGCTGGTCGCGGTCGAGCCAGGCTGACCCAGGGCCGCGGGCCATGGGCTGGGCCGCCGGGTTGGGCAAGTACGGTGCGGCATGGCACGATGTGGCAGGTGACCAGCAGTTCCGCCGCGGCGCAGCAGTTGCGTGACCTGGCGCGGCTGCGCCGGGTCCGCGATCGGATCGACCGGGAGTACGCCCAGCCGCTCGATGTCGAGGCGCTCGCCCGTGGCGTGCACATGTCGGCCGGGCACCTCAGTCGCGAGTTTCGGGCGGCCTACGGCGAGTCGCCGTACGCCTATCTGATGACGCGACGCATAGAGCGCGCGATGGCGCTGTTGCGTCGCGGTGATCTCAGCGTCACCGAGGTCTGCTTCGCGGTCGGTTGCTCGTCGCTTGGCACCTTCAGCACCCGCTTCACCGAGCTGGTGGGGGTGCCGCCCAGCGTCTATCGGCGTGAGGCGGCGCGCGCGACGGCGGGGATGCCGTCCTGTGTGGCCAAGCAGGTGACCAGACCGGTCAGGAATCGACAGGCGCGGGTCGGCGCGCGCCAGCCGGCGTGACCGGCCCGGACACCGAGCAGCCAGGTACCCCGCCTTTGACGCGCGGCGCGCGCAACGTCTTGTTTGTCTGGTGCGCCTGCCTGATACCCAGACAACGCAAAGCCAGGTTGTATCTGGAGGTGTCGGGTGGAGGGACTTCCCGGCAGTCCGATCGGGGGCGGGCTGCCGGGATATCCGGCGCGCCCACCCGCGGTCGCGGCGGGCACCGTGCCCGGTCAGGGCGGGGACATAGCATGTAGGGCCAGCGGGCCGGGGCGGCCGGCCACCGGCGGACGTGTGGGGGGTTGTCAACGATGACGACGACCGGCCACCCGCTCCGCGCGGCCGTGCCGTTCCCGCCCGGCTTCGTGTGGGGTGCCGCCACCGCCGCCTACCAGGTGGAGGGGGCCGCCGGCGAGGACGGGCGGGGCCCGTCGATCTGGGATACGTTCTCCCACACGCCGGGCAAGGTCGCGGACGGGCACACGGGCGACGTGGCCTGCGACCACTACCGGCGGTACGCCGACGACGTACAACTCATGAAGAGCCTCGGTCTCGGCGCCTACCGCTTCTCTGTGGCCTGGCCGCGCGTCCAGCCCGATGGCTCTGGGCCGGTCAACGCGGCCGGTCTCGACTTCTATGAACGGCTCGTCGACGAGCTGCTCGGCGCCGGCATCGCGCCGTACGTCACGCTCTACCACTGGGACCTCCCGCAGACGCTCGAGGACCGGGGCGGCTGGACCGACCGCGACACCGCACACAGGTTCGCCGACTACGTGCGGGCCGTGTGGGACCGGCTCGGCGACAGGGTGACCACCTGGATGACGTTGAACGAGCCGTGGATCGCGGCGATCCTCGGCTACGGCATCGGCGTGCACGCTCCGGGGCGTACCTCGGCGGCCGACGCCTTCCGCGCCAGCCACCACATGCTGCTGGCCCACGGTCTCGGCGCGCAGGTGCTGCGGACGGCTGGAGCGGCGGAGATCGCCCTCACCCTCAACCTCGCCCCTGTGCTGACGCCGGGGCAAGTGCGCGACCCGCTGCGGGATCCGGCGCTCCCGCCGTCCGCCGCTGACGCGGCGGCGGTGGCCAGGATCGACGGCCTGCTCAACCGGCAGTTCCTCGATCCGGCCCTGGCCGGCGAGTATCCGGACGAGGTGCTGACGATCGTCGACAGGATCGCCGGGCTCGGGCACATCCACACCGGCGATCTCGCCGTCATCAACCAGCCGATCGACCTGCTCGGGGTGAACTACTACACCCCCTGCGTCGTCCGAGCGCGGCCCGGCGAGCCGGCCAACCCCGCCTACCCGGGCAGCGAGGACATCGAGTTCACCACCGTCGACGCGCCCACCACCGCGATGGGCTGGCCGATCGTCCCGACCGGGCTGTACCGGCTCCTCACGCGGCTCGCGCACGACTACCCGAATGTCGGGCTGATCGTCGCCGAGAACGGCGCCGCGTTCGACGACGCGGTGACCGACGGTGGGGTGCATGACGCCGACCGCACGGCCTTCATCGACGGGCACCTGCGCGCCGCGCACGCCGCGATCGACGCGGGCGCCGACCTGCGCGGGTATCTCCTCTGGTCGCTCCTCGACAACTTCGAGTGGGCGGACGGCTACCACCGCAGGTTCGGGATCGTCCACGTCGACTTCGCCACGCAGCGGCGGCTGCTCAAGGACAGCGCGCTGTGGTACCGCGAGGTCGTCCGGCGGAACGGGCTGCCGCCGGAGCGCACCAGGCGGCCGACCCTGGAGGAGGTCGCCGCCAGGGCCGGGGTGTCCAGGTCCACCGTGTCCCGCGTGATCAATGGAGAGGCCAAGGTCAGCCGGGCGTCGAGGACCGTCGTCATGCACGCCGTCGACGAGCTCGGCTACGTGCCCAACATGGCCGCGCGCAGCCTCGCGACCCGGCAGACGAACGCGGTCGCGCTTGTCGTCTTCGACCAGGCAACCGACGGCGACGGTGACGCGGGCACCGGCGCCGGAGCCGGCACCGGGACCGGCTCCGGGGACGACCCGGTGTCCGCCGCCCTCGTCCACACCGCCGGCCGCGCGCTTCAGGCCGCCGGCAAGCAGGTCACCTTGATGTTCGCCGGCACGCCCGACAGCCACCGGCGGATCGCCCAGCACATCGGCGCGGGCCACGTCGACGGGGCGGTGCTCGTCGGCGTGCACGGCAGCGGCCCGCTGACGGACGCGCTCGCGCAGTCCGGGATCCCGGCGATCGCGCTGGGCCGGTCCGCGCCGCCCACCGCCCTGCCGTACGTCGACGCCGACAACGTCGAGGGCGCCGCGACCGCGATCCGCCATCTGCTCGCCCGGGGCCGGCGCCGCATCGCCGCCATCGGCGGACCGCGCGACGCGCTCGCCGCCCGCGACCGGCTCGCCGGATACCACGACGTCCTCCGCGACGCCGGCCACCGGCCGGTCGCCGTCCCCGGCGACTTCAGCCGGGCGTCCGGTGCCGCCGCCGTACGGTGGCTGCTGTCCGGCGAGCCGGACATCGACGCGATCTTCGCCGCCAACGACTTGATGGCGATGGGCGCGCTGGCCGCGTTGCGAGCGGCCGGGCGACGCGTGCCCGACGACATCGCCGTCGTCGGGTTCGACGACATCGACGGCGCCGCCTACACCGCGCCGCCGCTCACCACGGTGCACAACCCCGTCGCCGACCAGGCGCTCGCCGCCGTACGGCTGCTCCTGGCCGGCCTCGAAGGGCGGCCCGCCCGTCACCTGACGCTGCCGACCAAGCTGATCGTCCGCGAGTCCGCCTGAGCCAGGCTTCTCGCCCTGCCTCAGGCGGCCTGGTCCGCTTGGACCCATGACGTCCAAGACACCACAGGCGCGGCGGATCACGGCTTGGGGCGCCAGCGCTGGTGGCGGGCCCGGGGTGCGCCTTCCCTGATGAGGTCCAGCCGGGGCCGGGGTTCGTCGGCGCGGCCGGCGCGGGGTTTGCGGCTGCCGGCTCCGAACGGGATCGGCCAGTCGGCCCCCGGGCCTTCGTAGCCCTGGTCGGCGGCGGCGTGCAGGGTCCAGTGGGGGTCGTAGAGGTGGGTGCGGCCGATGGCGCACAGGTGGGCCCGGCCGGCCAGGATGATGGAGTTGACGTCGTCGTAGGAGGAGATCGCGCCGACGGCGATCGTCGCGATGCCGACCTCGTTGCGGATACGGTCCGCGTACGGCGTCTGATAGCTGCGCCCGAAGGCCGGCCGCTCGTCCGGGGTCACCTGGCCGGTGGAGACGTCGATGGCGTCGGCGCCCGCCGCCTGGAACGCCCGCGCGATCTCCACCGCGTCGTCGCCGGTGATGCCGCCCTGGACCCAGTCGGTCGCGGAGATCCGCACGCTCACCGGCTTGTGCGCCGGCCACACCGCCCGGACCGCGTGGAACACCTCCAGCGGGTAGCGCAGCCGGTTCGCCAGCGACCCGCCGTAGCCGTCGGTGCGGTGGTTGGTCACCGGCGAGATGAAGCTGGACAGCAGGTAGCCGTGCGCGCAATGCAGTTCGAGCAGGTCGAACCCGGCCCGGTCGGCCATGGTCGCGGCGCGGGCGAACTCGTCCCTGATCCCGTCCATCTCGGCGCGGGACAGCGCGCGCGGCACCTGGTTGACGCCCCCCCGGTAGGGAATCGGCGACGGCGCGACGACCTCCCAGTTGCCGTCGGGCAGCGGTTCGTCCATGCCGTCCCACATGAGCTTCGTGGACCCCTTGCGTCCTGAGTGGCCCAGCTGCACGCCGATCTTGGCCGTACTGTGGGCGTGCGCGAACTCCACGATCCGCCGCCACGCCGTCTCGTGCTCGGGCTTGTAGAGGCCGGCGCAGCCGGGGGTGATCCGGCCCGTCTCCGACACGCACACCATCTCGGTCATGACCAGCGCCGCGCCGCCCAGCGCCTTGCCGCCCAGGTGCACCAGATGGAAGTCCCCCGGCGTGCCGTCGACCGCCGAGTACATGTCCATCGCGGAGACGACGACGCGGTTCTTCAGTTCCAGGCCGCGCAGCCGGAACGGGGTGAACATCGGCGGCGGCGCCGTCGATGGCGCGCCGGCGGGCCGGCCGCGCCGCGCTTCGCGCCCGGCGAACCAGCCGTCCACCTCCTCGACGAACTCCGGGTCGCGCAGCCGCAGGTTGTCGTAGGTGACCCGGCGGCTGCGGGTGAGGATGTTGAACGCGAACTGCGGCGGCTCCTGGTGAAGGTACTGGCCGATGTTCTCGAACCATTCCAGGCTGGCCTGGGCGGCGCGCTGGGTGCTTTCCACGACCGGGCGGCGCTCGTCCTCGTAGGCGGCCAGCGCCGCGTCGACGCCAGGATGCTCGTGCAGGCAGGCGGCCAGCGCCAGCGCGTCCTCCATGGCCAGCTTCGTGCCGGAGCCGACCGAGAAGTGCGCGGTGTGCGCCGCGTCGCCGAGCAGCACGACGTTTCCGTGCCGCCAGGTCCGGTTCCGTACCGTCGTGAAATTGAGCCACTTCGAGTTGTTGGGCACGAGGGTGTGGCGGCCGAGGATGTCGGCGAACAGCTTTTCGCAGAACTCGATGCTTTCGACGTCGCTTGCGCCAGGGCCGAGGTCGCCGCGCGCCAGCCGGTCGAAACCCGCGGCGTGCCACACCGCGTCGTTCATCTCGACGATGAACGTGCTCATCTCGTCGTTGTACGGGTAACCGTGGACCTGCATGACCCCGTACGGTGTCTCGACGACGTAGAACTTGAAGGCGTCGAACACCAGGTCGGTGCCGAGCCACATGTACCTGCAGCGGCGTACCTCCAGATCGGGGGCGAAGACGCCGGAGTAGGCGGCGCGGGTGCCGCTGTTGGCCCCATCGGCGGCGACCACCAGGCCATGGTCGCGCGCCAGCTCGTCGACGGGCGGCGCCTCGGTCCTCGAGTGGACGACGACGCCGAGCTCGTGGGCGCGTTCCTGCAGGATCCGCAGCAGTCCCCTACGGCTCATCGCGGCGAACCCGTGCCCGCCGGAGGTGACGACCTCGCCACGGTAGTGGATGTCGATGTCGTCCCAGCGGGCGAACTCGGCCGCCATGGCGGCGTACACGGCGGGGTCGGCGTGCTCGATGCCGTCGAGCGTCTCGTCGGAGAACACCACGCCGAAGCCGAAGGTGTCGGCGGGCGCGTTGCGTTCCCACACGGTGATCTGGTGCCGCGGGTCGAGCAGCTTCATCAAGATGCTGAAGTACAGCCCGCCGGGGCCGCCGCCCACGCAGGCGATGCGCATATCGAGTCCTCCCGGGAGGGTCATGCGAGTTCGCGGAGCTTGAAGCGCTGCAACTTGCCGGTGGGCGTGTAAGGGAGCGACTCGAGGAACGCGACGGCACGCGGGTACTTGTACGGCGCGATCTCTGCCTTGACGAACTCCTGCAGGGAACGCGCGGTGAGCTCGCTGGCCGGCACGCCCTCGCGGAGGACGACGAATGCCTTGACGATCTGTCCGCGGTCGGCGTCCGGCACGCCGATGACGGCGGCCTCGGCCACGTCGGACGAGCGGAGCAGAGCCTCCTCGACCTCGAGCGCGGCGATGTTGTATCCCGCGGAGACGATCAGGTCGTCGGCGCGTGACTGGTACCAGTAGTAGCCGTCCGCGTCCCTGATGTAGATGTCGCCGGTGAAGTTCCAGCCGCCGCGTACGTAGTCGCGCTGGCGCTCGTCCGCCAGATAGCGGCAGCCGGTGGGCCCGCGGACCGCGAGCAGGCCCGGCCGGCCGTCGGGCACCGGTTCGCCGGCGCCGTCGATGATCCGCGCCTCGTACCCGGGCACGACCCGTCCGGTGGAGCCCGGCCGGATGTCGGCGCCGGCGGAGGAGATGAAGATGTGCAGCATCTCGGTCGAGCCGATGCCGTCGATGATCTCAATCCCGGTGGCGTCGCGCCACGCGTGCCAGGTCCGCGCGTCCAGATGCTCGCCCGCCGACACGCAGCGACGCAGCCCAGAGACGTCGGCCCCGGAGAGGGCAGGGAGCATCGCGCGGTAGGCGGTGGGCGCGGTGAACAGCACGCTGACGCGGTGCTCGCCCATGGCCGCGAGCAGCAGCTCAGGGCTTCCCCGCTCCACCAGCACGGTGGACGCGCCGGCCCGGAGCGGGAACACCACGAGCCCGCCGAGCCCGAAGGTGAACGACAGCGGCGGGCTCCCGGCGAACACGTCGTCGGGGCTCGGCTTGAGCACGTGGGCGGAGAAGGTGTCGGCGATGGCCAGCACGTCGCGGTGGAAGTGCAGGCACCCCTTGGGCCGGCCGGTGGTGCCCGAGGTGAAGGCGATCATGCACACGTCGTCGGCGGCCGTCGGCACCGCCGGGAAGTCCGCCGGTTTGCGGGCGCACCGAGCGACCAGGTCAGCGCCGTCCTTCCCGCCGTAGCAGACGATGCGGAGGCCCGCCACCTCGGCCTTGACCAGATCCTCCACGAAGCGGGAGTCGCACAGGGCATGGGAGACGCGCGCCTTCGCCGCGATCCCGGCCAGCTCGCCGCTGCGCAGCACGGGGAGCACGGTCACCGCGACGGCCCCCGCCTTGATCACTCCCAGCCAGCACGCGACCAGCCAGGGGTTGTTGGGGCCGCGCAGCAGGACCCGGTTCCCCGGCACCACCCCGAGGTCCTCGACCAGCACGCGAGCGACCTGGTTCGCGTGGCGCAGCAGCTCGCCATAGGTCCACGCCTCGTCCTGCCCGATCACGCACGGGCGGTCGGGCCCGAACCGCTCCACCGTCCTGTCCAGCAGTTCCGCCGCGCAGTTCAACCGGCGTGGGTAGCGCAGCTCCGGCAGCGCGTACAGCATCGTGGGCCACTGGTCGAGCCGTGGCAGGTGGTCGCGGGTGAACGTGTCGACGTGCGCTGAGGGGTAAAGGTCCATGGCGACGCCTCCCGGCATCTTCTTTTAGGACATGTCGCCGGCCGGGCGGTGGGGCATCGGGGCGTCGAAGCGCCTGTACGTGCGATGACACCAAACGTATCGTTTCTATGACTTCCGTCAATAGAACGGCATCGGATGCCCGCCGCACCGGGCTCCGTCCGGCGAACTGGATATCGTGCGACCGTGACCGACGTCATGGAGCCCCCAGAAGAACGGGGCCGCAGACCGCGCTCACTGATCGTCACGTTCTACGGCGCCTACGGACGCGAGCTCGGCGGGTGGATCTCGGTCGCCGATCTCATCGGGCTCATGTCCGAGCTGGACGTGGATTCGCCCGCCGTACGGTCCGCGGTGTCGCGGCTGAAACGACGGGGCCTCCTCGAGGCGAGGCGGATCGGCGGGACGGCCGGGTACTCCCTGTCGGATGAGGCCCGCCGGATCCTCGCGGAGGGCGACCGGCGCATCTTCGGCCGCCGGGTCGCGGACGTCGCGGACGGCTGGGTGATGGTGGTGTTCTCCGTTCCCGAGTCGCAGCGCCACAAGCGGCACCTGCTGAGGTCGCGCCTGCGCTGGATGGGTTTCGGCACCGCGGCGCCCGGAGTGTGGATCGCTCCCCTGCGGCTGGCCGACGAGGCGCGCCGCGCCCTCGAACGCCTGGAGGTCGCCGCCTACGTCGAGCTCTTCCGCGCCGACCACCTCGCCTTCCACGACCTGCGGCACGCGATCGCGCGCTGGTGGGACCTCGACGCCCTGCGGACGATGTACGACGAGTTCCTGCTCGCACACGAACCGCTGCTCGCCCGGTGGAGCCGGCGCCGGTCGGCGGGCGGCGATGAGGCGTTCGCCGACTATCTGCGCACCGTCGACGCGTGGCGGCGGATGCCCTACCTCGACCCGGGCCTGCCGCTCGAGCTGATGCCCGACGACTGGTCGGGCAACCGCGCGGCCCACGTGTTCTTCGAGCTGCACGCCCGGCTGCGCGAGCCCGGCCTGAGGCACGCCATCGACATCGTCTCCTCCCCGCAACCCGCCCGCCCGTGACCCTGTCTCGCCCGTGCGTGGGCGCGCGGGCGCGCCGCCTCAGTCGGGGATGACGGCCGTCCCCACCAGCTCGATCATCGCCGCCGGATCGAACAGGCCCTTGACCTCGAAGAATGCCATCGCCGGATAGTGCCTGCCGAGGTGGCGTCGGTAGATCTCGCCTAGTTCGCGCAGGCCGGCACGGTAGGCGGCGGCTTCGGTCGTATAGATGGTCAGGTTGACCAGGTGTTCAGGTTCTCCGCCGACCGCGCGCAGCACCGTGACGAGGTTGGCAAGCGCGAGGTCGAACTGCTCGGTCACGGTCGCCCCGGCGATGCCGCCATCGCGACGTTGCGCGGTCTGCCCGCCGAGGTAGACGGTCCGGCCCGGCGCGACGAGCACGGCGTGGGAGAACCCGACGCCTGGAGCGAGGCCGGCCGGATTGACCAGCCGGTGGGCGCCCCGCGGTTCCCGCGCGGCGCCCGGCGCGCCGGCCGCCTCCCGCTCGCTCATCAGCGGCCCTGCCAGTCCGGCGGGCGCTTGGCCGTGAACGCCGCGTGGAACTCGGCGTAGTCGGCGCTCTTCATCAGCAGTGCCTGGGTCATGGCATCCAGCTCGAGCGCCCCGGGCAGGCTCATGTCGAGCTCGCGGGACAGCAGCGCCTTGGTCTGCGCGTACGCCAGCGCCGGCCCTTCGGCGAGCCGGCCGGCCAGGGCGGCCGTCGCTTCGCCGAGCGCCTCGTCATCGACCAGGTGGCTGACAAGCCCGTAGCGTTCCGCCTCCGGCGCCTCGACGGTGTCGCCCAGCATGAGCAGCTGCGTGGCCCGGCCGAGGCCGACGAGCCTGGGCAGCAGGTATGCGGCCCCCATGTCGGCGCCGGAAAGACCGACCTTGGTGAACAGGAACGCGAACCGGGCCGACCTGGCGGCCACCCGGAAGTCGGCGGCCAGCGCGAGCACCGCGCCGGCGCCGGCGGCGGTGCCGTGGACGGCGGCGATGATCGGGATCGGGCACTCCCGCATCGCCCTGACCACTTCACCGGTCATCCGCGTGAAGGCGAGGAGTTCGTCCGGGCCCATCCGCAGCGTCTCGCCGATGATCTCGTGGACGTCGCCGCCCGAGCAGAACGCCTTCCCCTCGCCGCGCAGCACGAGCACGCGGGTGTCGCCGCGATGCGGCAGCTCGGCCAGCAGGTCGCGCAGGTCGGCGTAGGCGTCGAAGGTGAGCGCGTTGAGCCTGTCGGGGCGGGTGAACGTGAGTGTCGCGGTCGCGTCGACGCGTTCCAGCCGGAAGTGCCGCCACTCGCCGGTGAACGGGACCGATCCGCGGAAGGGACTCACCCTTGCAGGCCTCCTCCATCGAGCACGAGCGTCTGGCCGTTGACCGAGCCGGCGTCATCGCCGACGAAGAACTCGACCGCGGCGGCCACCTCGTCCGGCTCCAGCAGCCGCCCGAGCGGTGACGCGTGGGCCAGCGCCGCCTCGGCGTCCTCGGCGTCCCGCCGCGTGCGGGCGGAGATCCGCGCCACCGATCGCTCGGTCATCGGGGTACGGGCGAAGGTCGGGCAGACGGCGTTACTGGTCACCCCGGAGCCGGCCACCTCAGCGGCCACCACCCGCGCCAGCCCCAGCATCGCGTGCTTGGAGGCGGTGTAGGCCGCCGTGTACGGCCGTCCGGCCAGCGCCGCGGTGGAGGCGACGAACACGATGCGTCCCCAGCCGCTTTCCCGCATGCCGGGCAGCACGGCCCGGGTCACCAGGAAGGCACCGGTGGCGTTCGTCCGCAAGTGTCGTTCCCACTCCTCGAGGCTCGTACGATGCGCCGGAGCGGTCACCGCGATCCCCGCGTTGTTGACCAGGATCCCCACGGTTCCCAGCCGCCCGATCGTGGCCGTCACCCGCTCTTCGTCGGTGATGTCGCAGCGCCGGCCGACGACGGCGACGCCTTCGTCGCGCGCGGCGCGCTCCAGCGCGTCCAGCTTGTCCTCGTCCCGGCCGAGTGCGACCACCTGATGCCCCCGCCGGGCAAGGCGGAGGCTGATCGAGCGTCCGATCCCGCCGGCCCCGCCGGTCACCACCGCCAGCCGGCGGGCCACGCGGAGCTCCTCTGCACGTACGCGGGCATGCTCGTTCCTTCCCTGGACCAGGAGCGCCAGAGTACACAGGGCGCCGCGCGGGACGCGGCGGCGGGCGGCAGCGGCCGGATTTCGAAATGGCCGTACGGCAGCAGGACATCTGGCGCCACTTGGCCCTCTACGCCTGCCTCGCCGCACTCATTACGGCGGTCGTCTCGCTCCTGCAGAACGCGGCCTCCATCTTGCCCCCCGATCCGACGCAGGGCGGTCAACAAGGAACGTGAGCCCGCTGTCCGTTGAAATCCGCTTTAGCCCTGGTAGGGGTACTGTAGGGAGTGCGCGGGTGCTCCGGCCCGTGGCTCCTGTCGGCGTCTGGTCCCGAGGGTTCCGGCCGAGGGAGAGGGGGGATGGCTGTGCGCCACCACGGCACTCAGGTAGAGCTGATCGGCATGGCGCCTCATGACCACATCGGATGGGTCTTCAGCGGGTCCGACCAGTTCGCGGAACTGGCCCGCAAGTTCTTGGCGGACGGGGTGGCGAGGAACGAGCGCCTGCTCTACGTGGCCGAGGACCCCGCTCGCGACGGGTGCGGGGGGTTGGACCATCTCATCGAAGCCGGTGTTCTCCAGGTTTCGAGCGTCGAAGAGACCTATGGGCCGTCGGGGATCGTCGACGCGCTTCGCCAACGTGCCACCTTCGCTCAGGCCTTGGCGCAGGCGCAGGCCGAGGGATACACGGGGATCCGGGTCGCCGCCGACAACACGCCGCTGCTGACCGATGAGCGGCGCTTCCAGGCGTGGCTGAGATGGGAGCTGGTCGCCGACCGTTTCATGTCGGAGTACCCGGTCACCGGATTGTGCGCCTTCGATCGGGAACGGGTCGAGATCGATCGGCTGCGCCATACCGCGACGCTGCATCCGCTCTTGTCGAGCACGAGCCCGGTGCCCCAGTTCCGGCTGTTCGCCGACGACCATGCGCTGTACGCCGAGGGCGATCTCGACACCTCGGCCGTACACCGGATCGCGTGGGCGCTGCTCCATCTGCCCGCCGGCACCGGCGTGGTCATCGATCTCGAGGTGACCACGTTCTTGAGCAACGCGGCGGTCCTCGCCCTCCGTAGGGTCGCCCAATCCGGCACCGACGTCACCGTCCGCGGCCCGGCGTCCGATACGAAGCCCTTCGCGGACATCACGGGCTCGTCGCATCCCGCCACCGCTCCCCCGACCCGCGCGTAGCCGTCCGCGGGTGACATCGCGCGCCGGCGCCCTTCCGGCCGCTCCCGTCCCGCTCAGCCCACGTCCCGACCGAGGTTGCCGGGCTTCAGGCAGTCGGTCTGGCCCGAGATCGTCAGCCGGTCCGGGCCCGGCGAATGCAGGGTCATCCTGGTGCGGGTGCTGGTGTTCACGAGCTGCACGGTCGCGCCCTGATCGGAGCGTCCCACGATCGAGAACGTGCCCACCTGGGGAATGAAGCGGACCAGGTCATCGATGATCTGGCTCGGGGTGGCCGGCGTCTTGTTCGCGTTCGTGGAGATGACCGGGTGGGCGGCGAAGACGCTCCGCTTTCCCGACACGGCGTACGTGACCCTGACCTTCCCGTGTCCGCAGGGGACGTACGCGTCGAAAAGCGGGTCGGTGATCCGGGGGTCCTCGGTCCACGTCGCCTCGAGCACCTTGTAGACCTGGTTCTGCAGGGTGTGCGCGACCTGGTCGACGTTCGGAGCCGGCCGCGGGGAGGCTCCGCACCCCGCGAGCAGGGCGGACGCCACGACGGGACCGGCGATGACGCCGACCAGCGGGCCAACATGAGGGATGGGCATCGTGTCCTCCACCCGGCGCGCTCGGTCGTTCATCACATCGCCATGCGCCATCGAACCACGCCGCGGGGACGATTCCTAGATCTGTTTCTGCGCCCACACTTACCTGACATGTCTTGTCATGGCGCATTCCGGCCGCATCGGGCGAGCCTGGCAGATACGAAGTGTTAGACGCCTATCATGGACGGTAGTGAGCCTGACCGGGGGGCATCATCTTGGCCGATCCCAACGCCGCCGACTGCCGCGTACGCGTCGTTACCATTTATGCCACGTCGTGGCGGTATAAGGGCGATTCGCTCGAGAAACTCGGCGCCCGGCTCGTGCTGGGCGGGCTGACCCGGCACTACGAGCTTTACAAAGACCAACTGCCGCGCCTGTTGCCATTCTCACTGCTCGGCGGACCGATCCACGACCTCACCGACGTCCGCCTCAAACAACCGGTGGACGGCATCGAAATGGCGGGCGTCGACGCCCTGCTGTTCGCGTTGCCGTCCAATCAGGTGGTGCTCGCGGTCATCCTGGAGTTCTCCACGTCGCCGCTGCGTGACCTGGCGAGCGTCGGGCCGATCACGAGAGTGCTCGAGCAGTGCATCGAGAACGAGCTCGAGATTCGCGGGATGGATCTCGAGCAGTACGTCGGCGACCTGACCGCCGATGATCCTGAGGACCTGGTCTGGGAGGGGTTGGCCAAGGAGGACCGCGCCGGGGGCGGCAGAAAGGACGCGCTGCTCCCCGAGCGGCATCAGCTGGTCTTCGTCGAACGCCGGAATGATCAAGAGAAGGCACCCGGCCCAGCGGTGATAGACGAAATCGTCTACCGCGAGACCCCGCCGTACCGCGAGGAGTTCGGCATCCCGAAGAGGCCGGTGCAGCTCAACGCCGTCAGGCTTTCCGACCACCCCGATGGCCAGAACTGGCTGGAGGCCCTGCGACAGGGACGCGCGCCGCGGCAGGAGTTCGGTCAGGGCGGCGACCTCATCACGCTCGGCGTCGTCACGCCGTACGTCAGCCTGCTGTACGGCCATCAGCGCTATGTCGAGGACAGCATCTTCCTGTCCACCGTCCACGCGGTCGGGACCGCCTCGAAGTTCCGCCAGATCTGGCACGAGGCGTACCAGCAGGTGCGCCAGTTCAAGGAGAACAAGCAAAGCGCGGCGGCCGGTGTGCAGCGGCGGGACGACCTGGAGGAGCTCGCCGACAACCTCGGTAATCTCGAATTCGATCTGACATTCAGCGTTGAGTTCCCGTTGATGCGGATCGAGACGTTCCAAACGGCGCTGTACGAGGCGATGGATCTGTCCAACCAGGCCAAGACGTTGAGCCAGATGTTCGACCAGCTCGACGGCAGCCTCCGGTCGGAGATCACGGCCATCGACGTCCGCGACCGGCGCCGGGAGGAGGGCCGGCAGAAATGGAACGCCTTCGCCGCCGGCGTGCTCAGCCTCATCGGCGTCTCCGTCGGCTTCGTGATCGCCTTTCTCGGCATCAACACGACGGAGGTCCCCGAAGCGCGGCGGTCGATGTGGGACCCGCATTTCGCGCATCTCTATCTCATCGCCGCGGCGTTCGCCCTGGTTCCCGTCTTCCTCATCTCCTTCCCCTACCTGCGGGAGTGGACGTTCAGGGGTTCCGGCCGCCGCCCGCCGATCTACGCGCTCGCGGTGGTCCTGGCCGGCGGGGCCGTGATGGTCGCGGCGCTGATGGAGGACGGGATCGGGACGGGCGGCACGATCATCATGGACGCCATCGTGCAGGCCACCGCCGGCTTCACCATGCTGGTCGGGCTCGCCATCGGGATCCTCTGGCTCTGGTGGCGCCACGGCCGCCGGTGGCTCCAGGGGTGCCGCCGGTGGCTCCGGGCGCGCCGCTCGAAAAGACGGACCGGTCGCCGGCCC
>DASUWU010000048.1:0-18271 GCA_036378315.1 Streptosporangiaceae bacterium | reverse complement strand
TGGCGTCGTCTGGCGGAAGAGTTCTCACAGCGGGGACAGCGGCGGCAACTGCGTCGAGGTCGCTCACGTCGATGCCGCGCGTCTTGTCCGTGACTCGAAGGACCCCGATGGTGGGGCGGTGCGCCTCGACGGACGGGCCTGGGCAGCGCTCGTCACCCGGATCAAGCAGGGCGGCCTCGACCTGTAACTCCGCCATGCCACCCTGCCGCCATCCGGCTCACGCGGGGTTCCTCGGCGGATCGGCCGAGTGCGGCAGGCGAGGGATGGCCTGGAAAGCCCGTCCAGATCACGGAGCCGAGATCATTCGGGCAATACGATGTGCCACGTGCCTGCGGGGGCGACCCAGATGAGCAGGCCGGGCCAGAGTTGGACGAGTTTCCACTGCTGGTGTTGCTTGAAGATCCGGTGATGTGCCCTGCAGAGCGGCGCTGTGTTGCATTTACAGGTGCGCCCGCCTTTGTCGTACGGAGTCGTGTGGTCGATGTCGCAGTGCACCGCTTTGCGATGGCACGTCGGGAAAACGCAGGTGGAGTGGCGGCGTTGGATCAGCCGTTGCAGCGCGACGGGTGGGCGATACCCCGGGTGGCCATGACGTTCAGCCCGGCGCCGGTCCCGGCCGTGGGCACGTCGATCAGCCTGGGCGGGCCGGTGTGCCGGCCGGGCGCGCTGACGCCCGGCGGCTCGGTTGCCGGTGGCGCTGGCGGCCGCGGCGCCCTTGCCTCGCATCGAGGTGGGGACGTCGTTCGTGGCGCGGCACCAGGAGTCGACCAGGGGGTCGAGGGCGTCGCGCATGGCATCGACGGCTTCGCCGATCAGACGGGCCATGCCGTCGAGCCGTCCCTCGGCCCGAGCACGCTCGAAGATGCTGGTCAGCCGCTCGTCGGCCGCCTCGGCGAGCGTGTGGGCCAGCTGTCGTTCCATCTGGTCGACCAGTCGGCCGGTCGGGTGCGCGGCCATAGGGTGGGCGGCGGCCCCCGGGGTGCCGGGCGGCTCGGCGGGGGCGTCGTGGTCGGGCGGGGCGGGGTGGCCGGTGGCAGCCGCATCGTCGAGACGGTCGGCGTCCTCTGCGGCGGGCGGCGTGGTGACGAGGTGGTGAGTGGCTTCGGGGAGAGGGACGCCGCGCAACAGGTCGCGGTAGAGGTCGAGACGGATATGGTCGATCGGCCGTTGATCACCGTCGGCCTTCATCGCCTGGGCCGCCGCGGTCAACCGGTTGTGGACGGCGTGCGCGTCCGTACTGTCGAGGTGACGGCCGACCAGGTCACAGGTGTCGTCGTGGTTGTCCCAGAGCTCGACGCGGCGTTCGGCGCGGGATCGCGTGGTGCGCTGGACGGCGGCGTCGGGGTCGGCCTTCTTGACCGCGCGGGAGATGCGGCGGCGCAGCAGCGTTGTGGTGTCGTCAACCGCCGCGCGGGCCAGCTCCGCCTCCAGTTGGCAGGCCAGCTCGTCGTCGAGGACGGCCAAGCCGTCGGCGATGGCCCGGGCGCGGTGGTAGTCGATCCGCCCGGTACGTAGCGCCGCCCACGTGGCCGGCAGCCGGTCGGGCATGGCATCGGCGAGGAACACCAACTCTTCGGCTTGGGTGGTGGAGACGGTCAGTTCGAGTGAGACCTCGCCGCAGATCCGGCGGTGGCGCTCGGAACCGGGGACGGGGTCGTCGTGCTTGCGGCGGCGGACCAACTCGGCGACGCCTTCGAGCATGAGGGCCTGCGCCCAGGTGGCTTGACGGCGAGCGGCGTCCATCGCGTCGACCAGTTCACAATCGGAAAGCGACGACCATTCGACTCGGGCCAACTGGATCGCCAGCTCGGGGCCGGGGATGGCTTCGGCCCAGCTCAATGGGAGATCGTACGGGTCGATGGCGTGCAATTCGACTGACGGTGTCGACATCGGCCCGCCCCCTTTCCACCGCCAATCATAGCAGATTCATCGAACATTCTGGCGAAGTCGATGGGTCATTTCTGTACCCATCTCTGGCGAATGCCGCTATATACTTCGAGTCTCACTAGATCGGGCGTAAGGAGCATTTTACGTAATGGACATGCCGGGCCTTTGGGCGAACGGGGCAGAGTGCCGGCGCGCGAGGCACGCAGCGGGCGATCAGGTGTACGCCCTGTCGATTGTGGCGATCATCGGCCTTGCTCTCCCGCAACTCGTCGTTCCGGCGTGAAAATGGCTATTTTTCCTCGAATTTCCCGGAGGTGGACCAGGTGGCGCGATGGCGGGTGCGAGTTCCCTCGGCGGCGATGGCCATGAGCCGGATGGGTTCGATAGGAACGGACCAGGGACGCCTTGCCGCGGCCGGCGGAGTTGGGGGCAGGTGACGGTGTGCGCCCATTTACCGGCGATGACGTTGGCCGCGCGGGTCGCCGGCGCGGTGGCGGCAGTCAGAGGTGATGCTCGACGCCGCCGCACGTCACCGCGCCGCCGGGCGCATCGGCGGCGGCCACCGAGCGCTCGACCAGCTCCTCGGGCAGGCCGGACTGCTCGCCGTGCCAGCGCGCCCACTCCGGCAGCAACGAACGCGCGCCGACGGTGACGGGATGATCCGGCTGCCAGTCGTTGATCAGCGTGAGCCGGTGGCGCACCCGGTGCGGCGAGACGGCGTGCTCGGTGCTGGGCAGGCAACCCTCCAGCCATTCCTCGGCCAGCGCCTGCACCACGTCCTGGTTGGGCGCGGTGCCGTGCCGCTCTTCGTACCAGCGGGTGAAGGCCTCCGCCGCCGGCGCCGTGTCAAGGTCGATGAACAGCGACCGGACCTCCGGGAGCCGCATCCCGCGCCCGCGCAGCGCGACGGCTATGTCGTGGACGCGGCGGCGGGCCAGGAACCAGTTGTCCAGCAACCCCCGCGGCTCGTCGCCTTTGAGCCCCGCCTCACCGGAATCCCACTGGACCAGGCAGTGCAGGTCGTCGGGCTTGTCGACGGGCGTGGGCGACGCACCGGCGGCGGTGTCGCCCACGGCCGACCGCCACGCCGTGGCCGCCTGCTCCACGTCGTCGAAGCCGCCCGCGCCGACCAGTTCGATCATCCCGCACGCGTCGATGTCGAACAGGAACGCCGACGTGTCGCCGCCGCCGGTGTGATCGACGCCGGCGACGACCGCGAGCCGGGTGCCGTACGCGTCGCGCAGCGACCACACCTCGCCGGTCGCGCCCACCTTGTTGAGCCGGCCGAGCCAGTCGGGGCCCTCGGCCTCCGACGACGCGTCGGCCCGCCGCGCGTTCCTCGCCCGGCCCAGCGCGGCCTGCGCCTTCGTACGCAGGGCGGGCGAGCCGACCGCGGTGAGGCCGTGCAGCAACCACCACGGCCCCCGCCGCCCGCTGTTCCCGGTGCGGTCCTCGCCGGCCCTTGTCGCAGCGGCTTCGGCGAGTTCGGCGAACCACCAGTCGAACCACAAACCGGTGGAGTCCTCGTCGTGGACGACCTGATACAGCTCGCCCCCGAGCAGCTCCGCCGTCGCCTGTTCCAGCTCGCGCGGCCCGGGGGAGGTCACGAGGTCGTCCGCCTGTTCCAGAACGTTCTTGATCGCTTGGTCGAACCACGCTGGTCGCGACGGCGGACCCATCAGCGACCGCAATGGCGCTAGCGGATCGCCGGGTCCGTACCGGACGCCGCCCGACGGGCCGGCCAGCGGGCCGCCCGACCGCCGCGAGTTCTTCTTCTTGCCGCCCTTTTTGCTCTTACGGCCCCGCGATACCGGCATGCGCATGATCGTAGGGTGCGAACGCAGCTGGGGCGGCGTTGTCGACGATCTCGTCGATACGTCCGTTATCTCCCACCCGGCATAGGTCCTGCAGCCGCAGAGCCGCCCGATTCGCCTGGCGTGTCCGGCCTTTTGCCCACGATGGCGAGCGCAACGTCCGGGCCACGGTCGGCGCCCGGCTGCGCCCGCGGCGAGCCCGCCCCGGCGCAGCCGAGCGTCCTGTGGTGGCCCGTCAGGGCTGGAGGGTGACGAGGCGGTGTTCGGTCATTTCCTCGATGGCGTAGGCCGGGCCCTCGCGGGTGTTGCCCGAGTCCTTGACCCCGCCGTACGGCTGCTGGTCGGCGCGGAAGGTCGGCACGTCGTTGACGATGACGCCGCCGTACTCCAGCGTCTTGGCGGCCTTCAGCGCCTTGCCCAGGTCGGCGGTGTAGACGCCGGCCTGCAAACCGTAGCGCGAGTCGTTGGCCATGGCCAGGGCGTCGTCGAAGGAGTCGTAGCGGGTGATGGTGACGACCGGGCCGAACACCTCCTGGCACTGGATCCGTACGTCGGCCGGGGGGCCGTCCACCACGGTCGGGCGCAGCACGCCCTCGGCGGTGAGGTCGCCGCCGGCCAGCACCTTGGCGCCGGCAGCGACCGCCTCGTCGATCCATTCCTTGACCCGGTCGGTGTCGCCCTTGGAGATCAGCGCCGAGACGTCGGTGTTCTCGTCGGCCGGGTCGCCCACGACGAGGCCCTCGACCTTGCCGACCAGGGTCTCGATGAAGTCGTCCGCGATGTCGTTGTGGACGTAGACGCGCTGCGTCGAGATGCACGACTGCCCGGCGTGCGAGAAGCCGGCGACGGCGACCTTCGCGGCGGCCGTCGCCCAGTCGCTCGGCGAGTCGACGATCAGCGGCGCGTTGGAGCCGAGTTCCAGCCGGATCTTCTTGCGCGGTGCCTTCGCCGCCATCGCCCAGCCCACCTCGGCCGAGCCGGTGAAGGTGATGTACGCCACATCGTCATGGGTGGCCAGCGCTTCGCCGACGACCGAGCCGCGACCGGTCACCACGTTCAACCAGCCGGCGGGCACGCCCATCTCGTGCAGCAGCTCGGCCAGCAGCAGCGACGAGACCGGGGTCTGCGACGCCGGCTTGAGCACCACCGGGCAGCCGGCAGCGATCGCCGGGGCCAGCTTGTGCACGACCAGGTTGAGGGGGAAGTTGAACGGAGCGATCGCGGCCACCACGCCGACGGGCACCCGCAGGGTGAAGCTCGTCTTGCCAGCGCCGGCCGGGGTCGCTTCCATGGGCACCACGTTGCCCGCGAACGTCCGGGCCTCCGCGGCGGCGAACCCGAAGGTCTCCACCGCGCGGGCGGCCTCCACCCGAGCCGTCTTGAGCGGTTTGGCCGATTCGTACGCGATGGCCTTGGCGAAGTGCTCCTGGCGGTCCCGCAACGCCGCCGCCGCCCGTTCGAGCACGCGCACCCGGTCCATCCGGGGGAAGTCGTCGCGGCGCAGCGCGGCGGCGGCCGCCGCGACCGCCCGGTCGACGTCGCCCTGGCCGGCGGACGGGACCTCGGCGACCAGCGCGTCGTCGTACGGGCTATGCACCTCCATCATGCCGTTCTCGCCGGACGGAACCCATTCGCCGTTGATCAGCATGCCGGGGACAGAGAACACAGACTCGCTCATATCGGGCACCTCCTCCTCCGAACGTATGCCCTCAAAACACTTGGTGGCACGCCACAACGTTCGGGGTAGTGATCCTGTGAAGGACCGGGCTTGCGCCCGTATGCGTGGCGTCTGCCACGATGACACAACAGCCTCCCGCCTCCGCGGGACCCGCGGGGGTCAGGGTGGATGTGCGGCTTGACCGGCACTATCGCGGGAAAGTCCACATTTTGCCCCGAATGGGCGGCGCGACGACGGTCGGTCCGCGGCGACCCCGCGCACCGGCCCCGAACGCACGAGGAGTGAACGTGACCGTCGACGCCTCACGCGGTGCCCCCCCAGGCATGCTGCGGGCCTCATCCGCCGAACTGGTCCAGCTGCTCACCCCCGAGGGCGAACGGGTCGAACACCCCGACTACCCCTTGGACCTCACCGCGGAGCAGATTCGCGACCTCTACCGTGACCTCGTCACCGTCCGGCGCATCGACCTCGAAGCCGTGGCCCTCACCAGGCAGGGCGAGCTCGGCATCTGGGCCTCCCTCCTCGGCCAGGAGGCGGCGCAGATCGGGTCCGGCCGCGCGCTGCGCGACCAGGACATGGTCTTCCCGACCTACCGCGAGCACGGCGTGGCCTGGTGCCGCAACGTCGAGCCGATCAAGCTGCTCGGGCTGTTCCGCGGGGTCAACCACGCCGGCTGGGACCCCAAGGACCACAACTTCCACCTCTACACGATCGTGATCGGCGCCCAGACGCTGCACGCCGCCGGCTACGCGATGGGCATCCAGCGCGACGGCGCGGTCGGCACCGAGAACGGCGCGGCGGCCATCGCGTACTTCGGCGACGGCGCGACCTCGCAGGGCGACGTCAACGAGTCGTTCGTCTGGGCCTCGGTGTTCAACGCCCCGGTCGTGTTCTTCTGCCAGAACAACCAGTGGGCGATCTCCGAGCCGCTGGAAAAGCAGTCCAGGATCCCGCTCTACCAGCGGGCGCAGGGCTTCGGCTTCCCAGGCATCAGGGTCGACGGCAACGACGTCTTCGCCTGCCTCGCCGTCACTCGCAAGGCCCTCGACAGCGCCCGCGACGGGCAGGGCCCGACGCTCATCGAGGCGTTCACCTACCGCATGGGCGCGCACACGACGACCGACGACCCGACCCGCTACCGGCTCGAGGCCGAGCTCGAGGCCTGGAAGCTCAAGGACCCGATCGAACGCGTCAAGGCGTACCTCGTCAAGAACGAGATGGCCGACAGCGCCTTCTTCCAGCAGGTCGACGCCGAGGCCAAGCAGGTGGGCGCCGACCTGCGCAAGCAGTGCCTGTCGCTGCCCGATCCCAGCCCGCTGACGATCTTCGACAACGTGTACGCCGAGCCGCACGCGTTGATCACCGAGGAGCAGGAGCAGTTCGCCGCCTACCTGGCCGGCTTCGAAGACGCCGATGAGATGGGGGAGGAGGCGCGATGACCGAGACGTTCACCCTCGCGAAGGCGCTGAACGCCGGCATGCGCAAGGCCATGGAGAACGACCCCAAGGTCGTCATCATGGGTGAGGACGTCGGCAAGCTCGGCGGCGTGTTCCGGGTGACCGACGGGTTGCAGAAGGACTTCGGCGAGAGCCGGGTGATCGACACCCCGCTCGCCGAGTCCGGCATCGTCGGCACCGCCATCGGGCTCGCGCTGCGCGGCTATCGGCCGGTGTGCGAGATCCAGTTCGACGGCTTCGTGTTCCCCGCGGCCGACCAGATCATCTCCCAGCTCGCGAAGATGCACATGCGCTCGCTCGGCACCGTCGAGCTGCCCGTGGTCGTACGGATCCCGTGCGGCGGCGGCATCGGCGCGGTCGAGCACCACAGCGAGTCGCCCGAGGCGCACTTCGCGCACGCCGCCGGGCTGCGCGTGGTGGCCTGCTCCAACCCGGCCGACGCGTACACGATGATCCAGCAGGCCATCTCCTCGCCCGACCCGGTGATCTTCTTCGAGCCCAAGCGGCGCTACTGGGACAAGGCGCCGGTCGAGCTCGACCTGGCCGCCGCGCCCGGGCTGCACCAGGCGGTCGTGGCCAAGCCTGGCGACGACGTGACGCTGCTGGCCTACGGGCCCATGGTCAAGACCTGCCTGGAGGCCGCGGCGGCGGACGAGGAGCGCTCGCTCGAGGTCATCGACGTGCGTTCGCTCAACCCGCTGGACATCGAGACGATCACCGAGTCGGTACGCAGGACGGGCCGCTGCGTCGTCGCGCACGAGGCGCCGGTGTTCGGCGGCTTCGGCGCCGAGTTGGCCGCCCGCATCACCGAGCGCTGCTTCTACCACCTGGAGGCACCGGTGCTGCGGGTCGGCGGGTTCTCCACGCCGTACCCGCCGTCCCGGGTCGAGGAGCAGTACCTGCCCAACCTCGACCGCATCCTCGACGCCGTCGACCGCAGCTTCGGGTGGTGACGCGGATGGCGGAGCGCAAGCAGTTCAAGCTGCCGGACGTGGGCGAGGGCCTCACCGAGGCGGACATCGTCAAATGGCACGTCCACCCTGGAGACACGGTCGAGGTCCACCAGACCATCGTCGAAATCGAGACAGCGAAGGCCGTCGTCGAGCTGCCCTGCCCGTACGACGGCGTGGTCGCCGAACTGCTCGTCGGCGAGGGCGAGACGGTGGACGTCGGGGTCCCGATCATCAGCTTCGACGTGGGAGCTCCGGGCGACGAGGGCGACGGGGGAGAAGCGGGCGGCGGCGCCGGTGGCGACGTCCCGGTGGCGAGCGAGCCCGGCATGCACGGCAGCCCGGCGCCCAAGGTGGTGGCCGCCGCTGCCGCCGGCGCGGCCACGACGCCCGAGCCCCGCGGCACGGTGGGCCCCGAGGAGCCCATCGAGACCGCCGGACCCGCCGGGCCCGCGGCCGAGCAGCCGGCCCGCCAGCCCGTGCTGGTCGGGTACGGCGTCAAGCCGGGGGCCACCAAGCGCCGGCCGCGCAAACGTCCTTCGGGCCAGCCCGCACGGCCCGCCCACGAGCCACGGCGCGCGGAGGCCGCCACGGCGACCATGGCGACACCGCCAACCCCGGCGGCACCTGCGGCACCGGCGGCGCCCGGCCGGGTGGCCGTACTGGCGAAGCCGCCGGTACGGAAGCTGGCCAGGGACCTCGGCGTCGACCTGAGCGAGCTGACCGGGAGCGGCCCGCAGGGCTCGATCACCCGCGACGACGTCCAGGCCGCCGCTGCCGCCGTGACCGGCGGCGCGACCGCCGGGGCGGCGGGTGAGGCGGCGGACGCGGCGCGACCCGCCGTACGGCCGGTCGCGCCGCGGTTCACCGGCGGCGAGGAACGGATCCCGATCAAGAGCGTGCGCAAGCACATGGCGGCGGCCATGGTGCGTTCGGCCTTCACCGCGCCGCACGTCACCGAGTGGCTCCAGGTGGACGTGACCGAGACGATGGCGGCCGTCAAGCGACTGCGGTCGCTGCCCGACTTCGCCGACGTCAAGGTGTCGCCGCTGCTGCTCGTGGCTCGGGCGCTGCTGACGGCCGTACGCCGCCATCCCCTGATCAACTCGACATGGGACGACGAGGCCCAGGAGATCGTGGTCAAGCGCTACGTGAACCTCGGCATCGCGGCCGCCACCGACCGAGGGCTGATCGTGCCGAACGTCAAGGACGCGCATGAGCTGTCCCTGCCCGAGCTGGCGGACGCCCTGCAGCGGCTCACCGAGACGGCTCGGGCCGGCCGGGCCGGGCCCGCCGACCTGACCGGCGGCACCATCACGATCACCAACGTCGGCGTCTTCGGCGTCGACGCCGGCACCCCGATCCTGACCCCGGGCGAGGTGGCCATCCTCGCGTTCGGTCAGGTCAGGGACATGCCGTGGGTGCACGAAGGGGAGATCAGGGTCCGTAAGGTCACCACGCTGGCGCTGTCGTTCGACCATCGGGTCGTGGACGGCGAGCTGGGCTCGGCCGTGCTGCGCGACGTCGGCGCCATGCTGGAAGACCCGCTCCGCATGCTCGCCTGGACCTGACCTGACCTGACCGCGACACGGTACGCGCCGGGCATGACCGTTGCGGCGAGCGCCGGACGGTCATGCCCGGTTTGACGTAGCGTCGCGACTGTGCAGACTGGCAGGGTCCGCAGGTAGCCCAGCGACGGGGGAAAGATTCGTGAGGTCAGAACGGCCACGGCGCACCGGCAGCCGTACCGGCGGCGGCATCGGCGCCGTCGGCGGCATCGTGCTGGCGGTGACGGTCACGGCGATCGCCGGCTGTGGAGCGACCGGGTCGCGCGACTCGGGGCCCCGCGGCGGGGTCGCGGCACCCCCGGTGGCCGGCGGCGGCGCGGCCGGGGCGCCGCAAGCCGCGGCGGGCGGTGCGACCCCGGCCGGAGTGCCGGACCCGGCGACGGCGCGGTCGGGAAAGAGCCCGCTCGCCGGCAAGGTGATCGTCATCGACCCCGGGCACAACGGCGGCGACGCCAAGCACCCGGAGGTCGTCAACAAGCTCGTGGACGTCATCACCGAGCGGAAGCCCTGCGACTCGACCGGCACCGAGGCGCCGTCGGGGTACGCCGAGCACGCCTTCAACTGGGACGTCGCGAACCGGCTTGTGAAGCTGCTGCGCGCCAGGGGCGCCAAGGTCTACCTCACCCGCACCAGCGACACGGGTGTCGGGCCGTGCATCACCGAACGCGCCGCGATCGGCAACCGGCACAAGGCCGACGCCGCCCTGTCGATCCACGCCGACGGCGCGCCCAAGGGCGACCACGGCTTCCACATCATCGAGCCGGCGCCGATCAAGGGCCACAACGAGCAGATCGTGCCCGCCTCCAAGCGACTCGGCCTGGCCCTCAGGGACGCCTACCACGACGGCACCGGCATCCCGTACTCCAACTACCGCGGCAAGAAGGCCATCGACGTACGCGACGACCTGGGCGGCCTCAATCTTTCGACGCGGCCCAAGGTCTTCATCGAGTGCGGCAACATGCAGAACCGCGGGGACGAGGCCAAGATGGGCAGCGCGTCCTTCCGCGAGCGCATCGCCCGTTCCCTCGCGGACGGCTTCGCCGCCTACTTCTCCTGACCGGCAGACCGCTCTCCGGCCATCGGGTCGGGCCATCGGTGCTACCTTCTGGAGTATGCGGATGAGCTGTTCGTCGCTCGGTTGGTGGCGCCCCTGAGGGCGGCACCCACATCCGCACGAGAAATCGATCAAGCGGCCGCCCCGATCCGGGCGGCCTTTCGGTGTCTTGGCGCCTCGGCGGCCCGGTGACGGGGACGGCCCCGGCCCGCGAGGAGCGCCTGCGATGCCACGACGTCTCACCGGCTTCACCCCGTCCGGTGACCTGCACCTGGGCAACTACTTCGGCGCGATCCGGCCGATCGTCGCCGAGCAGACGACGACGGACACCGTCGTCTTCGTCTCCGACCTGCACGCGTTGACGCTGGACCACGATCCGGCCCTGGTACGGCGGCGGACCATGGAGTTCGCGACCCTACTGCTCGCGGCCGGTGCCGACCCGGAGAAATGCCTGTTCTTCGTCCAGTCGCACGTACCTGAACACACCGAACTGCACTACCTGCTGGAGAGCGCCACCGGCTACGGCGAGGCGCAGCGGATGATCCAGTTCAAGGAGAAGTCGCGCCGCGAGGGGCACGTCCGGGTCTCGTTGCTGACTTATCCCGTCCTGATGGCCGCCGACATCCTGCTGTACGACGCCGACGAAATCCCGGTGGGCGAGGACCAGCGCCAGCACGTGGAACTCGCGAGGACCGTCGCCCAGCGGTTCAACACCCGGTACGCTCCCGTCTTCACCGTCCCGGCGGCGGTCAACCCGCCGGTCGCCGCGCGGATCATGGACCTCGCCTCGCCCACCGGCAAGATGAGCAAGACGGCTCCCTCACCCGCGGGCGTGCTCCGGCTGCTCGACGAGCCCGACGTCCTGCGCCGCAAGGTGATGCGCGCGGTCACCGACGCCGAGACCACGGTCGCCTACGACCCGCGCCGCAAGCCCGGCGTGTCGAACCTGCTGGACATCCTGGCGGCCTGCACGGGCGACGACCCGCACCGCCTGGCCGGCCGGTTCGACCGGTACGGCGAGCTCAAAGGCGCCGTCGCCGACGCGGTCGTTGCCGTCCTCGCCCCCATCAGGGACCGCTACCTGCGGCTGGCGGCAGACCCGAGCCTCGTCCACAAGGCGCTGCGGGCCGGCGCCGAGCGGGCCCGTGACCTGGCCGCCGGCAAGGTACGCCAGGCGAAGGAGGCCATCGGACTGCTACCGCCCGACTAACTCACCGGCGGGGCTGCCCGGCTGCCGTGGCAGGCGCGGAGCCGGCGCGCTAGGTCGCGGTGGACGGCATGCGGCCAGAGCGGACCTCCGTACACCAGGCCCGTGTACCCCTGGATCAGGGTGGCCCCGGCCCGCAGCCGTTCCCAGGCGTCGTCGGCGGTCTCGACGCCACCGACCGAGACGAGGACGAGCCGGTCGCCGACCCGGGCGGACAGCCGCTTCAGCACGTCGAGGGAGCGTTGCTTGAGGGGCGCGCCGGACAGCCCGCCGGCCTCGCCGGCCAGCCGCCGGTCGCTGGCCAGGTCGTTCCGGGCTGTGGTGGTGTTGGTGGCGATGATGCCGTCGAGGCCGAGCTCGGCGGCGAGGTCGGCCACAGCGTCGATGTCCTCGTCTGCCAGGTCCGGGGCGATCTTGACCAGCAGTGGCACCCTCCGGGGCGCCGCCCGGTCGGCCGCCTCCCGTACCGCCCGCAGCAGCGGCCGCAGCCGTTCCACCGCCTGCAGGTCGCGCAGGCCAGGGGTGTTCGGGGAGCTGACGTTGACGACCAGGTAGTCGGCGTACGCGGCGAGCCGCTCGGTGCTCTTGACGTAGTCGGCGACCGCCTCGCTGTCGGGCACCGCTTTGGTCTTCCCGATGTTGACCCCGACGATCGGCCCGGGCCGGCGGCGGCTCAGCCGGGCGGCCACGGCGGCCGACCCGCGGCTGTTGAAACCCATCCGGTTCACGATCGCCCGGTCGGCGGGCAGCCGGAAGAGCCGGGGTCGCGGGTTGCCCGGCTGCGGCTCGCCGGTGACCGTCCCGATCTCCACGAAGGCGAAGCCGAACGCGGCGAGCGCCTCGTACGCCTCGGCGTCCTTGTCGAAGCCGGCGGCCAGCCCGAGCGGCCCGGGGAACTCCAGGCCGAGCGCCCGTACGGCCAACGCCGGGTCCCGCGGGGCCAGCAGCCGGCCCAGCAGCCGGGTGAGCCCGGGCACCGCGGCGATGAACCGCAGCGCCGCCATGCTGCCGCGATGCACCGGCTCGGCCGGCAGCCGCCGGAGCACCCACGAGAACAGCAGCGCATACATCGCGCCCATTCTGCCCGCCGCTGCGGCCATTCACCCAGATGGACTCGGCCGCCCGCAGGTGGGGACGCGCCTGGCACGCGGCATTCCGTCATTTGGGCCCTTGAGTCGCGGGTGGTACGACCGCAAGCCCAACGCGCTGCCGTACGGACGGATGGCGGCGCTGGGCACGGTACGGCTCAAGGTCTCCTGCGACCGCATGCGGGCCCTGGTGGCGATGTGGGACGGGGGCGCCATGGCGATATGCGGGCGACATCCCCTGAGTCTGGCGGCGTCCCTTGTCCACAGGAACGCGTTCCAGTTTCCTCGCTTCTCGTGGTCACTCATGCTCGAAGCGTCATCGCCGAACCGGCTCACGATCAAGAAAGGCGGCGTTACGATGCAGGCCCAACGCAGCGATCTGGAGGCGCGGCTCTCCGCGCTGGAGGCGTACGTAGAACTCCCTGAGGAGCGCACCGGCATGACCATCACCAGCAGGCTGAAAGCCCAGCATGACCTGCTTGTCGCGCTCCGCGCCGACGTGAGTGACAACAGCCGGCGCCTCACGGGGGTGGAGGACCGTCTCACGGGCGTGGAGAACCGCCTCACGGGCGTGGAGAACCGCCTTTCCAGCGTCGAGGACGTGCTGGGTCAGGTACTCCACGGGATGACCGCGATCAAGAACCTGCTGACGCACCGCGACGGTCCCGCACCGCACTTCCGCGCGAACGGTTCGGCGCCCGAGCCAGGATGAGAGTTACGCCTAATGCCGGGAGCACGTCGCGGGTAGTTCTCAAGGGGGCTGATCTTCAGCGCGCGGTCGCCGAGCGGAGACGGGGGCTCACTCGTGCAGACGTTTCTGCCGTACGCGGATTTCGCCGCCACGGCCCGGGTCCTGGACGAGCGGCGGCTGGGCAAGCAGCGGGTGGAGGCGCTGCAGGTGCTGCGCGCGCTCACCGTTCCCGGGTACGGCTGGCGGCATCATCCGGTGGTGCGCATGTGGCGCGGGTACGAGGAGGCGCTGACGCGCTACGGCCTCGAAATCTGCCGCATATGGACCGGCATCGGCCGCCGCGACACCTGCGCCGCGTCGCTGGTCACCGACCTGCACGCCGCCACGGCGATCGGCCCGCCTCGCGACCAGCCGGCCCTCGAGCGGGCCGGAGCACTGCCGCCCTGGCTTGGCGATCCGGAGTTCCACCGCAGCCACCAGTCGGCGCTGCTCCGCAAGGACCCATCCCATTACGCCCGGTTCTTCCCCGACGTCCCCGCCGACCTGCCCTACGTCTGGCCCGTCTCCGACCGCGCCGGCTCGGCGGATCGCGCACCTCGTGAGTGAGGGCCCGCATCGGCTCACGACCTCGGGCGTTGTGATGGACGGGCGGCGCGTGCTTCTTTGTTGAGGTGAATGTGACGGATGGAGGGTTCACTTCGTGGCTGTGGAAGTCCGCCGAGTCGACCTACGCGCTGATCCTGGCGCACCCGTTTCTGCGCGGACTGACCGACGGCCGCCTGGACCGTGCGGCGTTCCGGTTCTACGTGATCCAAGACGGTCACTACCTGCGGGAATACGCCAGAGCGCTCAGTGTCACCGCCGCCAAGGCGCCAGCCTCCGCCGATACCGCCATGTTCGCGGCGCACGCGGCGAACGCCATCGCGGTCGAACGGGCCCTGCACGCCGGGTTCCTTGATGAGCTTGGTGGTGCCTCCGAACCACCGGCCCCGGTGACGGCGGCGTACACGAACTTCCTGCTGGCCTCGGCGTACGGGGGTTCCTTCGCCGAAGCGCTGGGCGCGGTGCTGCCCTGCTACTGGATCTACGCGAAAGTGGGTAGCGAGCTGGCCGGCGCGTTGTCCCCCGATCCGCTCTACAAGCGCTGGATCGACACCTATGGCGGAGATGAGTTCAAGCAGATCGTCGACGAGGTCCTCGCCGCCGCGGACGGGCACGGCGCCACGCTCGGCACCGCGGAACGCGCAGCGGCCAGGAGCCGGTTCGAAGCCGCCGCCCGCTACGAGTGGATGTTCTGGGATGCCGCGTACCGGCAGGAACGCTGGCCCGTTCCGCTGAGCGGCCGCCAGGATCCCGCACCGTGACGGAACGGTCGGGCGGGGTGCCCCAGGCGGGAGTCGAACCCGCTACCGGCCGCTTTAGAGGCGGCTGCTCGACCGTTGAGCTTCTGGGGCGGAAGGGTGACCGGCTGCGCCAGCCGTTCACCCCATGATGCCGGTCGCGACGACGCGGCCTGGCGGGCCGCAGATCATCACGACCGGTGGAGCGGTCAGGCGGCGTCCGGATCGTCGATCCGGTCCCGCAGGCCGGCGTTCGTGATCAGGGTCCTGGCGGCCCGGTACTCCTCGGCCGTCAGGGATCGTCCCAGCCGGTCGAGCGTCCGCAGCACGAACCGTTGCGTCACGACGCGGCGGTTCAGCGCGTCCAGCGCGGTGGCCTGCCGCCAGACCTTGCGCTGCAGCCAGCGCGTGGCCTTGGGCGGGTCCCCCTCGAGCTGGGCGCGCAGTGCGTCCCGCTCGGCGGCGAGCTCGACGAGTTGCGCGCGCAGGTCGCTCAGCTGAGCATCGACGGAAGTGGTCATGGTCTCACCTCCTCTCGTCGGGAGAAGGCGAGTGGGAGGCGGGCGAGCAGCCGGTGGGCGGCCGGTTCGAACGCGGCCGCCGTCAGCGCGCCATCGAGATCGGGCTCATGCACCCGGACCAGGCGTAGACCGGCCCCCGCCGCGTCGGCGCACACGTGGCCGAGCGACAGCTCGTCAGGCGCGGTGAGGACGACGAGGACGTTCGAGGCTTTGTGCCAGCCGGCGACAAGGTGGGGATGAGTGATCGCGAAGTCGAACGCGGCGTGTGCCGCCTGCGCGACCTGGGCTCCCGGCGGCAGATCGGCGCGGGTGACCAGGTAGAGGCGCGGAACAAGACCCTAGCGATATGGCACGAGGAAGAGTGTACCCCGAGCCGCCTGAATCCGGCCGGGGACACCGACCGTCCCGGCGAGGCAGGCGTCCGCATCCGGTCAACCGGAAGACGGCTGGTACGGCGACCGCCGGCCCGGCACCGTGCGCACCAAGGGCTGGATCTCGTCCGGCCGTCGCGAGCGGCTGATCCGCCGACGACACCACCGGGCGGTCGCGCCCACCCCTCGGCAACTGTCACGTGCCGACGACGGAACCGGCTCCGAAAGCCTCGCTCACCTGCCCCGGCCGGCTACGGTCGGGCAGCGCCACCGGCAGGCGGTCGGCGACGCGGCCGAGAATGTCAGTGCCGTCGCCTAACCTCGCCGTCGAAAGCAGAACTACTCCGCCGGCCATCGAGTGCGTCTGAGCCGGATGGCAGGTGGCGGACCGACATGGGGGAGCGGGAGGCGGTGTCGCGTGGCCACATTCGTGTTGATTCACGGCGCTGGTGATGTCGGCTGGTACTGGCATCTGGTGGCGGCCGAACTGCGCGCACGAGGCCATGAGGCCATTTCGCCGGATCTGCCGTGTGACGACGACTCGGCCGGCCTGCCCGAGTACGCCGACACCGTGGCCGCCGCTGTCGGCGACCGGAGCGATCTGGTCGTCGTCGGGCAGTCATTCGGCGGCTTTACCGCCCCGCTCGTCTGCGACCGGATGGCAGTAGAGCTGATCGTCCTGGTCGCGCCCATGATCCCCGCACCCGGCGAGGCGCCCGCCGACTACTGGGCCAACACGAGATACGGCGAGGAGGCGCGGGACCACTACGACGACACCGTCGCCCTCTTCTACCAGGATGTGCCGCAGGAGTTGGTCGCCGAGGCGCTGCGGCGGACGCGCGGCCAGTCCGAGGCCCGGATGGGCGAGCCGTCCCCGATGCGGGCCTGGCCCGACGTCCCCACAAAGGTCCTGATCTGCCGCGACGACCGGCTGTTTCCTCCGGCGTTCCTTCGCCGCGTCACCCGGGAACGGCTGAACATCACTCCCGACGAGATCGACGGCGGGCACACCCCAGCGCTCAGCCACCCGCACGAGCTGGCCGTCCGCCTCGACGCCTACGCCGCCGAGCAAGGGCTGATGCCCGTAGGCGCGCCGGCGTCCCTGGCCGACCGAGGTTGACCGACTCGTTCGCCGACATCAGACGCGCGCTCGGCACGGCCGAGCGCATGGTCACGATGGTTCGGCAAGGCTGACCGCGGCGACCGACGTGGCGGCGCGGACGAAGGCGGCGACCGCCGTGGAGCGCGCGTCCCGGGGCCAGGCGACGGCCAGCGTGGCGGGCAAGACGTCGCTGACGGGCCGGTAGGTGATCTCGGGCCGCGGGTAGCGCCGCGCGACGGAGGCGGGGAGAAAGCAGACGACGGCACCAAGCTCGACCAGCTTGAAGATCTGGGTGAGGTCAGAGACGGAGTGGCGGTTCGCGGTCGCGTGCCCGTCGGGCGGTGTCGTCCGCGTCGGCTGCGTCTGCGGGCGGTCGCCGGTGTCGCCACCGATGTGGCTGCCGGCCCCGCGGTCGCCCGTGGCGACGTACGTAAGGGATGAGTTGTTTCCGTCGATGGGCGTTCCGTCGGGAAGCCTCCGTCCCGCCAGGTCGGCCAGCCGCAGGCAGGGCCGGGCAGCCAGCGGATCGGTCGTGGCGAGCGCGACCAGGCGGGGCTCGGTGAGCAGCGGTTCGAAGTCCAGCCCCCGGTCGTCGAACGGGCTGACGACCAGCGCGACGTCGGCTCGCCCGTCGCGTAGCGCCGGCACCTGCTCGCCCCGTCCGCCGAGCACCAGCTCCACGGCGAGCGCGGCGTCCTCACGCTGGTAGGCGGACAGGATCCGCGACAGCAGCCCGGCGTCGTTGTCGGCCTTGAGGGCGAGCCGCAGCCGAGGCGTGGACTCGCCCGCGTGCCTGGCGCGCCGGCCGGCCGCGGCGATCGACTCGAGCGCCGTCCTGGCGTCCCGCAGCAGGACTTCCCCGGCCGGTGTGAGGGTGACCTGACGGGTGGTGCGTTCGAGCAGCCGTACGCCCAAGCGGCGTTCCAGCTCGCGGATCGCCCTGGAGAGCGGGGGCTGGGCCATGCCCAGCCGCTCGGCCGCCCGCCCGAAGTGCAGCTCCTCGGCCACCGCGACGAAGTACCGGAGTTCCCGCGCCTCCAGGTCATTCATACCGACAGGGTATCGATACCGATCGAATCGGTCCTTCAGCGCGACCGGGCGCCGGGGTTGACTTGCCTATGCCATCGCCGGTCCGGCCGCACGGCGGAGGCGAAGCCGGCCTGAGGTGAACCGGTCCGGACGGCCCGGGCACCGATCGCCCGCGGCGGCACCGCGACCAGCGTCACCGCCCATCCGCCGGGAAGGCACCACCCTTCTGCGGTGGCCCAGCGACATCTTCTGGAGGTCTTCTTGATCGTCGTCACCACCCCCACCGGCCGGATCGGCCGGCAGGTCCTCGGCATCATCGTCAACGGCGCGGAGCGGGTGCGCGTGATCGCGCGCGACCCTTCCCGGATCGCCCCGAGCGTGCGCGACCGCGTCGAGGTCGTCCCGGGGTCGCACAACGATCCCGACGTGCTCACCAAGGCGCTGTCCGGCGCCGACAGCGTGTTCTGGGTCGTCCCGCCCAACCCGCGCGCCGCCAGCGTCGAGGGCCACCTGT
>DASUWU010000047.1:0-20511 GCA_036378315.1 Streptosporangiaceae bacterium | reverse complement strand
AGGCCCTCGTCCGGCGGGAGCGTCGTCGCCTCGACGAGATCGCCGCAGGGAGGCGCCCTGACGAAAGGGAGGCAACCGGCAGGGAGGCAACCGGCAGGGAGGCAACCGGCAGGGAGGCAACCGGCAGGGCGCGGCGGCTCGCGCAGGTGCCCGTCGCCCGGGGCGGCTCGGTGGAGATGGATGAGCTGTTCGGGGCGCGCCCGGTCGAGGTCGGTGCGATCGCGCTGCTCGGCGTCGGTGGTCTCGTACTGCCCGTGCCGCTGTGGATCTTCGGGGCCGCGGCCGCGGTGCTGTCCCGGGTGTGGACGGCGCGGGAGAAGGTGATCGCCTTGGTCGTGCCGCCGCTGGTGGCCGCGGTCGCGGTGGCGGCGAGCGACGGCGTGCGCGCGCTGGGCGCGCTCGGCGGGCTGAGCGCCGGCCACGTGCCGCCGCCGCTGCGCCTCGCCGGGCCGGCCGGGGCCGGCTATCTCGCGTGGCGGCTGCTGCGGGCGGTGGGCGCCAGGAGCGTACGGTTCACGCGGGGGCGCGCTCGGGGGCGATGAGGCCGAAGGCGAGCCGGGCCCAGGCGGCGATGAAGCGCTCCTCGTCGATGCGGGTGGGCGGCTCGTACAGCGACTCGTTGGCCAGCCAGTAGTTGACGACGGAGCCGCCGAGGATCGACGAGATCGCCGGCCAGTCCTCGCCGGCGCCGGCGAACTCGGGCTGCCGGGACAACCAGGAGGCGATCGCGTCGTAGAGCGGGTTGACGATGCCCTCGCGGATCTCGGTGACGAGGCCGGGGAACTGGTCGAGGTCGCGGAACAGCACGCGGATGAGGTCCTGCTCCTCGCGCATCTTGGCCAGGCCCACCTGGCAGGCCAGGCGGAGTCGTTCGGCGAGCGGCCGGTCCTCGAGCGCGGTCGCCCGCTCCATGATGGAGCCGATCTGCTCGCGGGTCCGGGTGATGTGACCGCGGACCGCGGCGCCGAGGACCTCTTCCTTGGACCGGAAGTGCCGGTACAACCCGCCGGCGCCGGGGGACAGGCCGGCCGCGGCCTCGATTTCGGCGACGGACGTGGCGGCATAGCCCCGTTCCGCGAACAGCCGGAGCGCCTCGGCCACGATCCGCTCGCGCGTCGGTCTGGTCATCGTGTCGTCCTCCGCCATGACACTAGGCCATCCCGGCGCGGGGGGCGTGGAGACACTAGAGTGCTGTGGATCCAATGACCAGCTTCGCTACGGAAAGGGGCTCGGCGTGGCGTTCCTGCCCGAGGACTTCTACGTGCCCACGCTCGTGGCGGGGTTGCGGTTCCGGATCCGTCCCATCAGCGTGCATGACGCCGTACGCCACTTCGACGCGGTGATGAGCAACCGGGATCGGCTCTGGGAGCGGTTCGGCGCGATGTGGGGATGGCCGCACACCGATCTCACGCTCGAGCAGGATCTCGTCGACCTGGGGTGGCAGCAGAAGGAGGGCCAGCTGCGCCGGGCCTTCACCTACGCGGTGCTGACGCCGGACGAGACGCGGCTGCTGGGCTGCGTCTACGTCTTTCCGGCCCAGAAGTCGGGGGCCGATGCCGAGGCCGACTTCTGGGTCCGGGCCGACCAGGATGACGCCGGCCTGGAGAAAGAGCTCGATGAGTTCGTCCGGGAGTGGCTGGACACGGCGTGGCCGTTCGAATCGGTCCGCTTCCCCGGTCGTGATCTCCCGTGGGAGGAGTGGCAGGCGCTGCCGGGCGGCGCGCCACTGCCTCGGTGTGCCGACCACCGACTTTGGTGACGCGTCACGTGGTTCCCGGCGCGCCGGCCGGGGTATAGACACTTCGTGTAAAGCAGGTTTCGGACGGTCGGATTTTGGTTGGGTCCCGTGGGCCCCGCCGGGCCGGCCGGCCGCGTGCCCAGGCTCCCGCGCCCTCTCACTCGGATCCCGTCGCATCGCCACTACCGAGGGGGCGCGGGTACGCGGGTGCGGGCCGTTCGCAACGCTCCCCTACCCTGAGATGCGTGGCCCCTCTCATGGTGGGATTCGACCTCGACATGACCCTCGCCGACACCCGCCGTGGGATAGCGGCCGTCTACGACGCGCTCGCGGCAGAGACCGGTGTCTCCATCGACAGCGCGCTGATCTGTACGCGGCTCGGCCCGCCGCTGCACGTCGAGCTCGCCAACTGGTACCCGGTCGAGCACGTCCCGACCATGGTCACCCGATTTCGCGAGCTGTACCCCGAGATCGCCATCCCGGTGACCGAGCCGATGGCGGGCGCGTACGAGGCCGTCCGCTCCGTCCGGGAGGGCGGCGGCGAGGTCATGGTGGTGACGGCCAAGAACCAGCGGGACGCCGAACGCACCGTCCGCTTCCTCGGCCTGCCGGTCACCGTCGTCGTGGGCGCGCTGTGGGCCGCCGGCAAGGCGGTCGCGCTCAAGGAGCACGGCGCCGCCGTCTACGTCGGCGACCACACGGGCGACGTGGACGCGGCCCACGCCGCCGGCGCGGTCAGCGTGGGCGTGGCCTCTGGACCGTACGACGTGGCGGCGCTGCGGGCCTACGGCGCCGACGTCGTGCTGCCCGATCTGGTCGCCTTTCCCGGCTGGCTCGGCTCGCGTCAGGAACGGCTCTGTACGGGGTGTACCTGATCGTCGTCGCGGTTCAACCCGACGCCCTGAGGCACTAGCCTTGAGAGGCATTCCAGCGACGAGCAAGACGAGGTCACCCGTGCCCAGTGGCAAGGTCAAGTGGTACGACGCCGAGAAGGGCTTCGGCTTCCTCACCCGTGACGACGGCGGTGAGGTATTCGTGCATTCGTCCGCATTGCCGAGCGGCGTCACGGCCCTCAAATCCGGCCAGCGGGTGGAATTCGGCGTCATCGAGGGTCGTCGCGGCCAGCAGGCCATGCAGGTGCACGTACTCGACGCGCCGCCGTCCGTCGCGCGCGCCAAGCGCAAGAAGCCGGACGAGATGGTGATCATCGTCGAGGACCTCATCAAGCTGCTCGACGGCATCTCCAACACCTACCGCCGGGGCAAGCACCCAGAGGCGCGCGACGCGCGGAAGATCGCCGCGGTGCTGCGCGCCGTCGCCGACGACCTCGACCACTGAGCGCTCGACCACTGAGCGCGCCGGCTCAGGAGGTGTCGCTCGCCACCGTCGGCTCGCCGCCGGGTCGCGCCGGTTGCTGGACCGGGGTCCGGTTGCGCCGTACCCGCCGGGAGAGCAGCGCCACGAGGGTGGCGGCCAGCGCGGCGGCCACGATGCCCAGCGCGACGCGGCCGTCCGCGATCAGCGAGGCGCCGAGGCCGACCACCCCGCCGATCACCCACACCAGCTGGTGGACGGTCTCGGAGACCGCGAACGTCGACGAGCGGATCTCCTCGCCGATCCTGCGCTGCACGACGGCGTCCAGGCTGAGCTTGCCGAGCGACTGGCCGAAGCCCCCGACGAAGGCCACCACGAGCGCCGTCCACAACGTGAAGAACACCGCGCAACCCACGGTGATCACGGTGGTGATCATGAGCGTGCCGTACAGCATCAGGTGCGGCGCCCTGGTCTTCACCGCCGCGCCGACGCCGGTGCCGGCCAGGCCGCCGATGCCGGCCGCCGCGGCCAGCATGCCGAGCGCCATGTTGGGCGACACCGAGCTGAAGCCCTTGGTGCGCAGCACGAACGCCAGGTACAGGATGAGGAAACCGGAGTAGGCGCGCAGCGCCGCGTTGGCCCGCATGGCCTCGCCGACGGCCGGGCCGACCCGCAGCAGGGTACGCCACCGGCCCTTGTGCGCCCTGGCCGGCGCGCCCTCGGTCTCGTCGGCGTCGATGTGGGAGGGCAGCCGCACGCCGAGGATCGCCCCGGCGAAGAAGACGAACGTGGCGAGCCGCAGGATCCAGCCGGGGCCGATGAACTTCGTCACCCCGGCCGCCATCGGAGCCACCACGGAAGCGGCGATCAGACCGGCGAACGTGGCCCGGGCGTTGGCGGTGACCAGGCTGATCTGTTTGGGCAGCACGCGCGGGGTGACGGCGCTCCTCGACACGCCGAACGCCTTGGACAGCACCAGCGCGCCGAACGCCGACGGCAGCAGCGTGAGCGGATCGTTGTGCGTGGCCGCGCCGGCCATCCCCCAGCACAGCAGCCCCCGGGCCAGCATGGTGCCGGCGATGGCGATCCTGCGGGCTGACCGCATGTGGTCGAGCGCGGGCCCGATCAGGGGGGCGACGAGCGCGAACGGCGCCATCGTGACGAGGAGGTACAGCGCCACCCTGCCCCTGGCCTCGTCGATGGGCAGGCCGAAGAACAGCTTGCCGGCCAGCGCGACCGCGATGAGCGCGTCGCCGGCGCTGTTGACGGCGCACAGCTCGATCAGGTTGCCCAGGCCGCTGCGGCCGGCTCCTTGAGCGTGCGTGGCGCGGCGCAGGAACCGGCCGCCGGACCGGGCGGCACCCCGCGTCGTGCGCCCAGCGGCGCCCACGCGTGCCCGCAAACCCATAGCGACCAGTCTGCCTCGCCCGGAGCGTAGGAAAACCCATCGGCGTCAAGGTTTCCGATGCCCTGTCCGTTCCCTGACCACTGTTACCTGATCGGAGCCGCAAACGCGCGACCACCGGCCCGGATGAGACACAATCGAGGTGTGAGCCCAACGCGTTCCTCGGCCGCGCCAGGACGGAGCCGCTCGGCGCCCGTCGACGCCGCCTGCGCGGCCGCCGTCGACGAGGCCCGCGTGGCGGCCGACGAGCTGGCCGCGCCGGGCAAGGCCGGTGCGTACCTCGGCCGCCACGCCGAGGGCGACCGGGTGGTGACCCACTTCTTCGAATGCCTCGACTCCGCCTACCGCGGCTGGCGCTGGTCCGTCACCGTGGCCAGGGCGGCGCGGGCCAAGAACGTCACGGTCAGTGAGGTCGCCCTGCTGCCCGGTGACGACGCCCTGCTGGCCCCGCAGTGGGTGCCCTGGATCGAGCGGCTGCGCCCGGGTGATCTCGGTCCGGGCGATCTGCTGCCCACGCAGGCCGACGACCTCCGGCTCGCGCCCGGCTTCACCGAGGTCACCGACGCCGCCGACCGGCAGCAGCTGTGGGAGCTCGGCCTGGGCCGCCGGCGGGTGCTGTCGGCCGCCGGCCGCGACGACGCCGCCGAGCGGTGGTACGAGGGCCCGTCAGGGCCGTCCAGCCCGATCGCGCAGGCGGCGCCCGCGCAGTGCGCCACCTGCGGCTTCTTCGTGCCGCTCGCCGGCTCGTTCCGGCAGCTGTTCGGGGTGTGCGCCAACGAGTACGCGCCCGACGACGGCAAGGTCGTCTCGGTCGACCATGGCTGCGGCGCGCATTCCGAGGCGGCCCAGGCGTCGCCCATCGTCGAGATCACCCCGCCGATCGTGGACGAGTGGATGTACGACACCATGCGGCCCGCCGGCGCCGACGACGAGGGGACGGTCGGCCACAGCTAGGTGGACGGCTACCAGGTGCACGGCGACCAGGACCTGCGGCTCATGGATCCCTTCGGCACGGCCGGGATCAGGGAGCGCGTCCTCGCCGGGTGGGTCGCGTCTCCGGCGCGCTTCCGCGAGGACGCCAACACCGAGGAGGACTTCGCGCTCGGCGGCTACCGCGACCGCGTCGTCGTCGAGCTGGCCCAGAACTCGGCCGACGCCGCCGTCCGCGCCGGCCGGCCCGGGCGGCTGCTGCTGAGCCTGCGCGGCGGGGTGCTGACCGCGGCGAACGCCGGCGCTCCGCTCGACGCGGCCGGCGTGCAGGCGCTGTCCACCCTCCGCGCGTCGGCGAAGCTCGCCGCCCCCGCGGACGCCGGCAGCCCTGCCCGCGAGGCCGCGGAGGCCACCGAGGCCGTCGAGGCCGCCGGCCGGGCCTTGGTCGGGCGGTTCGGGGTGGGGTTCGCGGCCGTGGTCGCGGTGACCGACGAGCCGGCCATCGCCTCGCGCGCCGTCGGCGGGGTCGCCGGCGTGACGTGGTCGGCCGCCCGCAGCCGCGAGCTGGTGTCCGAAAGCCCCGAGCTGGCCGCCGAGCTCGCCCGCCGGGCCGGCCACGTGCCCGTGCTCCGGCTGCCCTTCGCCGTCACCGCGCCGGCGGCCGTGATCATGCAGTGGTTCCCGCCGGCGGCGTCGGACGACGGGGGCGCCGGTGTCGCGGGGTCCGGTGTCGCGGGGTTCGACACCGTGGTCCGGCTGCCGCTGCGCGACGCCGCGGCGGTGGAGCTGGTGCGCCGGCTGCTCGACGAGGTGGGGCCGGCGCTCATGCTGGCGCTGCCGGCCCTTGACCGGATCGACATCGACGTCGACGGGCGGGTACGGACGGTCACCGCCGCGCACGGACCAGGGACCACGACGATCAACGGGGCGGCGTGGCGCACCGTCGAGGCGCACGGCGACCTGCCGCCCGGCCTGCTCGCCGACCGCCCCACCGAGGAGCGGGCGCGTCCGTTCTGGCAGCTGCGCTGGGCGATCCCCGAGGCCGCCGCCGGCCTGCCGGGCGACGTGCCCGCCGTCGTGCACGCCCCCACCCCGAGCGCCGAACCGCTCGGGCTGCCGGCGTTGCTGATCGCATCGTTCCCGCTGGCCCCCGACCGGCGGCACGTCGCTGATGGGCCGCTCACCGCGTTCCTCATCGAGCGGGCCGCCGAGGAGTACGTGAAACTGCTGCGCGCGCTCCCCGCCACGCCCCGCCTGCTCGACCTGGTCCCCGGCCCGGTCGCGGCGGGCGCCCTGGACGCCAGGCTGCGCCGCTCGATCTCGGCCCGGCTGCCTGACGTCCCGCTGCTGCCGGCCGTGGAGGACGGCGGCCTCCGGCAACGCGGGCGGGACGCGGTGGCGCTCGACGCGCCGCCGGTGCTGCTCGAGCTGCTCGCCGGCGTTCTGCCAGGCCTGCTGCCCGGCGGCTGGCCGGTACGCCACCCCGCGCTGGTCGCGCTGGGCGTGCGGCGCATGGAGCTGGCCGAGGTCGTCGACGAGCTCGCCGCGCTCGACCGGGATCCGGACTGGTGGCACGGCCTGTACGCGGCGCTGGCCGGTGGCGGCGCCGATCCCGACGCGCTTGGCGCGCTGCCCGTGCCGCTCGCCGACGGGCGCCTGGTGCGCGGGCCGCGCGGGCTGCTGATCGCGGACGACGGCCTCGACCCGGCCGAGCTCGGCGTCCTCGGCCTGCGCTTCGTCCACCCGCGGGCCGCGCACCCGCTGCTGGTCCGGCTGGGCGCCGCCAGGGCCGGACCGCGCGCCGTGCTCGGCGATCCCGCGGTACGGGCGGCGGTCGCGCGTTCGTACGACGTGGACGACCAGGAGGAGGCCGGCGAGATCGCCGCGGCCGTGCTCTCCCTGGTCGCCGCGGCCCGCGCCGAGCCGGGGGAGCTGGCGTGGCTGGCCGAGCTGGCGCTGCCGGCCGCGGACGGCGAGCGCTATCCGGCCGGCGAGCTGCTGCTGCCGGACGCGCCGCTGCGCGATGTGGTCGCCGCCGACGCCCCGTTCGGCGTGGTCGCCCAGGAGCTCGTCGACCGGTACGGGCCCGGGCCGCTCGAGGCGGCCGGCGTACTCCGCACGTTCGCGGTGCTGCGCGAGCGGGACGTCCCGCTGGCCGATCCCGGCCTGGACCTCGACGGCGAGGAGGACTGGGTCGACGACGTGCTGGCCGGGCTGCCGCCGCACGACCTGCCGCCGACGGTGCCTGAACTGGCCGCCGTACGTGATCTCGAGCTGGTGGACCGCTGGGATCGTGCGCTGGCGCTGCTGGCCGAGCCGCCGCTGCGGGCGGCCGTCGTCGAACCGGCCCGGGTGTTGCTCGGCGACGGCCGCGCCGTGCCGGTCCCGTCGTACACCGCCTGGTGGCTGCGCCGCCATCCGGTGCTGGGCGGGCGCCGGCCTGACGGGCTGCGCGCCCCAGGCGCCGACCCGATCCTGGCGGAGCTGTACGAAGCGGCGCCCGCCGGGCCCGACCCTGAGCTGCTCAGGGCGCTCGGCGTGCGCACCTCGCTGGCCGAGGTCATCGCCGACCCCGACGACCTGCTGGCGAGGCTGGCCGATCCGGCGCGTACGGTGTCGCGGGATCGGTTGCGGACGATCTGGACCGCGCTGGCCGAGGCCGCCGCGCGGTACGAGGAACGCCCGGGCAGCTCCGGCGCGCACGGAACGGCCGGCGGGTGGCCGGCGCCGGCGCCGCCCGACCGCGTCCGCGCCGTGGTGGACGGTTCCGTGGAGGTGGTGCCGGCCGAGGACGCCCTGGTGCTCGACCATCCGGCGCTGCTGCCGCTGCTGGCCGGCCAGCCGCTCGTGATCGTCCCGTACGAGCTGGCCGCCGCGCTTGCCGACCTGCTCGACCTGCCGCGGGCGAGCGAAGAGATCGTCGCCGGGGTGGAGTCGGCGGGCGAGCCGGTGCCGGTGCCGGAGGTCGTCGCGCGGATCCTCCCCGGCGCGCCGTCGCGGTACCTGGCGCACGACCCGCTCATGGTGGGCGGCCGGCCCGTGCCGTGGTGGTGCGCGGAGGACGGTGCCGTCCATGTCGGTCGTGACCGGGTGGGCGGGTTGGCCAGGGGCCTGGCCTGGGCGGCGGGGCGGTGGCGCGACCGGCTGCTCGTCGAGGCGGCGCTGCGCGCCCCGGAGACGGTGGCCGACCTGCTGGCCGAGGCTGACCTCGACCGCTGATCCGGCGGACGGAGGTATCCGGCGCGCGGCGCCCCCCGTCCGGCGGATCGCCGGGCAACCGTTCGGGCGTCGGCGCGCTCAGCGGCGGTCGGCTCGCCCTGCCTCGCCCGCCTGGTCGGCGTCTTCGGGCCGGTCGGCGGCCTGGCCTGCTCGATCCGCCAGCCCCGCTTGCTCCACCGCGCCGGGTCGGCGGCGCCGGGCCTCGAAGGCCGCCCGGCTGCGGTGCAACCGCGGGATGTACCAGATGCCGAACAGACCGATCCCGATGCCGACGGCGCACACCCACAGCCACCACCGGTCGGCGGCGGGCAGCCCGACGATGAGCAGGACGACCAGCGCGACCGCCCACGCGCCGGTGCCCACGATGGCGATCAGCACGTCGTTCGTCTGGAGCGGCGGCGGCTCCGGGCGGCGCGGTCGGGCCATGCGCTCAGAGTAGAGGGCGCGTCTTCGCTGATGTGAACGCCTTTGTTGTGAACTTGTACTCATGGGGCCTTGGAAGAAACGGTGCACTTCTGTCACTCTGCGCGCGTGAGCACCACGGAATCGGCGCGGCAACGGTCGCTGAACGGCCTGGACACATACTTCAAGATCTCCGAGCGCGGTTCGTCCGTCGTTCAGGAGCTGCGCGGCGGGCTGGCGACGTTCGTCACGATGGCCTACATCGTCGTCCTCAACCCGCTGATCATCGGCACGGTCGCCGACAAGAACCATCAGTACCTCGGCGACCTCACCGCCAAGGGCGCCAGCATCCCGCTGGTCGCGGCCGGTACGGCGCTGGTGGCCGGCGTGGTGACGATCCTCATGGGGGTCGTCGGCCGCTACCCCTTCGCCCTGGCCACGGGGCTCGGCCTCAACGCCTTCGTCGCCGTCGGCATCGCGAGCGACATGTCGTGGGAGGACGCGATGGGCCTCATCGTCCTCGAGGGGCTCATCATCACGGCGCTCGTGCTGACCGGCTTCCGCACCGCCGTGTTCAACGCCATCCCCACGCAGCTCAAGACGGCGATCTCGGTGGGCATCGGGCTGTTCATCGCGCTCGTCGGGTTCGTCGACTCGGGGTTCGTCCGGCGCGTACCCGACGTGGCGGGCACCACGGTCCCCGTGCAGCTCGGCCAGACCGGCCAGCTCGCCGGCTGGCCGGTCTTCGTCTTCGCGATCGGCGTCCTGCTCACCGCGTTCCTGGTGGCCAGGCGGATCCGCGGGGCGATCCTCATCGGCATCGTCGCCACGACCATTCTCGCGATCATCGTGCAGGCCGCCGCGCACGTGGGCTCGTCGGTCGGCAACCCGCGCGGGTGGAGCCTGAACGTGCCGGAGCTGCCGAAGAAGATCGTTGAAACGCCGGATCTCGGACTGCTCGGGCAGTTCAGCCTGTTCGGCGGCTTCGCCGAGGTCGGGGTGGTCGCCGCGGTGCTCCTGGTGTTCACCCTGATGCTGGCCGACTTCTTCGACACGATGGGCACGGTCGTGGGCGTGGGCGCCGAGGCCGGCCTGCTCGACCGCGACGCGAACCTGCCGGGCATCCGCAACGTGCTGCTGGTCGACTCGCTGGCCGCGGCGGCCGGCGGGGCCGCCTCCGTGTCGTCCAACACGACCTATATCGAGTCGGCGGCGGGGGTGGGCGAGGGCGCCCGCACCGGGCTGGCCAGCGTGGTGACCGGGGTGCTGTTCCTCGGCGCCATGTTCTTGACCCCGCTCGTCTCCGTGGTGCCGTTCGAGGCGGCGACCCCGGCGCTCGTCGTGGTGGGCTTCCTGATGATGACGCAGATCCGCAACATCGACTTCGCCGACTACGAGCTGGCGATCCCCGCCTTCCTGACCATCGTCGTCATGCCGTACACCTACTCGATCAGCAACGGGATCGGCGCGGGTTTCGTGGCGTACGCGGTCATCAAGCTGGTGCGCGGCCGGATCAGGGAAGTGCACCCGCTGCTGTGGGTGGTCTCCGCGCTGTTCGTGATCTACTTCGCCATCGTGCCGATCAAGGAGCTGCTCGGCATCCAGTGACCCCCGAGAGGCAACCCATCCACCCATCGACGCCGACGATCTGGCGGAATACGCGTTTCCGGCATATCGTTAGCGAGAGTAATGACTTCTGCTAATCACCATGGCCACATCACAGACCAGAAGCCGGGCGGGCCTCGCCGAGGACCTGCGCATTTCGATCGCGCGCCTGTCTCGCCGACTGCGCGCCCAGGGCGGAAGTTCACTTTCCGCCACCCAACACGCGGCGCTCGCCGCCGTCGACAGGAATCGCTCGATGACGCCGGGGGAACTGGCCGAGCACGAGAAGGTGCAGCCGCCGTCCATGACGCGGGTGATCGCCGCGCTGGAGGACCAGGGGTTGCTGCTCAGGCGGCCGCACCCGACGGACGGCCGCCAGGTGGTGCTGAACCTCACCGACAAGGGCAGGGGACTGCTCAAGGAGGAACGGCGGCGCAAGGAGGCCTGGCTGGCGCGGCGGCTCCAGGAGCTGACCAGCGAGGAGCGGGTGATCCTGCGCCGGGCGGCGCCGATCCTGGACAGGCTCAGCCGGGCGGCCGACTAGGCCGTGGCCGGTGGGCCCAGGTCCTGCCCAGGCGGACGAGGTCCACGGGACACAGCCTAGGCATCTTCCGGTCGCTGCGCCGGCGCAACTACCGGCTGTTCGCGACCGGCCAGATCGTGTCCAACACCGGCACCTGGATGCAGCGCGTCGCCCAGGACTGGCTGGTGCTGAACCTCACGCACGGCAGCGGCGTCGCCCTCGGCATCACCACGGGCCTGCAGTTCCTGCCGCTGCTGCTGTTCGGCCTGTGGGGCGGCGTGATCGCCGACCGCTACGACAAGCGCCGCGTGCTGGTGGTCACCCAGGCCGCGATGGGCTCGCTCGCCCTGCTGCTCGGCGCGCTCGTGCTCGGCGGCGTCGCCCAGGTCTGGCACGTGTACGTGCTGGCGTTCGCGCTCGGGCTCGCCACCGTGGTCGACAACCCGACCCGGCAGACCTTCGTCGTCGAGATGGTGGGCAGGGCCGACCTGCCCAACGCGATCGCGTTGAACAGCGCCATCTTCAACTCCGCGCGGATCCTCGGGCCGGCCGTCGCCGGGCTGGCGATCGCGCTGCTCGGCACCGGGCCGGTCTTCCTCGTCAACGCCGCGTCGTACGCCGCGGTGCTGACCGGGCTCGCCTTGATGCGCGAGAGCGAGCTGCAGCGGGGTGAACCCGTGGCGCGGGCCAAGGGCCAGCTGCGCGCGGGGCTGCGGTACGTCAGGCGCCGGCGCGACCTCGTGATGGTCCTCGTCCTCGTCGGTTTCGTCGCGGCGTTCGGCATGAACTTCCAGCTCACGACGGCGCTCATGTCCCGCGGGGTCTTTCACACGGGCGCCTCGGCGTTCGGCCTCGCCTCGACGATGCTGGCGGTCGGCGCGCTCGCCGGGTCGCTGCTCGCGGCGCGCCGGGCGCGGCTGCCGCGCCATCTGCTGCCGGTCGCCGCGCTCGCCTTCGGACTGCTCGAGATCGTCACCGGGCTGATGCCGACGTACGGCACGTTCATCGCCCTGCTCGTGCCCACCGGTATGGCGCTGCTGACCTTCAACACGGCGGCGAACACGACGATGCAGCTCAATGTCTCGCCGGAGATGCGCGGCCGGGTGATGGGGCTGTACATGCTCGTGTTCGTCGGGACGGCTCCGGTGGGCTCGCCGGTGATCGGCTATATGGCCGAGCATCTCGGCCCGCGGGCCGGCCTCATCGTGGGCGGCGTGGTGTCGTTCGTCGCCACCCTGGTCACCGTCGCGGTGATGGCGGCCCGCGACACGCCGGTGCGGCGCCGGGCCGTCGTTGCCGACGCGGATGCGTGAATTCTGGCGATTCTTCCGTTGTCACCTGGCGTGACAGCCCCGCCAAAGGCTGACACTCTAACGGCGTGACCTGCTGGATCGTCTCATGAGGTTGTTCGTCGCGCTGCTGCCCCCGGCGCCGGTCCTCGACGAACTCGAGGAACTGATCGCTCCGTACCGCGACGACTGGCCCACCCTGCGCTGGGTGCGCCGCGACCTGCTGCACATCACGCTCGCCTTTCTCGGCGAGGTGGACGAACGGTCGTTCGACGGGCTGCTGACCCGCATGGACCGGGTGGCCGGCCGCCATTCCCGCCTGGAGCTGTCGTTCGCCGGCGCGGGCGCCTTCCCCGGCCGCGGCACGCACGCCCGGGTCCTCTGGACCGGCCTGTACGGCGACCGCCGCGCGCTGAGCCGGATGTCGGCCGCCGCGTGCGCCGCCGGCCGCCGCGCCGGGTCGGCGGAGACCGATCACAAGCCGTTCCGCCCGCATCTCACGCTGGCCCGCTGCCGCCGCCCGACCGACGTACGGCCGCTGGTCGAAAAGCTGGCGGGCTTCGCCGGGACGCACTGGACCGCGGACGCCATCCACCTCATGCGCAGCCACCTGGGGGCCGACATGCGCTACGAGACGGTCAAGAGCTGGACCCTCACAGCCTGATCAAGGCACCGATGACCACGGCCAGCACCAACGCCGTGAGCACGGCAGGCAACAACCACCGCGGCGATCGATCCACCCTTCGACTGTAGCCGCCGCCCAGAGCCCGGCAGCCGCGGCCGGCGCCTTCACCGTTCGGGCCGGCGCCTTCAACGTTCAGGTCGGCCCGTCGCCTCCGCGGGGAACTCCTCGATGCCGAGGACGCGCAGCAGCTCCAGGCGCTCGCGGGCCTCGGCGTCGGCCGGGGTGAGCACCAGCAGCTGCTGCCCCTGGTCGGGGGTGACCAGGGTCTCGCAGTCCATGACCATGCGGCCCACCCGCGGGTGCAGCATGGTCTTGCGGTCGGCGCGTCTGACCGCCACCTCGTGCTGGTCCCAGAGCCGCCGGAAGTCGGCGCTGGCGGCCCGCAGCCGGTCGACGAGGCCGGCGACCGTGGGGTCGCCCGAGCGGCGGCCCGCGGTCGCGCGCAGGTCGGCCACGAACTGGCGACCACGCTGCTCCTGCTCCTCCGGCGGGCAGACGGCACGGGCGGCGGGGTCGGTGAACCACCGGTAGACGATGTAGCGCCGGTCGCCGGTAAAGCCGCTCTGGTCGCCCGACAGCAGGACGGACGCCCGGTTCTGGGCGAGGACCTCACCCAGGTCGGACAGCACCATGGCGGGGGTGTCGCCGAGCAGGTCGAGCATGCGGATCAGGCCGGCGCGGGCCAGGCGGGCCACCCCGTCGGCGGGCGGTGGCCGGTGGCCGGCCAGGTGGAACAGGTGGTCGCGTTCGTCATCGGACAGGCGCAACGCCCGGGCCAGCGCGCCGAGCAGCTGGGGCGAGGGCTGGCTGCTGCGGCCCTGCTCGAGGCGGACGACGTAGTCCACCGACATGCCGGCGAGCATCGCCACCTCTTCCCTGCGCAGGCCGGTGGTGCGGCGGCGCGGGCCGTCGGCCAGGCCGACGTCGGCCGGGCGGATCGCCTCCCGGCGGCGGCGCAGGAAGTCGGCGAGCTGGTCGCGTTGCATAACCCCATGGTCCCTCGCGGCCGGCAAGCCGATCCAGGGAGCGGCTCTCCCACGATGAACGCTCCGCTCCCGCTCGTCGCCGCGCGCGGGCAAGGTGGGTGACGGACCGACGACTAAGGAGAACGCGATGAGGACACGGACCCTGGGCAGGACCGGCCCGGTTGTTTCCGCGCTGGGACTGGGCGCGATGGGCATGTCGGGCGTGTACGGCGCCGCCGACCGCGCGGAGAGTATCGCCACCGTGCACGCCGCGCTGGATGCCGGCGTCACGCTGATCGACACGGGCGACTTCTACGCGATGGGCCACAACGAGCTGCTGCTCGCCGAGGCGCTGCGCGGCCGGAACCGCGACGGCTACCTGCTGAGCGTCAAGTTCGGCGTGCTGCGGGGGCCCGGGCGCGAGTCCGGCGGGATCGACGGCCGTCCCGCGGCGGTGAAGAACTTCCTCGCCTACTCGCTGACCCGGCTGGGCACCGACCACATCGACATCTACCGTCCCGCCCGGCTGGACCCGGCGGTGCCGATCGAGGAGACGGTGGGCGCGATCAAGGAGATGGTGGACGCCGGGTACGTGCGGCATATCGGCCTGTCCGAGGTCAACGCGGAGACCATCCGCCGGGCGCACGCCGTGCATCCGATCGCCGACCTGCAGATCGAGTACTCGCTGATCTCCCGCGCGGTGGAGGCCGAGGTGCTGCCCACGCTGCGGGAGCTGGGTATCGGCCTGACCGCCTACGGCGTCCTCGGCCGCGGCCTGATCTCCGGGCACTGGAGCCCCGACCGTGCCGCCGACCCGGGCGACACCCGCCGCCACAGCCCCCGCTTCTCCAGCGGCAATGTCGAACACAACCTCGCCCTCGTCGAAGCGCTGCGCCGGGTCGCCGAGAGGAAGGGACGCACCGTCGCCCAGCTGGCCATTGCCTGGGTCGCCGCCCAAGGCGAGGACATCGTGCCGCTGGTCGGCGCCCGCACCCGCGAACGGCTGGCCGAAGCGCTGCCCGCGATGGAGCTGACGCTCACCGCCGACGACCTCGCCGAGATCGAAAGGGCGGTACCGCCGGGCGCGGCGCGCGGCGACCGCTACCCGGCCGCGTTCATGGCCGGCCTCGGTGTGGGGAACTGACCCCGCCGGGAAGCCGATACCCGCGCTGCGATGCCGGGCTCGGAGCGGCGGCTCTTCGTGATCATCGAATGCCGCACGTGTCTCGGGCGGAGGTGACGGTGATGTGCCGCCGGCGGCCGGTGTCCACCTGCTGACTTCGAGCCGGCGACTCTGTAAATTTTGTGCTGATCGGCGCGCTTCGCGATGGTTTCTTACGGCTGGACAGGACCCGTGGCCTGGCATGACCCCGCATGGCTGAACGGCGAGGACTTGGACGACCTCATGCAGATCGACAGATCGGTCGCGCACGCGGCGCGTCGCTACAACTACCTGCTGGGTGGCGTCGACAACTTCGAGGTGGACCGGATTTCCGGTGAGGCCATCGTCGCCGCCTTCCCCACCGTACGGATCGCCGTCATGGAGAACCGCCGGTTCCTGCGCAGGGCGGTGACCTATCTGGTCAAAGAGGCCGGAATCCGCCAGTTCCTCGACGTGGGCACGGGTATCCCGTCCGCCGACAACGTCCACGAAGTCGCGCAGGCGATCGACCCTGAGGTCCGCGTCGTCTACGTCGACAACGATCCCATCGTGTTGGCCCACGCGCATCGGCTGCTGTCCAATGCCCCGGGCCGCGGGGCGACCGCCTACATCCACGCCGACCTGCGCCGGCCCGACACCATCATCGACCACCCCGACCTGCTCGGCACGCTGGATCTCACCAAGCCCGTCGCGCTCATGCTCATCTCGGTCGTGCCGTTTCTCACCGACTCGGATGACCCGTACGGCAAGGTCGCCCACCTCGCCGGCGCGCTCGCACCGGGAAGCCATCTGGCCATGTCGCACGGCACGAATGACTTCCGCTCGGCCGAGGCCGTCGCCCAGTTCCAAGCCATGATCAGGCGCGAGAGCCGGCGCAGCCGGGAATCCGGGCAAAATCGCGACAGGGCGGCGTTCGCCCGGTTCTTCGACGGGATGGAAATGGTGGCGCCCGGCGTCGTGGCGCTGCCCGACTGGCGCAGCGAACTGCCCCCCGGCGAACGGCCGTCCGCCGCCGACGTCTCCTTTTACGGCGGCGTCGCCCGCATCCGCTGACGCGTTCGAGCTACGCCGATCGTTCGGGGGAGCGGTCAGCGCTGGTCCGGCTCGGCGAGCCGGCGGCGAGCCAGCTCCCGGAAGCTGGTGCGGTCATTGAGCCGCGGGAATTCCGCGTTCGCCGGGACCGGTACGCCGAGGAACTCGCAGAGGGGCCGCCATCCGTCGCGCACGTCGAACACGAGGAGACGATCCGATGGAGCGGCCGAGCGCACGCGGCTGTTGTGTTTCTCGAACACGGAAATGACATGAGTTCGATCGTCGAGCCGGCCACCGAAGGTGTCGAGCGCGATGTGCCGCACGAGCTTGAGGTAGTCCGCCAGCTCGGGCGCGGGCGGATCGGTCGAGTCGGCGCGGTGCCACAGGGGCGCCAGCGTTTCCCGGAAGCTCTCGTACCAGCTTTCCGGATCCCGTGTCGTCAATATGATCTTCGCATCGGGATACTCCTGTGCCAGCACCTCCCAGAAGTCGCAGGCCGGCCAGTCCATGGTTGCCCCAAAGCCGGCGAAGATGCCGGCCCAGTCCACCTTTCCGCCGCGCCGGGCGATGTCCCATGTGCGCAGGTGATCGGGATTTTCGAACGCGGTGAGCATGTGGTAACAGGGGCCGAAGCCAAGCGCTTCGAGGGCGGCCTTGGTCGATAGCGTCCCCGTCCGGCCGAAGCCGGCGCCAATGATTCTCATCGGATTTCGCCGATCCTGGAGGTGCCGAGCACCGTTCCGGCCCTGTCCAGGCCCTGTACGGCCACGTATTTCGTGCGCTGCTTGACCGGTATCGCCGTCTCGAATCCGGACTTTGGACAGTCCCTTACCACGGAGAGGCTTCCCGGAGCGGCTCCGGCCAGGACCCGCCAGGTCGCCACCTCGGTGGCGCCATTCCAGCTCGCGTATACCGTCATGCCCTGTCCGGCCGCGCGTCCGGCGACCGCCGGAGGCTCCACCGGCATCCCTCTCCAGGGAGCGCGAAGCACTCGATAAGCCTCCATCTCGCGGCCTACGTAGGAGGCGTCGAAGAGCGGTTCGCCGGATTTCGAGTACTCGGTGAACCGTCCGCTCCGCGCCCAACTGATGAGCACGCTCCCGATCGGGGACACCTGCATGCTGCCCAGGGCCGCGTCCGGCCATCCGGCGCCCGGGTACGGATAGGAACGCACCACCCAGGCGGCCTTGCTCTTGAGGTCCAGGGAAAGCTGGAGGCCCCGTGCGGCATCCGCCGGGGTGGAGCCGTTGTCGTACATCGTGATGGTGCCATCGGGCTGCCGGACGGCATCGTGCTGCCCGCCGAACGAAGCGCCGCGCCGCATGGTGAAGTCACTCTTCTTGCCGCCCAGCCGCCAGATGATCCGTCCGGTTCTACGGTCGATTTTGTAGATGGTTCTCGTGTACAGGACGCTGGCGATGATATTTCCGTCGCCGTCCAGGGAAAGGGAGTTGATGAGCAGGTATTCACCGTGCCCGGTGTCGGGTATATAGGATTCCGACGGGCCTATGTGGTCCAGGCCATTCCACTGGAACAGGACGCGGCCCGTCCCGATGTCCACTTCCTGGATGGTGTTCGCCGCAAACCCGTCGCCGGGACCTTGAGGATCTTTGTAGATCAAGATCAATGCGGTGTTCTGCGGCGTAATCACCATATCGTGAATATTGGCCGCGCCGAGGCCGTTACCCGGCCGGACGCGAGCGATGACCTGGTAGGACCCATCCATGATGGTCCAGGCGCCGCCCTCCCACCACGTCAGCACCGGATGCCCGCGATATGTCTGCGGCTGGAAATCTATGCCGTGATGGTGGGAAGGGGCCCACACCGGCTGGCCGTTGGCGTCGACGATTTCCGGGAAGCCCTTCTCGTCTGTCGTGAGCGACCGGCATCTGGACAGCGAGGACAGAAAGAGATATCCGGCCGCCGTTCCGGCCCGGGACGTGTGGACCGCGACATCAGGGACGCGCAGATCCGGGCGCGTCACGAACCGGTGCCAGCCTGTTGCGTCACATTCCGTGCTCCGCGCGGCCACGGGCGATGCCGGCACGAGCACGGCGACAACGGCCAGCGCGGCGACTGCCGACCGCTTCTTGGCGGTCCCGTACCGGCACCGGCTTGGTCCGGCGCCGAGAATTTCGCGAATCATGATGCCTCATTACATTGCGGGTGACACTCAACTGCGTTGGCTCTTTGTCGCGGTCAGCGCCGGTGATCGACGGGCATCTCCAGATGCAGCCGCTCGATCCGCATGACCATGCCGCCCTCCTCATCGGTGAGAATGACGTCGTAGTCCCCATCGGGACGGACCGTGACGAAGACGTGGCGTGCCCGGCCACCGCGCGGCCGAAGGTCCAGGACCACTCGCTCCGCTGACGACGGCATCCCCTGGCCGCCGTTCCCGGGGGCGACCGCCAGGATCGTACGGATCGCCAGGTCCACCGTTGGGATGTCGGTGAGCGCACGTCCGCTTCGCGCGGGCCGCGGCCCAGGATCCACCGACGCGGCCGCGGCGAAGTGCGGATGCCGCGACGGGGTCACCGGCGCGGCGAACCGGCCCGAATACTCGACGCCGAACCGGCCGAGGGGACCTGGCCCTGGTGGCGTGCCCGCGGGTCGCAGGGCGGAGACGTCGACCACGTCGGACGGAAGGGGAAACGACTCCGCGGCGACCGCCAGCGCGGTCGCGACAACGACCTGGCACGGGCCGGGGACATCTCCGCTGACCATGGGCGTGGTTTCCAGCCGCAGACCGGCGCGGTCCGCGGCCGGCCCCTGGCGGTCCCGCGCGGTGCGGCCGGTGCCGGCACCGCCCCGCTCCACGACGACTCGCGTGGGGCGGCGCCCGCCGGAGGAGAGGACGAGGCCCTGCCGCAGGCGCACGTGCCGCAGCTCGACGGCACGCGGGGAACGGGTCAGCGAGCAGAGGAAGGCCTCCGCGAGCTGCTCCACGACCTGCGCCGCGCTCACCCGGATACGGCCGCGCACGCGATGATCGGCCAGCTCGGCGTCGCGCGGGTCGGTCACGTCATAAAGGCGGTCGACCCACGTCACATCGCCCTTCCTCAGCACGGTGTCGACCAGCCACCACCGTTCAGCTGGGGGATCATGACGCGACACCCGTACCTCAGCGAGCGATCCGCCCCCAGTGGGCAACAGCACGAGGCTGGGCGGCAGCGCGGCCGCGTCCGCGATCGCGGCGGCCGCCCAGCGGTCGCCCTCGGCCGGCTCGATATAGCGCGCGCCGCGTTCTTCGAGACGGCGTCGTGTGTGCGCGTCCGCCGCCATGCCCACCTTGTTCCATGGTGGCCATCCCAGATACAACGCCGTGACGCCGGGCCGTTCGATCCGCAGGCGCGCCACCGCGTGTGAGAGGTACTCGTTGGCCGCCGCGTAGTCGGTCTGGCCTGGCACGGCCGCCGAACCCAACATCGAGCCGTGGACGACGACGAGGCGGAGCGCGTCGCCGGCGATGTCCACCAGATGGTGGAATCCCATGATCTTGACGGCGGCGGTCTCGGCCCACTCGGCCGCGGGCTTGTCGGTGATCCGGCTCGACCGTTCGATGCCGGCACCGTGCACGATCGTCCTGATGGCCAGGTGTTCCGCCCGGAGCCGCTCGGCGAGCGCCCGGACGTCCCTCTCCGCGCCCACGTCGACCAGGTGATGTTCGGCCTCGACGCCGGCCGTGGCGAGCCTGCTCAGGGTCCGCCGCGTTTCGCCGGCCCGCGACCGCCGGCGCCACTCGTCGTTGAACTCGTGCACGGATCGACCGGGGCCCGCCCGCCGCCAGGCGAGCAGGGCGGCACGCTTGTCCGGCGGTACGGGTTCCTGACCGTCCTCGGCACCGTCCTCGGCGGCGGGCGTTCGGCTGAGCAGGACGAGCCGCCCGCGCAGCGGTCCTGCCGTCCGTTCGGCGGCGCGCACGAGCATGTGCGCGACGATCCCGGTGGTGCCACCGGACACCACGACCGCCGCACCGGGTTCGGTGAGCGCGTCCAGGACGCCGCTGCCTCGCCCGCCGGATGCCGGCTCTTCGGCAAGCGGTTCGAGCGGTAGCGGAGCGAGCTCCACCGTCCACATCCCGGACGACCCGAGACCGAGCTCGTGATGGCCTGACGGCGGGCGGCCGAGCCCGGCGATCCTGTCCGCCATGGCCCTGGCGGCCGCCGCGTCCAGAACGGGTCCGACGTCCACAAGCGCCGTCCCGGCGCGGGGGTGCTCCTGGCTGAACGAGCGCATGAA
>DASUWU010000046.1:0-67170 GCA_036378315.1 Streptosporangiaceae bacterium | reverse complement strand
ATCTACCGCGGCACTTTCTCACTAGCACAGGGGCACCGACATATTCTTCCGTATTTGCCCGGCTCACAAGGATATCACCAGGCTGTATTTCATAATGCGAATTTACGGGAACGTCGGCCGGAACTGTCTTGTTTTCCTCTGGCCGAAACTCCCCCCACGTCATGGCACTTACCTTGATGATGCCCCATTCACCCGGAGCCGCAGGGTATGGAAGGCACCGAAACGACTTGCCAGCCTCGATTTTATCTAGCACGTCTCCGATGCGCCCCCATTTCCATCCGACAGGGAGCCTCGAACCCGGCTCCAACATGCCAAGACTCCCGGTGACGCCAGTGCAACGCAATGACTCCCGAAGCGTTGCATTCAGAACTGAGACCCTATTCAGATACTGATTTGCTACGCGAAGGCGGGAGAGGTGGTCTTCGAGGGTGGCGACGATGCGGCGCTGCTCGGCGAGCGGCGGCAGGTTTATCGGCCAGCTCGAAAGGCGGGCTGCTCCCAGATGGTGGATTCCCACACCCCGAGAATGTTCGACGAATGCACCGCGAAGTGCCTCGTATCTCAAGAGCAGGAGCAGGAATTTGGGGTCTGGACCATGACTCCGAACGCGGATAAGTGTGTTCTGGAAGCAGCAGTCTGCTATCTCGCCGTTCCAAAGCGCTGGCTTACCAACCTCACCGGGACTACCGGAGGCTTCGCTCATGATGATGTCACCGGGACGAAGGCGGTAGACCTGAGCCTCTTCTTCGGTGAAGTTCATCAGCTTCACATCGTCGAGTTTGAGACCTTCCCAGCCAACATTCGCTGCACGTAGATAGGGCCTCATCTGTGAGCCGCTGTGGTTCTTGGGCGAGCGTTGGCGCCCAAGACGGACTTCCGCGATCTCATTCAGACGGACCCGGATCCAGCCGGGGGGGAGGTCGGTCATGCGGTCAGGTCCTTGTTGAGGTCGGTGAGGATGGCTTCGGCGCGGTCGTCGCCGAAGGTGGCGAGGAAGCCGTCGGTGCCGCCGCGCTCGGTGAACGGTACGCCCTCGAGATCATCGGGGGTGAAGGCCGCGCTCGTGCTGATGACGTCGCGGATCCGCTCCAGCCACCACAGCTCATCGGCGGTGAAGGTTACCCCGGCCTGCCGCTGGCGGGCGAGCCAGGCGGCGAAACGTTCCTCGATCACCGTTTTGTGCGGTCGCGGCTCCTCGTCGACGCCGAGCTCGTAGCGGAGCAGGCCGATGAGGTCGACGGGGCCGTAGTGGGCGCCCGGGTGCTCCGCGGTCTTGCCGAGCTGGACGTACGCGTGCCAGAGGATGTCGGGCGTCCACTGGTACGGCGGCCGGGCCAGCCGGGTGGCCAGCTCTTTGAGCTTGGCGTACACGGCGCGGCCGCCGCCCCCGTGGCGGTATGCCAGCTCCAGGGCGGTGAGCTCGTCGCGATGCTCGTCGATGTAGCCCTGCCACGACTCGACGACGCGTTCGGCGGTCTGCCCGCGCAGCAAACGGCGTGTCTCGATGAGCGTGTCCGGGTTGACCTCGTCGTAGACGATGTCGTGGGCGCGGCGGATCGCCAGCAGGCGGCGGCGCAGCTCCGGGTTGTCGGCAAGCGGCCGTACGGCATCGTCGACGAGAGCGCGTTCACCGGCCGGCCCGGCCAGCCGGGCGGCCTCCGTCTGGTCGGGGTCGGCGACCCGGGCGAGGCTCTTGACGATCTCGGGGATCGGCCGGCCGGCGAGCTGCTCAAGCTCGGCCCGCTCCTCCGGAGTGATCTGCTTGTCGAGCCGAGAGAGCCGGGAGGCCAGGGTCGAGGTCTCGTCGGCGGAGATCGTGAGGTTGCCGGCCTTGGCGAGCAGCTTCTCCAGGCTGATCTGCTTTTCGGTGTGGCGCTCGAGCGGCGAGGCGTCGACTCGGGGCGAGTCGGTGACGCCGACCGCGTCCACGATGACGAAACGGTCCTTGCTCACCACGTCCGGGGTGACCGCGCGGATCTCGTCCGGGCTGACCGTACGGGCGCCGCGACCCTTCATCTGCTCGAAGTAGGCCCAGCTCTTGACGTCCCGCAGGAAGAACACGCACTCCAGCGGCCGCACGTCCGTACCGGTCGCGATCATGTCGACGGTGACCGCGATGCGCAGCTCCGGGCTGTTGCGGAAGGCGGCGAGCAGCCGGTCGGGGTTGCGCGCGGAGTAGGTGATCTTCTGGCAGAACTCGTTGCCCTCGCCGAACACCTCGCGGACCATGTCGACGACCTCCTGGGCGTGGTTGTCGTCGACCGCGTAGATCAGCGTCTTGGGCACGTACCGGCGCGGCGGCTGCCCGGGCTGCGGAGCGAAGATCTCGGTGAACAGCTTGTCGCGGAAGGTCTCGAGGACGAGCTTGAGCTGCCCCTTGCTGATCACCTTGCGGCCGATCTGGCTGCCGCCGTAGGTGAAGTCCTCGTCCAGCTCCTCGTAGCGCTGCCGCCGGGTGCGCCGGTCGCGCTTGGGCACCACGATGCCGGCCGGGATGGTGCCGCCCTGCTCGCCCAGCTCGGTACGGATCCGGTAGACGTTGAAGTCGACGTTGACGCCGTCGGCGACCGCCTCGGTGTAGGTGTACTCGCTCACCAGGTTCTGGTGGAAGAACCCGAACGTCTGCGCGACCGGCGTGGCGGTCAGCCCCACGAGGTAGGCGTCGAAGTACTCCAGCACCGAGCGCCAGCTGCCGTAGATCGATCGGTGGCATTCGTCCACGATGATCAGGTCGAACGTCTCGGGCGGGACGGCGGCGTTGTAGCGCACCTCCACCGGCTCGTCCACGTCCCAGGAGTCGTACGCCTCGTCCTCGACGTCGGGGTCGGGCGGCTCCTGGCCGCGCAGCATCGCATGCAGCCGCTGCACGGTGGAGATCACGACCTTCGACGAGCCGAGCATGCCGGCGCCGGCCAGCCGCTGCACGTTGTACAGCTCGCTGAACTTCCGGCCGTCGTCCGGGGTCACGTAGTTGGTGAACTCGGTGTACGCCTGCTTGCCGAGGTTGTTGCGGTCCACCAGGAACAGGACGCGCTCGAAGCCCCCGTGCTTGAGCAGCCGGTAGGAGGCCGTGACGGCGGCGAACGTCTTGCCCGCGCCGGTGGCCATCTGGATCAGCGCGCGCGGCCGGTCGTGCCGCAGCGACTCCTCCAGGCCGCGCACCGACCTGTCCTGCGCCGGGCGGAGCCGGTCGTCGGCCAGCTCCGGCAGGCCGCGGCGCAGCCGGGCCCGCAGCGTCGGCGCCTCGGGGTCGGCCCCGGCCTCGCGCATCCAGCGCGCCAGCGTCTCCGGACGATGGAACGAGAACACGGCACGCGCTCGCGGGCTCGGGTCGAGGTCGTTGGTGAAATGCGTCTCCACCGCCGTCGTCTCGTACCGGAACGGCAGCGGCAGCCGCCACGCCCGCAGCCGCTGGCCCGGGGTGAGCCCTTCGGCGTAGCGGGCCGTCTGCCGCTCGGCCGCGGACAGCACGACCCCCTCCCGCTTGGCCTCGATCACGCCGACCAGCTTCTGCTCGACGTACAGCAGGTAGTCGGCGGGGCCGGTCGCGGTCGTCGCCTCCCGCACCGCGACCCCCGTTCCGGCGAAGAGGTTCTCCTCGCCGGCGTCCTGCACCAGCCAGCCGGCATCGACCAGCATGCGGTCGACCTCTTCACGGACCTCGCGTTCCGTCCGCGGCTCGCTGGCGGCGCGCCGGGCGTCCTCGATGAACGCCTCACGATCGAGTGCCGACACCCGTCGCGGCCTGGTGGCCCGCTCGAACGACGCCTCGAGCTCGCCCACGCGCCTGCTTAACTGGTCGACGAGCGCGTGCAGCCCGTCCCGGTCGGCCATCGCCTGCCGCACCAACCGCTCCGCGTCCGCGCGCGCCCGGCGCTCCGCCTCCAGCAGCGACGTCTGGTCGTCGAGCCGCAACCGGATCTCGGCGAGCCGGTCGCGCTGGACGCCGAGCTCCGCCAGGACGGCGTCCAGCTCGGCCCGGTCGGCGGCGTCCACCGGCTGCGCGGTCGGGTCGGGCGGCGGCACGAACGCCATCGGCTCGCGGCTCCTGGTGACCGCGCGATGGAACCAGACGCCGAGCTCGAAGCAAGTTCGTACGGCGGTCAGCGCGGCCCGCACCCCCGCGTAGTGGCCGTGCACCGCGTGGTTTCCGACCGTACGGATCTGGTCGAACGCCGCCCGGATCTCGGGCACGATGGCGCCCGACTGGCTGAGCGCCCGCAGCCGGTCGGCCTGGTTGCGCCCCTGCACCCGCGTCCCGGTGACGCTGACCACCTTCCTGGCCAACACCTCGCCGAACTGGCGCGCCCGCACCAGGGCCATGTTGGGGTCGGTGTACACGCACGCCTCGGCCGTGGCGCCGTCGAAGACGAGCAGCGGTTCGTGCTGGAGCAGGAACCCGAAGTTCGGGGAGCGCTCGGCGAGCCGCCTGATTTGGTCGTCCTGCCCCGCCGCCTCAGCCATCGTGCCCGCCCCCCGGCACCTCAGCGCAGGTCATCGTCGGATCCCCATCCCGTCGTGCGCGTACGTCAGGCGACGCCGCAAAACTTCGCAAAGCCTTCTAGGTTCGCGGTGCGGGCCGCCGCGCTCAAGCGCATGACCGCAGCCGGCCACGATGCTGGACCGTCCGCACGGGGCGGGCGCCGGACGGGACAGGTGACGGCCGGGTCACGCACCGTTCATTGTGGAACGACGACGGGCACCTTTGCACCGTCTTCCGCTGATTCATGACCGAACGTAAGCGATCAGGAGGTCCATCGGTGCCGCCGGGCGATGACGAGGCCGCGTCCGGCTGGACGGATCACGGCTCAGGTGCGATAAGCGTCCGCGCGGTGGCGGATGGAGCGGATCTCTATCGCGTGCTTACCTTCGTCGATCTTGTACAGGACGCGGTAGGTGCCGCGTCTGGCCGCATGCAGCCCCTCGTATAGCTCGTGCAGGGGCTTGCCGACCCGCCAGGGATCGTCCGCCAAGGCGCCGGAGATCAGCTCCCACGCGGCAGCCGCCACTGAGGGAGGCAGCTGCTCCGCGAGCGCCCGCCTGGCCGGAGGGGTCAGCAGAACGGAATATCGGGAGGTCACGGCGCATTCCGGCGACCGAGTTTGGCGTCGAGTATCGCCTGCATCTCCTCTTCCGTGGTGAAGTCACCGCGCTGCGCGGCCTCCTCGGACTCGGCCAGGTCGGCGCGGGCCCGAGCATCGGACAGCACGGCGATGGTCTCCTGCAGCTCATCCCACTCGGCAACGGAGACGACCATGACATGCGGATGCCCGTTACGGGTCACGGTGAAGTGGTCGTGCTCGGCGGCGGCGCGATCGGCAAGCTCGGTGAACCGGTTCTTGGCCTCGGTGATCGGCAAAGTCTCCATAGCCATAATTCTAGCTAGCCATCCTTGGACGTGCGTGACACCATGCGCGGTGTCCCCCCGCCCCGGGGAGCGGGGAGACACCCCGACGGCCGGGCCCCGAAGCACGGGGATGCCTGAGTGTCCGTTCAGGCGCGGCGGATCATGCGGGTGCCGACGAAGAGGCCGAGGGCGGCCACGGCCGCGGCGGCGAGCACGCCCGCGCCGACGGTGGAGGAGACCACGCTGCCGCTGAACATGGCGCGTTCGGCGTCGACGATGTAGGACAGCGGGTTGAGGCGCGCGAGGAACCGCAGCCAGCCCGGCCCGCCGTCGATGGGCAGCAGCATCCCGGCGAGCAGCAGCAGCGGGAACAGCAGCGTCTGCTGGATCGCCCAGAACATCCAGTCCTGGCTCTTCGACGCCAGCGCCAGCGCGTACGACATCGCGCCGAGGCCGACGCAGAAGACCGCGAGGAGCAGGAGGCCGACGACAGCTCCGGCGAGGTGCAGGTGGAAGCCGAACGGGATGGTCACCGCCACGATGAAGGCCGTCTGCGCGAACATCGGCGCGGTCTCCTTCAGCGCCCGCCCCACGATCAGCGCGGGCCGGCTGAGCGGCGAGACCAGCATCCGCTCGTGCGACCCGCTCTGCATCTCGAGCAGCAGGTTGGCCCCGGTCGTCGAGGTGCCGAACAGGCAGGACATCACGATGATGCCGGGGACGAACCACTGCAGGGCCGGCTCGCCGCCCACCGTGTCCGGCAGCAGCGGCGCGAACAGCGCGAGGAAGAACAGCGGCTGCACGATCGTGAAGATCACGGAGAACGGGTTGCGCAGCACCGGCCGCAGCTCGCGGCTGAAGACAGTGGCGGTGTCGGTGACCGTGCCGGTGATCGGGTTCGTGATGGTGTTGGTGACCATGGTGGTGCTCATGCGGCGTACTCCTCCTGGCGGGCGTTTGGACGGCCGGTCTTGTCGGTCGGGGCGATCTCGCCGGGCGCGGCGCCGTCCTCGCGGAGGCTGCGACCGGTCAGGTTGAGGAAGACGTCGTCGAGCGTGGGCCTGGCCACCTCGACGGCGGCCACCGCGATGCCGGCGTCGTCGAGCCCGCGCAGCAGCTTCGGCACCAGCCGCGTGCCGCCGGCGGCCCGCAGGACGAGGTTCGCGCCGTGCCGCTCGACCCGCGCGCTTTCGGCGATGCCGGCCGCGTACGCGTCCGCCCGCCGCGCCTCGTCCTCGCGGTCGAACGTCAGGGAGATCCGGTCGCCGGCGTGGTCGGCCTTGAGCCGCGCCGGGGTGTCGTCGGCGATGAGCCTGCCGTGGTCGATCACGATGACCCGCTCGGCGAGCTGGTCGGCCTCGTCCAGGTAGTGGGTGGTCAGCACGATCGTGGTGCCGTGCTCGGCGCGCAGCCGGCGGATGTGGTCCTGGAGGTTCGCCCGGTTCTGCGGGTCGAGGCCGGTGGAGGGCTCGTCGAGGAACAGCAGGTCGGGGGCGTGGATCAGCCCCATCGCGATGTCCAACCGCCGGCGCTGCCCGCCCGACAGGGAGGAGACGACACGGTCGGCGACGCCGTCGAGGTCGAGCGACGAGATGAGCTCGGCGGCCCTGGCGCGCGCCGCGGCGGTGCTCATCCCGTACGCCCGGCCCTGGCTGACCAGCTCGTCGCGGCCCCGCTGGTTGTGGCCGGCGCCGTTGCCCTGGCCGATGTAGCCGATCCGGCGGCGTACGGCGCGGGGATCGGTCACGATGTCGTGCCCGGCCACCTCGGCGGTGCCCGCCGTGGGCCGCAGCAGGGTGGTGAGCATACGGAGGGTGGTCGACTTTCCTGCGCCGTTCGGGCCGAGCAGCGCCACCATCTCCCCCGGCCTGACGTCCAGGTCGAGATCGCGGACGGCTTCGACCGTCTCCTTCTTCACCGTGAAGTGCCTGGTCAGTCCGCGTGCGCGGATCATCGTTGCGTTCATGGACACCACGCTAGGATCGATAACGGCCACTTTCTGACCGCAATTGAGAGGAATCTGGGACTCATGACGAACACGAGTGCCCGGATGCTCCGGCTGCTGTCGTTGCTGCAGACCCACCGGTTCTGGCCCGGCCACGAGCTGGCCGACCGGCTCGAGGTCAGCGCGCGGACGCTGCGCCGCGACGTCGACCGCCTGCGCGAGCTGGGGTATCCGGTCAGCGCCAGCCGCGGCGTCGCGGGCGGCTACCAGTTGCAGTCGGGCGCCGCGATGCCGCCGCTGCTGCTCGACGACGAGGAGGCGGTGGCCATCGCGGTGGGCCTGCGCACCGCGGCAGCCGGCGCCGTCGACGGCATCGAGGAGACCTCCGTACGCGCGCTGACCAAGGTCACGCAGGTGATGCCGCCCCGGCTGCGCCGCCGGGTCGACGCGCTGCAGGCCTACACGGTGCCCGCGTTCTGGGGCGGCGGGCCGACCGTCGACGCCGGCGCGCTGACGGTGATCGCCCAGGCCTGCCGCGACGACGAGCGGCTGCGGTTCGGCTACACCGCGCGGGACGGGCGCGAGACGACGCGGCTGGTCGAGCCGCACCGGCTGGTGTCGCTCGGCCGCCGCTGGTACCTCGTCGCGTGGGACGCAGAACGCCACGGGTGGCGCACGTTCCGGATCGACCGGCTCGCCGAGCCGCGCCCGACCGGCGCGCGCTTCCGGCCGCGCGAGCTGCCCGGCGGCGACGCCGCGGCGTTCGTGCGCGACCGGATCGCCTCGATGCCGGCCAGGTACGAGGTCGTCGTCGAGGTGGCTGCCGCGGCCGCCGACGTACGCCGCGTCGTGTCGCGGTGGGGCGTGGTCGAGCCGCTCGGCGAGCGGTCCTGCCGGCTGCTGATGAGCGTCGACTCGCTGGACTGGCCCGTCTGGACGCTGGCCGCCGTTGGCGCCGACTTTCACGTCGTCCAGCCCGCCGAGCTGCGCGACAGGCTGCGCCGTACGGGCGAGCTCCTCCTCCGCAACGCCGCAACCAGCGCCGCGACCGGCGCCGCAGCCGACAGCGACCCGGAGCGCGTCTAGCCTTTGGCTTGGAGCCCGAGGGCCGTTCCCGTAGGGCCAGGGACGGAAGGACTCGATGTGGCGACGGCCGACCGGCCGCCGGTCGATCTCAACACCAACGTCCCGCGCATAGCAGGCATCTACGACTACTGGCTGGGCGGCAAGGACAACTATTTCGCTGGTCCGCTCACTATTCCGCTGACCCTGTCGCGCGGTACTTCGACGGCTGGGAGCTGCTCGCCCCTGGCATCGTCCCCACGGCGCTGTGGCGCCCCGGGCGATCCGCCCGCCGGCGAGCCGCGCGCCATGTGGCCGGCGTCGCCCGCAAACCGTGACCTCCGCGGCGGGGAAAACGGCAACCCGCCGCGCGGGCGCTTTCCTGCCGCGCCAGCCCGTCGCCGCGCCTTGGAGGCGCGGTCAACCCCCAATAGCCGTATTGCTTCGAAAACTCTGGTGCCGCATGATTACAGAACGCAATGGATCCTGGATGGTGATCCCTTGGAGTAGATAGGCGGCCTGCGGATGCCCTTACATTTCGACGCGGACGTTCTCAAGGCGGATCTGACCGATCTTCTCAATGCCTGCAAGGCCGGGTTGGCCGGCACCGAAAACCATCGGACGTTCGCCAACCACCTCACCGATCCCAACCACCATGTGCGCAAGGCGGCGAAATTCGGCATCGTCGCCAATTGCGCGAACTGTATGGTCGAAATCTCTTGCCGGGCCCAGACGATATGGGAGCGTGGCTGGCCGGTCTCGATCTCACTGGAAGACCACACCTGTCCGGCCTGCAAGAGCACCCAAGGCTTCCACTACAGCAGGGTCGAGAGCTTCCACGCCTGACGCCCGGCGGCGGCGCGAACCGTCGGGTTCCGGCGGCGCTCACCGCGACAGGGCGTCCCAGAAGGCGCACTGGTGCTCGGCGGCGAGCCGCGCGTCGGAGATGAGGGTGGACCGGCCGCCGGCGCGCAGCGACAGCACCCGCCCGGTCCGGTCGTAGCGAGCCCACGCCGCCGACCCGGTCGCGGCCGGCCGCCCGGCGCGGACGAACGAACCCCAGTAGTGGACCATGTCGAGGGCCAGCCGCCGCTCGGCCGCGTTGAACGTCGGCGCGATCGGGGTGCCGTTGTCGAAGCTCGGCCACAGGTAGGCCAGCTCGGCCGCGTGCCCGGCGCCCCACACGTATCCCGCCGGGTTGGGCGAGAGCCCGGGGCCCGTCCGGTGGTCGAACTGGTAGGCGTACGTCGGGACGGCGCCGGCGAGCGCCCGCGTCAACCCGCGGTTGGTGCAGCCGCCGATCTGGGCGACCAGGCCCGAGTCGGTGAGGATCGCGCCGGCGAGGTACGCCGGCGTGAAGGCGTCGGCGGTCGCCGGCCACGGGTAGCGGGCGAGGACGGCGTCGGCGTTCGCGCCGAACGTCGACCGGACGAAACCCTCGTACTGCTCCCGCGTCTGGCCGATGAAGCCCTGCGAGAAGGTGCGGCCCTCGTCGCGGTTCGCGCCGATCATGACCGGCACCCTGGCGAAGTCGCCCGCCCGTACGGCGGCGTCCGGCGCCACCGGCAGCGTCGGCCCGCCGTGCACCAGCAGGAAGGACCCCTGGCTCGACGCGGCGGTGAGGAGATCCTTCGTGCTCTTGCCGCGCAGGCAGGGCGCCGCGGTCGCGGCGTCCGCGCATCCTGCCGCCGCCGCGATGTCGGTCCCGGTCGCCTCGGCCGCGCTCAGCGTCCGGCTCGCGCACGACCCGCTCTCGATGATGGCGCGGCTGAACAGGCCCTTGGACCCCGGCGCCGTGAGGTGCCCGCAGGTGGACCAGCCGCCCGCCGACTCCCCGCCGATCGTCACCTGCCGGGGGTCGCCGCCGAAGGCGCCGATGTTGCGGTGCACCCAGCGCAGCGCCGCCTGCTGGTCCATGAACCCGTAGTCGCCCGACTCGCCCGTTGCGCCGGGCTCGGCGGTGAGCGCCGGATGGGCGAGGAACCCGAACACGCCCAGCCGGTAGTTGATCGTCACCACGACCACGCCGGTGTTCCGCACGATGAGCCCGGCGTCGTGCTGGTTGGAGCTGCCGTTGACCAGGCCGCCGCCGTGGATCCAGAAGAAGACCGGCAGCCGGTCGCCGGGCCGGGCCGTGGCCGGCCGCTGGACGTTGAGATACAGGCAGTCCTCGGTGTCGGACTCGGGCCCGTTCGTGCTCGCCAGCGCCGCGCACCGGTTGCCGTACGCGACCGCGTCCCGCACCCCCCGCCACGCGGGCGCCGGGCCAGGGGCCCGCCACCGCAGCGCCCCGACGGGCGGCGCGGCGTACGGCACGCCGAGGAAGCTGTCGACGCCGCCGGCCCGCTGCCCGCGCAACGCGCCGTTCTCCGTGCGGACGACCGGACCACCGCCGGACGCACGCGCCGGCATGGCCGCCGCCAGCGAGACCGCGAGTGCCACCGAACCGATGATCGACAGCACCCGGACTGATGGCACCCGGACTGAACGACGAAATCCTGAACGACGAGGTCCTGAACGACGAGGTCCTGAACGACGAGGTCGCATGGCGCCTCATTCCGCTCGATCGGCTGAGCTCGCGAGCCCCGAACCACCCAAAAGTAGGCAGCCGCCTGACTATGGTCAAGGTCCGGTCATCGCGGGCGCCCGGGCTACCAGTCGTAGCGCAGGAACTTGCCGTCCAGCGTCACCACGACCCGGTCGCCCGCCGGGTCGGCGACCCGCGCGACGTCGAGGCGGAAGTTGATGGCGCTCATGATGCCGTCGCCGAACTCCTCGTGGATCAGCTCCTTGATCGTCGGCCCGTACACCTGAAGCACCTCGTAGAAGCGGTAGATCGTCGGGTCCTTCGGCACCGCGGTCTCCAGCGCGCCGCGGGTCGGCTGCAGCCGCAACGCCTCCTGGACGTCCTCGCCGAGATCCAGCAGCGAGGCGGCGGCCCGGGCCTGCTCGTCGGTCATCGGCTGCTGGCCGAGCAGTGCGGACGTCGTCCATGCCACCGGCCGGCCGACCGCCTCGGCGAGCTGGGCCCACGTCACCCCGAGGCGGGCCTTCGCCGCGCGGACGGCCTCCGCCGCCTCCTTCTTGGTCATCATCGCGTCCTTCGTCATCGCGTCCTCCTCACCGGGTTCATCGCTATGTTCCCTCCTCGCAGGTCGTCCGCCGGCATTTCGAGACGTCAGCGGCGCAGCGTGGCCGACGGCGGTTCGCCGAAGCGGGCGCGGTAGGCGGCGGCGAACCGGCCGGCGTGCGCGAACCCGTGGCGCAGCGCCACGTCCGTGACCTTGACCCCAGCCGTGGCGTCGATGCGGAGCAGCTCGTCGTGGGCCTGTTCGAGGCGGCGGCGCCGCAGGTAGGCCATGGGTGACGTGCCGAGCTGGCGGCGGAACGCGGCGTGCAGGGACCGTTCGCTGACCCCGGCGCAGCGGGCGAGGTCGGCCACGGTGAACGCGGTCTGCGGCGCGGAGTCGATCAGCTCGACGACCCGCCGGACGACCCGTGGGGCGGGCAGCGCCCTGGCGGAGAAGATGGCGTCCGTGTAGTTGTGCCGGTGGCCGAGCAGCAGCGCGGACAGGATGCCGTGCTCCACCTCGGCGGCGAGCAGCGGCGGCGGCCCGGCCTTGCCGCACCGTTCGAGCGCCCGGTGGAGCGTCCGGACGGCGGCGACGATGCCCTGGCCGCTGGTGCCGTCCAGGGCGATGCGCGGGTGCAGCCGCAGCGGCTCGTGCAGCGGCTCGTTCAGCAGGTTCTGCAGGTAGCGCTCCATGAGCGGCTTGTCGATCGTGAGCATCAGCTGCCTGAGTCCCGGCGTCCAGCGCATGGCAAGGTCCTCGTGGAAGCAGAACGCGGCCGCGGTGCCGTCGTCGGCGATGGTCTCGCTGCCACCGTCGGCGATCGCCATCGACCCGCCGAAGACGAAGTTGACGGTCATCAGCGGGATCGGCGGCGAGCATCCGATCTCCACGGACGTGCCGTACACCGACGTCATCAGGCCGAGACCGCCGAGCGAGCGGTACTGCACCCGGGCGAGGAACTCGCGCTCGCGGTCCAGCAGCCGCATCCGGTGGGAGCAGCTGAGGAACTCCTGGGTCCGCACCCGCGCGTCGTCCGGATCGTCCGTGCGGATCACCTGCGGGTACGGCAGCGGGATCTCGTCGCCCGCCGAGGCCCCCATCGGGCCACCCGCCGAGCCACCTGTTGAGGCACCCGCCGAGCCACCCACCGAGCCGCCCGCGGGGGCCCGCGCCGTCTCGTCCGGTGCCGGTTCGCTGCCCATGAGCACCGCCGAAGCGCCCATCACCACCTCCACGACCGGCCCGTCCTTAACGACGCGCCTGTGACGAAGGATCTGCACTTCATAGCGCGCTCGTCAAGGCCAGTGCCTCCTTTCCGCGCCGTGCGCCGGGTGCGGGAACCGGCTCGACGGTGCGGAAACCGGCTCGACGGCCGGCAACGGGTTTCCTAGCGTCGAGGTGACGGCGGCGGCATCGACCTGAGCAGGCCACTCAACGGCCTGGTCGGCCGCGTCGGCCATGGTCAGCCGCGTCGGCCGGATCTCGGAGGTGACTTGTGACCAGTGATGCGGGTGCGCCGGCGGTGGGCGCGCCGGTGACCGAGTATCTGGACTTTCCCAGCGGCCGGGTCCATGTGTACCGCGGCGGCGCGGGAGAGCCGGTGCTGTTCCTGCACGCGGCCGGCGGCGCGGGAGAGTGGCTGGAGTTCCACGATCTGCTCGCGCGGCGGTATGAGGTGTTCGCGCCCGATCACCCCGGCTTCGGCAAGTCGGACGAGCTGCCCGAGGTCGAGGCGATGGACGACCTCGTCTACCACTACCTCGACGTCATCGAACGCCTCGGCCTCGACCGCCCGCACCTCGTGGGCGGTTCCTTCGGCGGCTGGATCGCCGCCGAGCTCGCCGTCATCGCGCCGCACGCGTTCCGGTCGCTGGTGCTGCTCGGGGCGGCCGGGCTGCGGCTGCCGGACCATCCGGTGCTCGACCTGTTCCTCGTCCCGCCGCCGCAGCTCGGCGCGACGCTGTACCACGACCAGGCCAAGGCGGCGGCGGCGCTGCCGGCCGAACCCGACCTGGACGCCGTGCTGGCGGGCTACCGCGACGCGACCGCGCTGGCCCGCTTCGCGTGGACGCCGTTCCTGTGCAACCCCAAGCTGGAACGACGGCTGCACCGCGTGTCCGCGCCCACGCTGGTGGCGTGGGCGTCCGACGACCGGCTGATCCCGATCGCGCACGGCCGCAGGTACGCCGAGCTGATCCCGAACGCGAACTTCACCGTGGTCGAAGACTGCGGCCACGCCATGTACTTCGAGCGTCCGGCGGAGTTCGCCGAGCTCGTCATCGACTTCCTCGCGGATGCGGGGTCGGGGGCCGGAACGAACGGGAGGAGCCGATGAAGTTCATCTTCTTCCACCTGATGCCCTACGCCTACCTGCCGGACGACTTCGACGAGGCGTACGCCACGCCGTCGCTCACCTTCCCGAACAAGAACTTCGACCCCGAGCTCGGGAACAAGCTCTACCACCGCTACCTCGACGAGCTCGAGCACGCCGAGCGGATCGGGTTCGACGGGATCGCCGTCAACGAGCATCACCAGTCGGCCTACGGCCTGATGCCCTCGCCCAACCTCATGGCGGCGGCGCTGGCCCGCCGCACGGAACGGGCCCAGATCATGGTGCTGGGCAACGCGATCGGCATCCGCGGCAACCCGCTGCGGGTGGCCGAGGAGATCGCCATGCTCGACCATCTCAGCAACGGCCGCATCGTGTCCGGTTTCGTGCGCGGGATCGGCTGGGAGTACTTCGCGCACAGCATCAACCCGACGCGGTCGCGGGATCGCTTCAACGAGGCCCACGACCTGATCATCAAGGCGTGGACGTCGAAGGAGATGTTCCAGTGGATCAGCCCGAACTACGAATACCGTTACGTCAATCTCTGGCCCCGGCCGCTGCAGCAGCCGCATCCGCCCATCTACATCCCCGGCGCCGGCAGCAGTGAGACGATCAAGTTCGTCGCCGAGCGCGGCTACACCTTGATGTCCGTCTACTCGCCGTCCCGCGTGATCAAACGGTGGTTCGACGGGTACCGGCAGATCGCCGAAGAGATCGGCATCGCGCCCGACCCGGAGAAGCTCGCGTTCTCCGTACCGATCTACGTCGCCCGCACGGACGAGCAGGCGCACCGCGAGGCCCGCCAGCACATGGAGTGGCTGTTCCACAAGGGGCTCAAGCAGGGCCCCGAGATCGTCTTCCCGCCCGGCTACATGAGCCCGTCGTCCATGCGCGGCGTGCTGTCGTCCCGGGCGAAGCCGCCCGCCCAGCTGTCGTACGAGGAGCTGGTCGCCGAGGGCCTCGTGGTGGTCGGCAGCCCGGACACCGTCGCAAACCGGCTGGGCGAGCTGCAAAGCGACCTCGGCTTCGGCCAGATCATCGGGCTGTTCGAGGTCGGCGACATGCCGCACGACCGGACCGTCGCCAACATGGAGCTCTTCGCCGCCGAGGTCATGCCGGTCCTGCGGCCGCTGGGCGTCGCCGCGGGCGGCTGACCGCAGCCCCGCTCGCGCCTGCGCGCCGCTGCCCGGATGCGGTCGGCTACGCGCGTCCGGGCTCGGCCGGCGTCGCCAGCCGGGCCCGGCCGGCCATCTCGTAGTTCTCGTCCGAGACGTACACGTGCTGCCGCGCCGCGACGAGGTTGCGCAGGTGCCGCTGCATCGGGTGGTCGAGCGCCAGCGCGCGCCCGCCCGCATAGCGGATGATCTGGTCGACCAGCGCCGCGCATTCCTCGACGACGAGCGTGTGCCGGGCGAGCTGCCACGGCACGAAGGCCGCGCCGGGCTCGGCGCCCGCCCTGGCCACCGACCAGCACTCGGCCACCGTGTCGCGGTAGAGCAGGCGCGCCGCGCGCAGCCGGCACTCGGCCCGCGCGATGTCCTTGAGGAAGGCGGCGCGTTCGCTGAGGTACACCCGGCTCCCCCGGCGGTCGGTCGCGCTCGCCAGGGCGTACATGTCGTCGATGGCGCGCCGCGCGACGCCCACGACGACCGGGCCGAGCTCGTTCGACACGAACAGCAGCGGAAGCTGCCGGAACAGGTCGCCGCCGCGCACCGCCGGCGCGCCGCCGGCCCAGTCGAACGTGCGGGTGGCGGGCACGAACGTCTCCGTCAGCGAGAAGTCACCGCTGCCGGTGCCCTGCAGCCCGGCCGCGTACCACGTGTCGTGCAGGGTCGCCTCGCTCTTCGGCACCACCACCAGCACCTGCCGGTCGTCGCCGCCGGCCACCCGGCACCCGCCGACCACCCAGTCGGCGTGGTTGATGCCGCTGCAGAAGCTCCACCGGCCGCTCACCGTGAAGCCGCCGTCCACCGGCACGGCCGTACCGCGGGCGACGAACTGCCCGGCGCAGATCGGCAGGTTGTCAGCGGCCGCACCGGCGGGCGCGGCGATGGGCGCGGCGGTGGGCGCGCCGGCCGCGGTGGGTGCGGTGGGCGCGCCGGGCACGGTGGGGAAGATGTCACGCAGCCCCTCGTCCGGCAGCCAGCCGGCGACCATGCCGGTGGTCCCGTTCCCCACCATCATCGTCCAGGCGGCGGACGCGTCGTAGTAGGCGAGCTCCTCGAGCACGTCGCAGAAGTCCAGCGGGTCGAGCTCGCCGCCGCCCAGCTCGCGTGGCGTCTTGAGCCAGAACAGCCGCAGGTCGCGCAGCACCTTGACCACGTCGGCCGGCAACGTCCGCTCCTCTTCCGCGCGCCGGACCGCCGCCTCGAAGGTCTCCCGCCGCGCCCGGACCGCCTCGATGAGCTCCCGGGTCCGCGCCGCGCCCGCCTGCCCGGGATCCGCCGTCGTCATCGGCCGCTCCTCCCGCTCGCCTGCCTGGAGCCGCTCGCCCGTAGGGGGCCGCGTTCGCGATGGTAAGCGCGGTCGGCGGCGCGGTACGAGCCGCTTTTGGCATGGACGAGCCATTTCCCGCAGGGACGAACCGCCGGTACCGGTGGTCGTCACCACGTGCGGCTACGCCGCGCCTTGGTCCTCGTCGAGCCGGCGGGCGACCTCCGCGGCCAGCCGCTCGTACGCCGCGACGTGTTCGGGGATGGCCCGCGTGACCAGGACGGGACGCCCCTGGTCGGCGTCGGACGCCGCCTGCGGGCTGAACGGGATGCTCGCCAGCTTCGGGATCTCGGTCCAGACGCTGTCCTCCCCGGCGGCCGACGGGAACAGCGCCGTGGTCTCGCCGCACCGCGGGCACAGCAGGCCGCTCATGTTCTCCACCCCGCCCAGCGGTACGGCCCGGTACCTTGCCAGGTCGGCGATCAGGCGGCGTACGTCCTGGTGCGCGATCACCTGGGGGGTGAGGACAAGCAGGACGAACGCCCTGCGCCCGCGCAGCCCGAAGACGAACTGCTGGATGTCGGCTGTCCCCGGGGGCAGGTCGACGACGAGGCAGCCGAGATCCTCCCACGCCGTGTCGACCAGCAGCCGGCGCGCCATGAGTTGCGCCAGCGACCCGCCGGCGCTGAACGCCTGGCTCTCGCCGAGCAGAAAGGCGGCCGACACGAGCTGCACGCCGTGCCGCCGGACCGGTTCCAACCGCGCGCCCGGGGAGCCCTGGGCGGCGAAGACGGTGATGGCCGAGGTGTCGGCGCGGCGCCGCAGCCCCATCATCCGGGGGACGTCCGGGCCGTAGAGGTCGGCGTCGACGAGACCCACGTTCATCCCGCGCGCGCCCAGCGCCAGCGCCAGGTTGACCGCGACCGTGGTCTTGCCCACTCCCCCCTTCCCGCTGCCCACGGCGATGATCGGCACCCGTCCCAGCTCCGCCACCAAACTCACTCCCGTTCTGCCCCTGTGTCGCGGGCTCGCGCCCGGCCCGCGACACCAAGTCTCGGACACCGGGCGATGGCGGCGCAGGAAGATCGGCGGCGCAGGAAGATCGGCGGCGCGGAAGACCCCGGGGGCCGCGGCGGCCGGGGCGGCCGGCGGCAGCCGCTCGTCAGTCCAGCAGGTCCGGGAGCGGACGGCCTCTGTGTTCGCCGACCACGGTGCCGGTGCGGGTGTCGATCACCGCGTACCCGGACGCCCCCGCGGTGCCCGCGTTCGGATCGGTGAGATCGGCGTAGGCGTACCGGCCGGATGCCTGCAGCCACTCGATGGGCCGCCCCGCGTACAGGTGAACGGCGGGCTGCCGCGGCCCGGGGACGCGGATGCGCAGGCCGTCCCCCGAGGTCACCATGTCGGCGTCGTCGCTCCTGCGCGTCGTGACGCCGGCGGTGACCAGCCGCCCCTCGGCGCGGACGACCTGGCCGACCCGCGGGTCGAGCGTGCGGACCGACCAGTCCCGCGTGTCGATGATCTGCAGGCCGGACGGTCGCGACCCGCCGGTCGCCGCGCCGTCGGTGCCGGAGAAGTCGGCGTCCGTCCCCCACACCGCCAGCCTGCCGCCGCCGAGCCACAGGGCGTGCCGCTCCGGGCCGCTCTGCAGCTTCGCCTCGGCGGCCGGCGCGGCCGGCACGAGAGCCCGGCGCAGCATGCCGAGCACGGACGGCGCCCGCCCGGGGACGGTCAGCGAGTGGTAGCCGACGGCCGGACGGGCGGCGGTGAGGTCCACCTCGGCCACCGGGGACCCGGCGGCGACGACGTAGGCGCGGTCGCTCTGGGCGTCCACCGCCAGTCCCGGCACGTTCTGCCGGCTGCCCACGTCGCCTCCGTCAGGGGCCCGCCGGAACCCGGCGGTGACCCGGTCGAGCCGGACGAAGGTGAACGCCCCGCCCGCGTCGACCCGGCCGACCTCGACGGTGCCGATCCGGTCGGCCGGCTGGAGCAGGACGACCAGGCCGGCGCGGGCGGGCTCCACGGCCGTCACGTCGACGGCCTCCGCCGCGCCGGCCGGCTCGGCGGCGCTGGGGTCCTCCGCGCGGGCACCCAGGGGGTGGCGGCGCTGCGCGACCACCCGCCGCGCATCGACGTCCAGGATCGTCGCCACCAGCGCGGGCCGCACCACCATGCTGGTCACCCCGTCGTGCTCGACGCTCCGCTGGTCCTCCGCGATGCCGAGCAGCAGGACGCGGCCGTGTCCCAGCCACAGCGCGGCGCGCGGCGAGCCGACCTCGGCGGCGGCCTTGATCACGGCGGTCTGCCGCATCCGGCCGAGATCCACGACGTGGATGCTCGCGTCGTCGGCGATGCTCGCGTCGGCCAGGTTGGCGCCGCTCGCGTCGCCCGGCCCGAACAGTGCCACGGTGCGGTCCGGTGCCACCGTCCACGCCGCGAGGCCGTCCACCCGCAGCCGCGGCCGGCCGGCCTCGGGAAGCAAGGTGCGGGGGTCGAGCCTGCTCAGGTAGGACGCCCCGGTCGAGATCTCCCAACCGATCCCGTACAGCGGTCCCGCCGGCCGGCCGGCGAGCGGAAGCGCCGGCGTGTCGCTGCTGTCCGGCGACGGGGTGTCCGGCGACGGGATGCCCGGCGACGGCGCCGGGCCCGTCGCGGGGGGAGATCCCGCGACGCACGCGCCGCCGAGCAGCAGCGCGAGAGCCGAGGCGACGACGGTGAACCAGCGAACCGGCCGTTGCATGGCGCCCTCCCGATCAGTCCTCACCCGCTCCTACACCGGCGGGGCCGATCGGGTTCCCGGGAGGCGGCGCGCCCCTCATGGCCGGGTGACGGAGGCGGCGATGGCGACGGCCCGGCCCTTATCGATCCGGCCCTCCAGCCGCATCGCCACCCGGCCGGTGTCCCAGATCAGCGTGCCGCCTGTGGTGAGCCTGGCCGAGGCTACATCTGTGGTGCCGTCGCGGCGGACGTACACCACCTCGTGCGGATGCCCCACCCACAGCGCCTCCCTGCCGCGCACGTGCGCCACGCTCGCGTCCCCCATGCCCACGATCTTGCGGAAGAAGATGGAGTCGACATGGCCGTCGAACTCGTCGACCCGCACCGCGCCGTACGGGGTCCGGCGGTAGACGAGGGTCGCCACCCGGCCGCCGTCGCGCACCACCACCCGGTCGGGGGCGCCGAGCGGTGCCGGCACCAGGATCGGGAAGGTCACCCGGCGGCGGGCCTCGCCGAGCGGCAGCACCTGCTCGCCTGGCAGCGGCCGGCCGCTCCCCGGCGGCGTCGCGGAAGCCTGGGTCGGCGGGGTCGGCGGCCGCACCGGGGCGGGCTCCTGGCGCAGCTCGATGCCGGCGAACCGGACGACGTGGCCGACCACGGCCCGGCCCGGCGGGGTGACGGCCAGGACGGCGAGCAGCGCCAGCGCGACGGGGACGGCCACCCGCCACCTGATCCGCCACTCCGGTGGCCGCGCCACCGGCCACCCGAATGGCCACCTGAATGGCCACCCGATCGGCCACGTGACCCTATGGGTGAGCGGCCACCGGAACCGCCGCCCGCCGGGGCGCCGGTCACGGCGCCCGCCGCTCTCGAGCCGCCGCCGCACCTCGGCGGTGAGGTCGGGCGCGGCCGGCACGTCGATCCGGCGGCCCAGCTCACGCAGCTCGGCCTCCAGGCCGGACGGCAGGCCGGACGGCAGGCCGGACGGCGGCTCGGACGGCAGGCGGGCCGGATCAGTCATCGGATGCCGCCCAACCCGGCCCGCGGCGGGCCCGGTGGCCAGGCCCGGCACCGCCAGGACCCGGCCGATCCGCGTCCGCCGCCGGGGCCGCCGCCGGCAGGAGCGACCCGCGCAGCCTGTTCAGCGCGCGGAACGTACGAGACTTGACCGAGCCCAGCGGCCATCCGAGCACCTGCGCCGTCTCCGCCTCCGACAGTTCCAGGAAGTAGCGGCACACCACGACCTGCCGCTCCTTGCCGGGGAGCGCGTCGAGCGCGCGCAGCAGCGCGCCCCGCCGTTCCCCGGCGAGCACCGCGCCGACCGGGCCCCCTGTGCCGTCGACCGCTTCGTCCTCGCCGCCGAGCGCGGACAGCCGTAGGGCCAGCGCGGCGCGGCGCCGCCGGGATCGGGTGAGGTTCTTGGTCTCGTTGGCCACGATGCGCAACAACCAGGGACCGAACGGTTCGCCGACGCGGAAGCCGGACAGGTGCCGGTACGCCTTCACCAGCGCCTCCTGAACGACGTCGTCGGCCTCGTCCCCCGCGCCCAGCAGGTAGGCCGCCCGGTGCGCGGGCGCGGTGTAGCGGGCGACCAGCACGGCGTAGGCGTCCAGGTCACCGTCGAGAGACCGCGTTACCGCCTCGGCGTCATCGATGATGCTCCTTATACACCGGAGCGCACCGGAAGGTTCTTTCCGTCCGCCCCGCCGGCGGGGCGGCCGCGGACATGCCATGCCGATCAGGAGGCAGAGGGTAAAGAAGGATCTCGCTCCCCTATGGGTCGTCTCTGATCATCTCGGGTACGAAAGCCAGCAGGCCGCTGGTGCCACCGGCTCGGGCACCGCTTCACCGCGAGAGTTATTCAGATCGAGGTGGCCGGTGCGGCGTTCGCCCGCTCCCTCGCGGACCGACGCGATGCGATGACGAGGGGAGGCTGACATGCGCCGAGAGGATCTCCCGGCACCTGACATCGGGATCGTGCTGACGCATTTCATAACGGTGGCCGACGTGGCCCGCTCCCGGGCTTTCTATACCGACGTCCTCGGCGGCCAGGTGGCCCTGGAGGAGAACCCGTGCATCGTCAGATTGGCGAACAGTTGGGTGATCATGAACCCGGGTGGCGGCCCCACTCCCGACAAGCCAGACGTCACGTTGCATCCCCCGACCGACGCGAGCACGGCCACGAGTTTCCTCAACGTCCGGGTGGCCGACATCTGGGCCTGCTACCAGGAATGGAGCGAGAGGGGAGCCACCTTCCTCACGCCGCCCATCGACCGCAAAGCCGAACTGCGCTGCTACATGCGTGACCCCGATGGCTACCTCATCGAGGTCGGCCAGTCCACCGGGCTGCTCGAGGGTGTCCTGGCCGACCCGCCGGCCGGCAGCGGCTGACCCGCCCGGTCCGCCCGGCCCACGTCGCTCCCCGGAGCGGGGCGAGCGACGACGCCGGTCTCGAGGCCGGCAACCGGGGTCGTGCTCAGTCCTTCCAGGGCATCTCGTCCCGCAGGCCGGTGTGGATGGCGTAGGCGTTCTTGATGGCGGCCTTGAGGGCGCCTTCGACCCAGCGCCGATGACGTCGATCGCAGGCATCGTTGGCGAACCACACCCGATGCACCGGCCGGATGATGTCCTCGTAGAACGCCTCGCTCATCTCGAAGGCGCGGAACAACGGGCCGATGCCGCCGGCGAACCAGTCGAGGGCCCAGTCTTTGTAGACGCCGAACTCAAAGGTGTCGCGCGCTTCGGGATGGATCTTGACCAGGTCTTCCAGCGCCTGGGCGACGCATTCCTCGCCGGCCAGCGGCGTGTAGGGAATGCTGTCCTGCTCCCAGCAGTAGGACGCGATCATCACGCCTTTCTGGAACCGGTCGTCCTGGCCGGCCGGCGGGTACACGACGTTGCGGATCGCGAGGTCGGTGACGGTCAGCCCGTGGGTGATGTCGTACTTCGTCTCCCACCACCGCTCGCTGAACTGCATGAAGAGCTTGTGCGCCCGGCCGTAGTAGGAGTTGCGGATCGCGTACCACTTGTCCGCGTCCAGCCCCTCGATCTCCATGTGCCGGAGGCCGGAGAGCGGAGCGGTCACGATGCATTCGTCCGCGGTGATGACCTGCGACCTGCGGCCGACCCGGAAATGAACGTGGACCTTCTTGTCCGTCTGGTCGATGGCATGGACCTGGGCGCCGAACCTGATGTCGTCCATGAGGTAGGCCTCGAACGCCCTGGGCAGCGAGTCCGCCCCGTCGACCACGTAAACCAGGTCGCCGAAGACGTCCTCGTAAAAATGCGAGAACCATTCGACGAGGGAGAAGTGGTAGCGGCCCTCGAGGTTGAACAAAGGGCCGAGCATGGACAGCGCTCCGTCGCTGACGTTGCGCTCCTTGAGATAGCCGAGCAGGGAGTACCTGTCGTAGTCCTCGAGCAGCCGGTGCCACGCGGTCGCCTCGTCCTCGTTCTCCATGATCTCGAGGAGCGGCCGCATCGTATGCCGCAACAACTCGTGCGGCGCCTTGTCCGCCTCGTGCGGCAGCAGATCGAAGTCGAACATGTCGACGCTGAAGTCATGGCGCCTGACGGCCTTGCCCTGCAGGTAGATGAATGTGTCCTCGTCGTACATGGCGAACGGTTTGGTCCGCAGCTTGAACTTTTCCTGGATCAGCCACTGGACCAAGGGGTGTTGGCGCGGAAAACGCATGGCGCCGAACTCGCCGTACATGTCCCCGGCAAAACCGCGATAGGTTAATATGCGGCCGCCCACCCGGTTCTGCCCTTCCAGAATGGTCACCTCATGGCCGGCCTCCTTTAACAGCAGGCCCGCGGTGAGGCCGGCCATGCCGGCGCCAACGATCACGATGCGCCGCGGCCGCGCCGAGCCCTCCGGCAGCCCCTCCTTGAGCAGATCCAGGACGTCCAGCGTCATGCACCCACCTCCTCGTCATCCGTTCGCATCCATGACTCCGGTCGATGACTCCTTGGAGTCGCGTGCTTACAATCCGACGGTAGGCGTCCCGCGTGACGCGCAGCCAGTAACTGTATGGTGACAAGGAGCGACCTGGCGCGGCGACCGGCACCTCTGGCTCGTGGTCCATACCCCGGAAGGGCGCGGGCCCTGGTAGCGCTCGGGGCGGGCCACGGTCTAGGTTGCAGGATCTAGGTTGCAGGATCTAGGTCGCAGCGGGAAGCGACATCATCCGTCGCCGGGGAGGTCACCGTGTATGCACGTCTGTGGCGTCATCGCTCACGCCGGTCCCTTCTGATCGCGGTCGCCGCGCTCGCGGTCACGTCCATCGTGGGCGGGGGCATGGCCATCGCGGCGGCGCCGGAGCCGGCCATCAAGACCTTCACGCCGCGCTCCGAGCATCAGATCACGAACATCGACGTGCTGCGGCAGCAGATCCGCAACTACTACGGAGACCCGCTGGGCACGGGCGTCGCGGCCGATGACGGAAACTACGCCAAGGAGGCGAGGTCGGTCGCGAGTGCGGGGACGCGCTGGCTGGCCGGCCCCCACCGCGTGCGCGGAACGCGCGCGATCGTGCTCGACGTCGACGACACCACGTTGCTGACCTGGAACTACGAGATCTTCAGCAACTGGGCGTTCAACCCGGCCACCAACGCCACGTTCGTCACCGAGCAGCGCTTTCCCGCCGTGTTCGGGATGGTCGACATGGTGCGGGCGGCCGAGCGCGAGGGCTACGCCATCTTCTATCTGACCGGCCGGCCCACCACCCAGGAGGCCGCCACGCTGGGCAACCTGACCGCGGACGGGGTCGGGGTGGACGCCGGCTACCCGAAGCCCACCGCGCTCAGCGGGACCGAGGACGGGCTGTTCACCAAGCCCGCCGTCGCGGACTACCCCGACTACCTGAAGCAGGCCTGCGCCGCCGACCCGAACGGCGCGTGCACCACGATCCACTACAAGTCGGCGACGCGGGCGCACATCGAGTCCACGGGGTACGACATCGTCGCCAACTTCGGCGACCAGTTCAGCGACCTCGTGGGCGGCCACGCCGACCGGACGTTCAAGCTGCCCAACCCCAACTACTTCCTGCCCTGATCCAGGCATGAAGCCCGGCCGGCCGGCGCCTGCCCGGAGACTATTCGTTCAACGGCGCCTTTCTGCCGGTGACGGCGACCTGCTCGCCATCGAGTAGCACCGGGGAGTCGGCCGGCCAGAGCGCGATGGCGGCCGGGTCGAGGTCGATGTAGCAGGGGTGGCCGGGGTCGAGCCCGCCGGAGTCGACGGTCCTGGCCCGCAGTTCGAGACCGCCGTCCAGCAGGACGGTGATCGTGGTGCCCCGGCCGATGTCGGCGACGTCGTCGACCACCGCGGCGTACGCGCCTCGCGGGGTGATGGTGACGTGGTCGGGGTTGATGGACCAGAGCACCTCGCTGCCGGCCGGCAGGTCCGGCGTGTCGACGGTGATCCGCGTCCCGCCCGCGGTGATGACGCCGGGCACCGTCACGGTGGCCCGGTTGATGTTCTGGATGCCGAGCAGCCGCGCGACCTGCGGCGAGGCGGGCCGGTTGAACACGTCGTTGCGCCGCCCGGCCTGGAGCAGCCGGCCGTCGGCGATGACGAGGATCTCGTCGGCCAGCAGCGCGGCCTCCTCCGGGTCGTGGGTGACCAGCACCGTGGACAGACCGGTCTCACGCTGGAGCCGCCGCAGCTCGCGGCGGAGTTCGTCGCGGACCGGCGCGTCGAGGGCGCTGAACGGCTCGTCGAGCAGGACCAGCCGCGGACCGTGGCTCAGCGCCCTGGCCAGCGCCACTCGCTGCCGCTGGCCTCCGGACAGCTGCTCGGGCAGGCGGTCCTCCAGACCGGTCAGGCCCAGCGTGCGCAACCACCACGCGGCGAGCGCGGGGTCGGCGTTGGTGGCGAACAGCACCTGCTGCCACACGGTGCGGCCGGGGAACAGGGCCAGGCTCTGCGGCACGTACCCGATGTGCCGTTCCTCCACCGGGACACCGGAGACCGGCTGCCCGTTGTAGCTGACCTGCCCCGCGTGCGGCCCGAGGAAGCCCGCCAGGGCGCGCAGCGCCACCGACTTCCCCGCCCCGGACGGGCCGAGGATGGCGATCCGGTGGCTGGCCGCCTGGTGGTTCAGCTTCAGCGGAAACGAGCCGACGGCCAGGTCGAGGTCGAAGCCGACGACGGTCGGCGCGCCAAGACCGGGTTGCCTGGGGTCGGGCAGGCGACCCGAGGGCCGCAGCCGGACCGGCCGCCGGATCAGGGTGAGCAGCACGATGAGCACCGCGACGCCGAGCGCGAGCGCCGTGGGCGCCTGGGTGCCGGGAACCCCGGCGCTCGAGAACTGGACGTAGGTCAACACCGGCAGCGAGTACGGATGGTAGGCGAGGAGGACGACCGCGCCGTACGCGCCGAGGGCGCGCAGCCAGGTCATCAGCGCCCCGGCCCGGATGCCCGGGGCCGCGATGCGCATGCGCACCCGCCAGAACCGGGCCGGGCCGCGATGCCCGAGGCTCGCCGCGAGGTCCTCGAACGCGGGGTCGATGGCCTCGAAGGCCGCGCGCGCCGCGATGACGAGGAACGGCGCGGCCTCGAACGTCATCGCGAGGACCACCCCGATCACCGAGTCGGTGAGACGGCCGCCGAAGAACTGCCCGATGGGCGTGTACGGGCCGACGAGGTAGATCAGCACGACGCCGCTCATCACGGAGGGCAGCGCCAGCGGCAACAGCACGAGGACGCCGACGACGCGGGCCACGGCGCCACGGGACCTGGACAGCCAGTGCGCCAGCGGGATGCCGAACAGCGCCACCAGCAGGGTCGAGATCGTCGCTGCCGCCGCGGACACCCAGACCGCCGACCACAGTCCGGGGGTGTTGAAACCGCGCTGGTCGGACCCGGCCAGCCGGACGACGAAGGCGCCGATCGGGACGATGAGATACAGGGCCAACAGCCCGCCCAGCCAGGTGAGCGGGCTGCGCGACGCTCGGTAAGCCATTATCCCGCCAACAGGCCTTTCAGGCTGGCCGGGATGTTGGACCCGGTCACCTTCGGCGGCGTGATGAGGGTGAAGTTGTCCTGCTTGAGGAGGCGCTGGCCGTCGGGCCCGAGCAGGTAGGAGACGAACGCCTGGGCGGTGGCCTGGTGCGGACCCTTGTTCAACACGGCCACCGTGTAGGTCGCCCCCAGGCTCTCACCGGTCACCGGCACGGTCGGGATCTTGGCCACGGCCGCCTCGCTCGCGTAGAAGAACGCGGCATCGAGCTGGCCGGACTGGACCCTGCCGACCAAGGTCTCCTCGGGGAACATGGAGGAGGTGTCGGTCGCCAGCTTCCTCAGCGCCGGGTTCTTGGCGGCGGTGTCGTTCATCGCCTGGACGGCTTTCTCGCCCTTCGGATCGGTCTTCGGGTCGCTGAACCCGATATGGAGCCCGGGCTCGGTGATGGCCGTGTACCACGGCTTGCTCTTCAGGTCGGCGGCGAACTTGCTGCTCGGCTTGTACCCGATGACCAGCGGCGAGGTGGCGTACGTGGCGTACCACGAGATCAGGTTGTCGTTGGCCGGCCCGATCAGGGTGTTGTTGACATCGGGACTCGCGCTCATGAAGACGTCGCCTGCGTGGACCCCGGCCTTGATCTGGCTCGCCACGTCCTTGTCGCCGGCCGTGAAGCCCTTGAAGGAATGTCCGGTCGCCTTTTCGAAGGCCGGCCCGACGTGATGCTGCATCAGGTCCACCATGGACCCGGCGTACAGCACGTTGACCTCGCCGGAACCGCCCGACTTGCCCGACGAACCACCCGAGCCGCAGCCGGCCGCGAGCGCCGCGCCGAGGAAAGCCGCCAAGGCGACCCGGACGGGCCGCGGGGCACAATTCACCCACCGAAAGTATCCGAGCCCGAGGGGAAAGCCGCGTCGCCCGCCCGGGTCTTTGGCCAGTACGTTGGCCATAGCGCCTCCTGGTCTTTCCACCGAGCGGATATTGACGCACGGCGACAATACCCCGAGCCCGCCCGGGAGACTGATTGGTATAACGATGGCTACCAGCAGACTTACATAAAATGGTGATTAGGACAAGGATTTCCCGCTATAATGGGAATGGTTCAGGACACTTCGACTAAGTTCCAATGTCACGGAACAAGTTCCGATAAATCAGATCCTGATCCAATTCAATGGATCAGGATCTGTCCGGCGACAAGTGGCGCGAAGGCCGGCAATGCCCGCCGAGCACCCGCGCCCGCTGCGTGGGGCGGGTGGGACTCGAACCCACGACCAAGGGATTATGAGTCCCCTGCTCTGACCGGCTGAGCTACCGCCCCGGCACACCGCTGGTCGACCCGCGCGCACGCGGGTGGACGAGCGGAGGATCTCGGGCGCCCGCTCGGGCTGGCTCATAGTGTAGAGGTCTTGGGGCGCATCGCCGGGCCATCGGCCGGTACGGGGCGCGGCCGTGCGGGATGCGATGTGCGGGGAGGGAGCGCCGGAACGGGGTGACGCGGGGAGCGACTCGTCGGTAGGGTCCCGCTATGTCGTTGACCGGGGGTCGGGTGTTCGCGTGGCTGGCGCTCGTCGCGCTGGCCGGCGCGGGATGTTCTGGCGGCGGGTCGCTGCCCGACGGGCGGAAGCTGCTCCAGCAGGCGTCCGCCGCCATGCGCGGGGTGCAGAGCGTCGGGTTCGCCATCCGTTCCGAGGGCAACCCGCCGATCGCGATCAAGAGCGCCGACGGCAGGCTGCTCAAGTCGGGGGACGCCGAGGGGACGCTGCAGGTGACCCAGTCGGGACAGTCGGTCGAGATGGCGTTCACGCTGGTGGGCAACACCGTCTACTTCAAGGGGGCGACCGGCGGGTATCAGCGGCTGCCCAGGGCGACCGTGCTGGCCGTGTACGACCCGTCGGCGATCCTCGATCCGCAGCGGGGAATCGTGAAACTGCTGGACACGGCCGCGAAGCCCAAGACCGACAAGCGCGAGAAGGTGGGCGGCCAGGACGCGTTCCGGGTCAAGGCCACGCTGTCGAGGTCGGTGGTGCCGTCCCTGGTGCCGGGGGTCGGCAAGGACATCGACGGGCAGGTGTGGGTGGCCGCCGGTGATCACCGTGTGCTCAAGGTGCGCGTGCCGATCCCCAAGGCGGGCGGCGGCGACGGCACCCAGGGTGCGGTAACCGTGACGTTGGCCGACTTCAACCGAAATTTCGCCATCTCCGCGCCGAAGGGCTGAACCGTACCGTGCGACGATCCCGGGCCGCGGCCATCGGCATCGGCGGTACGGCGGTACTGCTCGCGGCCCTCGACGCGTACGTGATCGTGACGATCCTCGTCGACGTCGTCGGCGACCTCGGCATCCCGGTCAACCACCTCGAACGGGCGACGCCCGTCGTCACGGGATTCCTGCTCGGCTACGTCGCCGCCATGCCGCTGCTCGGCCAGCTGTCCGACCGGTTCGGCAGGCGTCCGGTCATGCACGCCTGCCTGGCCGGGTTCGCGATCGGGTCGGCGCTGACCGCAGCCGCGCACGGCCTGTGGCCACTGGTCGCCGGCCGCACGCTCCAGGGCGTCGCCGGCGGCGCGCTGCTGCCGATCACGATGGCGCTCGCCGGCGACCTGTGGGACGAGCGCCGGCGGCCGCTCGCGCTCGGCGCGGTCGGCGCGGCGCAGGAGCTCGGCAGCGTGCTCGGCCCCTTGTACGGCGCCGGGCTCGCCGCGCTCGTCGGCTGGCGCGGCATCTTCTGGGTCAACGTCCCGCTCGCCGCGCTGGCCATGGTGGCGGTGCAGCGGGCGGTGCCCGCCGGGCGCAGGGCCGGCAACCACCCCGCGGGTTCCCGGATCGACGTCACCGGCGGGCTGCTGCTCGCCGGCGCCCTCGGCCTGCTGGTGGCCGGCACGTACAATCCCAGGCCGGGCGAGGCGGCGCTGCCCCGCTGGGGCGTCGCCGCGATCGCCGGCGGGCTTGTCGTGCTCGGCGCGTTCGCCGCCTGGGAGGTGCGCTGGGCGCGGGTCAGGCTGCTGGATCTGTCCGGCGTGCGCCGGGGGCCGCTGCTCGGCGCGCTCGGGGTGGCCTTCGTGTCCGGGGCCGCGCTGATGGTCACCCTCGTCGACGTCCAACTGCTCGCGCAGACCGTGCTCGGCAGGTCGGCGGCCGGCGGCGCCCTGGTGCTGGTCAGGTTCCTGCTGCCGCTCGCGCTGGCGGCGCTGCTCGGCGGGTGGCTCGCCGCCGCCACCGCCCGCGGGGACGGCGCCGGCGGGCGGCGCGGGCTCGGCGAACGCTGGACCGCGGCGCTCGGCCTGGCGGTCGCCGCCGCCGGCTACCTGCTCATCGCCGGCTGGCCGGTGGAGGCGGCCGCGGCACGGTACGGCCCGCTCCCCCGCATGGACGTCGATCTGGCCCTCACCGGCCTCGGGCTCGGGCTGGTGATCGCGCCGGTCTCCTCAGCCGTGCTGCGCGCGGTGCCGTCGGCCCGGCACGGGGTCGCGTCGGCGGCCGTCGTCGTGGCCCGCATGATGGGGATGCTGCTCGGCATCGCCGGCCTGTCCGCCTGGGGCTTCCACCGCTTCCAGACGCTGACCGCGCACCTCGACACGCCGCTGCCGTTCGGCGTCCCAGGCGACGTGTACCAGCGGCGGCTGGCCGCGTACAACGCGCTGCTCAAGCAGGCACTGCACACCCAGTACCGCGAGATCTTCCTGGTCACCGCCGCGTTGTGCGCGCTGGGCGCGGCGGCCGCGCTCACGCTCGGCCGCCGTACGGCCCCGGCCGGGGCCGGGCCGGGCGCCGCGGCGGCCGGCCACGACCCGGCGGCACCGACCGCGGCCTCACCCATTGCGTGAACGGCCCCGACGGAAGAGGATCAGACGCAAGATGATCACAGGAAGGTAAAGCCCGCCGGGCCGGAACTCCGTTACGTGCCGTCACGTTGACGAATAACACCTTGACGACGTACGGTTTGTTGGAAAGCGCTTTCCGTCCTCCCCGTCCTGGCAGTGCACCCGAGCCTGAGGAGACACACCCGATGACCATTGACACGCTCGGCGTGGTGATGAACGGCGTGACGGGCCGGATGGGGCATCACCAGCACCTCGTACGGTCGGTGCTGGCGATCAACAAGGAGGGCGGCGTCGAGCTGTCCACCGGCCGCCGCGTTCGGCTGCGCCCCGTGCTCGTCGGCCGCAGCGGCGCCAAGCTGCGCGAGGTCGCCGCGCGCCACGGCGTCGCCGACTGGACCACGGAGTTGTCCCATGCGCTCGGCGACGGCGCCAGCGAGATCTACTTCGACGCTCAGGTGACACGGGCGAGGGTCCCCGCGGTCAGCGAGGCCATCGAGGCCGGCAAGCACGTCTACGTGGAAAAGCCCACGGCGGAGACGCTCGATGACGCCGTCATCCTCGCCAAGAGCGCGCAGGCGGCGGGCGTGAAGAACGGCGTCGTCCAGGACAAGCTCTTCCTGCCCGGCATCCTCAAGCTCAAGCGGCTGATCGACGGCGGGTTCTTCGGGCGGATCCTGTCGGTGCGCGGCGAGTTCGGCTACTGGGTCTTCGAGGGCGACTGGCAGCCGGCGCAGCGCCCGTCATGGAACTACCGTGCCGAGGACGGCGGCGGCATCGTGCTCGACATGTTCCCGCACTGGGCGTACCTGATGGAGAACCTCTTCGGCCGGGTCGAGGCGGTCACCGCGCGTGCCGTCACGCACGTGCCGCGGCGCTACGACGAGAGCGGACGCGGCTACGACGCCACCGCCGACGACGCGGCGTACGCGATCTTCGAGCTGGCGGGCGGAGCCATCGCGCAGGTCAACACCTCCTGGTGCGTACGGGTCAACCGCGACGAGCTGGTGGAGTTCCAGGTCGACGGCACCGACGGCAGCGCCGTCGCCGGGCTGCGCACCTGCAGGATGCAGCACCGGGGGGCGACGCCGAAGCCGGTCTGGAACCCCGACCTGCCGACGACAGAGCGGTTTCGCGACCAGTGGCAGGAGGTGCCGGACAACGGGCATTTCGACAACGGATTCAAGGTCCAGTGGGAGCGGTTCGTCCGGCATGTCGTCGAGGACGCGCCGTTCCCGTACGACTTCGCCTCCGGAGCGCGCGGTGTGCAACTCGCCGAGCTCGGCCTGCGCTCCTCCACAGAGGGCCGTCGCCTGGAGGTGCCCGAGCTGTGACGACCGCCAAGATCTCGCTCCCGGCGGCCGGCGGCCGGCTCGAACCGTACGAGCTCAGCGGCCCGTCCGCCTGGACGGCCGGTACGGAGACGGCGCGTCCCGGAACGCCGGCGCCGGCGCCGGCGGCGAGCCGGATCGCCTACGCGGCGGCGCACGTCGTGGCCGACCCGCTCGGTGACAACACGCCCGGCTCCCCCGCCGCGGTCGACTGGGACGCGACGCTGCGCTTCCGCCGCCACCTGTGGTCCTACGGCCTGCGCGTCGCCGACGCCATGGACACCGCACAGCGCAACATGGGCCTCGACTGGGCCGCCACCCGGGAACTCGTCCAGCGCAGCGCCGCCGAGGCCAAGGCGTACGGCGACCCGGCCGAGCTGCTCGCCTGCGGGGCCGGGACCGACCACCTCCCCGCGGCCGGCGCCGCCCCACCCGCCGGCCCACCCGGCGGCCGGGCCGCCCTCGCCGGGATCGTCGCGGCCTACGAGGAACAGGTCGAGGTGGTCAGGGCCGCCGGCGCTTCCGTGATCTTGATGGCCAGCCGGCAGCTGGCCGCCGCCGCCCGCGGACCCGACGACTACCACGCGGTGTACGGGGAGCTGCTGCGCCAGGCGGACCAGCCGGTGATCCTGCACTGGCTGGGCGAGATGTTCGACCCGCACCTCGCCGGCTACTGGGGGTCCTCCGATGTCGCGGCCGCCACGGAGTCGCTGCTCGCGCTGATCCGCGACCACGCGGCCAAGGTCGACGGCGTCAAGGTGTCGCTGCTGGACGCCGACCACGAGGTACGGCTGCGTGCCGCGCTGCCGCCCGGCGTACGGCTGTACACGGGTGACGACTTCAACTACCCGAGCCTGATCGCCTCGGGCAGCCACGCGCTGCTCGGCATCTTCGACGCCATCGCGCCGGCCGCGGCCGCCGCGCTGGCGGCCCTGGACGCGGGAGACACGGCCGCGTACGACACGATCTTCGGCCCGACGGTGCCGCTGGCGCGGAAGATCTTCGAGGCGCCGACGTACCACTACAAGACCGGCCTCACCTTCCTCGCCTGGCTGGCCGGCCACCAGGACGCGTTCGTGATGGTGAACGGCGCGCAGGCGGCCCGATCGCTGCCCCACCTGGCCGAGGTGTTCCGGCTGGCCGATGCCGCCGGGCTGCTGCCCGATCCGGAGCTGGCCGCAGGCCGGATGCGCTCCCTGCTCGCGGTGTACGGGGTGGGCGCGTGACCGGGGTCTTCGACCGCGACCGGCCGCCGCCCGACCACCGGCTGTCGCCCAACCGCCGGCTGTCGCTGAACCAGCGGACGACCAAGCGGTGGTCGGTGCCCGAGGCGGTGGACGGCTGCCTGCGGCACGGCATCGAGGCCATCGGGTTGTGGCGGGAGGAGGTGGCCGCGTACGGCCTCGCCGCGACCGCCAGGCGGGTGGCCGGCGCCGGGCTGCGCGTGTCATCGCTGTGCCGGGGCGGGTTCCTCACCGGCGAGACGTGGCTCAAGGACAATCTGCGGGCCATCGACGAGGCGGCCGAGCTGCGCGCCGCCTGCCTGGTGCTCGTCGTCGGCGGGCTGCCCGGCGTGGTGCCCGGCCGGCCGCTCGGCGCCGGCATCAGCCGCGACCTGCTGGACGCCAGGCGCCGCGTCGCCGAGGCGCTCGACGCCCTGGTGCCGGCGGCGGCCGACCACGGCGTACGGCTGGCGCTCGAGCCGCTGCATCCCATGTACTGCGCCGACCGCGCCGTCCTGTCGACCCTGCGGCAGGCGCTCGACCTCGCCGCACCGTACCCCGCCGAACGGGTCGGGGTCTGCGTCGACACGTTCCACGTGTGGTGGGACCCGGAGGTGTACGCGCAGATCGCCCGCGCCGGCGGCCGGATCGCGAGCTTCCAGCTGTGCGACTTCCTCGTGCCGCTGCCGGCGGACGTGCTTCTTGGCCGCGGCATGATGGGCGACGGCGTGATCGAGTTCCGGGGACTGCACCGGGCGGTGGCCGGCGCCGGCTACGACGGCGACATCGAGGTGGAGATCTTCAACGCGGACGTCTGGGCCGCCGACCCCGACACCGTCGTCTCGACGCTGAAGGCCCGCTATGCCGACATCGTCGCCGCCGGTTGACGCCGCGCTCCGGCCGGAGGCGGCCGCGCGCCCCGTCCGGCAGTGCCGGCGCGAGGCATGATAGGTAAAGAGATGCCCTCTGGCCCGCCCTCCGAAAGGCCCTTCGTGCCCCGCGAATACCGGCTGCCAAGCGAGCTCAACACCACCGTCGCCCATCCGGCTCGGCTGTACGACTACTGGCTGGGCGGCAAGGACAACTTCGCCGTCGATCGCGAGCTGGGCGACAAGATCGTCGCCGCGCAGCCGGGGTCGCTGGAGAGCATCCGGGCCAACCGCGCGTTCTTGAAGCGCGCCGTGCGCAACGCGGCCGACGCCGGTATCCGGCAGTTCATCGACATCGGGTCCGGCCTGCCCACCGTGGAGAACACCCACGAGATGGCGCAGCGGTACGTGCCCGATCCGCGCGTGGCCTACGTCGACATCGACCCGATCGCGGTCGTGCACGGCCGGGCCATCCTCGCCGACAGCGGAGGAACGATCGCCGTCCAGGGCGACGTCCGGCACCCCGAGATGATCTTCGATCATCCGGAGGTGCGCGAGCTGATCGACTTCGACCAGCCGGTCGCCGTCCTGCTCCTGGGCGTCCTGCACTACGTCGCCGAGGAAGAGGACCCCTACGACATCATGTCCAGGATCCGCGACGCCATCGCCCCGGGAAGCCAGGTGATCCTGTCGCATCTCACCGGCGACGACGACCCGCGGACGATGGAAGGTTCGATCAACATCGTCAAGCGCTCTCCGGTCAGCGTCGTCTCCCTGCCGCGCACCTTCGAGCAGATCGAGCGGCTGTTCGAGAAGCTGGAGGTGCTCGATCCGGGCATCGTGCCGGTGCACCAGTGGCGGCCGGACGGACCGGTCTCCATGGAGCGACGCTTCTGGCTCTGGGCCGGAGTCGGCCGCCGGCCCTGAGCAACGTCCAGTTGACAATTTGAGATTGTCAACCGAAACTTGCGTTATGACACTTCCGGACCTGGACCAGCTCATCGCCGAGGTGGACCGCACGTGCGCCACCGCCGTGCGGCAGGACGGCGGAGCGCAGCCCGACTGGCTCGCGTTGCTGACCACGGCGGCCGAGCTGTCGGGGCGGCTGCAGGCGTTGGCCGATGACCTGGTGGAGGACTACGTCGAGCACTGCCGCCTGCACGGGTATTCGTGGACCGACATCGGGCATGCGCTCGGCGTGACGCGGCAGGCGGCGCAGCAACGCTTCCTCGCGCCGCACAAGCAGTACGACCCCGAACAGCTCGCCGACGAACTGCGCCGGGCCATGACCAGCATGAAGCGGGTCGCGGTCCAGCACCGCAACAACTACGTCGGCACCGAGCACCTTCTGTGGGGCCTCATCGCCGAGGACAACAGCGCCACCCGGCTGCTCGACGGCCTCGGCGTGCCGCGCGACGATCTGCGCCGAAGACTCGAGTCGCGGCTGAGCACGGGAGCGTCCCAGGCCGCGGAAAGGATCGCCTGGACGCCCTACAGCCGCAAGGCCATCGCGACCGCCGCCGAACTCGCCGCCCAGGACGGTTCTCCGGCCATCGGCTGCGACCATCTCCTAGTCGGGCTCGCCGGCGTCGGCCGCGGCGTGGCCGTCACCGTGCTGCGCGCGGCGGGCCTCGACCCCGCATCGCTGGCCGCCGCCCGCGCCGGCTGACCTCGTGACGCGCGGCGGGCCGTGGCTCGATTGACCCGTTCGTGGGGTAGGGCGGGCCTTTCCGCCGGGCGCCAGGATTGGTAAACACAAAAAGCCCCCTGGTCGAGGAGGCTTTTTGTGTGATGAGACGGGCTACCGGCTCGTCTCCTCCTTCACTCGGGCGAGGAATCCGCGCCACTCGGTCGGAGTGAACTGGAGCCGCGGGCCGTCCGGGTTCTTGCTGTCCCGGGCGAGAATCATGCCCTGCCCGCGAGCCACCTCGACGCAGGCACCGCCATTGGCGTTACTGCGCTGGGCCTTACGCCACATCATGTACATTCTTTGGTCACTTCCGAAATCAGGTCGAGCGATGCCTTCCGCGGAAGCGCATCGGCTCGCAACGCCGCCCACATGCGTTTGAAGGCAGCGACGTCCTCATGACCCTCGATGATGTGCCCGCGCAGGGCCGCTTCCTGGTAGACGACCTCATCGCCGTCAAGGGTGGCGACCACGAACGGACCGGTCAATCCGGCGTACGCGCCCACATCATGTGGGATGATCTGCAGCCGAATATGCGGCTGCTCTGCCAGCTCAAGCAAATGCGTGAGCTGGTCGTACATAACCTTTTCGCCGCCGATCATCCGCCGAATGGCGTTCTCATCCACCACGGCCACGAACATCGGCGGGTCTTCGCGGGTAAGAATCAGTTGTCGTTCGAGCCGAGCCTTCACCTGCGCTTCAAGGTCGAAGGGTTTGGTATGTCCTGCTTCCAGGATGGCCCGAGCATACTCCGGCGTCTGGAGCAGTCCAGGAATTACGAATATCTCGAACCAGTTCAACTCGCTGGCCTGCTCTTCGATCTGACGCCAGCGGTCGAGCCAGTCGGGCACGAGCTCGCGGTCGACGAGTTCGTCCTTGAGGCGCTCCAACGCCCCGCCGGTCTGGAGAGCGACGTCGCAGCGCTGCACGAAGTCCGGCTTGGGCTTGCGCTTGGCCGTTTCGATCATGGCCACCGTCGATTCCGCGTAATTGATGGCGGACGCCAGCTGGCACTGCGTCAACCCGCGGAACTCCCGCCAGGCGACTAACTCCCCCGCCCAGTAGTGGAGCCAGGTCCGGCGTTCGTGGGGCACTGGCGCCATGGGCCTCACCGCCTCCTCACGGATGATCTTCCGTCACTCACTGTTACCAGTGCGGCCGATTCCGTATACAGAGCGTACGCCGATCAGGGTAGACAAGAAGCCAGTTTCATCCAAGCCGCAAGTTGACCGCCGTCAAGTGAGGAGTCATGGTGGCGAAAGTCCGAGAGAGGCTTCCTGGAGCGATGCATACCAAGACACCGGCCATACCGGATTTGGAGCCACTGCGGCGCGCCTGGCCTGAATGGTCGTTCTGGACGAGCCGGGCGGGAAGCCTGATCTGCGCCACCAGGCGCCGGCACCTGACCCGCGTCGAGGCGTCCTCCGGCCTGTCCCCCACCCTCATCGAGCGGGATGTGGCCGACCTGACCGTTCAACTCGAACGCGAGCGAGACAAGGAGTCGACATGCCCGCCCCTGATCTGACTTATCTCGGCAACGCGCTGCCCGCGGAGGACCGCCTGTCGCTTTACGTCGCGACCCGCCTTTTGGGAGAACTCCAATCGGCGCTCCACCTCATCGGCCTGGCCACGCGGTACGAGCGGCCCGGCGCGCACGGCGTCGAACAGCCACGCCTCTACGTGCTCCGTCCAACCGGGGAAGGCCCCGAGGAGGCGGTCCGGGTGACCACGCGGACCACCCACGTCCCGCATTCCGAGTCGTGGTTCGAGTGGGAGCGGGAAAACGAGCGCATTTGCCGGACTTCAGACCTCCCGACCGCGACCCGGCTCATCGCCGAGCGCCTGTCCTTCCGCGCCTGATTCCGGATGAAGACATAGATGACACCGTGGACCCTGCACGATGAACTTCCCCTGGCGGCGATGCCCAATGCCGCGTACCGGGCGCGGCGCCACACCGAAGAACTGCTCCGCTACTGGCGGCTCGGCCGGGACGAGACTTTCGTCTACCGGGTGAAGCTCGTCGTGTCCGAATTGGTGACGAATGCCGCGAACGCCACCGTACTGCTCGCCGAAGACGAGCGGCGCCGGCACGACCGCTGCCCGGCGGCACGCTGCTCCCTCGACATGGCCGCGCTCGGGCAGGTCCGGCTGCGCCTGTCCTCGGACGCACGGTCGCACCTGCTGATCGAGGTCGGGGACCGGAGCGGCGACCCGCCGGTGCCGCAGACTCCCGGCATCGACGCCGAAGGCGGCCGCGGCCTCTTACTCGTCGAGACCCTCTGCGACGGCTGGGGCTGGTACCCCACGGACGGCACGGAGTCCACGGCCGTCCAGGACCACACGTCCCGCAAGGTGGTCTGGGGCAGGCTCCGCCTCGACCCACGCGGGTGCCGGCACCACGCATGACCGGCCGTCCGACGGCACGTCCCGCACCGGCCCGCCGCACCAGCACCCTGCCGCGGGCGCCACTATCCACGGCTCAGGAGAACACGATTGGCAGGACGATGGCCGCGGCGACGAGCGAGACTCCACCCACCAGGTCGGGGCGCATGGGGATCAGACGCGCGGCGAACCTTCCGATGCACAACCCGACGAGCGACATCACCGCGGTCGTGGTTCCGAATATCAAAGCCGAGATGAAGGGAGAGAAACCGAGCAACCCCAGTCCCGCGCCGGCGAGCAGGTTGTCCACGCTCAGGGTAAGAGGCATGCCGAACAGCGTGACCCATGGTTGATCGATCTCATCCGGCGCCGGCTTCCTGAACGCCCCGAACAGAAGATACAGGCCGTAGATGCCCAGCAACGCGGGCCCGACGTACTCGGCGATCGGGCCCATCATCTTGCCGACGTAGTGCCCGAGCACGCCTCCCGCCAGCGGCGCGACGCCGTCCCAGACGCCGAACACGACGGCGATCTGCATGGCGCGACGGAATCTGAAGGGAATCGTGCCGATCGCGATCGACGACCTGAAGTTGTCCAGGCTGAGAAACAAGCCGAGAGCCAGTACCTCAATCATCAACCACCGTCACAGAAGTCGTCACAAAAGGGTCGTCACAGAAGGCGTCACTGAAGGCGTCACTGAAGTGGGCCTTGCCGGGTCACGTCGCGCGGATGCGGTCGCGGGATGAGCGCGTCCCCGGCCGCCCCGGTCGGCGCGTCCGGGGCGGCCGGCGCGTTGGCGGCCCGCACCGCCGCCGCGACGACTCCGTGATCCGGCGAGAGATGGCAGACCGGATCGGTACGGGCCGCGTCCCCGGTGAGCTGGAACGCCTGGCACCGGCAGCCGCCGAAGTCGAGCTCGCGACGGTCGCAGCCGCGGCAGGGGTCGGGCATCCAGTCCGTACCGCGGAAACGCTGGAAGGCGGGTGACCGCTGCCAGATCCAGGCCAGCGAGTGCGCGCGCACGCTGGCGCGCGGCAGCGGCACCGTATGCGCGGTCGGGCAGGGCAGCACGTCGCCGTTCGGCGTCACCGTGAGCTGCCGCCGTCCCCAGCCGTCCATGCAGGCCTTGGGATACCGGCTGTAGTAGTCGGGGACCACGTAGATGATCTGCATCCGTCCGTTCAGCCGCTCCCGAGCCGCACGCACCACTGTCTCGGCGCGGTCGAGCTGGGCCCGGCTCGGCAGCAGCCCGTCCCGGTTGCGCAGGGCCCAGCCGTAGTACTGCGTGTTGGCCAGCTCGACGCGGTCGGCGTCCAGCTCCTCGGCGAGCTCGAGGACGCGACCGATCCGGTCGATGTTCTGCCGGTGGAGGACCACGTTGAGGGTCAGCGGCCAGCCCAGCTTCTTCGTCAGCCGGGCGGCCGCCACCTTGCGGTCGAACGACGGCATGCCGGCCAGGCGGTCGGACAAGGCGGCCTCGTCGGCCTGAACGCTGATCTGTACGTGGTCGAGACCGGCGGCGCGCAGCTGCTCGGCACGGCGAGCGGAGAAGCCGATGGCGCTCGTGATGAGGTTCGTGTACAGGCCGAGCCCGGCGGCGCCGCGGACGATCTCGACGACGTCGCGGCGCTGGAGCGGCTCGCCGCCCGACAGGTGCAGCTGCAGCACCCCCAGCTCAGCGGCCTCGGCGATCACCCGCAGCCACTCCCCCGTCGTCAGCTCGTCGCGGTAGTCGGCGAGGTTGAGCGGGTTGGAGCAGTACGCGCAGTGCAGCGGGCAGGCATAGGTGAGCTCGGCCAGCATGCCGAACGGGCTATCCGGTCCGTCCATCCCCCGCCTCCCGTCCGTCGCCGACCCGTCCGTCGGCTACCGGCCCGTCGCCGACCTCGACACATCGCCTGGTGACAAGGCCGGCGATGAAGTCCCGTACCTCGGCGCCGTCCACACGGTCGTAGCCGGCGCGCAGCTCCGCCACGATGTCGGAGACCGTGCGCCGGCCGTCGCACAGACCCAGGATGGTGGCGCCCGTGCCGTTCAGCACCGAGACCGCCTCGGGCGCCAGCAGCACGTGGCGGCCCCGCGCCCGGTCGAACCTCAGGCGGACGTGCCGGGCAAGGCGGGGGCGGTCGGCATCGTCAACGGTCCGCGCCGGCATGGCTAGCGGTCCGGGTAGGCGCGATCGATGGAGTCCAGCATGCTCCACAGCACGTCGCACTTGAACGACAGCGCCGCGACGGCTGCCGCCTGCTCGTCGGCCGTCCTGCAGTGCTCGGTGACCACCTGCATGGCGTGCTGGGAGTCGCGCGGCGCCTGCGTCAGGCGGGCCCGGAAGTAGGCCAATCCCTGACGGTCGATCCATGGGTAGTGCCGCTCGAAGGCGGCCAGCCGCTCGGCCATCAGATCCGGCGCGAACAGCTCTGTGAGCGAGGAGGCCACCGCCTCGACCCACGGGCGGGTACGGGCGAAGGTGACGTAGGCGTCGACGGCGAACCGTACCCCCGGAACGACATGCCGCTCGTCGAGCAGCTCCTCCCGGGTCAGGCCCAGCGCCTGGCCCAGCCGCAGCCACGCCTCGATCCCGCCCCCGCCGTCCACCGTGCCGTCGTGGTCGAGGATGCGCTGGATCCAGCGCCGGCGTACCTCGCGATCCGGGCAGTTCGCCACCACGGCGGCGTCCTTGCGCGGGAGATTCACCTGGTAGTAGAAGCGATTGGCCGCCCAGCCCTGGAGCTGGCGGCGGCTCAGCGCGCCCTCGTTCATCCTCCGGTGGAAGGGGTGCTGGTCGTGGTACCGGCGGCCCTGCGCGCGCAGCGCCGCGAGGAAGCTCTCGTTCTCGATTGCCAGCGTCATCTATGGCCCTCAGATCCGCAGTTCCATCCCGTCCACGGCGACTTCCATGCCGTGCCGCTCCAGGACGCGCCGCTCGGGCGAGTCCTCGAGCAGGATCGGGTTGGTGTTGTTGATGTGGATGTAGATCTTGCGCTCGATGGGGAGCGGCGCCAGCCGTTCGAGGCTGCCGCCCGGCCCCTCGATCGGCACGTGGCCCATCTCGCGCGCCGTCTTGCCCGCCAGGCCCAGCCTGACCAACTCGTCATCGCGCCAGCAGGTGCCGTCGACCAGCAGGCAGGCGCAGCCGTCCAGCTGGTCGAGCACCGCCGCCGTGAGGTCCTGTACGCCCGGCAGGTACACCAGCGACCGGCCGCCACGCCCGCCGGTGAGGCGGTAGCCGACGACCCGTCCCTTTCCGGCGCCGATGCCGGAGCCGAACCGCGCCCGCTTCGTCGTGGGCACGTCGAAGGCCCGGTACGCCAGCCCGCCGCCCAGCTCCACGTCGGCGTCCGGGACGACCGGATGCCAGTCGACAGGGCAGTACGCCTCGAGCGTGCGGAGCAGCGAGCTCCCGTCGCGGAGTGTGTCGTACACCGCCTCGGTCGCGTGCAGCTCGACGCCGCCACCCTCGCGGAGCAGCAGCAGCCCGAGCGTGTGGTCGAGCTCGGCGTCGGTGAGCGCCACCGCCCGCAGCGGGACCTTCCGGCCGCCGCCTGGGCCGCCGACAGGGCCGCCGACAGGGCCGCCGCCTGGGTTGCCGCCGGACGGATGCAGGGCGGGGAACGACTCGATCTGGGCATGGATGTCGGGCGAGGCGTTGAGCAGGAACCACAGCCGCCGGTCGGCGCTCACCGCGATCGACGACTGGGTGCGCCGGCGAGCCGGCCGCGACCCGTCCCGCACCGCACCGCACGACGGGCAGGCGCAGTTCCACTGCGGGAACCCGCCACCGGCCGCCGATCCCAGCACCCGCACCCACACGCCGATCCGCCGTCCTTCCGCCGCCCTGTGAACCCCGCCGCCCTGTGAACCCCGCCGCCCTGTGAACGCCCGCTGCCGGGCCGCGGGCTCCGGCGGGACCCCGCGGAGATCCCGCCGAGACGCGGCCCGGGCCGCGGGGCCCGGGACCCGTCCTTCCCGCGCGTGCCGGACTGGGGGCGCCGGACCCCATGCCGCCGCGGCCCGGCGCCCGGCCCGGCTAGTCGCCGCCGTACTCCCAGATCTTCATGTACGCGCTCGCCTCGGCGGACACTCTGATCTCTTCGCAAGCGGGGGTCTCCCAGGTCTCCATGTCCATGCTTGTCACCTCCTCCCCGATGTAGAGCGAGATGGTGATGTAGAGCGAGATGGTGTTACGAGGCGGCGACCGCCGGAGCGGGACCGCTGCGCTCGCTATTCCGGCAGCGCGAAGGCGAAGAGCGCGGCTCCGTGGGTGCCGGCCAGCATGCCCGGCGCGAACCCCTCGATCCAGCCGCCCCAGCCGCTCGGCACGGCGACGTACTGCCGCCCGCCGGCGCTGTAGGTCATCGGGCTGCTGTGGTGGCCGCTGCCGCACTGGAACTGCCACAGCAGCTCACCGGTACGGGCGTTCAGCGCGTTGAACTCACCGGTGGGTTCGCCGGCGAACACCAGGTCGCCGGCCGTGGCCAGCACCGACGCGCACATCGGCACCTCGTTGCGCCAGCGCCACACCTCCCGACCTGTGGCCGGGTCGAAGGCGCTGATGCAGCCCGCCATGCCCTCGGAGTCCACGGCGACGCCGGCGCCCCAGTACGGGATACCTTCCTTGAACTCCCTGCGCCGCCGCGTGGCCGTCGCCCCGACGTCCTGCACAGGGACGTAGAAGAGCTCGGTCCGCGGGCTGTAGGCCGCGTGCGTCCATTCCTTGCCGCCGCCCGGGCCCGGGTAGAAGTGGACCGGCTCCCCTTCCTTGTCGGGGTACTTCTTGACCGTGATCTGTCCCTTGGAGTCGATCTCACCCCAGTCGATGCGGTCGACGAACGGGAACACCCGCTCCACCTCACCGTTGGTGCGGTCGAGCACGTAGCCGTAGCCGTTCTTGTTGAAGTGACCGAGGAACTTGCGACCGCCCTGGTCGAAGAGGATGTTCTCCGAGATGCTGTCGTAGTCCCACAGGTCGTGCGGGTTGTGCTGGTAGTGCCACACCAGCGCGCCGTTGTCGGGGTTCACCGCGATGCACGAGTCGGTGTACAGGTTGTCGCCGGGGCGCACGTCGCCGTCGAAGTCGGGCGCCGGGTTGCCGGTCCCGGTGTAGAGGAGGTTCAGCTCCGGGTCGTAGGTGGGGGTGATCCAGGGATTCCCGCCACCACGTGCCCACTGCTCACCGTCCGCCGGCCACGTCTCCGAGCCCGGCTCCCCGGGCTTGGGGATGGTGTAGGTGCGCCAGGCGTGCTCCCCGGTCTCCAGGTCGTAGGCGTCGAGGTGACCCCGCACGCCGAACTCGCCGCCCGCGCTGCCGACGATGACCTTGTCCTTGATGACCAGCGGAGCGAGCGTGGCGCTCTCCCCGGCCCGCACGTCGCCGTTCGTCCGGTCCCAGACGCACTTGCCGGTCTCGGCGTCGAGCGCCAGGACGTGGGCGTTGGGGCTCACGACGAACACCTTGCCCTGCGCCACGGCCACACCGCGGTTGACGTTGCCGCAGCACAGCGACGTGTCGAACGGGGTCGCGTGGTGGTAGCGCCAGAGCTCCTGCCCGGTCACGGCGTTGAGGGCCCAGACCCAGCCGTCCCATCCGGTCACGTACATGATGCCGTCGACCACGATCGGGGTCGCCTCGAACGCGTACGTCGAGCCGCCCGCCTGCAGGCCGGCCGGCCCGCACTGGAACACCCACGCCGGGGTGAGGCGCCGGACGTTGTCGGTGTTGATCTGGTCCAACAGGCTGTAGCGCTGCCCGTCGTAGGCACCGAAATAGGTGAGCCAGTTCTGCGGCTCCGTCGATCGGGCCTGGAGGATTCGCTGGTAATCGACATTCCGCGCCACCGGCGGCGCGCTGCCGGGCACCCCGCTCAGGGTTCCCCAGTCGACGGCATGTCCCGCGTCCACATATTCCGTCATCGCCTGCTCCTTTCTACGGTCGTGGCTGCTGCGGACGGTCGAGGCGGGCTTCCGGCGGAACTTCCCCGAGCACGACGATGGCACCGGTCAGACCCCGGCCTTCGTCGTTTCCTGTGGGGGAGCTGTACCAGTAGTAGCCCGGGCCGTCGAGATTGATGCTCGCCGTTCCCCGAGAATGGTTCACCAGCCAGATGAACTGGCTGTCGCCATTGCTCGGGAAGAGCGCGCAATGCGTGTTGAGGTCATCGTTGATGATCTCGATATCCAGGTCACCACCATGGGGAAGGATGAGGACCGAGGGGTCGTAGACCAGCTCGTCCGGCTTGATCCGGATGGTGGCCCGCATGCGGCCGTCGGGCCCCTCCTCGGCCTCACCGATGTTTCCCGTGGCCAGCACTCGGCCCAGCGCCGCCCCGTTTTGCCGGTCCAGCCCCAACTTGCTTACCAGTTGGGATCGATCGTCGGTGGGGGTCGCCATTACGTCACCTCCTAAATAGAACGGATATTGCTTCTCCGCCGAAGCGGACGAATGGTTCCTGGACGGCATGGCGCAGCTCGGGACAGGGATTTCCGCAATGCTCGCCTGGGGGCTACGGTCATGGGATGGAGTCGGGTTTGAGGATGACTTTGGTGTAGCCATCCACGCGCTGGTCGAATTTCCGGTAGGCGTCGGGTGCGTCGGCGAGCGGAAGTTCGTGCGAGACCACGAAGCTCGGCGTGGCCCGGCCCGTGGTGATCATGTCGCGCAGCTGCCGGTTGTAGCGCTTGACGTTCGCCTGCCCGGTGCCCACGCGCAGTCCCTTCTCGAACAGCGCGCCGATCGCGACCCGCAACATCCCCTTCCTGGCGTGCTCGTCGACCCCGCCGGGGTCGGCGGGCACGTACAGGCCGGGGACGCCGAGCGCGCCCGTCGGGCGCACGGTCCGTACGAGCTGGTTCAAGACCGTGGCCGGGTCTTCACGATCGGCGGTCCGCGTGAGCGCCTGGTACCCGACCGCGTCGATGCCTTTGTCGGTACCTTCGCCGCCGGTCTGCTCCCGGATCTGCTCGACCGGGTCGCCCTGGGAGAAGTCGATGGGGATCGCGCCGATCTCCCGCGCCTTGGCGAGCCGCTCGGGCACGCGATCGACGGCGAAGACCCGGGAGGCCCCGCGGAGCTGCGCGGAGTACGCGGCCATCAGCCCGACGGGCCCGGCGCCGTACACGGCCACCGTCTCCCCTGGCGAGACGTCGGCGAGCTCGCAGCCGTGGTACCCGGTCGGGAAGATGTCGGCGAGCAGCGCGTAGTCGGCCTCGTGCTCGGTGCCCGGCGGCAGCGGCAGGCAGTTGAAGTCGGCGTAGGGCACCCGCAGGTATTCGGCCTGGCCGCCGGGATACGGCCCCATGGCCACATAGCCGTAGGCGCCGCCGGCGAAGCCCGACGGGTTGACCGTGAGGCAGAATCCGGTACGGCCGGCCACGCAGTTCTTGCAGAATCCGCAGGCCACGTTGAACGGCATCACGACGCGGTCACCCTGCTCCAGGCGGGTGACGCCGCTGCCGACCTCCTCGATGATCCCGAGATTCTCGTGACCGAAAACGATGCCGGGCTCGGCCAATGTTCGCCCCTCGTACATGTGCAGGTCGGACCCGCAGATGCACGAGGACGTGATCCGTACGATCACGTCGTTCGGCTGCTCGATGCGCGGGTCGGGGACTTCCTCAACTCCCACCTCGAAGGGCTTTAGGTACACCACGGCCCGCATGTACGCATCGCCCCACTTCTACAGTCATGTCGCGGTTGACTATTGGTGTGCCGTCCCGTGACAGCTAGCCTGGGTGCTGGGTCAGCAGTGCGGCGGGTTGCTCATTACGTCGTTGTTGCGTCCGGATCACGATCCTGAATCGCTCTTCCCCGACCGCAAAGGGGGATGGGATGAACGGCGCGAGAGACCGAACGAGCGGTACCGGACACGCGACGAGCGGACCGGGACTGGCCGACGACGACCTGAGGCGGACCACCGCCGCCTGGGAGAGCTTCGCCGCGGGCGCGGACGCCGTCCGCGGGGTCCGGCCCGAGATCCTCATGTCCTGGTACCGCTGCCGGGAGGAATACGAGGTCGACCCCGGGTTGGACCAGGCGCCGGCCGCGGTCGAGATGAGCCCGCACTCCATCGACCACGATGTGGTGTTCGCCGAGCTCGGCGGCCTGGCAGCCTCCGCCGCCGGCGAGGTCGACGGCCTCGACGGGCTGGTCACCGTGGCCGACTCCGACGGGCGCATCCTGGCGACCTGGGGAAGCCGGCGCATCCTGCACCTCGCCGCGGACCGGAACCTCGCTCCCTGGTTCACCTGGTCCGAATGGGCGAGCGGGACGAACGGCATGGGGACGGCGCTGGAAAGCCACCGCCCGGTCATGGTCAGGGGGCCCGAGCACTGGTGCCGCGGCTTCCATCCGTGGGCGTGCGCGGGCGTCGCCGTCCGTGACGTCGTCACCCAGGAACCGCTCGCCGTCCTGAACATCTCGTGCTGGAAGTCACCGCTGTCGGACGCCGTCCTGCCGTGGCTGCGCAAAGTCGCCGCGGCCACCGAGGCCAAGCTGCGGCAGCGCGCACACCAGAGCGGCACGCTCCTGGCCGCCGCCCTCACCGACGCCCGCCTGGCGCCGGCGACCCCGCTCGCCGCGATCGATCCGGCCGGAAACGTCGTGCTCGCGAACAGCGAGGCGGCCGCGCTGATGGGCACGCCGGCTGATACGCCGGCGTACGCGCCGGCCCACCGGTGGACTCCGCAACTGCCCACCCTGCCGCGGCTGACCCGGCGCGCCGTCGAGCGCGCCAGGCAGGATCCGCACTGGACCGGATCGACACAGATCTTCGTGCCGTTCCTGGGCACACCCGTCTGGGTCTCGGTACGCCCGGTGCTCACCGGTACCAGGGTGATCGGCGTGCTGGCCGCCTTCGGATCTCCCGACACCTTCGGGGCGTCGTCGAGCGACCCGCTGTTCGCCTCCTCCCAGCCCCGCGCGCTGCCGAGCCGGGTCATCGCGCTGCGCGACGACCGGTGGGTGCTCCTCGATCCCCGCGAGATCCGGTTCGCCGAGGCCGACCACAACAAGGTGTGGCTGACGAGCGACCAAGGACGCCTGCAGGCCGCCACCCGCGGCCTCGACCGCCTCGAGCAACAACTCCAGGACAAGGGATTCCTGCGCGTGCACCGCCGGTTCCTCGTCAACCTCGGCCGGATCAGAGAAGTGGAGCAGGGCTTCAAGGGAACCCTGCTGCTCATCACCGACGCGCGCACCCACGAGACGGTCCCGGTCGCGCGCCGCAACGCCCCACTCCTCCGCCAGTCCATCGGGCTCTAGCCGGCGAGGAGTTGTATACCGGGTATGATACTCGGTATAGTCCTCACATGATCACCTGTGCGGACCAATCATGAGCATCCGACACGCGCTGCTCGCGTTGCTGAGCGAGGGCCCGTCGTACGGCCTGCGGCTGCGGCAGGAGTTCGAGTCGAGGACCGGCGACCTCTGGCCGCTGAACATCGGGCAGGTCTACACGACCCTGCAGCGCCTCGAACGCGACGGGCTCGTCGAGTCCGACGACACGGACCGCGACGGTCCGCAGAAGCTCTTCCGTATCACCGCGACCGGGACCGAGGAGCTGACCGGGTGGCTCCGGGCTCCGGACGGCGCGGCGCCGCCGAGGGACGAGCTGGTCATCAAGGTGCTGGTGAGCCTGCGGGTGCCGGGTGTCGACGTAAGCGAGGTCATCCAGGCCCACCGCCGGCACCTCGTCGAGATGATGCAGCGGTACACGCGGCTCAAGGCCCACGGGGGCGAGGACGCGGAGCGCGACGTGGGCCTGGCGCTCGTCGTGGACGCCGAGCTCTTCCGGCTCGAAGGGGTCGTACGGTGGCTGGACGCTGCGGAGATCCGCCTGCGGGAGCCGGCGCCGCCCGCCACACCCGCGCCCGCCACACCGGCACCAGCCGCGCCGGCATCCGGCGCCGGGGGCCGGACCGCACGTCGTCAGGGGGCACGGCGATGACGACGATGCTCGAGCTGCGCCGGGTGTCGAAGGTGCACGGCGCGGGCGCGGCCGAGGTCCATGCGCTCCGTGAGGTCGATCTGTCGGTCCACCAAGGCGAACTGGTGGCCGTCATGGGCCCGAGCGGCGCCGGCAAGAGCACGCTGCTGACGATCGCCGGCAGCCTGGAGGAGCCGACGAGCGGGGAGGTCCTGGTCGCCGGCGCGGCGCTGTCGACCATGTCGCGTCATGCCAGGGCCCGGCTGCGCCGGCGCACGATCGGCTACGTCTTCCAGGACTTCAACCTGCTCGCCGGGCTCACCGCGGTCGAGAACGTCGCGCTGCCGCTGGAGCTCGACGGCCTCGGCGCGAAGGACGCGCGGGCGGCCGGTCTCGCGGTGCTCGAGCGGCTCGGCCTTGCCGACCGGGCCGACCGCCACCCGGACGAACTGTCGGGCGGAGAGCGGCAGCGGGTGGCGATCGCGCGGGCCCTGGTGGGCGAGCGCAAGCTGCTGCTCGCCGACGAGCCGAGCGGCGCCCTCGACTCCGTCAACGGCGAGGCGGTGATGCGCCTGTTGCGTGCCGCCTGCCGGTCGGGAGTCGCCGGGGTGGTCGTCACGCACGACTCGCGGCTGGCGTCGTGGGCCGACCGCGTGGTGTTCATCAGGGACGGGCGGATGGTCGACCAGACCGTCGCGCCCGCGGGCCCCGAGTCGCTGCTCGAGCCCGGACAGAAGGCATGAGCGCAGGCATGAGCACAGGCATGAGCGCAGGCACGAGGGAGCACGCGGCCCGGCCCGCCACCGGCGGGTGGCGCGGGAATGGACGCGGCCATGGGGGTGTCGCGGCCCGCCGGGCGCTGGTCCGCTGGGCCTGGCGGCTGTTCCGCCGCGACTGGCGGCAGCAGATCCTGACGTTGGGGCTGCTCGGCCTGGCCGTCACGGCCGCCGTGCTGAGCGCGTCGGTCGCCTCCAACATGGTCCCGTTGCGCGCCGCCGACTTCGGCACGGCCACGGCGCGCATCCAGCTCGACGGTCCCGGCGACGCCGGCATCGCCGCCGCCCGGAAGTGGTTCGGCACCATCGATGTGATCAATCACGCCGCAGCGCCGGTTCCCGGGTCGATCCAGACCGTCGACGTACGAGCCCAGGACCCGCACGGCCCGTACGGCCGGCCGATGCTGCGCCTGCGCGCAGGACGTTATCCGGCGCGGCCCGGCGAGGTCGCGCTCACCGATCACGCTGCGAGCCTCTTCGATACCGGCCTCGGGCGGTCGCTCGTCCTCGCCGGCAGCCGCCTGACCGTCGTCGGGACCGTCGAGAATCCCAGCGACCTGAGCGACACGTTCGCCCTGGTGGCGCCGCAGGCTCATGCACGGGCCGAATCGACCACCATCCTGGTGCGGGCGGACGCCGAGCGGGTCGCGTCGTTCCGCGGCGCGGGCGGGGCGCGGCCGACGGTGCGGGAGCGCGGACGGACGGAGAACGGCGCCGCGGCCCTGGTCGCGTTCGCGGCCACCACGTTGACCCTCCTCCTCGTCGCGTTCATCGCCGCCGCCGGCTTCGCCGTCGTGGCGCAACGCCGCCTGCGCCAGCTCGGCATGCTCGCCGCGATCGGCGCGACCGCGCGGCACCTGCGCCTGGTGATGCTGGCGGGCGGCGCGCTGATCGGCGGCATCGCCGCGCTGATCGGGACGGCCGCCGGACTGGCCGGCTGGTTCGCCGGCGCCCCGTGGCTGGAGCCGGCGGCCGGGCATCGCATCGACCGCCTCGCCGTCCCCTGGGCGATCATCGGAGCCGACGTCGTCCTCGCCGTCGCGACGGCCACCGCGGCCGCCTGGTGGCCGGCCAGGACCGCGGCGCGCGTGCCGATCGTGCGGGCCCTGTCCGCGCGGCCGCCGCGGCCGAAGCAGGCGCATCGCCCGGCCATCGCCGCCGTCCTCCTCCTCATGGCCGGCGTCGGCTGTCTGGCGCTCGGGGTCGACACGGCCAAGGACCACGCCAACCCGCCGCTGTTCCTCGCCGGCACGATCGCCATCGCCCTCGGGATCCTCTTCGCCGGCCCGCTCGCGGTCCGCGTGTTCGGCGGGAGCGGGTCGCGGCTCCCCGTCGCGGTCCGGTTGGCGTTCCGCGACCTGGTCCGCTACCAGGCACGATCGGCCGCTGCGCTCGCCGCCATCAGCCTCGCCCTCGGGATGGCGGTGGCCGTCGCCATCATCGCGACCACCGCCAAGCATCCGGCCGCCGAGGGCAACCTGTCGGACCGGCAGCTACTGGTGCGCATCGGCACCACAGGCCCCGTCGTCCCGGAACGTACGCCCGCGCAGGTGGCCGGCCTGCGGTCCCAGGTCGACCGGTTCGCGGCCACGCTCCCCCACTCCAGCGTGGTCGCCCTGTACGCCGCCGTCGGCGACGAGGACCGGGAAACATCGCACGGAAAGGCGGTCCGCCCGATGATCGGGCTCGGCAGGCACGTGGGGTCGAACAGCTTCCGCGACGTCGGCATGGTCTACGTCGCCACCCCGGACCTGCTCCGGCGCCTCCGCCTCACCCCCCGGCCCGACGTCGACGTCCTCACCTCGCAGCCGGGCCCGCTGAGCTACGTCAACGCGGCGCGCGACGCCCCCACGCCGCGCACCGAGCACGTCGACGTGCCGCGCTACTCCTCAGGCCCGAGCACGCTCATCACCCCGTACGGGCTACGCCGCGCGGGCTGGCAGGCCGCGCCGGTCGGCTGGCTCATCGAGGCGGACCAACCGCTCACCGCCGCGCAGATCACGGCGGCCAAGCACATGTCCGTCAACGCGGGCCTGACGCTCGAGAGCAGGGACGAACAACGCTCGCTGGCGACGGTCCGTACCGTCGCGACGATCGCCGGGGCACTGGTGGCCCTGGGCGTGCTCGCCATGACCGTGGGACTCATCCGCGGCGAGAGCGCACGCGACCTGCGCACCCTCATCGCCACGGGCGCGACCGGCTCGATCCGCCGGACGCTCGCGGCCGCCACCGCGGGCGGGCTCGCCCTGCTGGGCGCGCTGCTCGGCACCATGGGTGCCTACCTGGCCCTGTTCGGCGCGTACGTGCGGCATCTCGGCATGCTGAGCCACGTTCCCGTGCTCAGCCTCGTCGCCACCGTGGCCGGCGTCCCGCTGCTCGCCACCGCCACGGCCTGGCTCCTGCCCACCCGCCGCCCGCCCGCCCTCACCCGGCAGGCGATCGACTGACCGGCGGTCATTCCCGGCACGCCACGACGCCAGGCCTGTCAGCACTCGGACGATGGGGTGTGACCAGGTCTCTTGCATCGCGCTGTTCAGGTGTTTAATGTACTGAACATGAGTTCAGTCGCTGATGAGGGGGACCTCACGGCCAAGGCCAACATCCGCAACGCCGCGCTTCGCCTGTTCGCCGAGCGCGGGCACGATGCCGTCACGGTGCGGGAGATCGCCGCTGCGGCGGGGGTGTCACCCGCGCTCGTGGTGCACCACTTCGGCAGCAAGGAGGGCTTGCGGGCCGCGGTGGACGGCTATGCCGCGCAGGCCTTCGACTCGCTCTTCGCGATGGACGGGCAGGAGCTCGCCGAGGCGCTGACCGGGGACAACTGGGCGTCCATCGCCGAGATGTTCGCGCGTGCCTTCCCGCACGGCTCCCCGTTGCCCGCGTACCTGCGCCGCCTGTTGCTCGTCAACGACCCGGCGGGCGCCGCGCTGTTCGGTCGCTGGTACGCACTGACTCGCCAACTGCTCGACTCCATGGCCGAGATGGGCGCCGTCCGGCCGGGTGAGGACCCGGCGGTTCGTGCGGCGTTCCTCCTGGTCAACGACCTGGCGCTGGTCTTGCTGCGGAACCAGATCGCCGCCGCGATCGGCGTCGACCCGCTCACGGCGGAGGGCATCACCCGCTGGACCAAAGAGGTCACCGACGTCTACACGAAGGGCGCGTTCGTGGCCGCGCCCGAGGAGGATCCCTCGTGAACCACCCGACCGATGTCATCCATATCCAGGACCTCACCAAGGCGTTCGGGAAGGTTCGCGCCCTCGACGGCCTGGACCTCACCGTGCGTCCGGGTGAGGTCCATGGCTTCCTCGGCCCCAACGGGGCGGGCAAGTCCACCACCATCCGCATCCTGCTCGGGCTCATCCGGGCCACCGGCGGCCACGTCCGGCTGTTCGGCGCCGATCCCTGGCGCGAGGCCGCCGAGTTGCACCGGCGCCTGGCCTACGTCGCCGGGGACGTCGCGCTGTGGCCCGGCCTGACCGGCGGCCAGTGCCTCGACGTGATCGGCGCGACGCACGGCGGGGTCGACGAGAAGCGGCGAGAACAGCTGATCGAACGGTTCGATCTCGATCCGACGAAGCGGATCAGGGACTACTCCAAAGGCAACCGCCAGAAGGTCGCCCTCGTGGCGGCGTTGGCCGCGGATGCGGATCTGCTCATCCTCGACGAACCCACCGCCGGACTCGACCCGTTGATGGAGCAGGCATTCCAGCAGTGCGTACGCGAGCGGCGGGAGGACGGCGTCACAGTGCTGCTCTCCAGCCACATCCTCGGCGAGGTCGAGGCGCTGGCCGACCGGGTCAGCATCATCCGCCGCGGCCGCACCGTCACCACCGGCACCCTCGCCGACCTGCGCCGCCACACCCGGACGTCGGTACACGCGGTCACCGTCGACGAACCCGAAGGACTGGCCGGCGCCGAGGGCGTGGCCGACTGTGTCCACGAACGGCTGGACGGGCACGTCGACACCAGGTTCACGATCGACCCGGATCATCTCGACGCGGTGATCGGCAGCCTGCACGCCGCGCGGATCCACACCCTGACCGTCACCCCACCGAGCCTCGACGCGTTGTTCCTGAGCAACTACGGGGAGCCGCTCGACGCCCGGGAGACCGGCGAAACGTTTGCCGGGACCGCGCGATGAGCGCCGGCCACCGTGCGGCGAGCCCCCGCCGGCGCGACCTGGCCACCATGGTCGGGATCGTCTGGCGCACGCGCCGCCGCGGCATCCTCGTCTGGGTGATCGCCCTCGCCGTGAGCATGGTCGGGACGGCCGCCGCCGTCGCCGGCATCTACGACACCCCGGCCAAGATCCACACCTATGCCGAGGCGGTCACCTCCGGTAGCGCGCTGGCCGCGATCAACGGCCATGTCGAGGGCATCGACAGCCTGGGTGGGGTCATCCAGGACGAGTTCGGGTTCCTGGCCTCGTTCCTGCTTCCGCTGCTGGGCATCGGACTGGTCGCCGGCTCGACGCGACGGGAGGAGGAGTCTGGCCGGCTCGAGACGCTCCTCGGCGGCCGGATCGCCCGGCACCAGCCGGCTCTGGCGGCCTTCGCCGTCGCGACCGCGGCGATACTCGTCACGTCCATCCTGTTCGCCGCCGGGCTGGCGCTCTCGGGAGTCCCGGTGTACGGAGCGGTCCTCTACAGCGCGGCGCTCGGCGCGCTGGCCTTCACGTTCGCCGGGCTCGCGGCCCTGCTGGCGCAACTTGTGCTCCATGCCCGCGGGGTCTACACGTGGAGCCTGATCGTGCTGGCCGCTGCCTACGTCCTGCGCGGCGTCGGCGACACGGCCAAGATCTGGTTGACCTGGCTGTCTCCGCTGGGGTGGACGGAGAAGACCGCCCCGTTCGGGGACCAGCGGTGGTGGGTGCTCGCCGTCCCGGTCGCCGCCGGCCTCGCCTCCTGCGGCGCGGCGGTGTGGCTGGCAGCCCGCCGCGACGTCGGCAGCGCCCTGCTGCGTGGCGGCGCCGGTCCGGCACGAGCGACCCGGCAGCGGCGACGGCCGATCGGCTTCGCGGCCTGGATCCACGGTCCGGCGACCGCGGGCTGGCTGGCCGGCGGGATCCTGCTCACCGGAATGATGGGCGCGCTGGCCCAACAGCTTCTCGACGCGTTGGCCGGCAACCCCGCGCTGGCCCAGGCCATGGGCATCGAGGGCGGCCGCCCGCTGCACGGCTTCGTCGCCGCGACCCAGCTCTACCTGGCGGTCATCGGCGCCGGGTACGTCATCCAGGCGATCGGCACCCTCCGCGCCGAGGAGGCCGAGGGCCGCTTGGAAGCCCGGCTCGCCGGCACGCTCTCCCGGGCCCGCTGGCTGGCGGCTCACGGCACGGTCGTCGCGGCGGGGCTGGTGCTCGTCGTCGTCGGCTCGTCGTTGGTCCTCGCGATTTCGACCGCGTGGTCGGTCGGGAACACCCACGAGTTCGCCGCGATCATGAGGGCCGGCTTGGACTACCTGCCGGAGGAGCTGGTGTTCGCCGGTCTCGCGCTGGCGTTGTTCGGCCTGTGGCCGCGCGGCTTCGGGTTCGCCTGGGTGGCGTACGCGGTGGCGACCTTCATCGCCTTCCTCGGCCCCGGCCTGAAGCTCGCGCAGTGGGTGCTCGACATCGCTCCCACGACGCACGTCGGGAACCCTCCGCTCGGCACGGCCGATCCCGGTCCCCTTGCCGCACTGGCCATCGTCGCCATCGCGCTCGTACTGGCCGGGTTCATCACCTTCCGCCGCCGGGACGTCCCGCGGGCGTAGTCCCGGCCTAGTCCAGGAGAAGGCCGCCGTTAGGCGGCCAATCTTGGTAGAATTTAACTACGTAGATCCATGCTACGTAGGAAGGTTCATTGGCCGGGTGCTACCGCCCGGTGCAGCCGTCGGCGGTCACCGTGTCGGGGATATTCGCCTCTCCGCCGGCCGTGCAGGTAAAGAAGTAGCCGTAATCACCGCTGCGCATGACAGAGGTCCCGGTAAAGGTGCCGTTTGTGACAGCACCCGAGGAAGCCCGGCAGTTCTGAACGCCCATCACCGTGCCGTGCCCGTCCTCGCCGAGGGACTGGCAGGTATAGGTCGGGGTGTCGGCCGCGGCGGCCGTGGCCGGGGGAGCCAGCAGCAATCCGCCGAGCGCGACCGTCGCCATGGTGATCGGAGTGAGGGGGTTCATGGGTTTGTCTCCTTTCGCGGTGTATCCATCTCTTGGCCGCTCCCGCCATTAGCTCAAGGTAAGCAAATAGTGCTTTCTGCGATCAGAGGTCGCGCCATCGGCGCACCGGAAGGGCATGGCCGCGACGGCAACCCGCCGGACCCGGCCACCGACCGCACCTGTCAAGGCCTCCCGTCAATTCACCTGTCAAGCCCTCTCCCATGCACTGCCCACCCCGACGACGTCAAACATCGCCGGGGTCGGCTTGTGGGCCTTTCCGCGGGTCACGCGTCGCGGGCCACCCCTGAGCGGCGGATGGCGAACGGCGCCACGGGGTGCCCTTTCTCGCTTTGATCAGCGTGCTTGGTCACCTGGATGCGCGGGACCCCCCGGTCGGAGGCCGTCAAGGACGATGTTGAGCATGCGCACCGCCTCAGCTCGCTGGTCGGGCGCGCCGGCGACGCCCAGGACGCCGGTGAGTATCGCGGCCACATCGGGCGCGGCGACGTCGGAGCGAAGGTCTCCCGCAGCAACCCCGGCGTGAAGGAACAGCGACACGATCTCGATCAGTTGCTGCCGCATCCGGCCTGGCTCGACCCGCCCGGACGAAATCAGCGCGCGGAGCGCGTCGACCATCCCGTGCTTGGTGGCCGCCCAGTCGGTGAACACCACCATCCACAACCCGAAAGCCTCCGCCGGAGGGTGCTGCGCGAGCAGTTCGCGCGCGCTCGCGCCAAGCCGCTCCACCTGGTCCGCGTAGACGGCCTCGACCAGCAGCTCGCGTTTCGGGAAGTGCCGGTAGAGGGTACCGACGCCCACTCCCGCGTCCTTCGCGATCGCCTCCAGAGAGACGTGTTCGCCCCCGGACGCGAACGCCCGCGTAGCAGCGGCAATCAGGCTCTGCCGGTTCCGACGAGCCTCGGCGATCCGGGCACGGGGCCGATCTCCGCCAGTGGAAGTCATCGTTTGCACACTCTAGAACCGCATCGCTACAGTGGCGTTCAATCGGAGGACCCTCCGATTGACTGATGCCGGTCTCATACGGCACGCGCGGCACCTCGATCCACGGCGGCGACGCGCCTCGCGAAGGAGCTTCCCCATGCCTGCACCCGCAGCCCTCATCACCGGCGGAACGAGCGGTATCGGCCTCGCCACGGCCCGGCTCCTGCACGAGCACGGGTTCCAGGTGATGGTCACCGGCCGGAATCCGGACACGCTCGCCGTCGCCCGCGATGAGCTTCCGGATAGCGTCGTCATCCTGCGCGCCGACTCACGCTTCCTGACCGACAGCGACCGTGTCGCCGAGGAGGCAAGGACCCGGTTCGGTCAGCTCACCACCCTGTTCCTCAATGCCGGGATCAGCCGTCGCGCGCCCGTGCCGGCAGTCGACGAGTCGGCCTACGACGAGTTGTTCGCCATCAACACGAAGGGGCAGTTCTTCACTTTGCAGAAGACTCTTCCCCTGCTGGCCGACGGCGCGTCGATCGTCTTCACCGTGGGGGTCGGCGTGACCCGCGGCATGCCCGGCGGCAGCGTCACCGCAGGGAGCCGGGGAGCTCTCCTGGCGATGGTGCCTTCGCTGGCCGCCGAACTGGCACCACGCCGGATCCGGGTCAACGCCGTGAGCCCCGGAGCCATCGAGACGCCGATCTGGTCGAAGTCCGGAGCTTCCCCCGAGACGCTCGCGAAGACGATGGAGTCGGTGTCCGCCAGGGTTCCCTTTGGCAGATTCGGCACCGCACGCGAGGTTGCCGAACTCGTCGCCTTCCTCGCCTCCGACGGTGCCAGCTATATCACCGGGCAGAACATCGTCGTCGGAGGCGGCATCGACGTCTGACCGGCCGGGCGTAGCCGGCATCCGTTCGGGCACAAGTTCCGGCAGCGCGTCTAAGGCTCCCGCGACTGGACTCGAACCAGTAACCTGCCGGTTAACAGCCGGACGCTCTGCCGATTGAGCTACGCGGGATCGCGGTGCAGGAGGGCACCACCCTCGCACCGGCGGGCTCTAGGTTAGCGCATGATGGGGATGGTCCGCGCCGACCAGGCGCACCGTGACTGGGTATGCCCTGGTTGGGTATAGCTAGCCCCAACCACACAGGGGGTGCACATTGAAGTATCGCGCCACGTTCATCGCAGGAGCTGCCCTGGGCTACGTCCTGGGCACGAAGGCCGGGCGGGAGCGTTACGAGCAGATCAAACGCGCATCCCGCTGGATCTCGGAGAACCCGACGGTGCAGGAGACCGCCGGGCTGATCCGCGCGCAGGCGGGTGAGCTTGCCGGAAACGCCCGCAGCAAGGTCAACGAGACGGTCGGGGACAAGATCCCCGGGCTGCGCCGGTCGGGCGACGATGACGGCTCGCGGCGTTCCGCCAACGAGTCGACGCCCTCGCCCAACTGACCACCGCCGGGCCGCCCGCCGGTCCGGCCTGATCGACCCCTGCCGTGATCACGCGGTGGTTCTCCGCCCGGGGAGCCATTGCTTGATCACGGCAGGTTTGTGCTAGAGGCCGGTTTGGCGGCGGAGGGCGGCGAGGAGCTCGCCGGCCTGGGCGCGCAGCTCCGGATCGTCCGGGTCGAGGCCGGCGTCGAAGACGAAGGTCCAGCGAACGGCGTCGCCGCCCGCCGGGCGGCGACCGACGATGCGGACGCGCCCGCCGCCGGGGAGCGTTGCCGGCTGGTTGACGACGATCGTGGCGGTCACGCGTTCCTGGACGGTTTCCGGTATGGATCCTGGATCGGCGAGCCGTAGATGGTGGACGGCGGCGCCGGCGTTCTCGCGGACGTGCAGCCACCCGTTCTGCCAGGCGGCCTGTTCGACGCGTTCCCAGGGAAGGCGGAGGGAGGCGTCCGGGGAGGCGGGCAGGTGCAGGGCGCGGTCGGTGGCCACCACGTACCCGCCCTCCCTGGTCACCGCATGGGCCAGGACGTGTTCGCCACGGTCCAGCGCGAGCCCGTCCCGCACGGCCTTGGGCAGGGAGTGGACTCGAAAGCGCATGGGTTCACGGTAGCGAGGTGGGGCGGGTGGCGAGGAGGTCCAGCACGAGAGCGGCCGACCAACTGTAGTCGTGGCTGCCGCGCCCCGTGCCGTCGAACGGGTCGAAGTACTCCCTGAAGCCCGACTGCCGGACCAGTCGGAGCGTCGACCCGTACAGCAGGTCGACGAGGACGGTCAGGTTGTGGCGCATCGCGCCGTACCACAACAGCCAGTTCGTGCTGACCCACGTCGAGCCGCGCCAAAATGCGCTCCGGTCGAAGGCGGCGGACTGGATGTCGCAGGTGGGCATCGGATAGCCGGCGGCTCCCGCGAAGCGCGCCGACAGCAGCAGGTCGACCAGGCCGCGCAGCGCGTACTCGGGCAGGTCGGGGTCGAGCAGCGGGGCGAAGGCGGCGACCGTGGCGACCGGGATGAGCCGGTCGGCGCGCACGTCGCGGGCGCGGAAGCAGGCGCTGCCTTCGTCCCAGAGCCGGGTCAACAGCGCCTCGTGGACGCGCTGCGCGCGCTCGCGGTGCGGCACCGGGTCGGCGCCGACGATCGTCGCCAGTTCGGCGAGGGCATGCGTCGATGCGAGGTACGTGGCGTTGACCAGCGGGTCTTCCACGACGAACGGGTGGACGTCGCGGAGGTGCTCGTCGCGGTACCCGGCGTCCCGGTAGGTCGTCACCAGCCAGACGTAACGGTCGTGGTCGGCGCCCGCGGCCGAGCCCTGCCGCACCGCGCCTGGGGCGTACTCGGCCGGGGGCAGTTGCAGGTCGGCCAGCGCGCGGTCCCACGCCGGGCTGTTGTCGAGGCCCGACTCCCACGGGTGGCAGATCGACACCAGGCCGGCGCCGCCGATGTCCCTGGTACGGGCGAGGTGGCGATGCTGGGCGACCAGGCAGGGGTAGATGCGGCGGAGGAACGCCCTGCTGCGCTCCCCCGCGGCGTCGCCCGCCGCGCGGGCGGCGGCGTGCAGCCGCAGCACCGCCAGCGCGTGCAACGGCGGATGGATCAGCGCCGAGGTCTCCAGCGGGCGCGGCCCGTCCTGGTGCTTCGAGCTGCGCCACAGCTCGGGGCCCGGGAAGTACGCGCGGCGCGTCACCGAGTCGTTGAAGACGATGTGCGGCACCAGGCCGTTCGCCCACTGGCCGCTGAACAGCGACAGCAGCTCCCGCTCGGCCCGCTCGGGGCGGTGCCGTGCCAGCCCGATGCTGATGAACGCGGAGTCCCAGCTCCACTGATGCGGGTAGAGCACCGGGGACGGCACGGTGGCCGCGCCGGTCCAGTTCGCGTCCAGAACGTGTGCCGCGGCCTGCCAGAGGACGGTTTCGTCTCCCGTCAGACGGGTCCCCACCACCCCACAGTGACGCCTCGCCGCCGTTCTGTCGACAGGGTTCTTTACCCGTAGTCGACTACGCCCCCTGACAGGCCGCGTTCCCGCCGGCAGGTGGACCGTTCAGGTGAACAGCGTGTCGCCCACGTAGCCGCCGCGCCGGACCCCGGGCGGGACGGCGAAGACGGCGGAGCCGACATGCTCGATGTATTCGTTGAGGGCGTCGGTGGCGAGGTTGCGTTGCAGCGGGATGAAGCCCCTGCGCGGGTCGCGCTGGTAGGCGATGAAGAACAAGCCGGCCTCCAGCCGACCGAGCCCGTCGGTGCCGTCGGTGAACGAATAGCCGCGGCGCAGGATGCGGACGCCGCCGTTGCTGCCCGGGTTGGCCAGCCGCACGTGTGCGGTGGGCGGCATCTTGGCCAGCACCACCGGATCGTGCTCCTTCGCCCGCCCGGCCGGGGCGCCCTCCTTCTTGTCCCGGCCGATGACGTCCTGTTGCTCGCGCAGGGACGTACGGTCCCAGGTCTCGATGTGCATCCTGATGCGGCGGGTCACGAGGTACGAGCCGCCCGCCATCCAGCCGGCGCGCCCCGGGTCGTCCGCGGCGGCGGCCCAGACGTGCCGGGAGAGGAGTTGCTCGTCGGTTCCCGGGATGTTGTTGGTGCCGTCCTTGAACCCCATCAGGTTGCGCGGGGTCTGCTGGTCGGGGGTCGTCGACGAGGTCTTCCCGAAGCCCAGCTGCGACCAGCGGACCGCGACGACGCCGAACCCGATGCGGGCCAGGTTGCGGATGGCGTGCACCGCGACCTGCGGGTCGTCGGAGCACGCCTGGACGGCGATGTCGCCGCCGCTGCGCCGCGCGTCGAGGTTGTCGCCGGGGAAGTGCGGCAGGTCGACCAGGGCGGCAGGGCGCTTGGCCCTGATGCCGAACCGGTCCTTGCCGTCCCGTTCGAACAGCGTCGGCCCGAATCCGACGGTCAGGGTCAGCCGGGCCGGCGGCAGGCCGAGCGCCTCGCCGGTGTCGTCGGGGGGCGACTCCGGGAAACCGCCGACCGCGCCCGCGCCGACCGGACGGCCCGCCGCCATCGCGGCGGCGGCCGCCGTCCAGTCCTTCAGCATCTGGACCAACCTGGCCCGGTCGCCGGTCACGACGTCGAACGCGGCGAAATGCAACCGGTCCTGCACGGGCGTCGCGATGCCCGCCTGGTGGGGTCCATGGAACGGGACGGAGGAGTCGTGGTCGAGCCGGGAACGGTCCGCCGCGTCGGCCAGGTGGGTCAGCCCGGCACCGGCCGCGGCGCCCGCGACGACGCCGAGCCCGGAAAAGCCGAGGAGCCGCCGCCTGCTGACTCCGGCACCGCGCCCCCGGTGCCCGCCGGCCGCGGCCGGCCCGGCGCTCGCGGCGGCCCCGCCGCTCGAGTCGGCCCCGCCGGCAACGTCTGGTTCCCCGCTCGCGTCCGGTTCGCCGTGCTCGGAGGTCACCTGGCCACCACGCCCGCCAGCCGGGACAGCGGCTCGCCGAGCGCGTTGACCGCGTCCGACAGCTCCTTGCGCTTGGCCTCGCCGACGGTGTCGTAGGAGACGTAGCCGCCGTCGCCCGCGCCGTCCTTGTACGTGGCGAGCAGGCGCTTGACCTTGGCGAACTCGTCGTCGATGGTGCCGGCGAGCGCGGCGTCCCGCTGCCGGACGACCGGCTCGAGGAGCCGGTAGACCTTCTCGGCGCCGTCGACGTTGGCAGCGAAGTCGACGAGGTCGGTGTGGGAGTACGCCTCCTCCTCACCGGTGATCTTTCCGGTCGCCACCTCGTCGAGGAGCTCCTTGGCGCCGTTGCTCATGGACGTGGGGGTGATCTCCGCGCCGCCCACCCGCTGCTGGAGCGCCTCGAGATCGGCGACGAGCCGGCCGGCGTACTGCTGCTGGCCCTTGACCGACCCCGCCTTCCACAGCGCCTTCTCCAGGCGGTGCCAGCCGGTCCACGTCTGGCCCTGCTCGAGGTCGGCCTCGCGCAGGTCGACCTTGGGATCGATGTCGCCGAACGACTCGGCGACCGGCTCGATGCGCTCCCAGCCGACCCGCGACGGCGCGTACAGCTTCTTGGCCCGCGCGACGTCGCCCGCCTTCACGGCGGCGGCGAACGTCCTGGTCTTGGCGAGGGTGTCGTCGACCTGGTCCTTGACGTAGCCGCGATAGCCGGCGACGGCCTGCTCCAGAGACAGGTCGGCGCGCCCGCCGCCGCTGCTCCCCGAGACGACGATGACCTGGCTGGGGCCCTTGCCCGTCATCCCCGGACTGCACAACACCTTGTACGTCCCGGCGGCCAGCTGCACGGTCAGCTCGGCGGCGGTTCCCGGCCCGATGTTCTCCCGCTCGGAGACGACCTTGCCGTCCGCCTTGAGGATCTCGAGCTCGGTCGGGCGGCTCCCGTTGTTGGTCACCTTGAACGTCGCGGCTCCGGCGGCCACGCTCTTCTTGGCGATCGCGCAGGAGCTGTCCGTCGCGGTGACCGCGATCGTGCTCGCGCCGCCCGTGCCCTTGGCCGCGTCGTCGCCGCAGGCGGTGAGGGTCGAGATCAGCACGGCGGTCGCCCCGGCGAGCGCGATCGGATGGGCACGGCGCATGGGTTCTCCAGTCGGCCGGACGGGTGGACAGAGGCTAGTTAGGTTTACCTAACTTAGCTTAACCTAACCTCACTTGACCGCTGGAACAACCCCCGAAGATCACCGAACCAGATGCCTACACCGGCGCGAACGAACACCGGCGCACCGCACCGTCACCGGTGCGGTGCGCCGGTGTCGACTGGCCTCATGGCGGCCGACCCCGAGACGGGCCGGCTACTCGAGGTACTCGCGCAACATCTGGGCGCGGGACGGGTGACGCAGTTTCGCCAACGTCTTCGACTCGATCTGGCGGATCCGCTCCCGGGTCACGCCGAATTCCCGGCCGACCTCCTCGAGGGTTCGCGGGTGGCCGTCGGTCAGGCCGAAGCGCAGCTGGATGATGCGCTGCTCCCGATCCGACAGCGTGCCCAGGATGTCCTCGAGCTGGTCCTGCAGGAGGATGAACGCCGCCGCCTCGATGGGCACGACGGCGTCGGCGTCCTCGATGAAGTCCCCGAGGTCGGAGTCTTCCTCTCCGATCGGGGACTGCAAGGACACCGGCTCCTGCGCGATCCGCTGGATCTCGACGACCCGCTCGGGTGGCAGGCCCATCTCGACGCCGATCTCCTCGGGGAGCGGCTCTCGACCGAGGTCCTGGTGGAGCTGCCGCTGCACGCGCACCAGCTTGTTGATCGTCTCCACCATGTGGACCGGAATCCTGATGGTCCGGGCCTGGTCGGCGATCGCTCGTGTGATCGCCTGGCGGATCCACCAGGTGGCGTAGGTCGAGAACTTGTATCCCTTGGTGTAGTCGAATTTCTCGACAGCGCGGATCAGGCCAAGATTCCCTTCCTGGATCAGATCGAGGAACAGCATCCCGCGGCCGACGTAGCGCTTGGCGATGGACACCACCAGGCGCAGGTTGGCCTCGATCAGCCGCTGCTTCGCCCTAACCCCGTCCTGGGCGAGCTGTTCGAGGTCGAGCCGCTCCGCGCGGGACAAGATGGCCGACCTGGCCATCTTCTCCTCGGCGAACAGACCCGCCTCGATCGATTTCGCGAGTTCGACTTCCTCTTCTGCCGTCAGTAGCGGAACGCGCCCGATCTCTCTCAAGTAGATCCGAACCAGGTCGCTTGTCGGCGCCCTCCTGCCGAGGTCCTCCTCTTCAGCCCGCGTGAGCTCCTCGACCTCTTGCTGAGTCTCGAGGACCTCTACCCCCTGCTCTGCGAGCATGCGGACGACTCTTTCCACGGAGTCGGCCGGCAGGTCCGAGCGATCGATCGCGGCAGCGACGTCATCGACGGTGACACCGCCGTGCTCTCTGCCGCGTGCGACGAGGTCGGCCACCTGTTGAGCCGATGGCGCCTCGCTGGGCAGTACTGAAGGGCCCACGATGACAGTGTGCGTCAATAGGTACCAAGATCGGAGGACCCATTTTTGCGGCTCTGGGGTTACAGAGTCCCAATCCCGCGCTCCCGCAACACCCGTCGCTGCTGCTCAAGCGCCACCAGGTCGCCGAAGAGCCGGTAGTAGTCGTCCTGCTGTTCGACCGGATTCAGCCGACCGAGTTTGGATTTCAATTCGGCGATCTCTCGCGTGAGCTGGAGCTCCTGGATTCTAGCCAGCAGGCTCACCGCGTATCGGTCGTCCGAATCCTGCTCCGATCGGGGCGGCTCCACCGCCAGCCGCGTGACGAGATTCCTGACCTCGTCGTTCGGGGCATCCTCGCGCAACCTGGCCACCCACTCGGACACGTTCCGCACCACCCCGGCCGCTCCGGCGCCGCCCGATACCCCGGACACCCCGCCGGCAGCCACGATCACGGCGCGGACCGCCCGGTGCTGCGGCACCGTGAACACCTCGTCGGGCAGGGCGTCGAAGCCGGGGCCGAGCGCCGCCGGCCGCTGGACGGCCAGCTTGAGCGTCTCGCGCTCGATCTGGACCGCCGGGTTGCTCAGGTCGTACGCCTCGCCGGCCGGACCGCCCTGCGCTCCCCCGGCTGCCGCCGCGGCCCGCCCGCCCCTCGCCCCGCTGGGCCCGTTGGGTCCGCTCGTACGGCCGCTGTGCGCGCGGACGCGGCGCAGCACGAACTCTTCGTCCATGATGCCGAGCCAGCGGTCGAGGCTGACCGCGTACATCTGCCGCAGCCCGCGGTCCTTGATGCGGGCCACCACGGGCGCCGCGGCGTCCAGCGCGGCCAGCCGCCCCTCGGCCGTGTCGAGGTCGTGGCCGGCGATGACGTTCCTGATGGCGAACTCGAACAGCGGCACCCGGGCGGCCACGAGGTCGCGCACCGCCGCGTCGCCGTGCTTGAGGCGCAGGTCGCACGGGTCGAGCCCGTCGGGCTGCACGGCGACGAAGGTCTGCGTGACGAACTTCTGCTCGTCGGCGAAGGCGCGCAGCGCGGCCCGCTGGCCGGCCGAGTCGCCGTCGAACGTGAAGATCACTTCGCCGCGGAACTCGTCCTGGTCCATGAGCAGCCGGCGCAGGATCTTGATGTGCTCGTCGCCGAAGGAGGTGCCGCAGGTGGCGATCGCGGTCTCGACGCCGGCCAGGTGACAGGCCATCACGTCGGTGTAGCCCTCGACGACGACGGCCTGGCGGCGCCGCGCGATCTCCTTCTTCGCCAGGTCGGCGCCGTACAGCACCGAACCCTTCTTGAACAGCGGCGACTCGGGTGTGTTGAGGTATTTGGGCCCGTCGTCATCGTCGTACAGCTTGCGCGCGCCGAAGCCGATCACGTCGCCGGTCAGGTCGCGGATCGGCCACATCAGCCGGCCGCGGAAGCGGTCCATCGGGCCGCGCCGGCCCTCTTTGGCCAGCCCGCCGACGATCAGCTCTTTGTCGGAGAACCCGCGGCCGCGCAGGTGGCGCACCAGCGCCTCCCACTCCCTGGGGGCGTAGCCGACGCCGAAGTGCTCGCCGTGCGCCGGCTCGAAGCCGCGCTGCGCCAGGAACTCGCGGCCGATGGCGCCGTCGGGCGCGGCCAGCCGCGCGGCGAAGAACTCGGCGGCCGCCCGGTGCGCCTCGACCAGCCGCGCCCGCTGGCCCTGGTCTTTGCGCGGGGCGTAGCCGCCCTGCTCGTAGCGCAGCTCCATGCCCGCGCGGGCGGCCAGCCGCTCCATCGTCTCGGCGAACGGCAGGTGCTCGATCTTCGAGACGAACGTGATGACGTCGCCGCCCTCGCCGCAGCCGTGGCAGTACCACATGCCACGCGCCGGGGTGATGTTGAACGACGGGGTCTTTTCGTCGTGGAAGGGGCACAGGCCCTTGAGGTTGCCGCCCCCCGCGTTGCTGAGCTGGAGGTATTCGCCCACCACGTCGGCGATCGGCGACCGCTCGCGGACGAGCGCGATGTCCTCGTTGCGGATCCGGCCTGCCACGTCGGCGAGTCTAGTGAAGCCGGGCGACGTCCGGTCCAGGATCGGCCCGGATCGACGCCGGACCCGGCTCCCGCGACGTGAAATCGGCGTTACGTTTGCGGGCGGGGATATCTCGGTCAGTCAACCGCGGTGTAACGTCCGTATGTGCTGATCACGCCGCACGAGCAGGAGCGCCTGCTGATCCATCTGGCGGCCTCGCTGGCGCGCGAACGGCGCGCCCGCGGGCTGCGGCTCAACCACCCGGAGGCGACCGCCGTGATCGCCGCGTACGTCCTCGAGGGAGCTCGCGACGGGCGGGGCGTCGCCGATCTGATGGAGGCCGGCCGTACCGTACTGACCCGCGACGACGTGATGGACGGCATCCCCGAGATGCTCGAGTCGGTCCAGGTCGAGGCCACCTTTCCCGACGGCACCAAGCTCGTCACCGTCCACCGGCCCATCCCGTGACCGGGCCGGGACAGGCCCCAGTGCCGGGCGAGGTGCCCGGCGAGGTGCTCGTCGGGACGGAGCCGGTCGAGCTGAACCCCGGGCGGCGGCGCGTCACGCTGACCGTGGTGAACGCGGGCGACCGGCCGGTCCAGGTCGGGTCGCACTACCACTTCGCCGCCGCCAACCCGGCACTGGAGTTCGACCGTACGGCCGCCGGCGGCCACCGCCTTGACGTGCCGGCCGGTACCGCGGTGCGGTTCGAGCCGGGCGTCACCAGGGACGTCGACCTCGTTCCGCTCGCGGGGCGGCGCCACGTGCCCGGGCTGCGCCTGGGAGGCGCGGACGGCGGCCGGGCCGCCCCGGAGGGCGACGAGCGCCGGGAGGGCGACGAGGGCAGGGAGGCGTCCGATGGCTGAGATCTCCCGCGCGCGCTACGCGGAGCTGTACGGACCCACCACGGGCGACCGGGTCAGGCTCGCCGACACCAACCTGCTGATCGAGGTGACCGACGACCTCGCGCGCGGCGCCGGCGCCGGCGACGAGGTCGTCTTCGGCGGCGGCAAGGTGATCAGGGAGTCGATGGGCCAGTCGCTCGCCACCCGCGCCGAGGGCGCGCCCGACCTGGTGATCACCGGCGCGGTGGTGCTCGACCACTGGGGCGTCGTCAAGGCCGACGTCGGCGTCAGGGACGGCCGCATCGCCGCGCTCGGCAAGGCCGGCAACCCGGACACGATGGACGGCGTCCACCCCGACCTCGTCATCGGCCCGTCCACCGAGATCCTGGCCGGCAACGGCAAGATCCTCACCGCTGGGGCGGTGGACGCCCACGTCCATCTCATCTGCCCCCAGTTGCTCGACGAGGCGCTCGGCGCCGGCGTGACCACGATCATCGGCGGCGGCACCGGCCCGGCCGAGGGCACCAAGGCGACGACCGTGGCCGGCGCCTGGTACCTGGGCCGCATGCTGGAGGCGCTGGACGCCTGGCCGGTCAACGTGGCGCTGCTCGGCAAGGGCAACACCGTGTCGACCGAAGGGCTCTGGGAGCAGCTCCGCGCGGGCGCCTCGGGGTTCAAGCTGCACGAGGACTGGGGCTCGACGCCGGCGGCGATCGACGCGTGCCTGCGGGTGGCCGACGCCTCGGGCGTGCAGGTGGCGCTGCACTCCGACACGCTCAACGAGGCGGGCTACGTCGAGTCGACGCTGGCGGCCATCGGCGGGCGGTCCATCCACGCCTACCACACCGAGGGCGCCGGCGGCGGGCACGCGCCGGACATCATCACGGTCGCCGCGCATCCGAACGTGCTGCCGTCCTCCACCAACCCGACCCGCCCGCATACCGTCAACACGCTGGACGAGCACCTCGACATGCTCATGGTGTGCCACCATCTCAACCCGTCCGTGCCGGAGGATCTGGCGTTCGCCGAGTCGCGCATCAGGCCGACGACGATGGCGGCCGAGGACATCCTGCACGACCTCGGCGCGATCTCGATCATCGGCTCGGACTCCCAGGCCATGGGGCGGATCGGCGAGACGGTGATCCGCACCTGGCAGACCGCGCACGCCATGAAGGCGCGCCGCGGCGCGCTCGACGGGCCTGAGCCGGCGGACAACCTGCGGGCCATGCGGTACGTCGCCAAGTACACGATCTGCCCGGCCATCGCGCACGGTTTGGACGGCGAGATCGGCTCGGTCGAGGCGGGCAAGCTGGCCGACCTGGTGCTGTGGGACCCGGCGTTCTTCGGGGTCAGGCCGCACGTCGTGGTGAAGGGCGGCGTCATCGCCTGGGCGCAGATGGGCGACGCCAACGCCTCGATCCCGACGCCGCAGCCCGTGCTGCCACGGCCGATGTTCGGCGCCGCGCCGGCGGTGGCCGCTGGCGCGTCCGTGCATTTCGTCGCGCCCGTCGCGCTCGACGACGGGCTGGGCGAGCGGCTGGCGGTACGGCGCAGGCTCGTCCCCGTGGCGGATACCCGGCGACTCGACAAGGCCGCGATGCCGCTCAACGGTGCGCTGCCGCCGATCGACGTCGATCCCGACTCCTTCACGGTCACGATCGACGGCGAGCGGGTCGAGCCGGCCCCGGCCGTCGAGCTGCCCATGGCCCAGCGCTACTTCCTGTTCTGATCGCCGTGGACGCCTCCCCCCTCGCCGCCGCCGTGAACCCCGCCGTGAACCCCGCCATGAACCCCGCCATGAACCCCGCCGTGAACCCCGCCGTGGACCCCGCACCCGTCGCCGCCGCCGGTGCGGCACCGGCGGCGAGCGTGCTGTTGCTGGCCGACTCCCGGTTGCCGGCCGGCGGCCACGCGCACTCCGGCGGCGTCGAGCCCGCTGCCGCGGCCGGCGCGGTCACCGACCTGGCCGGGCTCGCCGACTTCCTGCGCGGCCGGCTGGCGACCGCCGGGCTGGTCGCCGCCGCGCTCGCCGCCGCGGCGTG
>DASUWU010000045.1:0-4455 GCA_036378315.1 Streptosporangiaceae bacterium | reverse complement strand
GGTGTCGGGGAACGGGTAGGCGAGGTCGCGCAGCCAGGTCAGGTCGGCGGCCTCGGTGGCGTTGATGTGCCGCGAGTCCGGGCCGGACGGGTCCGCGAGGTCGACCAGCAGCGTGAGCGGGACGCCGGCCGCGAGGGCGGTCATCACAGGGTGGGGAAGACGCTGTGTCACACCTGCAGTCTCGGCAGGTCGCGCCGAGAACCTGATCACCCGATCAGGTGCCGCCGGTGCCTACCGGCCTGGTGGGGAGCGCTACCCGGCGCGGGATGGGTCGGCGTTCCGGCGCAGTGCGGCGCGGCGCCTGCGGACGTAGCGGATGCCGATGAGCCCCAGGCCGAAGCCCGCCGCCGCCACCCAGACCCAGTCGTCGTGGCCCTCGTCGGCGAGGCTGTCGCGCAGCAGGAGTAGCACGACCAGGGCCACAGCCCACAGGACTGTCCCGACGGTGATGACGGCGACGTCGTCGGTCTCCATCGGCTCCGGGTCGGGTCGGCGTGGCGTGGCCATGCGCCCAGAGTAGGTCGGGCACGCTGTCGGCGCGCGCATGGCGTACCGTCCGCCAACGTCCTGATCCGTCCTGCTCCCGGCCCAGCGAGGAAAGATGTCCGGCTCGACGTCCACCGCCACGACCCACCGTCCCGGCCCCGGCGCCGGCCGTGCCTCCGGGCTCGACCGGTTCTTCGACATCAGCGAGCGCGGCTCGACCGTCTCCCGCGAGGTGCGCGGCGGGCTCGTGACCTTCTTCACGATGGCCTACATCATCGTGCTGAACCCGCTCATCATCGGAACGGCTCCGGATGCCGACGGCAGCTTCCTCGGCGGCGGCGACGCGCCGAACCTCGCGCTGGTCGCGGCCGCGACGGCCCTGGTGGCCGGTGTGCTCACGATCGCGATGGGCCTGGTCGCCAACTTCCCGCTCGCGCTCGCCACCGGCCTCGGCCTCAACGCCTTCGTCGCCTTCTCGATCGCGTCGCAGATGAGCTGGGCCGACGCGATGGGGCTGGTGGTGATGGAGGGCCTGATCATCCTCGTGCTCGTCCTCACCGGCTTCCGCAAGGCCGTGTTCCATGCCGTGCCGCCCGCGCTGAAGACGGCGATCAGCGTCGGCATCGGGTTGTTCATCGCGTTCATCGGCCTGGTCGACGCCGGCATCGTCCGGCGGAACCCGGACGCCGCCAACACTCCTGTCCCGGTCGGCTTCGGGGTCGGCGGGGAGCTGGCCGGCTGGCCGACGCTGGTCTTCGTGGTCGGCCTGCTGGCCATGATCATCATGGTGGTCCGCCAGGTGAAGGGGGCCATCCTCATCGGCATCCTCGGCGCCACCGCGTTCGCCGTGGTCATCGAGGCGATCGCCGAGATCGGCCCGAGCTTCATCGCGCCGGGCGAGGTCAACCCGCACGGCTGGGGTCTCAACGTTCCCCAGCTCCCGGACAGCTGGGTCGAGACGCCTGACTTCGGCCTGCTCGGCGAGTTCAGCCTGCTCGGCTCGTGGGAGCGGGTCGGCTTCGTCGCGGCCGCGCTGTTCGTCTTCACCCTGCTGCTCGCCGACTTCTTCGACACGATGGGCACGATGACGGCCATCGGCGCCGAGGCCAAGCTGCTCGACGACGAGGGCACGCCGGTCAACGCCCAGCGCATCCTGGTCGTCGACTCGGTCGCGGCCGCCGCCGGCGGTGCGGCGGCGGTGTCCAGCAACACGTCGTACATCGAGTCAGCGGCCGGTGTCGGCGAGGGCGCTCGCACCGGGCTGGCGAGCGTGGTGACCGGCGTGCTGTTCCTGCTGGCCACCTTCCTCGCGCCGCTCGTCTCGATCATCCCCTACGAGGCGGCGACGCCGGCCTTGGTCATCGTGGGCTTCCTGATGATGCTGCAGGTGCGGGCCATCAACTGGGACGACATCGAGATCGCCCTGCCCGCGTTCCTGACGATCATCCTGATGCCGTTCGCGTTCTCCATCACGGTCGGCATCGGGGCGGGCTTCGTCAGCTACGTGCTGATCAAGGCGGTGCGCGGCAAGGCGGTCGAGGTGCACCCGCTGCTGTGGATCGTGGCCGCCCTCTTCGTGGTCTACTTCGCGATCAACCCGATCGAGCAGCTGCTCGGCGTCGCGTAGGAGGCGTCCATCACGGTCGTGAGCGCCGCGAGGACTGTGACCGTACCGGCTTGTTCAAGCGTCTGCTTGACAAGACCAAGGCGCTGCGTCGACTATTCAAGCGTTCGCTTGACGAGGTGCAGGAGGCGCTGGTGTCCCGGCCGTGACGCAGGAGCAGACGGAGCCTCGGCTCGGGCTGCGGGCGAACGCGGCGCAGTTCACCCTGCTCGTCGGCGTCAACGCGCTCGTCGGCGGGATGCTCGGGCAGGAGCGCACGGTCCTGCCGCTGCTGGCCGAGCAGGAGTTCCACCTCACGGCGTACACCGCGGCGTTGACGTTCATCCTCGCCTTCGGCGTGGCCAAGGCCGTCACCAACTATCTCGCTGGTGCCTGGTCCGACCGCTACGGCCGCAAGCCGGTGCTGGTGGCCGGCTGGGTGGTGGCCGTGCCCGTGCCGTTCCTGCTGATGTGGTCGCCGACCTGGGCGTGGGTGGTGCTGGCCAACGTCCTGCTCGGCGTCAGCCAGGGGCTCACCTGGTCGACCACGGTGATCATGAAGATCGACCTGGTCGGTCCGTCCCGGCGGGGTCTGGCGATGGGGCTCAACGAGGCCGCCGGTTATGTCGCCGTGGCGGCGACCGCAGTCGCCACCGGCTACGTCGCGGCGCAGTACGGGCTGCGCCCCGAGCCGTTCTACCTGGGCGTCGTGTTCGCGGCGCTCGGCCTGGGCCTCTCGACCCTCGTCGTGGGGGAGACCCGCCGCCACGCCCGCCTGGAGGCCGGGTCGCACGTCGCCCGAGCCGACGGGCGGCACGACCACCTGCACGGTGACCTGACCGACCGCGAGGTGATCGCCGAGACCAGCCTTCGCGAGCCGGCCCTGTCCGCCGCCAGCCAGGCGGGGCTGGTGAACAACCTCAACGACGGACTGGCCTGGGGGCTGTTCCCGGTGCTGTTCGCCGCGGCGGGGCTCTCGGTGGGCCGGATCGGTGTGCTGGTCGCGCTCTACCCGGCGGTCTGGGGTCTCGGCCAGCTGGTGACCGGCGCACTGTCCGACCGGACCGGCCGCAAGCCGCTGATCGTGACGGGGATGCTCGTGCAGGCCGCTGCCCTCGGCCTGGTCGCCGCGACCGACTCGTTCGCCTGGTGGGCAGGCGCGGCCGTCCTGCTCGGCGCCGGCACCGCGCTGGTCTACCCGACCCTGCTCGCCGCGGTCGGGGACGTCGCCCACCCGGCCTGGCGGGCCCGTGCCGTCGGCGTCTACCGGCTGTGGCGGGACGGCGGCTTTGCCGTCGGGGCGCTGCTCGCCGGCGTGCTGGCCGACGCCTTCGGGGTGCGCGCGGCGATCTGGTCGGTCGCTGCCCTGACCGCCGGGTCGGGACTGGTCGTCGCCGTCCGGATGTACGAGACTCTCGCCGCCGCGGTGGGAGGAGACGACGCGTGAACAGCGATCCGAGCCCGCAGGCCGCGCTCGCCGCGATGTACGACGAGAGCGCCGAGCTCTACGAGAGGCACTGGGCCCCGGCGCTGAACCGGCACGCCCGCGACCTGGTCGAGGCGGTCCCGGCCGCAACCGGGCTCGCCGTCGTCGACGTCGCCGCCGGCGCCGGGACGCTGGCGCCGTCCCTCGGCCGGCTGGCCGGCGACGGCGGCCTCGTGCTCGCGCTGGACCGCAGCCAGGGCATGCTCCGCCGGGTTCAGGACGGTGTCCCGCGGGCGCAGGCCGACGCCGCCGCGCTGCCGCTGGGCACCGCCACCGTCGACGTCGTCGCGCTCGCCTTCGTCCTGTTCATGCTGCCCGACGCCAGGGCAGCAGTCGACGAGGCCGCCCGGGTGCTGCGCCCGGGTGGATGGCTGCTCGCGGCGACCTGGGGCACCCAGCTCGGGACGGCCGCGGACGTCGCCGTCCGGGAGGAGCTTGACGCCGCGGGGGCCCCGCCGGCTCCGGCGCTGCCGCGCTCGGACGAGCTGACCGACACGCCGGAGCGGATGGCCGAGCTGCTCGGTCCCGCCGGGTTCCGCGACGTGCGGACGCAGGCACGCCCGCTCGACGCCGCCTTCGACCGGGACACGGCTCTCGCGCTGCGGACTGGTGCCGGCGCCCTCGGGTGGCGCTTCGCGCGGCTCGGTCCTGAGCGTCAGGAGGTCGTGCGCCGCCGCGCGGCTGCGCGGCTCGCCGCGCTGCCCACCGAGGACTTCATCGACCGGTCCGAGGTGCTGCTGACCTGGGCGCGTCGCGACTGACGAGCCGCTACGGCGCGATGCCCTCTGGCAGTTGGCCGGGCGAGCCGGTGCCACGCCGGCGGGACGTCTCGGCCAGGACGATGCCGGCGAGCACGACCGCGCCGCCCATCAGCTGGACG
>DASUWU010000044.1:0-80911 GCA_036378315.1 Streptosporangiaceae bacterium | reverse complement strand
TTCTCCGACCTGTCCCGCAACCCAAAGTCTGTCGCCGAGCGCGCCTCACGGCTGGGCCGGCTGCGGGTCACCCACCGTGACGCCCCCGACTTCTACCTCACGGCAGTCGACCGCGAAGAACCGCGTGACGAGACGCTGACGACCGCATCGCGGATCTTCCTGGCGCTGATGAAGCACGACCCGAGTGCCCGCGCGTTGCTGCTCGCCATGCCCGACGTCTTCCCCTGGGTACGCCACCTGAGCACCGAGGAGGTCCGCGCCTTCACTGTCGAGCTGGTCGACGCGCTGTCCGACGCCGCCGAACTCGACCTCGACACGAACGCCCAGGAAGTGATCGTCGGCTGGCGCGCCACCGCACGGATCAAGGCCGACCGCGCGCAGTATGAAGAGGCCATCCGGCCGACCTCCGGCGACTTCGGACCGGTCGAGGTCACGCCTTGAGTCCCAAACGAGGTGACAGAGTCACCGTCCCACCGCCAGACGAAGAATGGGACGTTCGGTTCGGCACCAGCGAGGCGGCCCGAGGCTGGGAAGAACTCTGCCGCCTCGCCGTCTCCAACACGCGCCGATGCCTCGACGCGATGCGCAGGGAACCACGTTCCCGATCCAACCACGAACGCCAGCATCGCCTTCGTGGAGATCTCGCCACCCACTGCCACAACGGCCGCCATCTCGAGCAGTGGGAATACGAAGTCACCAGCGGCGGCCGCGTCCGGTACGTCATCGACGACGACAGCCGTACCGTCTGGGTCGTCTACGCATCTCCTCGCCACCCCAAGGACACCGACCGCTGACGGCAAGGCTCTGTTTCAGCGCCCATGTACGGTCTGGCTCTACATTGGCGTAGGAGCACTTCCGCGGGAGGACGGCCTGCCAGGAACAGGCGGTTCTTGGTTCATGCCATGGGGTTCCATTGCCGGGCGCTTGCCGGTGGTGGGAAGGCTTCAGGTCGTGAGAGTGCCAGCCGACGGTCCGGGGCGACGAACGCTACTGGGGGCGTCCTTCGCGACGGCGCTTCTTGCCGGTTGCTCGTCGGCCGAGCTGGTGAACCAGGTGGCGCCAGCGCCCACCCCAAAGCCGTCGCCGAGCTCACCGAAAGCGGCCTTCGAACGGTTGATGAGCGGCAACAGGCGCTGGGTGACCGGCGCGCTCGAGCATCCTGATCGCGATCCCACCCGCAGGCAGTTGCTGGCCACCAAGCAGCAACCCTACGGAGTGGTGTTGGCGTGCATCGATTCCCGGGTCCCGCCGGAGCTTGTCTTCGACACCGGGCTGGGTGACCTTTACGTGACGCGCACCGGCGGGCAGACCGTGGGGCCGGTGGTGACCGGATCCGTTGAATACGGGCCGCTGACCAGTGGTACTCCGCTGATCGTCGTGCTCGGTCACCAGCGGTGCGGTGCGATCTCCGCCGCGTACAAGGCTCTGCGGAAAGGCACGTCGCTTCCGGGCAACCTGCAGGCGATCGCGGAGGCGCTGCGCCCCGCGTACGAAAAGGCCGCGAGGACGAAGAGCTCCGACCCCGTCGAGACGATGACCAAAGCTCAGGCGAGGTTGACCGCGGACGTGCTGCGCGGCAATCAGGACCTCAGACCGTTGGTGCGCGAAGGAAAGCTGGCAGTGGTCAGCGCGTACTACTCGTTGGATACGGGCAAGGTTGAAATCCTGAACGGCGCCCCGAAGTGAACCCCCGAAGCATTCGGCAGTGCGCTTATCCGGTCTGGAGCAGGGGACGGACGCGGTCGGGGTCGCCCTGGCCGGGGTGCCACGTACAGGCGGCGCCGAAGGCGGCGACCCGGCCGGTTGCCAGGACGCGGCGGATGGCGTCCGCGACGGCATCGAAGGGCGGGCCGCCGGGCGCGGGGAACAGGAGCCCGGGCAGCTCGTCCGGGTCGACGACGTCGAAGTCGACGTGCAGGTACAGCGGGCCGTCCGGCAGCAGGTCGCCGGCCAGTTCCTCGACGGTGGTACGCCGGATCGCCGAGCCGGCCAGGTAGTCGGCCTCCGGCGGGTCCAGTTCGCGCGCATCGACGAGCACGACGCGCTCCTCGGGGACGTCGCGCAGGCCGAGCCGGTCGGCGATGAGGTCGCGCCGATGGCCGACGAGCAGGCGCAGCGGCATGCCACCGAGGTAACCCGACGTGGTGGTCTCCGGGGTCTGCACGTCGCCGTGGGCGTCGAGCCAGACGATGGCCGGGTCGAGCCCGGCTCGTTGTAGCCCGGCGATCGTGCCGAGCGCCGTCGTACAGTCGCCGGAGATCACCGTGGGCCGCTCGCCGGCGCGTACGGCCTCGGCCACCTGGTCGGCGACGGCCGCGTACTGCACCGCCATCCGTGACCAGGGGTCGCCCGGCGGCAGGGAGGTGACGACCGTACGGTCGGCCGGCACGCCGAGGTCGCCGATGCGCTCGTCGAGGTGGTAGGGGGCCAGAATCGTTGTCATCCGACGGAGGTTAGCGCGTCAGCGTGGGGTTCGGACACACCCATGCCTGGCCGGCTAGCCGATCTTCTTTCCCACCCCGCACAGATGCGACTCGACGCTGGCGACCGCGGTCAGCGGTTCGACGGGGAAGTTGCCGACGACGAATTCGCCTTCGTCGTTGGTCGGGGTGGGGACGCGAAGGGGGTCATTGAGCTCGGGTCTCCACCTGGCGGGCGCCACCAATCCGGGGTCCACCAACTCGAAACCGTCGAAGAAGCGCGCGACGTCATTTCGGCTTCGGCAAATGAGCGGCGCGCTCCAGCCCTTGCTGATTTCAAAAAGCGCCTCGGCGGCCTCGCGGTGGTCGCCTTCATTGATGAGGTGACTGAGCGCGAGATGGCTTCCCGGCGCGACCGCGTCGCGGAACTGCCGTACGACCCCCCAGGGATCTTCATGGTCCCACAAGCAGTGCAACATACAGACGAAAATGAGTCCTACGGGCTGGTCGAAGTCGAACAGCTCGCGAACCCGCCGATCGTCGAGGACCTGCTTGGGCACCCGAAGATCCGCGTTGATGGTCAGCACATTGGGGCCCGCCATGAGCGCCGCCTGGTGGGTGGACACCACGGGGTCGAGGTCGACATAAATCACCCGGGCGCCGGGGTCGGCCCGGTGGGCGATCTGATGGGTGTTCGCCATGTTCGGAAAACCGGACCCAAGATCAAGGAATTGGCGAATCCCCTGGCTCGCCATGAAGTCAACCATCCGTTGCAACAGATGCCGACCCTCGCGGGCGGCCTCCGGGCCGGTCGGCGTGCCGATCTCGCGCGCCATCGCGTTGGCCGCCTCAGCCGCCTCTCGGTCGATCGAGTAATTGTCCTTCCCGCCGAGATGGTAATTCCAGATACGGGCGCTGTTCGGGTACCTGGCACTCACCGGACCTGGCTGGTCCGATCCGGGCATCGTGGGGCCCTCCTCCGGCTTCGGGAGCACCCCCCGATCGTAGCCGGGGCCGCAGCGCTCCTGCGACGCGGAGTCAGGCACACTCACCGCCCGCGCCTGGGGACTCCGGCTCAGCCGTCGCCGGGATCCTTGGTGTCCTTCTCTTCGTGCCGCCCGCGTATGTCGTCGGCGACGAGGTCCTTGAACGGCCGTAGCCGTTCGTACAGGCGCTCCGGCGGGACGGCCTCGGTCGGCTCCTGCGTTCCGACCAGCCAAGGCGCGGCCTCCACCGCGGTGTCCCAGCCCGCCTCGTCGGGGTTCTTGCCGTCGCCGTGGTCGGCGCCGACGTCCGTGGGCTCGGCGGAGCCGGCGGGGGGCGCCTCGGCGGAGGCCTCGGTGACTTCGTCGAGGTAGACGTTGTGGAAACCGCCACGGTCCTCTTCGTGGTAGGTGATGCGAGCGCGCCGCCCCTCGTGGCGGCGAGCCTCGCGCCCGATCCGCGCGCGGAAGGTCACGTACTCCCGCCCGTCGGCGTCGCGCACGACATACCGGACGTTCCCCGAGCGGCTCTCGATCTCCTCGACCTCACGGATCACGATCTCGGTCTCCATAGGACGGGCACTACCCCAGGTGGGACGCCTCATTCGGCCGCCGGCCCCTGGCGGCCCTGGCGGCCGTGCACGATCGCGCGTCCGAGAGGACCGCATACGATCCTGGGATGTTGCTCGAGCACCGTGGCAAGTCGCCGGTTGTCCCCGAGTCCGCGTACGTGGCTCCCTCGGCCGTGCTCTGCGGGGCGGTGGTCCTGGGCGAGCGGGCGCGCGTCCTGCACGGCGCCGTGCTCACCGCGGAGAACGGTGAGGTACGCACCGGATCGGACGTGGTCGTGATGGAGAACGCGCTGATCAGGGGCCGGGCCAAGCATCCGGCGGTGCTCGGCGACGCGGTGTTGATCGGACCGCACGCGCACGTCAACGGCGCGACCGTCGAAGACGAGGTCTTCGTCGCCACGGGCGTGTCCATCTTCCCGGGCGCCGTCGCCGAGGCGCGCTGCGAACTGCGGATCAACAGCGTGCTGCACGTCAACTCGAGGCTGCGGACGGGCAGCGTCGTTCCCATCGGCTGGATCGCGGCCGGTGATCCGGCGGAACTGTTCTCGCCCGACCGGCACGCGGAGCTGTGGGAGAGACAACAGGAGTTGGACTTTCCCGGCACCGTCTACGGTGTCCCCCGCGGCACGTCGATGCGGACCATCATGGCGCGCCAAACCGATTTCTACGCTGCTCACAGGCAGGACACCATCCTCCCCGACCCGCCGCGCGACGGCACGGCGTAGCGTCCCGTCCGGCACGGCCCGTCAGGGGACGGCGGGCACCGAACGTTGGGCCGCGCCGGGAGCGGGCGGGAACAGCGGCGAGGTGTATCCAGGGGAGGCCGACCCGGGCGAGGTCGGCGTGGCCGGCGAGCTCAGGCCGGGCGAGCTCAGGCCTGGCGAGCCGAGCCCGGGCAGGCCGAGGCCGGGTGACGGGCCGCCGGGGGTGACCGGGGTCGGCGGGATGGACGGCGGCGGGGTGGCGGCGGGGGGCGGGGCGGCGCCCTTCAGCTCGCGGACCAGCTGGTCGGCATCCTCGCGGCGGGTGGCACCGGTGATGAGAATCTTGCCTTCGGTGATGGGGGCCTGCACGCTGGGCGCGGTGACGACGCGGCCCCGGACGACGAGGGCCAGGCTGCCGCCGGCCATGCGGCGGGTCAGCGAGGCGAACGACCGGCTGTCCGCGGGCAGCAGGCTGATGGCGACCTCGTAGCCGGTGTCGCCACGCTGTACGTGGATGTCGGTCACGCGGCGGATGACGATGCCCTGGGCGACCCGGTAGCACGTCTGTCCCTGCTGGCCGGGGCCGGTGATGCCGGCGGTTCCCGCCGGGCACTGGCCCGGGTTGGCCTGCGTGACCGGGTAGACGAGCAGCGGAGATCTGAATCTCGCCGGATGCGTCCTGCCGGATGACGCGACCACTGTGCCGGTCAGCGCCACCGCCGCCGCCACCAAGCCGAGAGTGATGATGACCGCCAGAGCTGCCCGCCTGGGCACAACCGTCCTCCAGACCTCGTCCGTCTCCAGCCGGTGATCCGGGCCTACCCGGCCGCGACCGCCTTTGTCAGTCTGTCAGGAGTCGGGGTCGAGTCGCACCTTGCTACGCGCCGAGCGCAGCGGCAATTCCTTCAACGCTACGACAGCGAGGAAGCCGAGCAGGGTGACCGGCACGGCGGCGAGGAAGACCGTCTCCATGGCCCGGGTGAACGATTCGTGCACGATGTGCAGGATCGGCGCGGGCAGGCGGTTGATGGACTCCGGCGCGCCCAGGTCCACGGAGGCGCCGCCCCCGCCCGCTCCCCGCAGATGGGCGGCGCGCAGCAGCGCGGACATCTCGTCCCGCAGCCGGCCGGTGAGGATCGCGCCGAACGCGGCGACGCCGAGCGCGCCGCCGAGGGCACGGAAGAACGCCACCCCCGACGTCGCGGATGCCATGTCCGCGGGCCGTACGGCGTTCTGCGCGGCGAGGATGAGGATCTGCATGGACAGCCCGATCCCGATGCCGACGACGGCGAGGTCGGCGCCGATGACGACGCCGCCCGTACCGACGTGGATGCGGGACAGCGCCACCATGCCGGCCCCGACCAGCAGCAAGCCGGCGACCGGAAAGGCCTTCCACCGGCCGGTCACCGTCACCACGCGGCCCGAGCCGATCGATGCGACGAGCAGGCCGATCACCATGGGCAACGTCATCAAGCCGGACGCGGTCGGGGTCATCCGCTTGACGATCTGCAGGTACTGCGGCATGTAGATCATCACGCAGTACATCGACATGCCGGTGAACAGCGAGGCCACGCTGGTCAGCACGAACGTACGGTCGCGGAACAGCCGGGGCGGCAGGATGGGTTCGGCGGCGCGGCGTTCGGCGACGATCGCGAGCACGAACAGCACGGCGCTCAGCGCGCCCAGGCCGTACGTCCACCGCGAGGCCCAGGCGTACTCCTGGCCGCCCATGGACAGCAGCAGCATCAGCGCGGCGGCGCCGCCCGTCACGGTGCCCGCGCCGAACCAGTCGATCCGGGCGGCGCGCTTGACCAGCGGCAGGTCGAGCTTTCGCTGGATCACGGCGAACGCCACGCCCGCGAGCGGGACGCAGATGAAGAAGCACCAGCGCCAGCCGAGCCAACTGGTGTCCACGATGAACCCGCCGAGCAGCGGGCCGGCCACCGTGGCGACGCCGAAGACCGCGCCGGTGTAGCCGGCGTACCTGCCGCGTTCGCGAGGTTCGACGATGTCGCCCAGGATCACCTGGGTGAGCGAGTACATGCCGCCGGCGCCGAGGCCCTGGATGGCCCGTCCCGCGATGAGCAGGCCGATCGAGGGAGCGAAGCCGGCCATGAGCGATCCGGCCACGAACGCCACGAGCGCGGACTGGAACATCAGCTTGCGCCCGAACAGATCGGACAGCTTGCCCCAGAGCGGCGTCGAGACCGTCATCGTGAGCAGCGCCGCGCTCGCCACCCACGACAGCTGGTCCTGGCCGCCGAGTGCCCCGACGATCGTCGGCAGCGCCGTACTGATCACGGTCGATGAGATCATCGCGGTGAGCAGCGCGAGCAGCAGCGCGGACAGGATCTCGAGGATCTCGCGATGGGAGTAGTGGGCGCGCAGCTCGGCCGCCGGGTCGGCCACCTCCGCGCCCGTCGTGTACGTCATGCTCGAGATCCTTGGAGGGTTCCGGGGCTGTATGGGGCCGAGCGTCCGGAGAGATCTGTGTTTTCTGGACGGTCTGTACGGCTTAGCTGCAGTCTGCAGGCAAGACGCTAGTATGCGCTTGTTTACAAGTCAAAGCCACCGGCCGGGCCCGCTACCGTGGCGACCATGACAAGGACGAGCGGCGTGGGCGAGCGGCCGCCCCGCGACCGGGCGGCGACCCGGCAGCGGTTGCTCGACGCCGCGCGCCGGCTGTTCGCCGAGCACGGCTACGACCACGTGACCGTACGGATGATCGCCGCCGCCGCCGAGGCCAACGTCGCGCTGATCAGCCGCTACTTCGGGTCGAAGGCCGAGCTGTTCGGCGAGGTGCTGGCCGCCGAGCCCACCGTACGTACCGTGATCGAGGGCGACCCGGCCGGGCTGCCCCGGCGGCTGGCCGAGCACGTCGTACGGCAGATCCACAGCGGCGGGGAGAGCCCGGTGCTGCGGGCGCTCGACCGCTCCGTCGGCAGCGCCGAACTCAAGCCGATGCTCCGCGAACGCACCGAACGCGCGATGGTCGGCCCGCTGGCCGCAAAGCTGTCAGGCCCGGACGCCAGGGTCAGGGCGCTGCTCGCCGCCTCGGTCCTCATGGGCAGCGGGACGCTGCGCCGCCTTCTCGGCCTCGCGGATCTGCGTACGGCCGACCGCGAGATGCTGACCGCCCGCCTCACCGCCATCTTCGAGGCCTGCCTCACCGACGGCGCTCCGCCGGCGCAGCGGCTCAGCCGAGTCTGACCAGCAGGTCATCGGTGGAACAGACGGTGCCGAGGAGCGGGAAGACCTTGCCGACCGCGAAGGCATGCGACTCCGCGTCGACGTCGGCCATCGCGTCCTCGACATGGAAGAGCCGATAGCCGTGGTCGTAGGCGTCGCGGGCGGTCGACTCGACGCCGAAGCCGGTCGCGACCCCAGCGATGACCAGCGTGGTGATGCCCTCGCTCTGGAGCCGCCCGTGCAGTCCGGTCCCGTGGAACGCGCTCCACGTGCGCTTGGTGACCAGCAGATCGCCGGCACGGGGCGCGATCTCGTCGACGAGCTCGCTGCCCGGCGGTTGCGGATCCCGTCCCGGTTCCTCCCACTGGACGACCACGATGAGCCCGCCGGCGTCCCGTACGGCTTGGGCGAGCCGCATCGACTGCCGTACGACGTCCGCGCCGCCGTACGGGGCGAGCTGCTGGCCCACGAGACGCATCTGGAGATCGATGAGGACCAGGGCAGTCCGGGGCGCGTCGACGGTTCCGTCCTTCATACGGTCAGCCCGTGACGAGGGCGATGGTGAAGCCGTCGTACCCCTTCGTGCCGACGGTCTGGACCGTGGTGGCGGTAGCGCGCGGCTCGGCGGCGATCGCCTCGTGCAGGCGCCGCGACCCTTGGACGCGCGGGTCGTCGTGGTCGGTATCGGCCAGCGCGCCGCCGCGTACGACGTTGTCGACGACGATCACGCCATCGGGGCTGGACAGCCTGACCGCCCAGGCGAAGTACTCCGGGTTGTTCGGCTTGTCGGCATCGATGAACGTCAGGTCGAACGGTCCTTCGCCCTCGGCGGCGAGCCCGGGCAGCGTCTCCAGCGCCGGTCCGAGCCGTACCTCGACGACCTCGGCCAGCCCCGCCCTGGCGAGGTTGGCGCGCGCCACCTCGGCGTGCCGCGCGTCGGCCTCGAGCGTGACCAGGCGACCGCCCGGCGGCAGCGCCCTGGCCAGCCAGATCGTGCTGTAGCCGCCCAGCGTGCCGACCTCGAGGATCGCCCGCGCCCGCCGGATGCGCGCCAGCAGATGGAGCAGCTTGCCCTGGCTCGGCGTCACGTTGATCGTCGGCAGTCCGGCCGCCACGCTGGCCTCGAGCGCCGCGTCCAGCGCCGGATCGGACGGAACGAGCAGCTCGGTGATGTACCGATCGACCGAACCCCACCGGTCGGCGTTCTCTGTCACATCGCCAGGCTAGCGATCGCCGCCCGGCGCCGGTCAGGATGAACGGCGTGAGCGCCCTTCCCGTCGTCCGCCCCTACCGTCCCGGCGATCACGCCGCGCTGTACGACGTCTGCGTCCGCACCGCGGACATGGGGGCCGATGCGCGGCATATCTATCCCGACCCCGACATCGTGCCGAGCGTCTACGCCGGGCCGTATGTGCACCTCGAACCCGACCTGGCTTTCGTGGTCGACGACGGCGGACGCGTCGTCGGCTACATCATCGGGACCGCGGACACCGCCGCCTTCGTCAAGGCCTACCGCGCGTCCTGGCTGCCGCCCCTGGAATCGCGCTATCCCGCGCCGGCCGGGCCGCCGCGCACCCCGACCGACACCATGGTGGCAACCCTGCACAACCCGGAACGGATGCTGCGGCCCGAACTGGCCGGCTACCCGGCGCATCTCCATATCGACCTGCTGCCCGCCTACCAGCGCCGGGGGCATGGGCGCAGGCTGATGAGCGCCTTCCTGGACGCGCTGCGTCGCAAGGGGGTGCCCGCCGTCCACCTCGGCATGGACCCGGCGAACACCGGCGCCCGCGCCTTCTATGACAGCCTCGGCTTCCACGAGATCCCGGTCAGGAAAGCCCGGAACGTCACGTATCTGGGCCGTGCGACATCCGGTCCTCATCGATGAACCGCCGCACCTCGACCGGGCAGTACCTGGCCTCACTGATCCGGCCGGCGATCTCGGTCGCCCGCTCGACGTCGGCACAGTCCACCATGTAGTAGCCGGCCAGATATTCCTTGGCCTCGGTGAACGGCCCGTCGGTCACCACCGGTACCTCGCCGCCGACCCGTACGGTCTTGGCCCCGATCGTCGTCAACCCCTGCGACTCGACGTATTCACCGGACTCTTTGAGCTCCTTCTGCAGCTCGGCATGCGCCCGCATGATGGCGTCGAACTCATCGGCCGACCACGCGTCCCACACCCCGGGATTGCCGTAGATAAGAAGCATGTATTTCATGTCCCCCACCCTTGCCCACCTGCTGGCCGGCATCACTCCGATGCGGCGGGCGATGCGTCGTCCTCGAGCCACTGACGCAGGTCGTTGTCGCTTTCGATGATCTGTTTGGCAATGGCCTTGTCAGCCCGCATGACCGAGATCGCGCTGACCAGCGCGTACGCCCAAAGTACCAACCCCAGAGCGGAGGCCACTTCGAAGGCGATGGCCCTCGACGTCGCCTGGAACTCCGTCGCCGACACGAACCCCAGGAACAGCGGCGTCCCGCCGCCGAGCAGCAGCGAAATGTAGATGCCGTCCCGGCTGCGCGAGATGTACGTTTCCTTGCCGTCCTGCCGGCCGTCGTGGAGTGCGTGCACCGCGGTCTCCCGCGACCAGGTGAGCCTACGGACGTACCCTTCCCACCCCAGCACGTCGCACCCATAGTGCCTGACCAGCGCGGGACGCAGGCGCAACGCCACGTAAGCGGCGATCCGGTCGATCTGCATCGTCTGCGCCTGCCAGAACATCCAGAGCAGGGTCGAGACCACCGCCAGCCCGATCATGACCTCGGGATGGCCGCCGACCGCGGTCACCCCGGAACCGAAGGCCGCCAGGTCGACCGCGATGATCGCGTAAGAGAGCGTCTGCCGGTTGCCGACCTCCTGCCGCAGCGCCTCGTACTCGGCGATGAGCGCGGCCGCGAAATCATTTTCGGAACCGGAGGAGGTCGGATGAACGTCTCTTCCTCGAGAAAGCACGGCACCGCCCGCTCGTCAGCCGATATGACCTGTTCGCAGCGACCTCAGAGTACGTTACCCGTGCAGGCGATCGCGGATGTAGCCGACGATGTGCTTTTCGCAGGCGGCCCAGCGGGTGCCGGCCCGGTCGGTCACCGTGAACTCGGGCGTGCGGGCGCAAGGATCACCGCCCCACGTGCACTTTCCCTCAGCGCTCTTGGTGCCCGGGGTGAAGTCGGCGACTTCCCATACTTTGATCTCCAGCGGCATTCCGCCAGTCTGGCGGAATGCGGGTCGGAGCACCACGGGTTACGGCCCTTCGGCGCGATGATCCCCGGAACCTCACCCGTCGCACACGCCGGGAACGCGACCAGGCAGGCCCGCTCTCGCCGCGACGCAGGAACCGTCCACTCGCGCGGGCAGCACGCTCTTATCCCGCCACGAGAACGCGGGCCTCTCCTATCATCGATCTATGCCCCTGAGTTCGACAATACCTCTGATCGCAACTATCGCCCTCGCCCTGGTAGGGTACCTGCTGACATATATGACGAATCTCCGCCTGGCCCGGAGGAAAGATCGTCTTGATCGCATCAATCGCCAACTGAGCGAGTTCTACGGACCTTTGTACGCTCTTATGGAAGCCTCCAGCCGAGCCTGGTCGGAGCTGTTGGCCAAGATTGGCAACCCATCGTCACCGCGCACGATCGAATTCTCGCCGGAAAATATCTCCACTTGGCGACTTTGGATGATTCAGGTATTCATGCCGTTGAATCGCCAGATGATGACCATAGTCACCCGGCACGCCGACTTGATCGAGGGCCATAACTTTCCCAAGTGCCTTGAAGACCTGTGCGCGCACGTCGTTTGCTACGAACCGGTCCTGGAACGCTGGAAGCAGGAAGGCTTTGATTCCCTGACCGTAAGGGACAACGCATCAGTGATCGACTTCCCGCGGCGACAGCTTGAGCCCTACATAAAGCACATCTATGTCTCTCTGAAAAGAGAGCAGGAACAACTCCTCAAGAAGACCCAATAATGCTCGCCGGCACGTGACGCGCAGCGACGTCAGGTCGCGTCAATCGGCTGGGGCGACGCCGATGGGGCAGCTCACGCCGGTGCCGCCGAGGCCGCAGTAGCCATTGGGGACCTTCTGGAGGTACTGCTGGTGGTAGTCCTCGGCGAAGAAGAAGTCGGCGGCCGGGACGATCTCGGTGGTGATATCGCCGTAGCCGTTCTCGGCGAGCACCTTCTGGTAGGCCTCGCGGGAGGCGAACGCGGCCGCGCGTTCGGCGTCGGTGCGGTAGAAGATCGCCGAGCGGTACTGGGTGCCGACGTCGTTGCCCTGGCGCATGCCCTGCGTGGGGTCGTGCCCCTCCCAGAAGGCCCGCAGCAGCTGCTCGTAGGAGACCCGCGACGGGTCGTAGACGACGCGGACGGTCTCGGCGTGGCCGGTCAGGCCGGAGCAGACCTCCTCGTAGGTGGGGTTGGGGGTATATCCGCCCTCGTAGCCCACCGCGGTCGACACCACGCCCGGGGTCTGCCAGAACTTCCGCTCGGCCCCCCAGAAGCAGCCGAGGGCGAACTCGGCGACCGCCGAGCCCTCCGGGTAGGGCGGCGCCAGCGGGCCGCCGAGCACCTCGTGCCGCGGCGGCACCGGCAGCGGCTCGTCCCGACCGGGCAGGGCCTTCTCCGGAGTGACCATCTGTGCCTTACCGAAACCCAACACACCTCCAGGCTAGCTCGACCGACCGGGGTGGGGCACCCGCGGCCGGGCGAGTGCGGACACCCGGTGTGGACATCAGCATGACATGAAATGGCTCATTACGTCCGGTAGGATCGCTTCATGCCGGAAATGCGCCGCGGGATGATTTACGGGATCGCGGCGTACGGGTTGTGGGGGTTGTTCCCCCTTTATTTTCCGCTGCTGAAGCCGGCCGGCGCGACGGAGATCCTGGCACACCGGATGGTCTGGTCGTTGATCGTCATGGTCGCCATCCTCGCCATCCGGCGGCACTGGTCGTGGTGGCGGGCGCTCACGCCGCGCAGGCTGGGGTTGCTGGCGCTGGCCGCCGTGGTCATCGGCGGCAACTGGGGCACCTACATCTACGCCGTGAACAGCGGGCACACCATCGAGGCGTCCCTCGGCTACTTCATCAACCCGCTGATCAGCGTGGTGCTCGGCGTCGTCATCTTCAGGGAACGGCTGCGCCCGTGGCAGTGGGCCGCCATCGGTCTTGGCGCGGTGGCGGTGGTCGTGCTCACCGCCGACTACGGACGGCTGCCGTGGATCGCATTGGCGCTGGCCGGCGCGTTCGGGACGTACGGGTTGCTCAAGAAGTTCGCCAACATGCCGTCGGCGGAGAGCCTCACGGTCGAGACGCTCGTGCTGTTCGTCCCCGCGCTCGCCTTTCTCGCCGCGCTGGAGGTACGGGGCACCGGGACCTTCGGGCACGCCGGGGCGGAGCAGGCGCTGCTGCTCGCCGGGGCCGGGCTCATCACCGCCGTGCCGCTGCTGCTGTTCAACGGCGCGGCGATCAGGGTGCCGCTGACCACGATCGGCATGCTGCAGTACCTCGCGCCAGTCCTGCAGTTCTTCATCGGCCTGTTCATCCAGCACGAGGCGATGCCGGCCAGCCGCTGGATCGGGTTCCTGCTGGTCTGGGTCGCGCTCGTCATCCTCACCGCCGACGGCGTGCGCGCCAGCGCGGGCGCCAGGGCGGGCGCGGCCGGCCGCGGCGCGCCGCCCATCCCGACCCCTCAGCCGGTGCGGGAGACCACGTAGTCGCAGAGGGACTCGAAGGCGGCGCGGGCGGGGACGTCGGGCAGGGTGAGCAGCTCGGTACGGGCATCCTCCGCCCACCGGCGCAGGTCGGCGCGAGCCCGCTCCATGGCGGGGTGGGCGCGCAGCAGGCCGAGCGCCTCGGCGTGCAGCGCGTCGTCGGACAGGTCGGCCTCCGTCAGCAGCTCGCGCAGCCGCGCGTCGCGGCCCTCGGAGGACGCGAGGACGTGCAGGACGGGCAGCGTGTGCACGCCCTCCCGGAGATCCGTCCCCGGCGTCTTGCCCGATTTCTCCGACTCTGAGGCGATGTCCAGGATGTCGTCCGAGAGCTGGAACGCCACGCCGATCTTCTCGCCGGCCGAGGTGATGGTGTCCACCACGTGCGGCGGCGCGCCCGCCAGCAACGCCCCGAACTGGCCGGAGGTCGCGATCAGCGAGGCCGTCTTGTCGGCGACCACCTGCAGGTAGTGCTTGAGCGGGTCGGCGTCCTGGGCCGGCCCGATCGTCTCCTGGATCTGCCCGCGCACCAGCCTGGAGAACGTACGGGCCTGGATCCGCACGGCCTCGGGCCCCAGGTCGGCGAGCAGGTCGGAGGCACGGGCGAAGAGATAGTCGCCGGTGAGGATGGCCACCGTGTTGGTCCACCGGGAGTTCGCCGACGCCTCGCCGCGGCGCAGCACCGCCTCGTCCATGACGTCGTCGTGGTAGAGCGTCGCCAGGTGGGTCAGCTCGACCACCACGGCCGCCACGATGACGCCGGGCACCGCCGGGTCGCCGAAGTGCGAGGCGAGCAGCACGAGCATCGGCCGGAACCGCTTGCCGCCCGCCTCCATCAGGTGCTTGGACGCCTCGGCCAGCAGCGCGTCCTCGCTGCGCACGGAGCTCAGCAGCAGGTCTTCGACCAGGCCGAGTCGTTGTTGTATGTCACTCGCGAGCGCGCCGTCGACCGGCAAACCGAACGGGACGGCACCACTCACCACTTGTCGTCCCCCCTACCGTACGAACAACTGCGTCGCCGCGTGCCCGGCCAGGTCGAGCATGGGCTGCGGCAGCACCCCGAGTACCACAGTAGCCGCCACCCCGAGCGCCACCGCCGTCGCCGTCGTCGTGCTCGTCACCACGCTCGGCGCGTCCGGTTCCGGGTCGTTGAAGAACATCACCACGATGACCCGGACGTAGAAGAACGCGGCGATCGCGGACGACAGCACGCCGACGATCACCAGCGGCACCGCGCCACCGTCCGCCGCCGCCTTGAACACCGCGAACTTCCCGGTGAAGCCGCTGGTCAGCGGGATGCCGGCGAAGGCGAGCAGGAAGAACGCGAAGATCCCGGCGACCAGCGGCGAGCGCCGGCCGAGCCCGGCCCAGCGGCCGAGGTGACCGGCCTCGCCGGCGGGATCGCGCACCATCGTCACGACGGCGAACGCGCCGACCGTCGTGAAGCCGTACGCCACCAGGTAGAAAAGCGTGGCCGACAGGCCGGTCTCCGAGGTCGCGACGATCCCGGTCAGCAGGAACCCGCCGTGCGCGATCGACGAGTACGCCAGCATCCGCTTGATATCGGTCTGGGTGATCGCGACGACGGCGCCGACCAGCATGGTGAGGATGGCCACTCCCCACATCATCGGCCGCCAGTCCCAGCGCAGCGACTCGAACCCGACGTAGAAGACCCGCAGCGCGGCGCCGATCGCGGCCACCACCGTGCAGGAGGCCATCAGCGCCGTGATCGGGGTGGGGGCGCCCTGGTAGACGTCCGGCTTCCACGGGTGGAACGGCACCGCGCCGATCTTGAACAGCAACCCGACCGACAGCAGCGCCGCACCGGCGAGCAGGATGGTCTCGCTGCCGCCCGACCTGGTCACCGCCGCGGAGATGTCCGACAGCCGGACCGAGCCCGCGTACCCGTACAGCAGCGCCGTGCCGTACAGGAAGAACGCCGAGGAGAACGCGCCGAGCAGGAAGTACTTGACCGCGGCCTCCTGCGACAGCAGCCGGCGCCGCCGGGCGAGGCCGCACAGCAGGTACAGCGGCAGCGACAGCACCTCGAGCCCGACGAACATCGTCAGCAGGTCGTTCGCGGCGGGGAACAGCATCATGCCGCCCACCGAGAACAGCATCAGCGGGAAGATCTCCGTCTGGACCGCGCCGCCGGCCATGCTCTCCTGCTCGGCCTCGCTGCCGGGCAGCGCGGCCGCCTGCGCGGTGAACGCGCCGTGCGTCCGCTCCGCGATCAGCAGCAGGCTCAGCATGGCCAGCACGAGGATCGTGCCCTGGATGAACAGCGTCGGCCCGTCCACCGCCACCGCGCCGTCCGCGGCCGCGTGGAACGGCTTTTCCGAAAAGCCCAACCACAGCGTCCAGCCGAAGCCGGCCGCGAGCCCCGCGAGGGCCAGCGGGAACTGCACGTCGTAGCGCGCGGAGCGGGCGACGAACGCCTCGACGAGCACGCCCACCGTCGCGACGGCGAACACGATCAGCATCGGCGCGAGCTGCCGGAACTCCACCGGCGGCGCGTGGATCTCCGGAGCCGCGAAAACCAGGGCGGTCATGGACGCTGTCCCTCCTGCGCGACTGTGGGTTGCGGATCGTGCATCTGTACGCGGGTCAGTGTCTGCTGCACGGACGGGTTGATCACGTTGAGCACCGGCTGCGGGAAGAACCCGAGCGCCACGATGATCGCGACCAGCGGCGCCACCGCGACGATCTCCCGGCCTGACAGGTCGCGCATGCCCGTGACCTTGGGCGCGGTCGGCCCGTTCATGGTGCGCTGGTACATCCATAGGATGTAGACGGCGGCCAGGATGATCCCGACCGTGCCGATCACCGCCGGCACCTTGTACCGGGTGAACGTGCCGACCAGCACGAGGAACTCGCTGACGAACGACGAGAGCCCCGGCAGGGCCAGGCCGGACAGGCCGGTGACGAGGAAGGCGCCGGCCAGCAGCGGCGCCGCCTTCTGCACGCCGCCGTACGCGTCGATCCGGGCCGACCCGCGTCGCACGATCATGAATCCGGCGATGAGGAAGAGCGCCCCGGTGGAGAACCCGTGGTTGACCATGTAGAGCGTCGCGCCCGACTGGCCCTGCGAGGTCATCGCGAAGATGCCGAGCGCGATGAAGCCGAAATGCGAGATCGACGTGTACGCGATCAGCCGTTTCAGGTCCACCTGCCCGATCGCCAGGATGGCGCCGTAGATGATGCCGACCACCGAGAGCGTGAGCACCACCGGCGTGAACCAGCGCGACGCCTCGGGGAACAGTTCCAGGCAGAACCGCAGCATCCCGTACGTGCCGACCTTGTCGAGCACGCCGACGATGAGGACCAGCGCCCCGGCGGGCGACTGCCCGGCGGCGTCCGGCAGCCAGGTGTGGAACGGCACGAGCGGCGCCTTGATGGCGAACGCGACGAAGAAGCCGAGGAAGATCCACCTGGCGGTGCCGACGTCGAGGTTCGCCTTGGTCAGGTCGCTGATCAGGAACGAGCCGGTGCCGGAGATGACGTAGAGCGCGATGACAGCGGCGAGCATGAGCAGCCCGCCGAACAGCGAGTAGAGCAGGAACTTCACCGCCGCGTACGACCGCTGCGGCCCGCCGTACGACCCGATGATGAAGTACACCGGGACCAGCATCGCCTCGAAGAAGACATAGAAGAGGAAGAGGTCGGTCGCCGCGAACACTCCGATGATCATCGCTTCGAGGCTCAGCAGCAGGGCGAAGTAGGTCTTCACCGACCGCCTCGGCGGCGGACCTTCCGGCGCCTCGGAGGCGCCGGACCGGTCCGCGTCGTGCCAGGAGGCCAGCACGACCACCGGCACCAGGATCACCGACAGCGCGATGAGCACCAGCGCGACGCCGTCCACGCCGACCGCCCAGTGCACTCCGAACTGCTTGATCCACCAGTACGACTGGACGTACTGGAAGCGCGACCCGTGTGCGTCGAACCCGACGGCCATGACGATCGTGAGCGCGGTCACGACCAGCGAGACGGCCAGCGCCGTCCACTTGGCCAGGGCGTCGGCGCCCTTGGGCAGCAGCGCGACCAGGAGCGCGCCGATGGCGGGGATCGCGATGAGGGTGGTCAGCATCGGTTCACAGCCTCACCAGGAGCAGGGCGCCGATGACGAGCGCCGCACCGAAGAACATGGACAACGCGTACGTCCGGACGAACCCGGTCTGCAGCCGCCTGACCCGCCCGCTCGTGCCGCCGATCGTCGCGGCCACCGTGTTGACCAGGCCGTCCACCCCCCGGCTGTCGAAGAACACCGTCAGCCGGGTCAGCCACTGGCCGGGCCGCATGATGAGCGACTCGTTGAGCGCGTCGCCGTACAGGTCCTTGCGCGCGGCCACGGTGGCGAACGATCCGGCCGGCGCCACCGCCGGGACCGGGCGCCGCCCGTACTGCGCGTACGCGGCGATCACGCCACCCGCCATCACCAGCAAGGTGAGCGCGGTGAGCACGACCGGGGAGATCGTGTGCACCCCGCGCTCCGGCGACACGCCGACCACCGGGGCGAGGAAGTCCTGGAACCGGGCGCCGAGGGTGAGCAGGAAGCCGGCGAACACCGAGCCGAACGCGAGCAGCACCATCGGTCCGATCATGACCGCCGGCGACTCGTGCGGGTGGGCGTCGTCGGCCCAGCGGCGCTCGCCGAAGAAGGTCATCACCATCATCCGGGTCATGTAGTACGCGGTGATGCCGGCGCCGACCAGCGCGCAGGCCCCGAGGATCCAGCCCGACGTGCCGCCCTTGTCGAACGCACCCTCGATGATCTTGTCCTTGGAGAAGAAGCCGGAGAACGGGAACATCCCGATGATCGCCAGATAGCCAAGGCCGAATGTCGCGAAAGTCCACGGCATGACCCGCCATAGCCCGCCATATCGCCGCATGTCGACTTCGTCGTTCATGGCGTGCATGACCGAGCCGGCACCGAGGAACAGGCCCGCCTTGAAGAAACCGTGGGTCAGCAGGTGCAGGATGGCGAACGCGTAGCCCGCCGGCCCCAGACCGGCCGCGAGGATCATGTAGCCGATCTGCGACATCGTCGACCCGGCCAGGCCCTTCTTGATGTCGTCCTTCGCGCATCCGATGATCGCCCCGAACAGCAGCGTGGCCGCGCCCACGATCGTCACCACGAGCTGCGCGTCCGGCGCCAGATTGAAGATCGGGTTGGACCGGACGATCAGGTAGACGCCCGCGGTCACCATCGTCGCCGCGTGGATCAGCGCGGAGACCGGCGTCGGGCCCTCCATCGCGTCCAGCAACCACGATTGCAGCGGCAGCTGGGCCGACTTGCCGCAGGCGCCGAGCAGGAGCAGCAGCCCGATCGCGGTGAGCAGGCCCTTCGACGCGCCATGCGCCGCGCCGAACACCCCGCTGAACGACACGGCGCCGAACGCAGCGAACATCACCATGATCGCGACCGACAGGCCGAAGTCGCCGACCCGGTTGACGACGAACGCCTTCTTCGCCGCCACCGCCGCCGACGGCTTGAACTGCCAGAAGCCGATGAGCAGGTAGGAGGCGAGGCCGACCCCTTCCCACCCGACGTACAGAGCCAGGTAGTTGTCGGCCAGCACCAGCAGCAGCATCGCGGCGAGGAACAGGTTCATGTACGCGAAGAACCGCCGCCGGTCGGTGTCGTGGGACATGTAGCCGATCGAGTAGATGTGGATCAGCGAGCCCACCCCGGTGATCAGCAGCGTGAAGCTGATCGACAGCGGGTCGAGCAGCAGCCCGACGTCCACGTTGAAGCGGCCCACCTGGATCCAGTCGTACAGGTGCAGGACCCGCGCGCGCTCCGCCGCGCCGTAGCCGAGCATCTGGACGAACGCGGCCACGCCGATGCCGAAGGCGGCCAGCGGCGCCGCGCACCCGAGCAGGTGACCCCACCGGTCGGTGCGGCGGCCGCCGACCAGCAGCACGGCGGCGCTCGCCAGCGGCAGCGCGATGAGCAGCCACGCCAGGGACTGGACGCCCTCGGCCTGCGTCGCATGCATGTGCAACCCCGTCAGTACTTCAGCAGGTTCGCGTCGTCGACCGACGAGGACCTGCGGCTACGGAAGATCGTCATAATGATCGCCAGGCCCACGACGACCTCGGCGGCGGCCACCACCATCACGAAGAAGGCGATGATCTGCCCGTCGAGGTTGCCGTTCACCCGGGCGAAGCTGACGAACGCCAGGTTCGCCGCGTTAAGCATCAGCTCGACGCACATGAACACCACGATGGCGTTGCGGCGGATCAGCACGCCCAGCGCCCCGATGGTGAACAGGATGGCCGAAAGGATCACGTAGTTCATGCCTGATCGTCCTCCGCGGAGGTCCTTGGCGCGGCGGGCCTGGGCGCGGAGCTCCGCGGGGTGGTGCGGCCCGAGGCGTTCTTGTGCTCGCCGCGCTCGCCGATGGCGGCGGCCGCACGCACCGCGGCGACGTCCTCTTCGACCGCGTGCTCCTCCGTCTCGCCTTCGAGGTCGGCGTGCAGCGTCGCGCTGATCTCGGGACGGCCCCCGATGACGGGGTTGATCGACAGCTCCGAGACCGAGCCGTCCGGCAGCAGCGCCGGCATGTCCACCGCGTTGTGCCTGGCGTACGTGCCTGGTCCCGGCAGCGGCGCCGGGTGCCGGCCGGGCTGGAAGCGCCGCAGCGACAGCTCCTTCTGCGTCGGCTTGGGGACCGTGCGCTCGCGGTGCGCGAGCACCATGGCGCCGAGCGCCGCGGTGATGAGCAGCGCGCTCGTCACCTCGAACGCGAACACGTACTTGGTGAACAGCAGGCCGGCCAGGCCGAAGACGTTGCCGTCCTTGTTGGCCCCCGCGAGCCCCTTGGCCTTCGGCAGCGAAGCCTGGGCGAGCCCGAGGATCACCAGCACGATGAAGCCAAGCCCGACGATCCCGGCCCACAGCCGCTGCCCGCGGATCGTCTCGACCAGCGAGTCGGTCGAGCTCACCCCCACCAGCATGATCACGAACAGGAACAGCATGAGCACCGCGCCGGTATAGACGATCACCTGCACGAAGGCGAGGAACGGCGCGTCGAGCACGGCGTACGCGGTGGCCAGCGACAGCATCACGACGGCGAGCAGCAGCGCGCAGTACACCGCCTTGCGCGCGAAGATCATGCCTAGCGCCGCGGCCACCGACACGACGGCGATCACCCAGAACATCAGCCGGACTCACCGTCCTTGAGGCCGAGGCGATAGTAGTCCTCCTCGGTGTCGCCGAGCCGCATCGGATGCGGCGGCGTCTCCATACCCTCTCTTAGCGGTGCGAGGAGCATGTCTTTGGTGTAAATCAGACTCTCTCTGCTGTCATCCGCGAGCTCGTACTCGTTGGTCATGGTGAGCGCTCTGGTCGGACACGCCTCGATGCAGAGCCCGCAGAGGATGCAGCGCAGGTAGTTGATCTGGTACGTCCGGCCATAGCGCTCACCAGGGGAGTACCGCTCCTCCTCGGTGTTGTCGGCGCCTTCGACGTAGATCGCGTCCGCCGGGCAGGCCCACGCGCACAGCTCGCAACCGATGCACTTCTCCAGACCGTCCGGCCACCGGTTGAGCTGGTGGCGTCCGTGGAAGCGCGGCGCTGTCGGCTTCTTGACCTCGGGGTACTGGACGGTCTCGACCTTCGAGAACATCTGGTGGAAGGCGACTCCGAAGCCCTTGACCGGGTTCAGGAAGTCAGTGAAGCCCACTGGGGACCTCCTTACCGTGGTAGTGCGGGGCGTCCAGCGGCGGAACGGGGAAGCCGCCGGCCGCCGGCTCGCGCTCGGCCGGTGCACCCGGAGCGGCGCCGGGCGCCGCCTCGAGCTCGTCGGTCCTGCCGCCGCCTCGCAGGGTGTCCCAGAGGAACGACCCGACCAGCAGGGCCAGCACGACGATGCCCGCCACCACGAGGTACGCGGTGGTATCGGCCCCGTTGTTGCGCAGCGCGCGGAGCGTGGCGACCAGCAGGATCCACCCCAGCGAGACGGGAATGAGCACCTTCCAGCCGAGCTTCATCAGCTGGTCGTAGCGCACCCGGGGCAGCGCGCCGCGCAGCCAGATGAAGAAGAAGATGAACAGGGACAGCTTGGCGAGGAACCACAGCAGCGGCCACCAGCCGTGGTTGGCGCCCGACCACACCGAGACCGGCCACGGTGCCCGCCACCCGCCGAGGAACAGCGTGGTCGCCAGCGCCGACAGCGTCACCATGTTGATGTACTCGGCGAGGTAGAACATCAGGAACTTCAGCGACGAGTACTCGGTGTGGTAGCCGGCGACCAGCTCCCCCTCGCCCTCCGGCAGGTCGAACGGGATCCGGTTCGACTCGCCCATCATCGTGAAGACGTAGATCACGAACGACGGGAACAGCATCCAGGCGAACCAGCCGTGCTGCTGGGTGGAGACGATGTGCGAGGTCGACAGCGACCCCGCGTACAGGAACACCGCGACGAACGACAGGCCCATCGCGATCTCATACGAGATCACCTGCGCCGACGAGCGCAGCCCGCCCAGCAGGGCGTAGGGCGACCTCGACGACCAGCCGGCCAGCACGACCCCGTACACGCCGACCGACGACATCGCCAGCACCAGCAGCACGGCCACCGGCAGGTCCGTGAGCTGCAGGGGCGTCCGGTGGCCTGCGATCGACACCACGGGCCCGAGCGGGATGATCGAGAACGAGATCAGCGCGGGCGTGGCGGCGAGGATCGGCGCGAGAAAGAAGACGAGCTTGTCGACCTTGCGGGGGACGATGTCCTCTTTGAGCGCGCCCTTGATGCCGTCGGCCAGCGGCTGCAACAGCCCGAAAGGACCCGCCCGGTTGGGCCCCGGCCGCAACTGCATGCGGCCGATGACCCGGCGCTCGGCCCACACGCAGCCCAGCACGCTCAGCAGCAGGAAGGCGAAGACGACCACCGCCTTGCCCAGGATCAGCCACCACGGGTCGCAGCCGAAGAAGGCCAGGCCGTCCCTGCCGGTGCACGGCGTCACGCGGCACCTCCCTCTTGCCGTCCCTCTTGCCGTCCTTCGATGGTCACCACGGCGCCAGGCCCGACGCCCAGGTCGCGGTGGACCGCGCAGCCGGCGGAGTTGAGCGGCAGCCACACCACCCGGTCCGGCATGTCGGTGATCTCCACCGGCACCGTGACCGAGCCGCGGCCGGTCCGGACGGTGACCTTCTCCGCCGCGCCGATCTCGGCCGCGGTGGCGGCGGACAGCCTGGCCACCGCCGGCTTGGCCGTGCCGGCCAGGTACGGCTCGCCGTCCTGCATCCGCCCGGCGTCGAGCAGCAGCCGCCAGCCGGCCAGCAGCGCCTGGCCGCGTTCCGGTGCCGGCACCAGCGCGGGCGACACGCTCGGCGCGGCCGGCCGGGTACCGCGGTAGGCGCCGAGCTCGGCCAGCTCGCGGCGCGCCGCCTCCGGCCCGGGCAGGGCCAGGTGGACGTCCATCTCGCCGGCCAGCATGTCGAGGACGCGCAGGTCGGTGAGCATGCCGGGCACCTTGAGGGCGGCGTCGAACGGGCGGCCCCTGCCCTCCCAGTTGACGAACGTGCCGGCCTTCTCGGCGACCGCGGCGACCGGCAGCACCACGTCGGCCCGGTCGGTGACCGCGCTGACCCGCTGCTCGAGGCTCACGATGAACGGGGTCGCCTCCAGGGCGGCCAGCGCCGCGTCCGGGTCCGGCAGGTCGTACGGATCGACACCGCCGACCACCAGCGCGTCGAGCTGCTCGCCGAGCGCGGCGGCCAGGATGCCAGAGGTGTCCCGGCCGGGGATCGTGGGCAGCTCGGCGACGTTCCAGATCCTGGCCACCTCGGCCCGCGCCGCCGGGTCGGTCACCGGACGGCCGACGGGCAGCAGGTTGGGCAGCGCGCCGGCCTCGACAGCGCCGCGCTCCCCCGCCCGCCGCGGCACCCATGCGAGGCGTGCCCCGGTGACCTGCGCCACCCGCAGCACGCTGGACAGCGCGCCCGGCACGGCGCCCAGCCGCTCGCCGACCAGGATGACGGCGCCCGCACCGCCCAGGGCCGCCGCCGCCGCGGCCTCCTCGGCGGTCCCCTCGGTCCTGTCGGTGATCAGCCTGCCCAGGGCCTCGGCCTCGCCGCCGGGCGGCGTGCGCAGCAGGGTGCCCGACAGCTTCGCCAGGCCGGTGCTCGCGTACGGGGCCAGCGAGAACACCGCGAGCCCCGCCTTGCGGACCGCCTTGCGCAGCCGCAGGAAGACGATCGGCGACTCCTCCTCGGGCTCGAAGCCCGCGAGCAGCACGGCCGGCGCCCGCTCCAGCTCCTCGTAGGAGACCTCGATGGGGCGCCCGGCCACGGCCGCGGCGAGGAACTCGGCTTCCTCCCTGGAATGCGCCCGCGCCCGGAAGTCGACGTCGTTGCCGTCGAGCGCGATGCGCGCGAACTTGGCGTAGGCGTAGGCGTCCTCCAGCGTGAGCCGCCCGCCGGCCAGCACCCCGGCCCGGCCCCTCGCCGCCGCCAGACCGCGCGCCGCGACGCTGAGCGCCTCGGGCCACGACGCGATCTCCAGCACGCCGTCCTCGTTCCGCACGAGCGGCGCCTGCAGCCGGTCGGGCCGGGTGGCGTAGGTGAACGCCCACCGGCCCTTGTCGCAGTTCCACTCCTCGTTGACCCGCGGGTCGTCGCCGGCGAGGCGTCGCGTCACCTTGCCGCGCCGGTGGTCGGTGCGCTGCGCGCAGCCGGACGCGCAGTGCTCGCAGACGCTCGGCGTCGAGACCAGGTCGAACGGCCGGGCCCGGAACCGGTACGCCGCCCCGGTGAGCGCGCCCACCGGGCAGATCTGCACCGTGTTTCCGGAGAAGTACGACTGGAACGGCTCGCCCTCGGCGGTGGCGATCTGCTCGTTCGCGCCCCGGTCGAACAGCTCGATGAACGGGTCGCCGGCGATCTGCTCGGAGAACCTGGTGCAGCGGGTGCACTGGATGCACCGCTCGCGGTCGAGCAGCACCTGGGTGGACAGCGGGATCGGCTTGGGGAAGGTCCGCTTCTTCTCCTGGAACCGCGTCTCGCCCCGGCCGTTGGACATCGCCTGGTTCTGCAGCGGGCACTCGCCGCCCTTGTCGCAGACCGGGCAGTCGAGCGGGTGGTTGATGAGCAGGAACTCCATGTTCCCGTGCTGCGCCTTGTCGGCCACCGGCGAGGTGAGCTGCGTCCTCACCACCATCCCCGGCATGACGGGCGTGGTGCAGGAGGCCTGCGGCTTGGGCATCCCGCGCCCGTTGCCGGCGTCCGGGATCTCGACCAGGCACTGCCGGCAGGCCCCGATGGGGTCGAGCAGCGGATGGTCGCAAAAGCGCGGGATCTGGATGCCCAGCAGCTCGGCGGCCCTGATGATCAGCGTCCCCTTGGGCACGCTGATCTCGAAGCCGTCGATGGTGACGGTGACGAGGTCGTCCCGCCGCTCCACCTGCTGGTCACTCGTCGTGGTCATGTGGCTCCCTGCCCGTCACGCGGACCTGCCCAGACGGTAGAGGCGGCCGGGTCGAAGGGACAGCCGCCGCTGTCGAAGTGCCGGATGTACTCGTCGCGGAAGTACTGGATCGACGACGTGACCGGGCTGGTCGCGCCGTCGCCGAGCGCGCAGAACGCCCGGCCGAGGATGTTGTCGGACATGTCGAGGAGGGTGTCGAGGTCCTCCTCCGTGCCGTTGCCCTTCTCCAGCCTGGCGAGCATCAGCTTGTACCAGTAGGTCCCCTCGCGGCACGGCGTGCACTTGCCGCACGACTCGTGCGCGTAGAACTCCGACCAGCGCAGCACCGCGCGCACGACGCACGTGGTCTCGTCGAAGATCTGCAGCGCCCGCGTGCCGAGCATGGACCCGGCCGCGCCGACGCTCTCGAAGTCGAGCGGCACGTCCAGGTGCTCGTCGGTCAGGATCGGCGTGGACGAGCCGCCTGGCGTCCAGAACTTCAACCGGTGTCCGGCGCGCACGCCGCCCGCCATGTCGAGCAGCTCGCGCAGCGTGATGCCGAGCGGGGCCTCGTACTGGCCGGGCCGCGTCACGTGCCCCGACAGCGAGAAGATGCCGAAGCCCTTGGACTTCTCCGTGCCCATGCCGGCGAACCAGTCGGCGCCGTTGGCCACGATCGACGGGACCGAGGCGATCGACTCGACGTTGTTGATGACGGTCGGCCCGCCGTACAGGCCGGCGATCGCGGGGAACGGCGGCTTGAGCCGCGGCTGGCCGCGGTAGCCCTCGAGCGAGTCGAGCAGCGCGGTCTCCTCGCCGCAGATGTACGCGCCGGCGCCGCAGTGCACGACCAGCTCGAGGTCGTACCCCGAGCCGAGGATGTCCGTGCCGAGGTAACCGGCCTCGTACGCCTCGGCCACCGCCTGCTGCACCCGCCGGATGACGTGCAGCACCTCGCCGCGCACGTAGATGAACGCCAGGTGGCTCCTGATCGCGTACGCGGTGATGATGCTGCCCTCGACGAGCAGGTGCGGGTCGGCCATCATCAGCGGGACGTCCTTGCACGTGCCCGGCTCCGACTCGTCGGCGTTGACCACCAGGTAGTGCGGCTTGCCGTCGCCCTGCGGGATGAACCCCCACTTCATGCCGGTCGGGAAGCCGGCCCCGCCGCGGCCGCGCAGCCCGGAGTCCTTCACCGCCTCGACCAGCGCGCCGGGGTCCATGCCCAGCGCGGTGCGCAGCGCGCGGTATCCGCCGCGGTCCTCGTACGACCGCAGGGTGAACGAGTCCGCGCGGTCCCAGGCCCTGGTCAGGATGGGGGTGAGCGCCGTCATCGGTTCTCCTCCGCCCCGCCGTCAGCCGCGGCGTCCGTCCAGCCGCGCTCCCTGGCGAGGTCGAGGCCGCGCAGCGATTCAGGGCCGGCCTGGACGCCCTCGTGCGCGCGGCCGTCGGGGAAGCCGGCGAGGACGCGGGACGCCTGCTTCCACGTGCACACGCTGGTCGCGCCGCGCGTCGGTGCGACGGCCTCGCCGGCGCGCAGGTCGTCGACGAGCCGCTTGGCCTTCTCGGGGGTCATGTTGTCGAAGAACTCCCAGTTGACGGTCATCACCGGGGCGTAGTCGCAGGCGGCGTTGCACTCGATCCGCTCGATGCTGACCTTGCCGTCGTCGGTCGGCTCGTCGGCGCCGACGCCCAGGTGGTCGCTGAGCTCCTGCCAGATCTGGTCGCCGCCCAGCACCGCGCACAGCGTGTTGGTGCAGACCCCGACGCTGTACTCGCCGATCGGGTGCTGCTTGTACATGGTGTAGAACGTCACGACCCCCTCGACCTGGGCCGGGGTGATCCCGAGCTGGGCGGCGCAGAACTCGACGCCGTCCCGGGAGACGTGGCCCTCCTCCGCCTGCACGAGGTGCAGCAGCGGGAGCAGCGCCGAGCGCGGCCGCGGGTAGCGCGCGATGATCTCCTTGGCGTCCCGCGCCAGCCGCTCTGCCACGTCCGCGTCGAATGCCATCAGCGGTCCACTCCCCCCATCACCGGGTCGATCGAAGCCACGGCCGCGATCACGTCGGCCACCATGCCGCCCTCCGCCAGCGCCGGGATGGCCTGCAGGTTGGTGAACGACGGGTCGCGGAAGTGCGCGCGGTAGGGCCGGGTGCCGCCGTCGCTCACCACGTGCACGCCGAGCTCGCCGCGGGGCGACTCCACGGTGGCGTACGCCTGGCCCGCCGGCACCCTGAACCCCTCGGTCACCAGCTTGAAGTGGTGGATGAGGGCCTCCATGGAGGTGCCCATGATGTGCGCGATGTGCGCCGGAGAGTTTCCCATGCCGTCGGTGCCGATGGCGAGCTGGGCCGGCCAGCCGATCTTCTTGTCCTCGACCATGACAGGTCCCGACCTGGCCGGGCCCGAGGTCAACCGGTCCAGGCACTGCTCGATGATCTTGAGCGACTCGTCCATCTCGGCCATCCGGACGAGGTAGCGGCCGTACACGTCGCAGGTGTCCTGGGTGGGCACGTCGAACTCGTACGTCTCGTAGCCGCAGTAAGGCTGCGACTTGCGCAGGTCCCACGGCAGGCCGGTGGCCCGCAGCATGGGGCCGGTGACGCCGAGCGACATGCACCCGGTCAGGTCGAGGTAGCCGACATCCTTGGTGCGCGCGAGGTACACCGGGTTGGCGTCGAGCAGCTTGCGTATCCGGCGCAGCCGGTCGGGCATCCGCTGCAGGTACTCCTGGATCCGGTCGATCGAGCCGGGCGGCAGGTCCTGCGCGACGCCGCCGGGCCTGATGTACGCGTGGTTCATCCGCAGCCCGGTCACCAGCTCGAAGATGTCGAGGGTGTACTCGCGCTCGATGAAGCCGTTGGTCATCACGGTGGTGGCGCCCAGCTCGAGGCCGAACGTGGCGATCGCCACCAGGTGCGAGGAGATGCGGTTCAGCTCCATCATCATGACCCTGATGACCTGGGCCCGTTCCGGGATCTGGTCGGTGATGCCGAGCAGCTTCTCCACGCCCAGGCAGTACGCGGCCTCGTTGTAGAGCGGCGCCAGGTAGTCCATGCGGGTGCAGAACGTGGTGCCCTGCGTCCACGTCCGGTACTCGATGTTCTTCTCGATGCCCGTGTGCAGGTAGCCGATGCCGACCCGCGCCTCGGTCACCGTCTCGCCGTCGAGGGTGAGGATCAGCCGCAGGACCCCGTGCGTCGACGGGTGCTGCGGGCCCATGTTGATGACGAGCTGCTCGTCACCGGCCTCGGCGGCGGCCCGGACGATGTCGTCCCAATCCTGCCCCTCCGCGCTGAACACCCGGCCGCTCGTGGCGTCGTCGGTCGCGTAGGCGTCGTAGTCCGTGGGGTTGGTCGGATTGGTCGGGTTCGTGGGGTTCGTGGTCGTGCTCACGTGTACGACCTCCGCTCATCGGGTGGCGGGATCTCGGCGCCGCGGTACTCGACCGGGATGCCGCCGAGGGGGTAGTCCTTGCGCTGGGGGTGACCGACCCAGTCGTCGGGCATCTCGATGCGGGTCAGCGCCGGATGCCCGTCGAAGACGATCCCGAAGAAGTCGTAGGTCTCCCGCTCGTGCCAGTCGTTGGTCGGGTAGACCGAGACGACCGACGGGATGTGCGGGTCCTCGTCCGGGCAGGTCACTTCGAGCCTGACCCGCCGGTTGTGGGTGATCGACAGCAGGTGGTACACCGCGTGCAGCTCGGCCCCCGCGTCCTGCGGGTAGTGCACGCCCGACACGCCGCAGCACAGCTCGAACCGCAGCGTCGGGTCGTCGCGCATCGTCCGCGCCACCTCGGGCAGGAACTCGCGGCGCACGTAGAAGGTGAGCTCGCCGCGGTCGACCACGACCCGCTCGACGGCCTCGCCGAAATTGGGGTGGGCACGTTCCAGAGCGTCGGCGACCTCGTCGAAGTACAGGCCGTACGGGCGCGGGCTGGACACCTTGGGCGCCTGCCTCACCACCAGCCGGCCGTAGCCGGATGTGTCGCCGGTGGTCTTGGCGCCGAACATGCCCGTGCGGGCGATCGGCTGCTCGCGCCGGTCGTCCTCGGCGTGCGCCGGGAGCTGGTCGGCGGCCTGCTCGGCGCGCTGCTCGGGATGCTGCGAGCTCACTGTTCCACCTTCGGCGGCTCGGCGATCGGCAGGGCGTGCGGCACGTCGGACTGGCCGAGCAACGGCAGCGCCCGCAGCCTGGCCCGCTCCACGTCCTCGATCTCCTTGCGCCGGTGCGCGCCCAGCTTGGTGTTCTGGATCTTGTCGTGCAGCTTGAGGATCGCGTCGAGCAGCATCTCGGGCCGCGGCGGGCAGCCGGGCAGGTAGATGTCGACCGGCACGACGTGGTCGACGCCCTGCACGACCGCGTAGTTGTTGAACATGCCGCCGGACGACGCGCACACCCCCATGGCGATGACCCACTTCGGCTCGGCCATCTGGTCATAGATCTGCCGCAGCACCGGGGCCATCTTCTGGCTGACCCGGCCGGCGACGATCATGAGGTCGGCCTGCCGCGGCGAGCCAGAGGCGCGCTCCATCCCCCAGCGGGAGAAGTCGTGGCGCGGGTCGCCGGTGGCCATCATCTCGATGGCGCAGCAGGCGAGGCCGAACGTCGCCGGCCACACCGAGCTGCGCCGCGCCCAGCCGACCACCTGCTCGACGGTGGCGAGCAGGAAGCCGCTCGGCAGCTTCTCCTCCAGGCCCATCTCGGGTTGACCTCCTTTCGTCTCGGCCCGTCGCTAGTCCCACTCCAGGCCGCCGCGCCGCCAGACGTAGCCGTAGGCGACCAGGACGGTGACGATGAACAGCACCATTTCGATCAGGCCGAACAGCCCGCGGAACTGATCGAAAGCCACCGCCCACGGGTAGAGAAAAATGATCTCGATGTCGAAGACGATGAACAGCATCGCCGTGAGGTAGTACTTCACCGGGAAGCGCCCGCCGCCGACCGGTTGCGGCGTCGGCTCGATGCCGCACTCGTAGGCGTCCAGCTTGGCGCGGTTCCACCGCTTCGGCCCGGTGAACGAGCCGAGCACCACGGAGAAGGCGGCGAAGCCGAACGCCAGGGCACCGAGCACGACGGCGGGAATGTAGAGATCCACGGTCGTCCTACCCCCCTCTCTTGCCCTGGTTCGCGGGCGGGATTGCCATCCTAGGCACGGCGATCATCTCTCTCACTGTCAGGCCGCCGGGGCGATCTTGGACATGGCGTTGATGAGCCGGTCCGCGGCGTCCCCACCGCGCGGGTCGGTGAGGTTGGCGAGCAGCTTGAGGGTGAACCGCATCAGCGTAGGGTGCGGCATCCCGTGCCGCGTGGCGAACTTCATGAACGCCGGGTTGCCGATGGCCGACACGAACAGGCGGCCGAGCGTGTAGTAGCCGCCGTACGCATTCTTGATCACCCGCGGGTAGTCGTACAGCGCCCGCTCGCGCTGCGCCGCGGTGGGCCTGGCCAGCGCCTGCACGATGGCGTCGGCGGCGAACTCGGCCGACTCCATCGCGTAGGCGATGCCCTCGCCGTTGAACGGGTTGATCATGCCCCCGGCGTCGCCGACGAGCAGCAGGCCGCGGGTGTAGTGCGGCTGCCGGTTGAGGCCCATCGGCAGCGCCGCGCCGCGGATCGGACCCGCGGCGTGCTCCTCGCCGAAGCACCATTCGGGCGGCAGGCCCGCCGTCCAGCGCTTGAGCATGTCGCGGTAGTCGGTGTTCTGGAACGACTTGCTCGTGTTGAGCAGGCCAAGACCGACGTTGGACCGGCCGTCGCCGACGCCGAAGATCCAGCCGTACCCGGGGAGCAGCCGCTCGCCGTCCCACAGCTCGAGCCACGACTCCAGGTAGTCGTCGTCGTGCCGCGGGCTTTGGTAGTAGCGGCGCACCGCGACGCCGATCGGCCGGTCGTCGCGCTTGCGCAGGCCCATGGCCAGCGACAGCCGCGAGGAGTTGCCGTCGGCCGCCACGACCAGCGGCGCGTGGAACGTGATGTCGCCGCCGTCGTCGCCGTCGCCGGGTCGCTTGGCGACGACCCCGGTGATCCGGTCGGAGCGCTCGCCGATGACCGGCGCGACCACGGTGGTGTTCTGCCAGAGCCGGGCGCCGGCCTTGACCGCGCGTTCGGCCAGGATCTCGTCGAAGTCGTAGCGGGTGCGCACAAGGCCGAAGTCGGGATAGCTCGCCAGCTCCGGCCAGGGCAGTTCGAGCCGGACGCCGCCGCCGAAGATGCGCAGGCCCTTGTTGCGGATCCAGCCGGGCGCGGAGAAGTCGACGCCGAGCCTGACCAGGGCCTTCACCGCCCGCGGGGTCAGCCCGTCGCCGCACACCTTCTCCCGTGGGAACGCGCTCTTCTCGAGCAGCAGCACGTCGAGACCGGCCTGGGCGAGGTGGTAGGCCGTCGCGGAACCCGCGGGACCGGCGCCCACCACGATCACGTCGGCCTCGCGGGACGAGTCGCGCGAGCCGGTGGGGAGGGACGCGTGGGCGGGGGCCGACCGCCCGCCCGGCGGGGCAACAGGCTCGGTCACGGAATTCCTCTCTTGTGAAGTGCTTCACAAGGCAAGTACGAAGTTTAGTCCTCTCCCCCGAGTGCTCGGGCCGCGGCCCGGTACCTACGCTATTCAGGCCGGCGCGCGTGGTGCACGGCGACCACCCCGAACGACAGGTCGCGCCAGCGCACCGACGCCCAGCCCGCGGCCCGCAGCCGTTCCGCCAGCTCCGCCTGGCCCGGCCACGCGAGGATCGACTCGGCCAGGTAGGTGTAGGCGTCGGGGTTGGAGCTCACCTTGGCGATCAGCGGCAGGCCGTACCGCAGGTGCTGGTGGAAGCCGAACCTGACCAGGCGGCTCGGCGGCCGGCTGAACTCGCACACCACGAGACGCCCGCCCGGCCTGGTGACCCGCCGCAGCTCGCCGAGCGCGCGGTCGACGTCGGCCACGTTGCGCAACCCGAACGAGATGGTCACGGCGTCGAAGGCCGCGTCGGCGAACGGCAGCTGCAGCGCGTCACCGGCCACGAACGTCACCCGGCGCCGGCCGCGGCGCCGGTTCAGCGCACCCGCGCGCAGCATGCCGAGGGAGAAGTCGCAGGCGACGCAGCGCGCCCCCGCCCCGGCGAAGGCCGCGGACGAGGTACCGGTGCCGGCGGCGAGATCCAGCACCAGCTCGCCGTCGCCGGCGGCGACGGCGCGCGTCACCGCCCGCCGCCACAGCCGGTCCTGCCCGCCGGAGAGCAGGTCGTTGAGCAGGTCGTAGCGACCGGCCGTACGGTCGAACATGGCCGCGACGTCGGCCGGGCGCTTGGCGAGCGAGGCCCGAGTCATACAGACAGCGTAGGGGCGCGGTCCGCGGGCGCCGCCTCCGGCGTCCGCGCTTCGGCGCCGGCCGCCGCCTCGCCGTCGAGCAGCGCGCCCGCCGCGTACACGAACACGGCGAGCAGCAGCACGCCGAAGACGTACCCGCCGAGGACGTCGGTGAGCCAGTGCTTGAGCAGGTACACCCGCGTGTAGCCCTCGACGACGGACATCACCGCGAGGAGCCAGCCGGCGGCGAGGGCGAGCGGCCTGGTCGCGAGCCGGGGGAAGCGCCGCCGCGCGCACCAGAAGAAAAGGAAGAGGAGGAAGCCGTAGATCGCGATGATCCGCCCCACGCCGCCGGACGGCCAGGTACCGAGCGACGTCGGCGGGTGGCCGCGGTCCACCACCTTGAGCAGCCCCACCCGGACGACCTGCTCGATCAGCACGGCCAGGACGGCGAGCGCCGGCGGCGCCCAGCGCCGGCCGCGCGGCGCGAGCAGCGCGAGCCCGACCGCCACCGCGACCGTGATCCAGTAGATGACGAACCGGTTGCCCATCTGCGTCAGGGTCTCCATCAGCCGGTGCCAGCCCGCTCCGGCCTGGTGGTCGCGGAACCAGTCGAAGACCGGACGGTCCCACGCGGCTTCGAGGCGCAGCGCGGCACGGCCGAGCGGCCACAGCACGGCGACGGAGAGCGCGAGCCCGGCGCCGCACAGCATCAGCCAGGCGCCGACCGGCCCGAGCGTCTCCCTCAGTTGGACGCGGGCGAGCGCCAGCCGGTCGCTCCCCACGGTCCGCCACGTCCCTGACATCCGCATCGCGCCACTATGGCACGCCGGTAACCCCAACGCGCCGCCAAGGCGTCACAACAATGCGGTCTCGAAGAGGAAGCCGCTGTGGCTGTTGGGACCCGTGGTGTCACTCGCCTGTGGTACATAAAGGCGACTATTCGTGAAAGCAGGAGCACCCAATGCGCCGACGCATCGCCGTAGCCACCGCCGTGACCGCGATCGCGGGTCTCGCGAGCGGCCTCGTCACCGCCCTCCCGGTGGCCGCGGACATCGCCCAGACGAAGATCGTGTCGGACAACCCGGTCGACAACACACCGAACGTCAAGGACGGCACGGTGCGCGCGTACGCCGTCATCGGCAACGAGGTGGTGGTCGGCGGCACCTTCACCCAGGTGCAGCAGGCGGGCACGACGAAGGTCTTCGACCGCACCGGCATCTTCGCCTACGACCGCACCACCGGGGTCATCGACACGGCGTTCGCGCCGAAGCTGCTCAAGGCCAAGAAGGACATCGACGGCAACCTGCTGCCCGGCGAGGTCTACGCCCTACAGCCCGGCGACGACGGCACCGTCTACGCGGCCGGCTACTTCACCACGGTCAACGGCGCGACCGTGCGCAGCCTGGCCAGGCTCAAGCTCGCCGACGGCGCCAACGTGACCACCTTCAAGGGACAGCTCGACTACAACGCGGGCGTACGCGCGCTGATCCGCCGCGGCACCCACCTGTACGCGGGCGGCACGTTCACCAACATCGCCGGCGCGGCCCGCACCGGCCTCGCCCGGCTGGACGCCACCACAGGCAAGCTCGATCCCAACTTCAACTTCACCCTGGCCGGGCCGCTCAACGGCGGCGCGCTGCGCGTGGAGAGCATCGCGGTCGACCCGCAGGACACCAAGGTCGTCTTCGACGGCAACTTCACCACGGTGAACGGGACGGCACGCTCGCAGGTGGCCATGGTGGACGTCACCGACACCTCGGCCGCGCTGAGCGGCTGGGCGACCGGCAGGTACGGCAACGTCTGCAACACCAGCGCGTTCGACACCTACGTCCGCGACGTCGACTTCGACCCGACCGGGAAGTACTTCGTGCTGGTCACCACCGGCGGCCCGTTCGGCAACACGACGCTGTGCGACAGCGCCGCCAAGTGGGACGCCACCAAGACCACGGCGAACCAGCAGCCCGTCTGGGTCAACTGGACCGGCGGCGACACGCTGCTCTCCGTGTCCTGCACCGGCGTCGCGGTGTACGTCGGCGGGCACCAGCGCTGGCTGGACAACCCGTACGGCCGTGACAGCGCCGGGCCCGGCGCGGTGGACCGGCCCGGGATCGGCGCGATCGACCCGAACACCGGCAAGGCCAAGGACATTCCGTGGAACCCGACCCGCACCCGCGGGCACGGCGTCGAGGTGCTGATGGCCACCTCCGACGGCGGCCTGTTCGTCGGCAGCGACACCGACGAGCTCGGCCACGAATACCACCAGAAGGTCGGGTACTTCCCGGCCCCCTAGGCCGTGTGCGTCACGCCGGCCGGTGGCCCGGCCTGTCCGGTTCGGGTCACCGGTTCGTGACCTCTCCGCGGCCGGGGGGCGCTAGAGTCGCCTCCCGGCCTTTCCGTTGGCAGTTCCGTATTCCCCCCAGGAGCGCTCGCGATGCGACGAGTCATCTCGGTCGTGGCCGGCGGTGCGGTCGTCGCCGCCGCCGCCGCGACGATCCCGCCCGCGCAGGCCGATGAGGCGCAGACCAAGGTGGTCTCGGCGAACCCGGTCAACTACACCCCGAACGCGTTGGACGGCACGGTCTACGCGATCGCCCCGATCGGCAGTCGGATCATCGTGGGCGGCAGCTTCACCAAGATCAGGAACGCCGGCAGCTCGACGACGATCAACCAGAAGTACCTGTTCGCGTACGACGCCAAGACCGGGAAGATCGACACGACCTTCAAGCCGGCGCTGAACGGGCTGGTCCGCGCCGTGGCGCCCGGTCCGAGCGGCACCATCTTCGTCGGCGGCGCGTTCACCACGATCAACGGCGCGGCCAACAAGGGGCTGGTCAGGCTCACCTCCCATGGCAACAGGACGGGCACGTTCAAGCTCGGCAGCGGCACGGTGTGGGACCTCATCACCCGCGGCAGCCAGCTCTACGTCGGCGGGCAGTTCTCCTCGATCAACGGGGTGGCCCGGTCGCGGCTCGCCCGGCTCGACACCTCCACCGGCAAGGTCGACTCGAAGATCAACTTCTCCTTCACCGATCCGATCAACAACGGCACGCTGAAGATCTACGACATGGCCCTGTCGCCCGACGGCACCAAGCTGGTGGCCACCGGGTCGTTCATGAAGGTGAACGGGCACTCCAGGATGCAGGTCGCGATGTTCAACACGAGCGGCTCGCTGTCGGGCTGGGCGACCAGCCGGTACGGGCCGGTCTGCAACAACGTCGCGTTCGACAGCTACATCCGCGACGTGGACTTCGACCCGACCGGCAAGTACTTCGTCATCGTCACCACCGGCGGCCCGTTCGGCAACACGACGCTGTGCGACAGCGCGGCCAAGTGGGACGCCACAAAGACCAGCTCGGGCCGGCAGCCCGTCTGGGTCAACTGGACCGGCGGCGACACGCTGATGGCGGTGTCGGTGACGGGCGTGGCCGTGTACGTGGGCGGTCACCAGCGCTGGCTGGACAACCCGTACGGCCACGACACCGCCGGCCCTGGCGCGGTCTCCCGGCCCGGCATCGGCGCGCTCAGCCCGACCACGGGCAAGGCGCTGTCGTGGAACCCGACCCGCACCCGCGGGCACGGCGTGGAGACGCTCGTCGCCCACGCCGGCGGGCTGTTCGTGGGCAGCGACACCGAGGAGCTCGGGCACGAGTACCACGCCCGCCTCGGCATGTTCCCGGCCGGCTGACCAGTCCCGGCTGGCCAGTCCCGGCTGGCCGGCCTCGGCTGGTCAGTCTTCGCGGGTGCGCGACTCCTCGATCCTGCGCTCGAGGTTGCCGCGCGCCCTGCGGGCCGCCGACGTCACGGATACCGACACCCGGTCGCGCTGCCTCGTCAGCACGACGAGGCTGACCAGGCCGCTGATCAGCACCGCCAGCGCGAGCAGCAGCAGGCCCCGGGCGCCGAGGAGGTAGAGCACCCCGGCCGTGGCCGCGAAAAGCGCCGCCCTGGCGACGGTATAGGCGAATACTGAGCGCATGACGTTCCTGAGGCTATCGGACGGCTCTCAGATCGTTTCTGCGAGCCTGCGTGGATCGACATTGCCGCCGGACAGCACGGCCACGTACGTCCGCGCGGCCGGCAGCTCACCGCGGTGCGCGAGGTAGGCCGCGGCCGCCACGGCCCCCGCCGGCTCGGCCACGAGACGGGCGTTCAGCAGCAGCCGCCGCATCGCGTCCACGATCTCCTCCTCGGACACCGTGACGATGCCGTCGGCGTACTCGCTGATGTGGGCGTACGGGAGCCGCCCGAGGCCCTGGACGCGCAGCGCGTCGGCGATCGTGCGGCCGGTCCGCGCGGCCGGCCACTCGACCGGCCGCCCGAGCCGCAGCGACTCGCGCGCGTGCGCTGACAGTTCTGGCTGCACCCCGAAGACGCGGGCCCCCGGCCGCAGCGACTTCACCGCCGTGGCGACGCCGGCGAGCAGGCCGCCCCCGCCGACCGGCACGAGCACGACGTCGACGTCCGGCGCGTCCGCCACGATCTCCAGGCCGACCGTGCCCTGCCCGGCGATCACCCGCGCGTCGTCGAACGGCGGGATCAGCACGTACCCGTGCGCGCCCGCCAGCCGCTCGGCCGTGGTGCGCCTGGCCTCCATCGTCGGCTCGACGAACACGATCTCGGCACCCAGCGCGCGGCAGGCCGCCACCTTGACCTCAGGTGCGGTGCGCGGCATGACGACCACCGCTGGGACGCGCAACGCCCGTGCGGCGTACGCCACGGCCTGCGCGTGGTTGCCACTGGAGTGGGTGATGACGCCGCGCGCCCGGTCGTGCTCCGGCAGCGTGGTCAGGGCCGCGTACGCGCCGCGCAGCTTGAACGCCCCGATCGGCTGCAGCGACTCCGGCTTGATCAGCAGTTCCCGGCCGGACGGTGGGAAAGGTACGAGCGGGGTCCGCACCGCGACGCCGGCCAGCCGTTCGGCGGCCCGCTCGATCTCGGCCACGGTCACAAGGTCGGCCATGTCCGCAGCATAGGGTCACCGCTTTTGGGCGCGAGCTCGGGTGCTCAGAGGTGTTCGGCTGATGAATGAGGCCCGCGTGACTACGCTGTTGGAGTTGGTGTTTACTTCCCGTGATCCCTGCAAGTCAGCCAACTACAGTCTGTAGTGTTTTGCGAAAACAAGGGAGAAATCGGTCTTGACCCGGCACACTTAGAAACAGTCCACCCGCACCAGAGCGGGACAAAGGGGGAGCATCGTGGAGAGCACGACTGAGCGCTTGTTGACCCCCGGAGAGGTGGCCGCCCTCTTCCGGGTCGACCCGAAGACGGTGACCCGCTGGGCCGCCGCGGGCAGGATCAGCAGCATCCGCACCCCTGGTGGACATCGTCGGTTCCGCGAGTCCGAGGTACACGCCCTCCTCCGCGGTGAGGAGCCGAACGGCCGATAGCGGCGCCATTCAGTCATTCCCGGCCTGTTGCGCCTTCCATTCTTCGAACTGCTGCAGCAACGCACCGTCCTGCTCTTCCCAGTGGCGACGCTTCTCGGCCAGCTCTCCTTCGGTGAGCGCCTGTTCGGCGAACCGTGAATAGTCCGGGTCGTCGGGGCCGATCTCGACATAGCCCTGGGCGATGATCTGCCCAGTGGATTCGTTGCCTGTAATGGCACTGTGCGGCACGCGCAGGTTCCCGTTGGGGAGCCTGATGACGTACATCGCTGATCACCTATATCCCATAGCGACGGTTGAAGTAGAGCATCACGTTCAGCGCCGTACGAGTGTCCCCGCCGAGCATGTCGACGAGAGCCGGGCGCCGCCTGGCCGCGATCGCGGCGAATGCGTCGGCGAAGAACTCCTTGCGACCCAGATCGTCAGGTTGCCGATGGAAATCGCTTGACAAATGCGGCAGGCACTGCCGGTAAAGGGCGCTGAATTCGGCGCTGTCAGATTGCCATTCTCCGGACCCGCCGTCAATGTCGTCGAGCGCGTGACCGACCTCGTGCATCATCACGTCGGGAGTCGGTGACGGCCGATCCCCGACGACAATCTTGCGGTCTCCATAGGCGCCCGCGCAGATGTCCCAGGTGCCGCGGCCGGACGGCAGCGTCCGGCCTTTCAGGTACGTCATGTCGTCGAGGTCGGGCACGCCGCCCGGCCCGACATAGATCGCCTCCAGGCCGGTCGCCAGCGTCTCCTTGAGCGCGTCCGGCAGCGCGGCGAGGTTCTCGACGGCCCGGACGACGTCGCGGCTGGGCGGGCCGGCGGCGGCGTCCCACTGCCGGAACAGGATGCGCTCCACCGCGCCGCAGTGCCGGCGCCCGTCGGCGCGGCGGGGCGCGTCCGGCGGTCGTGGCCGCACGCGCTGCGGCTGCGGCTCGTCGTCCAGCTCGAAGTCGCTCCACGGGAGGCGCGGCGGGTCGGCGGGGCGGGCGCTGCCGTCCGCGCGCCGGCGGAACCGGCCGAGCGCGTCGCGCGGTTGGGTTTCCCGCGGCTTGCGATGCCGTCCGCTGCGGTCGTCCAGCCGGTACCGCATCACGCTCCTCTCGGCGATGTCTGCCCGCAGGGTAACCTGCGCGCATGGTCTACGTCCTTGTTGCGCTGATCGCCCTCGGCCTGTGGCTCTACAGTCTGGTCGAGGTGCTGACGACCGACGAGGCGGACGTCCGGCTGCTGTCGAAGTTCGGCTGGGTCATGATCGTCTTGCTGACCCTGATCGTCGGCGCGGTCCTGTGGCTGCTGCTCGGCAAACCGAGGCGCCGGTTCGTCCCGGCGGCCCGGCGGCCGTCCGCGCCGCGCGGCCCGGACGACGACCCGGAGTTCCTCCGCCAGATCGAGCGACGGCTGCGCGGTGACGACTGACCCGTCAGCCGCCGGCGTAGGAGTGCAGGCCGGAGACCAGGAAGTTGATGCCGAAGAAGTTGAACAGCAGGCAGCCGAACGCGATCAGTGAGATCACCGCGGCCCTGCGCCCCCGCCAGCCGGCCGTGGCGCGAGCGTGCAGGTAGCCGGCGTAGCAGACCCAGGTGATGAACGACCACGTCTCCTTCGGGTCCCAGCCCCAGTAGCGGCCCCACGCCTGGTCGGCCCAGATCGCTCCGGCCATGATCGCGAACGTCCAGATCGGGAAGCCGAACATCGTGATCCTGTTGGCCAGCCGGTCGAGGTTCTCCGCCGGTGGCAGCCGGAACCTGCCCGTGTCGCGCGCGGCCACCAGGTAGAGGACGGTGATGACGGCGGCGAGCGAGAACGTGCCGGTCGCCGTGATCGCGGCCGTGACGTGGATGGCGATCCAGTACGAGTTCAGCGCCGGCACCAGCGGCCCTGGATCGTCGTAGAGCCAGATCGTGGCCACGCCGAGGCCGAGGACGACCCCCACCATGAGAAAGGCGCCGAGGAACCGCACGCGCTGCCTCGTCAGCACGGCGAGGTAGGCCGTCACGGCGGCGAAGCAGATCGCCGAGGTGAACTCGTACATGTTGCCCCACGGCAGCCGGTGGGCGGCCATCCCGCGGGTCGCGATCTCGCCGAGGTGGACGCCCCACGCGAGCACTGTCATCAGGACGGCGAAGCGGCCCCAGTCGACCTGCCTGCGTTCGACCGCACCCTCCGGCGGCGCCGGCTCGGCCGGTTCGGCCAGTTCGGCCGGCTGGGCCGGCTGGGCCGCTGCGCCGACCAGGGCCGGCTCCTGGACCGCCAGCGGCGCGGCGGCCTTGTCCGTCCGCCGGCCGAACGCCAGGTCGGCCGCGTACCCGACCATCGCGGTCACGTACAGGAGCACCGTGCCGAGCATGAGCTGGTTGCTCAGGCTCGCGAGATCCTTGTCGACCACGCTCGTCACTCCTTGCCGGCCAGGTCGGCCGTGTCGGCGTTCATTACGGGAAGGGCCGTGGCACGCAGGTCGGCGACCACGTCGTCGAACTCCGGATGCGTCCCGCCGAGCGCGAGCCCGCCGATCTCGACCACCGTACGCCCCTCGGCCACGCGCGCCGCGCGCACCCACACCCGCCGCCTGCGGACGAGGAACGAGGTGACGATGCCGGCGATCGCGATGATCGCGGCGACCAGCGCCGGCCCGCGGCCCGGATCGTGGTTGACCGACAGGCTCACCCATTCGCGGTAGCCCGTGTACGTGACGGAGCCGGCGCCGTCGGGCAGCGTCACCGTCTCCCCGATCCGCAGCGGCCGCGGCGTGACGTTGATCCGTTGCATCCTCGCCGCGTCGAGCTTGTAGACGGACTGCGGGACGCCGGAGTCGAGCCCGAGGTCGCCCTTGAACGGGAACAGCGCCACCATCGGGTTGATCGGCGCCGGGAACGCCGACACGGTCGTCCGGCCAGAGGCGTCGGGCGCGGCCGTGGGCCAGAACAGCCCGATGAAGCCGAGCTGGGTGGGCGCGGCGTCCGGGACCTTGATGACCCCCTCGGAGGTGAAGGTCCGCCCGTCGTCCGGCAGGAACGGCACAGGCCCCTGGAAGGCGACCTGGCCGCGGCCGTCCCGTACGGTGAACGTCGGCGCGTAGCCGTGGCCGAGCAGGTAGACCTTGGCGCCGCCGATCTCCAGCGGGTGGTTGACGCGCAGCTCGTACGGCCGTTCCCGCGCGCCAGGTCGGTCGGTGACCCGCAGCCTGGCACGAAACTCGGTCGGCTGGCCGCGCCGCTCCCCGGTCACGACGTACTTCGCCGTGAAGTCGTCCAGCCTGACCGAGAACGGCGGCAGCGAGCCAGGGGAGAACTCCCTGCCCGGCCGGAACGCGTCATAGTAGGCGAGGGTGTTGGAGAACCCCTTGCCCTCGGTGAGCAGCACGTTGCCCTTGTAGCCGTACATGGCCCCGGCGCCGACCGCGAACAGCAGCGCCAGCAGGGCGAGGTGGAACACGAGGTTGCCGGTCTCGCGCAGGTAGCCCTTCTCCGCGGCCACCCAGGCGCCGCCCGTCGCGCCGTCGCCCGCGGTCTCGAGCCTGAACCGCCGCCCGCGCAGCCGGCCAGCCGCCGTCGCGAGAACCTCGGCCGGCGGCGCGGCCGTCTCGTACGACGCGGCCAGCGGCAGCCTGGACAGCTGCCGCGGCGCCGCCGGCGGGCGGGCGCGGATCATCGCGAAATGGCGCCAGGCGCGCGGGATCACGCATCCGGCGAGCGAGACGAACAGCAGGATGTAGATCGCGGCGAACCAGGGGGCGGCGAACACGTCGAACAGCGACAGCCGGTCGAACAGCGGTCCCAGCGTGCGGTGCCGCTGCAGGTAATCGGCCACCCTTTCCGGCGCCTGCCCGCGCTGCGGCAGCATCGACCCGGGGACGGCGCCGACCGCGATCAGGAACAGCAGCACGAGCGCCGTCCGCATCGAGGTGAGCTGCCGCCAGCCCCAGCGCGCCCAGCCGGCGACCCCGATGCGGGGAATCCCTGGCTCCGCCATCAGATCACCGCCATCAGATCACCGTGCCGAATCCGCTGACCCACCCCTGCAGGGTGACCGTCAGCTCGCCCCACAGGCCGGTGACGAGGAGCCCGCCGATCACTACCAGCAAGCCCCCGCCGACCCGCATCACGACCTGGTAGTGCCGCTTGACCGCGGCGAACGCGCCCAGCGCCCGCCGGTAGGCCAGCGCCGCGCCGACGAACGGCAGCCCGAGCCCGGCGCAGTAGGCGAAGGACAGGACCGCCCCGCGCGTGGCGCTCGCCTCGGTGACCGCGAGCGCCTGCACGGCGGCCAGCGTCGGGCCGATGCACGGCGTCCAGCCGAGCCCGAACAGCACGCCCAGCAGCGGCGCGCCGGCCAGCCCGGCCGCGGGCACCCAGCCCGGCTTGACGGTGCGCTGCAGCCGCGGCAGCAGCCCCATGAAGGCCAGGCCGAGCACGATCGTGACCGCGCCGAGCGCGCGCGAGATCGGGTCGGCGTACTCGAGCATCCAGCGCCCGAGCCCGCCGAACACCGCGCCCGCGCTCACGAACACGACCGAGAAGCCGAGCACGAACAGCGCGCACCCGGCGAGCAGCCGGCCGCGCCTGGTGTCCATGGGCGCCAGGTCGGCGCCGGACAGCCCGGTGACGTAGGAGAGGTAGCCGGGCACGAGCGGCAGCACGCACGGCGAGGCGAACGAGACGAGCCCGGCCAGCGCGGCGATGGGCAGCGCGAGCAGCAACGACCCGCTGGTGACTGTGTCGGACACGCTCGCGCCGATCATCACCCGCCGGTCACCTTCCCGAGCAGCGTGGTGAGCCGGTCGTAGGTGGTGGCGCCGATGACCCGAGCCGCGATACGGCCCTGGCGGTCGAGGACGAGCGTGCTCGGCACCGCGTTCGGCGGGACGTCCCTGAACGCCAGCGTGACCTGACCGTCCTGGTCGACGATGCTCGGGTAGCCCACCTTGAACGTGCGGACGAACGCCCTGGCCGGCTCGTTGTCGTCCTTGATGTCGACGCCGACGAACGCGACGCCCTTGTCCCGATGTTCGCGGTAGACCTGCTCGAGCGCCGGCGCCTCGCCGCGGCAGGGCGCGCACCACGACGCCCAGAAGTTCACCACCACGGTCTTGCCGCGCAGGCCGGCGAGGTCGATGGGCCTGCCGTCGAGCGTCGTGCCGCGGGCCGCCGGCGCCGGCTTGCGCTCGGCGGGCGGGATGACCCGGCTGCTGCCGTCGCCGGCCACGTACCGGGAGTCGCTCCCGCCGGGGCCGGTCTGCGCCGCCTGGGTGCCGGCGCAGCCGGCGAGCAGGCAGGCCGCGGCGGCCGCGGTGCCGGCGGCCAGCGCGGCACCCCGTGGGGTCATCGCTCGGGGGATCACGACTCTCCAACTACGAGCTGTAGTACTGGTTCTCTATTGTGCAGGCGGCCTCAGGCGCCGGACACACTGGGCCGGCGGATGAGGTGCGCCGCCGGCTGGCGGTACGTCAGCGCGACGACGTCATCGCCTTCGTAGGTGAGGCTGGTGAGGCTGGCCAGCGCGCACTGCCGGCGTGACGGGTGGTGCCACAGCGGGCGGCCCTCGACCTTGCGCCGCGCCACCCAGATCGGCAGCTGGTGGGTCACGCACACGGCCTCGTGCCCGCTGGCCGCGTCGCGGGCGGCCGCGGCGGCGGCCAGGATGCGCGCCGCCTGCTCCTCGTACGGCTCGCCCCAGGACGGCCGGAAGGGGTTGCGCAACAACCCCCAGGTCGACGGGCGGTGCAGGGCGGCGGTGCCCATGCCGAACCTGGCTCCCTCGAAGGCGTTGGTCGCCTCGTTCAGCCGTTCGTCGACGGTCACCCGCAGGCCGAGCGTCTCCGCGATCGGCGCCGCGGTCTCCCGCGCGCGTTCGAGCGGCGAGCAGAACAGGGCGGTCACGTCGCGCCCGGCGAGCCACTTGGCGACCGCCTGGGCCATGAGCACGCCGTCCTCGCTCAGGTGGTAGCCGGGCAGCCGTCCGTACAGGATGCCCTTGGGGTTGTCCACCTCGCCGTGCCGCAGCAGGTGGACGACGGTCGTCTCACTCATGGCCGCACCAGCCTACCCGCGCCGGTGCCGGCGGCGGTGGAGGAGCCGGCCGGCCCGTGCCCGTGCAAGAAAGGAGCCTCTCATTGAGCGCCGCCGCGATCGTCCTCATCCTCCTCGCCGCCGTCTCGCACGCCGGCTGGAACCTGATGGCCAAACGGCTGGCCGGCTTCGACGCCGTCGCCTACCTCTGGCTGGTCGGAGCCTGCTCGGCCGCCCTGTACGCGCCCATCGCGGTGGCGGTCGGCGTCTTGGCGCGACCGGCGTTCGGGTGGGTCCAGCTGGGTTTCATCGCCGGCAACGGCACGCTGCACCTGGCGTACTTCCTGCTGCTGCAGCGCGGTTACCGGCACGGCGACCTGTCGCTGGTGTACCCGCTGGCCCGCGGCACAGGGCCGATGCTCTCCAGCCTGGCCGCCGTGCTGTTCTTCGGTGAACGGCCCGGCGCGTGGGGCGCGGCCGGAATCGTGCTCGTCGGGGCGGGCGTGTTCGCGCTCGGGCTGCCGGACCGCCGGCTCGGGTCGCCGGCGACCGCCGTCTGGTTCGGCCTGGCGACGGGGCTGTTCATCGCCCTCTACACGCTGTGGGACAAGCATGCCGTGTCCGCGCTCGGCATCCCGCCGCTGCTGTACGACTGGAGCGGGGATCTGACGCGGCTCGGGATGATGGCTCCGCTCGCGCTCACCGACCGGCGCCGCGACCTCATGAAGGACCTGTGGGCGCGGCGCAGGCCGTACGTCATCTCCTGCGCCGTGCTGATGCCGCTGTCGTACATCCTCGTCCTGACGGCGCTCACGTTCAGCGACGTGAGCGCGATCGCGCCGGCACGGGAGATCAGCGTGCTCATCGGGGTGGCGCTCGGCGGCCGCCTGCTCGCCGAGGAGAACCTGCGGCGCCGCGTCGTCGCCGCGGCGGCCATCGCGGGCGGCGTCATCGCCATCGCCGTCCGCTGATCCCCGGCTGCGGCCGTGATCCCCGGCTGCGGCCGCCCCGCGGCCCCCTCACCGCAGGGCGGCCCAGACGACCTTCCCCTGGCCGCACCGGTGCCAGCCGATCTCCTCAGCGAGCGCGTCCATGATGTGCAGACCCCGCCCGGTCTCGGCGACGACGTCGGGTGGTTGACGCACGGGCAGCACCGGCGAGCAGTCCCGCACCTCGATGACCGGCCGGCCGGCGGACAGCCGCAGCGACAGCCGGATCGGCCCGCCCGGCGCGTCCCTGACCGCGTTGGTCACCATCTCCACGGCGATGAGCGCGGCGTCCTCGACGAGCCAGGGGAAGCCGAGCTCGTCCATCCAATGCCGGACGAAGGCGCGGGCCGCGGCCGGCGACCGCGGCTCGGGACACAGATCGATCGCCGCCTCGCCGCACGATTCATCAGGCATGGGCACGGACATGACGCACGTCTTCCATAGAGATCTCGCTGGACGTGTCCATATCGTCGCGCTCAGCGACTACCGTCGCCACTGGAGCGAACTTGGCCCGACTCGATGGATTGGAGCCGAACTCGTGGTGAACCGCAAGAGACAAGATCCAACCGAGTCCGCGGCCGCGCTTTTTGGCTACAAACTGCGCAGACTTCGTGATGAACGGGGCATGTCGCAGGTCAAGCTCGCCGACGAACTGCACTGCTCGGGCGACCTGATCAGCAAGATCGAGACCGCCGCCCAGGTCGCCACGATCGACACCGCGGCCGCGATCGACGCCTACTTCGGGACGGAAGAAACCTTCCAGGAACTACAGCCGCTCGCGGCCAAGGAAGGTTTGCCCGGATGGTTCCGGCCGTACGCGGATCTCGAGCAGCATGCCGCGTCCATAAGAATCTACGATCCGCTTCTCGTCACGGGCCTGCTCCAGACCGAGTCGTACGCCCGCCATGTTCTCAGGGCCGGCCAGCGGGACAGCGCGCTCGACCAGATGGTCGCCTCCCGCATGAGCCGGCAGGCGGTCCTCCACCGGGACGACCCCCCGTGGCTGGTGTTCGTCATACGCGAGGTCGCGCTCAGGGAGATAGTTGGCAGCATTGAGATAACAAAGGAGCAGCTGGAGCACATTTTGGACGTCTCGCGTGAGCCCAATATCAACGTTCACGCCCTTCCCGCGGGGGCGCCGGTCTACCCTTCTGGCGTATTCACGATCTTCAGCTTCGACGACGGGCCGGATATCGGATTCGTCGAGAGCGTGAACGGTCATGGCCATGCGATCGAACAACATCCGGAGGTCGAAGGGCTGAAGATGACGTTCGATCTGGTCACGTTCGCCGCCTTGTCGACCGAGGGCTCGGAGCGGCTGATTCGCAACATATTGGAGGGTATGTGATCACCCGGGATTCCGACTCGATCGAGTGGCGGAAGAGCAGATACAGCGGCCAGGAAGGCGGCTCGTGCGTCGAGCTTGCCGACCTGTCCACCGCAGTGGGCGTGCGGGACTCCAAGAACCCCGGCGGGCCCGAGCTGGTCTTCAGCCGTCGCGAGCTGGGTTCGCTCGTCGCTCGCGTGAAGTCCGGAGACCTGGACCTATAACGCTCGAGTCCCCGCCCCCGTTCCCCGCACATCACGGAACGGGGGTTTCCTTTGGTGGCCCTTGCCTCTCGTTATTCCGTGCGGCGCCACCGAATTCTCGCCACAGGATTGCGCGACTCCCGGTTATCCGTAGCAGGGATTTCCCCCACGGCGGGGGCCGGCGCGTCATCCACCGGACAGCTCTGGCGGCGGGGCAGGCGCGACCGCGCGCAGCGCCTCGACGGCGGCGCGGATGGCCGGCCGGCGGGCCGCCTCGGCGCGCCACACCGCGTAGATGCGCCGGATCAGCAGCGGCCGCAGGGGCAGCACCCGGACGCCGGCCGGAATATCGCGGCCGCCGAGCCGCGGCAGCACGGCCGCCCCGAACCCGGCGGCGACCAGCGCCAGCTGGCTCTCGTACTCGTAGGCCATGTGGTCGATACCCGGCTCGCTGTCCACCGAGCGCAGCGTATGGGTCAGCCAGTCGTAGCAGATGCTGTCGGGGGTCGAGCTGACCCACCGGTCGCCGGCGAGCTCCTTCAGCTCGACGCTCTCCCGGCCGGCCAGCGGATGGTCGGCCGGCAGCGCGACGTCGGCCAGGTCGTCGCACAGATGGCCCTTGACCAGGCCGTCGGGCAGCGCCAGCGGCTCGTTGTTCCAGTCCTGGACGATCGCCACGTCCAGCTCGCCGCGGGCCGCCCGCGGCATGCTGTCGCTCGGATCGGCCTCGAGCACCCTGACGCACAGCTGCGGGTGCTCGGCGCGGAGCCTGGCGAGCGCCGCGACGACCAGACCGCGGATGGCCGTGGGAAAGGCGGCGAGCGTCAGCTCGCCGACCGCGGCGCCGCGGTGCGCCTCCAGGTCGGACTGCGCCTCTTCCACCAGGGCGAGGATCCGCTCGGCGTGCCGGACCAGCAGTTCGGCCGCGTCGGTCAGCCGGACGCCGCGGCCGTTGCGTTCCAGCAGCTTCTGCCCGGTCTCGCGTTCCAGCTTGGCGAGCTGCTGCGAGACCGCCGACGTGGTGACGTGCAGGGCATCCGCCGCGGCGCTGACCGTGCCGTACGTCGCGACCGCGTTCAGCGCGCGGAGCCGCTCCAGATCGAGCATGTAGCAACTCTACACAATGGCCTTAACATAAAGTCGCTTGTCCTAAATTTGGGGGCCGGGGAAGATCAACCCTGTGAGTCCTCTGAACGGCATCCACGTCTCCCTCGTCACCCCGTTCACCCCGTCCGGCGCTGTGGACGCGGCATCGCTCGAGCGGCTGGCCAGGCACTGTCTGGAGCGCGGCGCGGCCGGCCTGGTCGCGCTCGGCACGACCGGCGAGGCCGCCATGCTCACGCCGCAGGAGCAGGGCGCCGTGCTGCGGCTGTGCAGGAAGATCGGCGACGAGCACGGCGTGCCGCTCACGGTCGGCACCGGCACGATCGGCACGGAGAACTCCATCCGGCAGGCCATGGAGTGCGCCGAGATCGCCGACGCCCTCCTGGTCGTGGTCCCCTACTACCTCAGACCCTCCGACGAGGGCGTGCTCGAACACTTCGCGGCCATCGGGGCCGCCGTCGACGTGCCGCTGATCCCCTACAACATCCCGTACCGCACCGGCTGCGCGCCGGGCCCTGAGACGCTGCTGCGGCTGCTGGCCGAGGAGTACGTCGCCGGCATGAAGCACTGCCCTGGCGGGATCGACCCCGGCACGCTGGCCCTGTTCGCCGGCGCCGGACCTGACGCCGCCATCCTGTGCGGCGACGACGCCTTCCTCTATCCGATGCTGCAGCTCGGCGCCGCCGGCGGCATCACCGCCTCCGCCAACCTCGCGCCGGCGGCGTACGCGGCGCTGGCCGACGCGGCCAGGACCGGGGACGTGGACCTGGCCAGGACGCTGCACGAGCGGCTGCTGCCGCTGGTGACCGCGCTGTTCGCCGAGCCGGCGCCCGGCGTGCTGAAGGCGGCGCTCGCCCAGGTCGGGCTCATCGACGACCCGGCCGTGCGGTCGCCCCTGCGCCCGCCGCGCCGCGAGCCGGTCGGGCGCGCCCTGGCGGCCCTGTCGGCCCTGTCGGGACTTTCGGGACTTTCGGGGCTGCCGGGACCGGCCGGCTCAGGGCTCGCCGGCGGCGGCAGCGGCGGCGGCCCTGGCCGCGTACGGTAGCGCGTCGACGACGCGGTCGAGCGCCGCGTCGTCGTGTGCGGCGGACAGGAACCACGCCTCGTACGCCGACGGCGGCAGGTAGACGCCGCGCTCCAGGGCAGCGTGGAAGAACGCCGCGTACGCCTTGGTGTCCTGGGTGCGCGCGGCGTCGAAGTCGCCGACCGCGTCGTCGGTGAAGAAGACGGAGAACAGGTTGCCCGCCGCCTGCACCCGGTGCGGCACGCCCTCCTTGCCGAGCGCGTCGGACGCCGCTTCGGCCAGCGCCGCCGCGGCCGCGTCCACCCGCGCGTACACCTCGCCGGTGGCATGCCTGAGCGTGGCCAGGCCGGCCGCGGTGGCCAGCGGATTCCCCGACAGCGTGCCCGCCTGGTAGACCGGGCCGGCCGGAGCCAGCCGGCTCATCACGTCGGCGCGGCCGCCGAACGCGGCGGCGGGCAGACCGCCCCCCATGACCTTGCCGAAGGTCATGAGGTCACCGGCGACGCCCTCCCGGCCGTACCACCCCGACCGGGTCACCCGGAACCCGGTGAGCACCTCATCGATGATCAGCAGCGCGCCGTGCCGCGCGCACAGGCTTTTGAGCAGCGCGTTGAAGCCGTCGAGCGGCGGCACGACGCCCATGTTCGCCGGGCACGCCTCGGTGATGACGCAGGCGATCTCGTGCCCGTGCGCGGCGAACGCCTCTTCCACAGCGGCCACGTCGTTGTACGCCAGCACGATCGTGTCGGCGGTGGTCGCGCCGGTCACGCCTGGGGTGTCGGGCAGCGCGAACGTCGCCACGCCGGAGCCGGCGGCGGCGAGCAGCGCGTCCACGTGGCCGTGGTAGCAGCCGGCGAACTTGACCACGGTGGCGCGGCCGGTAAAGCCGCGGGCCAGCCTGATCGCCGACATCGTCGCCTCTGTCCCCGAGTTGACCAGCCGCACCCGGTCGACCGGGGTGCGGGCGACGATCTCCTCGGCGAGTTCCACCTCTCCCTGCGTGGGGGTTCCATAGGATGTGCCCCGTGATGTGGCCTGCTGGACCGCCTCCACCACCGCCGGGTGCGCGTGGCCGAGGATCAGCGGCCCCCACGAACAGATGAGATCGACGTACTCGTTGCCGTCGGCGTCGGTCAGGTAGGGGCCGCGCCCCGACGCCATGAAGCGCGGCGTGCCGCCCACTGCGCGGAAGGCACGCACCGGGGAGTTGACCCCGCCGGGCACCACTTTTCCCGCCCGGTCGAATAGTTGCTCAGATCGGTCAATCGAACTCACGCGAGCTAGTCTGTCACGCACCTTGACGTGAACTCGGCGTGACCGATATGCCACGGATGAACGGGCGATGACGCCCGTACGGACCCGCGCGAAAGGGGGTGGACCGTGCCGGGAGGCGGCCGTGAAGGCCCCGACGACCGGCCGGGGCCGGCCGATCGGGCGGGTGCCGGCGGCTGGCAGGTGCCCGGTTACTCCCCCGTGCGCGAGCTCGGGTCGGGCCGGTACGGGCGGGTCGTGCTGGCCGTCGACGACGTCACCCAGACGCCGGTCGCGGTCAAGTACCTGACCCAGGCGGCGGACGCCGGCCGGCGGCGCGTCGCGGACGCGGCGAACGCGCTGTCCCGCCTGGAGGATCCCAACCTCGTCCAGTTCTACGAATACGCCGCGGCGCCGGACGGCGGCGCCGCGATCGTCTCCGAGTACGTCGACGGCGTCAGCCTGCGCCGCCTGCTCGCGGCTGTCGAGACCGCGGTCGACTCGGGCGGCATCGGCCCGGAAGCCGCGCTCAGCGTGCTCAGCGGCTCCCTCCTCGCGCTGGTCGCCCTGCACGGCGCCGGGCTCGCGCACGGCTCGTACGGGCCGGAGAACGTCTTGATCCTGAGGGACGGCATGCCCAAGCTGTCCGACGCGTGCGTCGGCGAGGCGCCGCGGTACGCGCCGCCGGAACGGGAGCGGAGCGCGGCCGGCGACCTCTACGCGGCGACCGCCGTGTTCGTCGAGTGCCTGGCCGGCGCGCGCGCCGTGCCCGAGCCGTTCCGCGCGCTCGTGGCCGCCGGCTTGTCCGCCGACCCGGCGGGCCGGCCGGCATCGGCGGCGGCGTTCCTGACCGAGCTCGACGAGGCCGCCACGGCCGCGTACGGGCCGTCCTGGGAACGTACGGGTCGAGCCCGCCTCGCCGAGCAGGCCGCCTGGGCGGCCACGATCCCGGCACCCGCACCCGCACGGGCGACGCCGGCCACGCGGCCCGTGCCGCACGTGCCGCGGCCGCGCGAGCCGGAGCCGGAGCCGGAGCCGGAACCGCGCCCCGACACCGGCTCGGCGAACCCCCAGCCGCCGGTGCACAGCGACCCACCGCGCTATCCGCCCACCCCGTTCGACACCGGGCCCTTGGACACCGGGCCCTTGGACACCGGGCCGTTCGACACGAGCCTTATCAGTGGCTCGCGCCGGCGCGCCAGGATCGCGCTCGGGGTGGGCCTCGTCGCGGTCATCGCCGGAGGCGCCGCGTGGTACGCGGTGTCCGGCCGCAGCTCGCCGGACGCGACGGCGAACACGCAGGCCAGCACGGCATCCCAGGCGCCACCGTCGGCGCGGCCGCGGCCGCCCACCAGGGCGGCCGTGCTCGCCAGGGCCATCTCCCAAGCGGTCGCGACCAGGCGCACCGCGACGTTCACCTACCGCGCGCCGGGGGTGGCGGCGCAGGGCACGCTGGCGTTCAGCGCCGGCGTCGCGAGCGCGTACGACATGAACGTCACGCCGCTGGCCGGCAACCGCCGCGACCCGCGGCATCCGGCGTGCAGGGTCGTCCTGCTGCGCGACAAGATCTACGTGGCGCGCGACGAACACCGGAAGGTCTATCCGGCCGCCGGTGGAGCGCCGCGCGACCCGGACCGCGGCTACGTGACGCTGGCCGCCGGCGCGAGGCAGGGCGGCTCGGTCCACAACATCCTGGTGCTGCTCCGGTCGACCGCCGCGTTCCACAGGAGCGGGTACACCTACCGTGGCGTGGTCGCCCCGGCCAAGCTGGCCGGCGACCGCGCGGTCGGGGCGCTGTACGCGCGGGCGCCGCGCCACGCCGTGATCGCCTACACGCTCGACATGGCCCAGAACCTGCTGCCCAGGCAGCTCACGGTGACGATCAGGGCCCCGGGCGGGCGGCAGTGGGTCTACCGCACGACCTACACCGGCTGGGGCCACGGCCCGTCCATCGCGCCGCCCCGTTGATCACCGGCCCCCTTTGGTCACAGGCAGTCGACGAGCACCTCGAGCAGCCGGAGCGGGTCGGGCAGCAGGCCGCCGGCCAGCCGCGGCGACCGCAGCCAGCGGACCTCACGACCGCCGGGCAGCCGTGACGGCGGCGCGAGCACGTAGCTGTCCCTGCAGTGCCAGCGCACGCCGGGGCTTTCGGCGATCGTCTCAGGGAAGCAGTCCAGATGGCAGGCCCACCACTCGTCCTCGTCGTCCGGTGCGCCTCGGGTGGCGACGAAGAATAGGTGGCGGTCGTCGCCGAACGCCGCCACAGGACCGAGCGCCACGTCGGCGCGGACCGCCCGTTCGAGCGCCGCCGACCCCACCGCCGCCGGCACGTCCAGCACGTCGAACACCCGTCCCGTCGGCAGGACGATGCCGGCGTCCGGCCGGACGGCCCACCATCGGGTGAGGACCTCGGCGTCGGCCGTCGCGTGCATCCGCCAGGCCGCCGACACCGGATGCGCCCCCGGGTTGGGGCAGCCGATCCGGTCGCACGAACAGGCGCGGCCGCCGTCCTCATCGAGCGGCCGCACCGCCTGGCTGCACGGCCACCCCAAGGCGGCGTACTCTCGTGCGGCGGCTGCCAGCCGGTTGCGGGCGCGCAGCCGCCGGGCCGGAGACACTGCCAGCATTGAGACCCCCTCCTCGACAACTGCTTATCGATGATGGCCGCCCGGCTCAGAGAAACTCGGCCCAACCCTCGGAAACGACACCAAGTGACTAGGCAACGCGGCGTCCTCGCGCCGCGGCGATATCCTTCGAAAAGGTGGAGAGCATTTCCGGTCCCGATGAAACCCCTGCGCCGCGTCCAGCCCAACTGCCACCGGACGTCGGGGACTTCACCGGGCGCGACGAGCAGCTCGCCCAGTTGCTCGACCTCGTCCGGCCCGGGTCGCCCGACCACGCGGTGGTCATCACCGCGCTGGCCGGGATGGCCGGGGTGGGCAAGACCGCGCTCGCGGTGCACGCGGCGCACCGGCTGCGCGAGCGGTTCCCCGACGGTCAGCTGTACATCGATCTGCGCGGGGCCGACCAGGTGCCGCTGGAGCCGGCCGACGTGCTCGCCAGGATGCTGCGCACGCTCGGGCTGGCCCGCCTGCCCGACTCCCTCGACGAGCGCGCCGACCTGTTCCGCAGCCGGCTGGCCGACCGCGCAGTCCTGCTGCTGCTCGACAACGCGGTGAGCGAGCAGCAGGTCAGGCCGCTGCTGCCGGGCAGCCCGACCTGCGGGGTCATCGTGACCAGCCGCAACCACCTCGCCGGCCTCGCCGGCGTACGGCTGATCGACCTCGACGTGTTCGAACCCGCGCAGGCAGTGGAGCTGCTGTCGCGCATCGTCGGCGCCGAGCGGGTCGCCGCCGAACCCGACGTGGCCGAGCGGCTCGCCGGCCTGTGCGGCTACCTGCCGCTGGCGGTGCGGATCGCCGGGGCGCGGCTGGCGGCGCGCCCGCACTGGCCGCTGTCCCGGCTGGCCGAGCGCCTCGAGGACGAACACCAGCGGCTGGACGAGCTGCGCCTGGGCGATCTGGAGGTCCGGGCCGGGGTCACGCTGAGCTACGAGGCGCTCGACCCGACCGCCCGCCGGGCGCTGCGGCTGCTCGGCCTGCTCGACGTGCCCTCCTTCGCCGCATGGGTGGCCGCCGCCGTCCTTGGCGGAACCGCGGGCGACGCGGAAGACCTCATCGAACGGCTGGTCGAGGCGCAGCTCCTCGAAGTGACGGGCGGCAGCGACCCGTTCCGCTACCGGTTCCACGACCTCATCCGGGTGCTGGCCCGCGAGCGCGCCGAGGCCGAGGACTCGCCGGCCGACCGGTCGGCCGCCGTGCGCCGGGCGTTCGCCGGCTGGTTGACGGTCGCCGAACAGGCCGACGCGCGGCTGCCGAGCACCGCGCTCGGCGTCGTCCGCGGCCCCGTGCCGCGCTGGTACGGCGCGCCGGCGCGGATCGCCGACCCGCTGGGCTGGTTCGAGGCGGAACGGGCCTGCCTGGTCGCCGCGGTCGACCAGTCCTGCCGGCTCGGCTTCGCGGATCTGGCCTGGGAGCTCGCGCAGACCCTCACCGACTTCCTCGACCTGCGCGGCGCCTACGACGAGTGGCGGCAGACCCACGAGCGCGCCCTCGAGGTCGTCAGGAAGGCGGGCGACCGGCTCGGTGAGGCGGTGCTGCTGCGCGGCCTGGCCCAGCTCGGCACCTACACCCGCCCGCCGGCCGACTACCTCAACACCGCCGAGGAGGCCAGGACGCTGTTCGCCGACCTCGGCGAGACGGTCGGCGAGTCGGACGCGCGGTGGCTGTGCGCGCACGCGCACCGCGCGGACGGCGACTACGCCCAGGCGCTTACCTGCCTGCAGTACGCCCTCGACCTGGCCGTTAAGGCCGGCCACCGCACCGGCGAGGCGTTCGCCTGGGAGGGCTTCGGCGAGGTCCGCCGCGAACAGGGCGAGCTGGTCAAGGCGATGGACTGCTTCGAACGCTGCCTCACCCTGTGGCGGGAGCTCGGCCGCGACCGTCACGTCGCGCTGGCCCTGCGCGACCTCGGCCTCGTCCACGGCGAGCTCGGCCAGCACGACGCCTCCGCCGGGCGGCTGCAGGAAGCCCTCACGCTGTTCCGCGCGCTCGGCGACCGGCTCAGCGAGGCCGGCGCCCTGCATTCCCTGGGCGAGCTCGCCCTGCGCCAGGGCCGCCCGGCCGAAGCCGCCGACCACCTCGACCGCGCCCTCGCCCTGTGGCGCGAGCTCGACGTCCCCTACCGCGAGGGCCAGAGCCGCCGCCTCCTCGACCGGGCACAAGGGGAATGAGCCAAGGGCCCGGCCCACTGGAGAAAATGGCGCCCAACATGCCGAGAGCCGGATCGGCTCTCGGCACGCCCCCGATGGGCGAGCTTTCAGATTTGTACGCGGAATCCACCTCGCGAAATCACGCTGAGCGCACGTGCTGCGCCGAAGTGCAATAGTCGTATTGCGCCCAAGAATCCGGCGTACACGTAACGAGCGGCCGCGCGGTGGTGGCGGTCGCGTGGGCCGCCGCGGTCGCCATCGTCACGAATCCCATTGATATGGCCAGCGTGGCCATCAACTTGGCCATGCGGCTGACGCCCCCGTCCTTCATGATGTCTCCTTACTTTTACGGTCGCGCATGTCGCGACCACCCCGTTGTCGGAGAATCCTGGGGAGGTTCGTCAGCGGCCGGCAAGCGCGGGTGGCCGCTTCGGGACAAAGGCGGGACGTCCCATCCGATCACATGCCCTAATGCCTTAGTAGTGGGACGTCCCAGGAACGGGGCCGGGACGAGCCAGCAGCGGGGGAATCCATGAAATCAGCACGAGAACACCTGACCGATGAACTACAACGGTTGCGCGAGCTGTCCGGGCGCAGCCTCAAACATCTCGAGACCGAGACCCACGCCAGCGATTCCTCGCTGTCGCGCTATCTGTCCGGAAAAACGCTGCCGCCCTGGACAGTGGTCGAAGGTCTGTGTCGCGCGGCCGGCCGTGATGCCGCCTATCTGCGGCCGATCTGGATCGCGGCAGAAAAGGACCCGAGCCGTTCCTGGCCGCCTCCGTCCCTCGTGGAGGACGGACCGGCGCCGGACACCGCACCCGCGGCCGGCACGCCCGCGCCACCGCCGACCGCGCCCATGGCGCAGGCGCGGACGGATGCGCCTCCGCCCGGACGAACCGGCGTGCGGTGGCGTCAGGGCATGGCGTTTCTCGCCATCGGCGCGTTCCTCGGAGTCGCGGCCACCCAGGCACCCAAGATCGTCAATGGAGGGGGCGGATCGGCCGGCACCACGGGCCCCCACTTCTCGGTGACGCTGCTGGAACCCGCACGCACGCGGGGCACCACGGCCATCTGGTCCTTCAACGCCCGCTGCGGCAACGCCGACGAATACCGCCTCGTCTACGACCTGCCCATCTCGGTCCAGCACCGCGCGACCGCCTACCGTCTGGACCACGCCGACTGCACCATCAAGCTCTTCGACGGCAGCGGCGGCAGCGGCGTCGGCGAGCCCCTCGCCAACGATCAGAGGCTGCACCCGGTGCCCCCCGAGCTCGCCCGCCGCGGCTCATCGATCGTCGCCTACTCCTGCTGCAACGGGACCGTCATCCGCTAGCGCGGCGCGCGGCGGTTACGCGGGGGTGTGGAGGTGGCGGGCCACTTCGGTGGCCCAGTAGGTGAGGATGATGTCGGCGCCGGCGCGGCGGATGCCGGTGAGGGCCTCCATGATGACCCGGTCGCGGTCGACCCAGCCGTTGGCGGCGGCCGCCTCGATCGTGGCGTACTCGCCGCTCACCTGGTACGCGGCGACCGGCACGTCGACCATGTCGCGGACCCTGCGGACGACGTCCAGATAGGGCAGCGCCGGCTTGACCATGACCATGTCGGCGCCTTCCTCCAGGTCGAGGGACACCTCGCGGAGCGCCTCGCCGGAGTTCGGCGGGTCCTGCTGGTAGGCGGACCGGTCGCCGAACCGCGGCGCGCATTCCGCGGCCTCGCGGAACGGGCCGTAGAACGCCGACGCGTACTTGACCGCGTACGCCAGGATCGCGACGTTCCCGTAGCCCGCCCGGTCGAGGGCCGTGCGGATCGCCCGCACCTGGCCGTCCATCATCCCGCTCGGCGCGACCACGTCGGCCCCGGCGGCGGCCTGCGCGACGGCGATCGCGGCGTACCGCTCGAGCGTCGCGTCGTTGTCCACCTCGCCGGAGGGGGTGAGGATGCCGCAGTGCCCGTGGTCGGCGTACTCGTCGAGACACAGGTCGGCCGCCAGCACCGTGCTGTCGCCCAGGTCGGCGGACAGGTCGCGCAGCGCCTTCTGCACGATGCCGGCCGGATCGTCCGCCGCCGAGCCGCGCGCGTCCTTGACCGCAGGGATGCCGAAGAGCAACAGGCCGCCGACGCCCGCCTCGACCGCCTCGTGTGCGGCCTTGCGCACCGTCTCGCGGGTGTGCTGCACCACGCCGGGCATGGAGGCCACCGGCTGCGGCTCGGTGATGCCCTCCTTGACGAACAGCGGAAGCACCAGGTCGGCGGGGTGCAGCCGGGTCTCGGCGACCATCCGGCGCAGCGCCGCCGTCCGCCGCAGCCGCCGCGGCCGTGCCACCGGGAACTGTGCGCTCATCCCTGCCTCCTACGGGGGGGTTCCTCGACGCGCGCCGCCCCGCGGCGCGCGCTGATCGTTCGATCCCTGCTCGCGACGGCCGGCGACCTACTTGCGGCGGCGGGCACCCCGGCGCATCTGGCTGGGCTTGCGGAGCGGCTCGCCGGCCTCGATCTGCGCCGCCCGCCGCTTCGCACCGTACTCCGCCAGCGCCTCGGCCAACGCGGAGGCCGACGGTTTTTCGGCCATGACGTGGACGCGCAGGCCGTACTCCTCGGCGGTCTTGGCCGTCTGGGGGCCGATCACCGCGATCACGGTCACGTTGTGCGGCTTGCCGGCGATGCCGATGAGGTTCCGTACGGTCGATGACGAGGTGAACAGCACCGCGTCGAACCCGCCACCCTTGATCGCCTCGCGGATCGGAGCCGGCGGCGGGGCCGCGCGCACCGTCCGGTACGCGGTCACGTCGTCGCACTCCCAGCCCAGCTCGGTCAGCCCGGCGATCAGCGTGTCGGTGGCGATGTCGGCGCGCGGCAGCAGCACGCGGTTGATCGGGTCGAGCTCGGCGTCGTACGGAGGCCAGACCTCCAGCAGGCCCTCGCTCGACTGCAGCTCGGCCGGCACCAGGTCGGGCACGACGCCGAAGTCGCGCAGCGCCGCCGCCGTCTGCTCGCCTACCGCGGCGATCTTGATGCCGGCGAACGCGCGGGCGTCGAGGCCGTAGTCGGCGAGCTTCTCCCGTACGGCCCGGACCGCGTTGGTCGAGGTGAACACGATCCACTCGTACCGGCCGGTGACCACGCCCTTGACGGCACGGTCCATCTGCTGGGGGGTGCGCGGCGGCTCGACGGAGATCGTCGGCACCTCCTCGGGGACCGCGCCGTACGAACGTAGCTGCTCCGACAGCGACTGCGCCTGCTCCTTGGTCCTGGGCACCAGGACCCGCCAGCCGAACAGCGGCTTGCTCTCGAACCAGGACAGATCGTCCCGCCACCGGACGACGTCGCCGACCACCATCACGGCTGGGCCCTCCATGCCCTTCGCCGCGGAGGCGATCTTGGCGAGGGCGGCGGTGACGGTGCTCTGCTCCGTCGTCGTACCCATAGTGGTCACCGCGACCGGGGTGGTGTCCGGGCGGTCGGCGGCGATCAGCGCCTTGGCGATCTGCCCGATCTGCCCGACGCCGCACTGGATCACCAGCGTGGCGGTGCCGGCGCCGAAGCGCTCCCAGTCGGTGACGTCGCCGGCGTCGACCACCCGGACCTCGGGATGCGCCGCGTCGCCGGGCGGGATCCCGGCGTGCATGGGTACCGCGGTGGCGACCGGCACCCCCGGCACGATCTCGAACGGGATGCCGGCGGCCTTGCAGGCCGCCGCCTCTTCGGCCACGCCGGCGAACAGCCCTGGGTCGCCGTTCAACAGCCGTACGACGGACTTGCCGGCCGCCGCGGCGTCGACGATCGTCTTCGCCCAGTCGACCCCGCCCAGGTCGGCGGCGTCGATCACGTCGACGTCCGCGCGGCAGTGCCGCAGGTGCTCGCGCCCGGCACGGTCGTCGAGCACCACGGTGTCGGCGCGGGCGAGCAGCTCGGCGCCGCGTAGGGTGAGCAGCCGCGGGTCGCCGGGCCCGGCGCCGACGAACGCCACCATCCCCGGCGCCGCGCCGGGGAACCGCTGTTCATTCAGGGCCTGGGCCTCGCTCATGGTATGTGCTCCCCCATCAGCTCGGCGGCTCCGTCGGCGAGCAGCCTGGCCGCGAGGTCGCGGCCCAGCTCCGCCGCCCGCGCCGGATCGCCGCTCGCGGACAACCGCACCTGGTGCGCGCCGTCGGCCGAGACGACGGCCGCGGTCAGGCGCAGGTCGGAGATTTCGTCGCCGACCGCCGGCGTGGCCGGCGCCACCGCGGGCGCCGCGTACGCGCCCACCGGCGCCGAGCAGCCGGCCTCGAGCGCGGCCAGCAGCGCGCGTTCCGCGGTCACCGCGGCGCGGGTCGCCGGATCGTCGAGCGTGCCGAGCAGCTCCACCAGGTCGGCACGGTCGGCGCGGCACTCGACGGCGAGCGCGCCCTGGCCGGGGGCGGGCAGCATGAGGTTCGGATCGAGGACCTCGGCGACCGCGTCCAGCCGGTCAATGCGGGCCAGCCCGGCGTACGCGAGCAGCACGGCGGCCACCTCGCCCTCGGCCACCTTGCGCAGCCGCGTGTCGGCGTTGCCGCGGATCGGCACGACGTCCAGGTCGGACCTGATGGCCCGCAGCTGCGCCACCCGCCGTGGGGACCCGGTGCCGACCCGGGCGCCGGCCGGCAGATCGGCCAGCTTGACCGGCCCGCACAGCGCGTCGCGCGGGTCGTCGCGCGCCGGCACCGCCGCCAGCTCGATGCCGTCGGGCGCGGCGGTCGGCAGGTCCTTCAGCGAGTGCACGGCGAAGTCGATCTCGCCGGTGAGCAGCCGCTCCCGGATGCCGTTGACGAAGACCCCTGTGCCCCCGATCTGGGCAAGGTGGGCCTTGGATACATCACCTTGCGTGGTTACCCCGACGAGTTCCACGGCATACCCCGTATGCTGCGAAAACACGTCAGCCACGAGCTGGGACTGGGTGGTCGCCATGAGGCTGCGGCGGGTGCCGAGTCGCAGCGGCTTCATGCGCGCCCGCCTTCGCCGCCGGCCGGAGCGACCGGAGTCGCCGAAGTTGCCCGCGCCGCTGGACTCGCGGACGGGGCCGAGGCGGGCGGCGCCTCAGGCGCCGTCTCGTCGATGTCGGCGCGGGTCACCGCCTCCGGCGCGTTCGGGTCGAGGTCGAACAGCTCGCGCAGCGCCACCGCGTAGGTGTCGCCGCCCGGTGCCGCCGCCAGTTGCTTGACCCGTACGGTCGGCGCGTGCAGCAGCTTGTCCACGACCCTCCGTACCGCCTGTTCGATCTCGGCGCGTTCCTTGGCGGCCAGGTGCGGGAGCCGGGCGCCGAGCCTGGCCAGCTCCGCGTCGACGACCTCGGCCGCCTTGCTGCGCAGGGCGACGACCGTGGGGGTCACCGCGGCCGCCCGCGCCGCGCTGAGGAAGGCGGCGACCTCTTCGGCGACGATGCGACGGACCGCGTCGACCGCTTCCGGCCCGATGGCGTGCGCCGCCTGCTGGGCCGTACGCAGGTTCTCGAGGCCGGCCAGCGCGATCCCCGGCAGGTCGCGGATGGACCTGTCGATGTCGTGCGGCAGCGCGAGGTCGAGGAAGAACTGCCGGCGATCGGGGCCGGCTGCCACCATGTCGGCGTTGATGACCAGCCCGTGCGCTCCGATGCAGGAGACGACGAGGTCGGCCTCGGCCAGCGCGGCGGCGACCTCCGGGAGCCCGATCGCCCGCGCCGGCACGGTCGCGCCGCCGGCCAGCCGCACGGCGCGCGACAGCGTGCGGTTGGCCACGATGATCTCGCCCACGCCCTCGCGGGACAGCGTGGCGACCGCCAGCCCGCTCATCGACCCGGCGCCGACCACCAGCGCCCGCTTGCCGAGCAGCGTGCCCAGGTGCTTGGCGGCGATGGACAGCCCCACGCTCACCAGGGACGCGCCCAGCCGGTCGATCCCGGTCTCGGCGTGGGCCCGCTTGCCGACCCGCAGGGCCTGCTGCATCACCTCGTGGAGGGCGCGGCCGATGGTCCCGTGGCGCTGCGCGAGCTTGAGGGCCTCCCGCATCTGCCCGAGGATCTGCCCCTCGCCGACGACCATCGACTCCAGGCCGCAGGCCACGGAGAACGCGTGCTGGATGGCGCGGTCCTCGTAGTGCACGTAGAGGTAGTGGTGGAGCTCGTCGAGCAGCACGCCGGAGTGCCGGGACAGCAGCTCGGCGATCGCCGAGACGCCGCCGTGGAACTTCTCGACGGAGGCATAGATCTCCACCCGGTTGCAGGTCGACACGACGGCCGCCTCAGCCACGTGCGGGGTGCGCCGTACGTCGTGCAACAGCTTCACCAGCTCGTCGCCGCTGACGGCGACGCGCTCGAGCAGCGCCACGGGCGCGCTGCGATGGCTCAGCCCGACGACCAGGATGCTCATGCCGCGTCGGTCCCCTCGGTCGCCCCGGTCATGTCGGTCGCCCCGGTCATGCGTCGACCGCCTGGATGTACGGGGCGGAGTCCGGCGGGTCGCCGGCTCGCAACGACCGGTACTTTCCTTCGTACTCGTCGTAGTCGTCGTACTTGCCGTTGCCGGCCGCCTTGCGCTGCTCGTGGAAGGCGAGGATCTGCAGCTCGATGGACAGATCCACCTTGCGTACGTCGACGGTCTCCGGCACGGACAGCACGACGGGCGCGAAGTTGAGGATGCTGGTGACGCCGGCGTCCACCAGCCGGTCACAGACGGCCTGCGCCGCGGAGGCGGGGGTCGCGATCACCGCAATCGACACCTCGCGATCTTTGACGACCGTCTCCAGTTTGTCGATGTGCTCCACGGTCAGCCCCGAGAGCCGCGCACCGACGACCCCGGGATCGGCGTCGAGCAGGGCGGCAACACGGAAGCCGCGCGAGGCAAATCCACCATACCCGGACAACGCGCGACCGAGGTTACCGACGCCGATGATCGCCACCACCCAGTCCTGGGTCAGTCCCAGCGCCCGGGAGATCTGGTAGACGAGGTACTCGACCTCGTAGCCCACCCCGCGGGTGCCGTAGGAACCGAGATGCGACAGGTCCTTGCGGAGCTTGGCGGAGTTGACGCCGGCGGCGGCGGCGAGCTCCTCGGAGGAGACCGTGGCCACCCCCTGCTCCTGAAGGTTGTGCAGCGCCCGCAGGTAGACGGGAAGGCGGGCAACGGTGGCCTCTGGGATGCCGCGATCGGCGCGATCTTGGCCGCGGATTCGTCGTCGTGTCACAACCTGCTCTTCGGGGGCTCGGCGCGCGACCGGAACTCAGCCACCCCGCCGGGCCGGCCGCTCGGGATTACCACAGTCATCAGATTAAGCCTTTGTGAACGCACGCACAAAGTCGGTGGGAGCCCGGGCCCGCGCTCCGCCGCTCGCGGTGCGGATCTCCTGACCGTACCGGGCGCCTCCGCGCGCCCACATCGGTGAGATTGCGGAGCCGGTACGCAGGCGAACGCCGGGACTATCCGTACATATCCGGAGACGGGCGATTTAGGCGATCCAGCAGCGCGGCGCGCAGGCGCGACTCGTCCACCCGCCAGAAGTCGTGCTGGACCCCGTCGATGAGGGTGACCGGGATCTGCTCCCAGTAGCGCTTGGTGTCCTCGGCGGACCGCGTGATGTCCCGCTCCTCCCACCGGACCCCGAGCTCGCCGGCGACCTTCGCGATCACCTCGCGCGCGTCGTCGCACAGATGGCAGCCCGGCTTGCCGAACAGCGTGATCACCGGGCGTTCCGCCCCGCCGTCCGTCACGGGCCCCATGGGCGACCCATCTGCAGCTCGGGCCCGGTCGGCGGCGCCGCCGGCATGACCTTGGCCGCGTCCAGCCGCAGCTCGATGACGTTCGTGGCGATCACGTGCGACCTGCTGTCGGCCAGGAACTGGCGGACGTACGGGCGGTTCTGGTGCTCCCGGAAGGCCGCCTGGTCGCGGAAGAGCTGGTAGAAGATCCGCTGGGTGGGGGCGCCCACGACCTCGTGGCAGGCGTAGATGATCGTGCCCGGGTCGCTCTGCCTGGCCGCCCGCACGGCATCCCTGCTCAGCCGGTCGAAGGCGCCTTCCCTGCCGTCCAGCAACGTGTACACGGTGATCTGGCCGTACGCGCCGGCCGGGACCTCCACCACAGGACCCGACGGGTCCTGCGGGCGGGCGGCCGGCACGGGCGGGACCCCCGACATCGAGGGCGACATCGAGGGCGACATCGAGGGCGACATCGGTGGGGTCATGGACGGCGACATGGGCGGCGCCATCGGCGGTGACATCGAGGGCGGCACCGGCGCGGACAGCGGCGGACCGGCCATCGCGGCGGCCGCCGGTTCGACCGGCAGCTGGGCCCGGCGATGCCGCGGCCGGCCGTCGTAGGCCGCCTCGGGGTCCTCGTAGCCGTCGAGTCCCTCATAGTCGTCGTACCCGTCGTACCCGTCGCCGTAGTCGTCGTCCGACCGGACCGGAACCGTCCTGGCCGAGCCGAACCAGATGAGGGCCGAGGCGGCGCCCAGCGCGATCCCACCGGCCGCGCCGGGCAGGAAACCCTGGATGGCGCTGACGATGAGCACGCCGGCGAGGGCGATGAGGGCGACGGGGACCAGCACGGTCGCGCCGGCGCGGCCCAGGTCGCGGGCGTGCAGGGCGGTGACGGCCGCGCAGATCACCAAGGTGGCGACCGCGATCAGATGCGCCCCTGCGATCACCGCCTGCGGCAGCCACTCGTAGTGCTGGTCGGCTTCAGGCAGGTCGGTGGAGAACGTCCCGCGCAGCGGGTCGAGCGCCAGGATCACGACCGCCACGATCGTGTACGACACCACGACGAGCCTGGCCGCGAACTTGACCGGCACCGGCCTCGTGATCATCTCGACGACCCCCATCGCCAACCACACCGGGGCGATGAGCGCGCCGCCGAGCTCCATGGCGCGAAACAGCGGCGCGTTGAAGCCCACCAGCAGGCCGACCGACATGGCGCCGAGCGCGACGCACAGGCCAAGCTGGGTCAGCGCCCACGCGAACAGGTGCGGCCGGCGCATACCCGCCGCGCGCGACAGCAGCGCCCCCGTGCCGGCCAGGGCGGCAAGGGTGGCGACAAGAGCAACGCCGACTTGGACCATCGCGCCCCATGGTGCCTGATAGTCGCCGAGTTCGCGTAACCCCGCCGGGAACAGCCTCGGATCCGGCCCGCGGAAACGGACGAACGGCGAGCTTCGCGGACAACAGCGGGGGCAAGTTTACTCGCCGGTATCCGTCCCTCCGGCGGTTTTCCCGCCCGACGGCTTAGGCTCTGGGCATGCGCCGATTCTGGCAACGCCGCGAGGAGGACCACGTGGTCGCCGGCGAGGCGGCCGCCGCGGCGGCGATCCCGGACGAGCGGCCGCCGCAGCCCGAACCCGATCCCACGGCCGCCGCGTTCTTCGATGTCGACAACACGATGATGCGGGGGGCGTCGATCTACTACTTCGCCCGCGGTCTGGCGGCGCGCAAGCTGTTCACCATGCGCGACCTGGCGCTGTTCGCGTGGGGGCAGGTCGCGTTCCGGCTGCGCGGCTCGGAGAACACCGACCACATCAGCACGGCGCGCGAGACCGCGCTGGCCTTCGTGGCCGGGCAGAAGGTCGACGACCTCGTCCGGCTCAGCGAGGAGATCTACGACGAGGTGATGGCCGACCGGATCTGGCACGGCACCCGCGCGCTCGCGCTGCAGCATCTGGACGCGGGGCAGCGGGTCTACCTGGTCACCGCCACGCCGGTGGAGGTGGCCAGGGTCATCGCCCACCGCCTGGGGCTGACCGGGGCGCTCGGCACGGTCGCCGAGTCGAAGGACGGCGTCTACACAGGACGGCTCGCCGGGAGCCTGCTGCACGGCCCGGCCAAGGCGGAGGCTGTGCGCGCGCTCGCCGCCCGCGAAGGGCTCGACCTGGCGCGCTGCTCGGCCTACAGCGACTCGTCCAACGACCTGCCGATGCTGTCGGCCGTCGGGCGTCCGTGCGCGGTGAACCCGGACGCCGACCTGCGCGAGTACGCCAGGGAGCGCGGCTGGGACATCTACGACTTCCGCACCGGCCGCAAGGTCACCATGGTGGCGCTGCCGGCCGCGGCCGGCGCCGGCGCGCTCGTCGGCGGCGTCGTCGCCGGCGTCGCGCTGCGCCGCCACTACCGGACGGGCGGCGACTCCCTACCGGTCATCGGCGCCACGAGAGACGCCCTGGGGGCCACCAGGGGCGCCCTGGGGGTCCGGGCTAGGCGGCCGCGCTGGCCGGCTCGACACCGATGACCGTGCGGACGAACCTCCCGGTCTCGCGCAGCGCGGCCCGCGCCTCGGGCAGCAGCTTGTGCAGGATCTGGAAGACGTGCATCTGGCCGGGCCAGATCTGCAGCTCGCACGAGACCCCGATGTTGATGAGGGCGTCGGCGAGGTGCTCGGCGTCCGAGCGCAGCGCGTCGGCCCCGCCGGCCTGGATGAGGAACGGCGGCAGACCGGTCGTACTGCAGCTCAGCAGCGCCAGCCGCGGGTCTGTGAAATCGTGCTCCCCCGCGTACAGCAGCCCGAAGCGGCGGCCGAGCGCGGGCACGATGTAGGGATCGCGGCACTCGCGGTCCCATTCCGTGGACAGCTCACAGGTGAGGTCGGCCCACGGAGAGTAGAGCACGACGCCCGCCGGGGCCGGGCTGCCGGTCCGGCACAGCTCGGCGGCGAGGCTGGCCGCGAGGTGACCGCCGGCCGAGTCGCCGGCGACGACGATCCGCGCGGCGGGGATGCCCCTGTCCAGCAGCCAGTGGTACGCGGCGAGCGCGTCGTCGAGCGCGGCGGGGAAGGGATGCTCGGGCGCCAGCCGGTACTTGGGCACCAGCACCGGCAGCCCGGTGTCGAGCGCCAGCCGGGAGGTCAGCATGCGGTGCGTGCGCGGTGAGCAGAAGACGTACGCGCCGCCGTGCAGGTAGAGCACCGCGGCGTCGGCCACCGAGTCCTCCGTGCGCACCCACTCGCCGGAGACGGGGGGCGGGACGGGCGCCTGCTCACCGGCGACCAGGGTCTCGATACGGACCCGCCTGTCGAGGCGCAGCAGCCGGGAGCCGCCGTCGACGGCCGCTCTCAGGACACCGATCGGCATCCCAATACCATGTGTTCGCTGGAGGATGGGCCGCAGTCCGTAACGCAGGGTGTGTACGAGAACCTGGCTCTGTGGACTGGGGCGCACGGCAGTGGCCGCAACGGCATCCGGCTCGTCCAAGACCCCTCCCCTACTCCCCCGGATTTCCGCTTGTTTCCTTTGTGTTAAAGGATGCCCTCTTTAGGCAGATTATTCACGTCACAACTTTGTAGAGGCACCGAATGGTGAAGAGCCCGACAGTTCATCGGATGTGGCCCATCATCCTGATTGTCCTTGTGGCGGCCAACCTGCGGCCCGCGGTGACCGCGGTGGGGCCGCTGCTGGCGCAGATCAGGGCTGAGCTTCACCTGTCGGGCACGGCGGCCGGCGCCCTCACCACGCTGCCGCTGCTCTTCTTCGGGTCGTTCGGGCTCGTGGCGCCGTACGTCAGGCGCCGCGGCGACTGGCTGCTCGTCGCCACGATGGGGATCCTCGTCGTCGCGCTGCTCATCCGGGCCATCCCGAACGAGGTGGCGCTGTTCGCCGGGTCGCTGCTCGCCGGGATCGGTATCAGCATCGGCAACGTCGCGGTCCCGGCCATCATCAAGCGCGACCACCCCGGGGTGATCACCACGGTCACCGCCGTCTACACGCTCGCCATCTCCGGCGGGGCGGCGATCTCCGCCGCCGTCGTCGTCCCCATCGAGAAGGCGCTCGACCACGGCTGGCGGCTGCCGCTCGCGCTGTTCGCCGTGCCCGCCGCCCTGGCCGGCCTCGCCTGGGTACCCAGGGCGACGCGACGCGGCCCCGACGCGCCCCCGATCGCCGCGGCGGCCGGGCTGTGGCGCGACCGGCTCGCCTGGGCCGTCACCGCCTACATGGGGCTGCAGTCACTGCTCGCGTACGTCGTCTTCGCCTGGCTGCCGACGATCTACCAGGACCGCGGCATGGACGAGACGGCCGCCGGGTTCGTCCTGGGGATCACGGTGCTGCTGCAGGCGGCGGGCGGGTTGACGGTGCCGGTGGTCGAGCGCGTGATGCTCGACCAGCGCCCGCTGGTGTGGCTGATCACCGGTTTCGTCGTCGTCGGGTTCGCCGGGGTGGCCTGGGCGCCGGTCGGCTCGGCTCCGCTGTGGGCGGTCGTCCTCGGTCTCGGCCAGGGCGCCGCCTTCGCCACCGCGCTGTCGTTCATCGGGCTGCGCGCTGCCGACCAGCACGTCGCGGTCAGGCTGTCGGGCATGAGCCAGTCGGTCGGCTACGTCATCGCCGCGCTCGGCCCGCTCGGCATCGGCGCCGTGCACGACCTGACGGGCGGCTGGACCGTCCCCACCGCCGTGCTGCTGGTCATCACCTGCCTCATGACGCTGCCCGGTCTCGCCGCGGGACGGCTCGGGACGGTGGGCAGCCAGGCGCTAACGTCTTAAACATGAGTCGCTTGCTGCGGGTCCTGTGGGACGACAAGCTCATCGCCTATGACTTCGGCGGCGGTCATCCGCTGAATCCGGTGCGGGTGGAGCTCACCATGGCGCTGGCACGCGAGCTCGGCGTCCTCGACCTGCCGAACGTCGAGGTGCAGGGCTTTCCCAGCGCGGACGACGACCTGCTCGGTCTGGTCCACGACGCCCGCTACATCGACGCGGTGCGGCGGGCGGGCGGCACCGGGGCGGCCGACCCCGACTTCGGCCTCGGCACCCCCGACAACCCCGTGTTCCTCGGCATGCACGAGGCGTCCGCGCTGGTGGCCGGCGCGTCGGTGGCGGCGGCCGAGGCGGTGTGGACGGGTGCGGCCGAGCACGCGGCGAACGTGGCCGGCGGCCTGCACCATGCCATGCGCGGCGCGGCGTCCGGCTTCTGCGTCTACAACGACCCGGCCATCGCGATCGCCTGGCTCCTCGAGCAGGGCGCGGAGCGGATCGCCTACGTGGACGTCGACGTCCATCACGGCGACGGCGTGCAGGCCGCGTTCTACGACGACCCGCGGGTCCTCACGATCAGCCTCCACGAGACGCCGCGCACCCTGTTCCCCGGCACCGGCTTCCCGAACGAGACCGGCGCCGCCGGCACGGCGGTGAACGTCGCGCTGCCGCCCGGCTGCGACGACGCGGGCTGGCTGCGCGCCTTCCACGCCGTCGTGCCGCAGCTGGTGCGGGAGTTCCGGCCGCAGCTGCTGGTCAGCCAGCACGGCTGCGACTCGCACGCGCTCGACCCGCTGGCCCACCTCATGCTGTCGGTGGACGGCCAGCGGACGGCGTACGAGGCGGTGCACCGGCTGGCGCACGAGGCGGCCGGCGGGCGCTGGGTACTCACCGGGGGCGGCGGGTACGAGCTCGTCCAGGTGGTGCCGCGGGCCTGGACGCATCTGCTCGCCGAGGCGGCCGGGCGACCCGTCCCGCCCGAGACCTCCACCCCGGACGCCTGGCGCGAGTTCGTCCGGCGGCGAACCGACGAGACCGCCCCCCTGCGGATGACCGAGGGCCGGAGCACGGAGGTACGGACGTGGGAGACCGGATACGACCCGGCGAGCCCGATCGACCAGGCGGTGCTGGCGACCCGCAGGGCGGTCTTCCCGGAACATGGCCTGGACCCCCTGACGGACGAATAGCCGGCAGCGGCGGTCCCGGCCGAGGTCCCGGCCCGGTCCTCGACCGCGACCGGCTGCGCGAGCACCTGGTCCGCACGCACATCGCCGGTCTCGTGGCCACGCCGCGGCAGGGCAACCTGCGGAACTACCGCAAGCTGGTGGCGCGCGACCCCGACTACCTGTTCGGGCTCGAGCTGAAGGAGTGGACGTTCGAGGCGATCCTGGCGCTCATGGCCGATCGCTGCGGGGTGAACCCCGACCCCGATCACTTCTACGGCGACGACACGATCGACCCGGACCGCACGATCGACGCCCTGGAGGCGATGGCGGCCAGGGTGCGGGTCGCCGCCGAGCACCGCGAACGGGTCGTGCTGGCCACCGGGCACCCCACCGGCCTGCTGCCGATCTATCTGGAGCTGGCGCGGGCGCTGCGGGCCCGCGGCTGCACCGTGGTGACCCCGGCGGTCGGCTGGTCGTACGAGGTCGACACGCGGGTCGGCCGGCGCCGGAGGCAGATCCGCTACCTCGAGGGGGTGGCGATGCTCAGCGGCGGCGGCTCGCTGCACCACACCCACGACGCCGCCCCGATGAGGGCGATGTTGGAAGAGCTCGCAGAGAAACCTCAAAATTGGCCAAATCTGGCCATAGCGGACCACGGCTGGGCCGGAGCGGCCGGAGAAGCCGGGATCGACACCGTCGGCTTCGCCGATTCCAACGACCCCGCCCTGTTCGCAGGGGCGGCAGAGGGAAAAATTGACGTCTGCGTGCCGCTGGACGACAACGTTCTCCCTCATCACTATTCGCCCATCACCGGTTACCTTCTGTCGCAGGCCGGCCTGATTGACTGAGGTCCCCTCTTGCGACACCAGGTTCACGACTTACGCTGGATAAGTACACGTGCGTGATCAAAGTCACCTAAAGGTCCGGTGCGCGGCACGTGTGGAAGAGGGCGTCCGATGAGCTCAGGCGAGAGACCTCTGAGCGAGGTCAGGTTCCTGACTGTGGCCGAAGTGGCGGCGGTGATGCGGGTGTCCAAGATGACCGTTTACCGCCTCGTCCACTCGGGTGAACTGCCTGCCATCCGGGTGGGCCGCTCATTCCGTGTACCCGAGCAAGCTGTTCACGATTACCTGCGCGACGCGTTCATCGAAGCGGGGTAGGGGGAGGCAGGGCGTGGGCCGTACGGCAACCGCGTAAGGTCCACGCGACCCTCTTCCGTCTCCTCCGTACGTCCGCCCGGCGGGCCGGGCGGATCCGGTGGCGGCCACGGCAGGTAACCGGCACGGCGACACGGGGACCACGGGGACGGGGCGACCGGCGCTTGGCGACCCGGCGACCGCGCAACAGGGACCGGTGGCGAATAGGCCGCGGTTCCAGCGGTACTCTTGGGGTTTGGGTCGCACGAGCGGCTCGTTCGCATGGCCGCAGTCGTCGTGCGAACGCGCTTCTGGGTAGCGTCGCGGCCCGTTCCTGCACGCCACCCGGTAGCCGAGTGAGGTTTCGTGGGCTCAGTCATCAAGAAGCGCCGCAAGAGGATGGCCAAGAAGAAGCATCGCAAGCTGCTCAAGAAGACGCGCGTCCAGCGGCGTAACAAAAAGTAAACAGGACAGCGAAGCCGTCGTCAGGGGAGGGGCGCACCGTGTCCTCCATACGCGCTTCGGGTACGGCAAGAGTCGTGCTGGTTACGGGGGTCTCCCGCACGTTGGGAGCAAGAGTCGCCGGCGCGCTGCAGGCCGATCCCGGCATCGAGCGGGTCATTGGAGTCGACACCGTACCGCCGACAACGTCATTGGGACGCACCGAGTTCGTACGCGTCGACATCCGGACCCCAAGCATCGCCAAGGTCATCACATCGGCCGAGGTCGACACAGTCGTGCACCTGAACCTGGTCACGGCGTCGACCGGAGCCAGGGCGCCGATGAAAGAGATCAATGTCATCGGCACCATGCAATTGCTCGCCGCCTGCCAGCGTTCGCCGGACATGCGCAAGCTGGTGGTGCGGTCGTCGGCCGCGGTCTACGGATCGTCGCCGCGCGATCCGGCCGTGTTCACCGAGCACGACGAGCCGGTCGAGGCGCCCGCGTCCGGGTACGCCAAGGACGCGGTCGAGGTCGAGGGCTACGTACGTAGCCTGCAGCGCCGGCGGTCCGACCTGACCGTCTCCGTGCTGCGGTTCGCCAACTTCATCGGGCCGGGCGTCGACTCGCCGCTGACCAGGTACTTCCACATGCCTGTCGTGCTGACCGTGCTGGGCTTCGACCCGCGTCTGCAGTTCGTCCACGAGGACGACGGCGTCGAGGTGCTGCGGCGGATGACGGTCGAAGACCATCCGGGCACCTACAACGTGGCCGGCGACGGCGTGCTCCTGCTCTCCCAGGCGATCAGGCGGGCCGGCCGGCCCACCCTGGCGCTCCCCGCGCCTGCCGTGGCGGCGATCGGCGACATGGGCCGGCGGTTCGCCGGCTGGTCGGGCTACTCCGCCGAACTGCAGCGCTGGCTGACGTACGGCCGGGTGCTCGACACGTCCAAGCTGTCAGGGGAGCTGACCTGGCGGCCCAAGTACAGCTCCGATGCGGCGTTCTCGGACTTCGTCCAGGCCGAGGGACTCGGCGGCGGCCTTCCGCTCGCGGTCATCGACCGGCTGACCGACGCGACGGGAGGGATCAGGCGATGAGCACGAGCAGGCCGAGGCGCCAGGGCGACCACGACGCCGAGATCATTCCGATCCGCGCGGGCGGGCAGCGCGGCGAGCGAGCGGGCTGGACCGGCGCGAGCGACCGGACCGGCCAGGGCCCCCGCGGCCCCGGCGGGGACACCGCGGAACCGGAAGCCGGCGAGGGCGGGGACGGCCGCCGGCCGCTCGAGCTCGACCTGGCCGCTGGCCTGCGGTTCCTGCGCCGCCGGCTCGCCGGCGACTACGAGGTGGACGAGTTCGGCTTCGACCCCGAGTTCGCGGAGACGTGCCTGTTTCCGCTGGCCAGGGCGCTGTATCGGCACTGGTTCCGGGTCGAGCTCGCGGGCTTGGAGCACGTGCCGGAAAAGGGCCCGGCGCTGATCGTCGCCAACCATTCGGGCACCTTGCCGATCGACGCGGTGATGCTGCAGACCGGCATCCACGACCACACCGATCGCATGCTGCGGCTGCTCGGCGCCGACCTCGTCTACCAGGTGCCCTTCCTCGGGCATCTGTCGCGCAAGAGCGGCCACACGCTGGCGCATCCGGCCGACACCGCCCGGCTGCTGGCGAGAGGCGAGCTGGTCGGGGTGTTTCCCGAGGGCTTCAAGGGCGTCGGCAAGCCGTTCCGTGACCGTTACAAGCTGCAGCGTTTCGGCCGCGGCGGTTTCGTCGTCTCGGCGCTGCGCAGCCAGGTGCCGATCGTCCCGTGCGCCATCGTCGGAGCCGAGGAGATCTACCCCAAGATCGCGGATCTGCGGCCGCTCGCCCGGCTGCTCGGCTTCCCGTACTTCCCGATCACTCCGACGTTCCCGCTCTTCGGCCTGCTCGGCCTGGTGCCGCTGCCGTCCAAGTGGATCATCCAGTTCGGCGAGCCGATCCCGATGGACGAGTACGAGCCCGAGGCGGCCGACGACGCGCTGACCGTCTTCAACCTCACCGACCACATCCGCGAGACCGTCCAGCAGATGCTCTACGACGTGCTGCTCCGCCGCGGCCCGGCCTTTTTCTGACGGCCCGGCGCACCGGTCACTCCGTCCGCAGGGCGATGACGGGCTGCAGACGGGCGGCGCGGCGGGCCGGGACGACGCCGAAGAAGACGCCCACCGCCGCCGACACGGCGAACGCCAGCACCGGCGACCACCAGGTGATCGCGGCGGGCACCGGGGAGACCGCGGCGATGCCGAGCGCGGCCGCGCCGCCGAGCGCGATGCCGACCGCTCCCCCCAGCGAGGTGAGCAGCACCGCCTCCAGCAGGAACTGCGCCAACACGTCCCGCTGCCGGGCGCCCAGCGCCTTGCGCAGGCCGATCTCCCGGGTCCGCTCGCGCACGCTGACCAGCATGATGTTCGACACGCCGACGCCGCCGACCAGCAACGAAATGCCGGCGATCGCGGCGAGCACCCCGGTGAGCGCGCCGAGCACCTTGCCGATCGTGCCGAGCAGCTGGGTCTGGGTCACGGCGGAGAAGGTCTCGCCGCGGTACTTCTGCTCGAGCGCGCCGACCAGCCGGTCCTGCAGCCCAGGGATCGCGTCGGGCGACGGCGCCTTGACGGCGGCGAAGTCCACCCTCGTCACGCCAAACAGCCGCTGCGCCGTCGTGATCGGTATGTGGATCTCGGCGTCGCGCGCCTGGCCGAGCGTCGAGCCGATCTCACTGAACACCCCGACCACCCGGAACCGCACGCCGGAGGCCACGATGACCTGCCGGCCGATCGGGTCGACGTCGCCGAACAGCCGCGCGGCGACCTGCGACCCGAGCACCACCACCCGTCGCCGCGTCTCCACGTCGATCTGGCTCAGGTAGCGCCCCTTGTCGAGCGGGCGGTCGAAGACGTTCCGGACGTTCTCGTTCGCCCCGACGACCGAGGAGAACGCCTCGTTGTGCCCGGCCCGTACGGTCTCGCCCGAGCTGATGCCGACCGCGACCCGCCGCTCGTCGCCGACCACCCGGCCGAGGTAGGCCACGTCGGACAGCTGCATGCGGCTGACCGACGGCGCCGAGCCGATCTGGAACTGCCCGGGCACCACGAAGATGATGTTGGAGCCGAGGCCCTCGATCTCGGTCTGCACCAGGTCACGCGCCCCTGAACCGATCGCGACCAGCACGACGACGGCCATGACGCCGATCACCACGCCGAGCATCGTCAGCGCGCTGCGCAACCGGTTGACCCGCAGCGCCTCGACGGCCACCCGCAGCGCCTCGACCCACCTCATGTGTCACCGACAACCAGGCCGTCGCGGAGATGGATCTGCCGGGCGGCGCGGCCGGCGACCTCCGGCTCGTGGGTCACGATGACGACGGCGACGCCGCGCTCGGCGTTGAGCCGCTCGAGCAGCTCCATGACCTCCTGCCCGGTCTTGGTGTCGAGGTTGCCGGTCGGCTCGTCGGCCAGCACCACCCGCGGCTCGCCGACCAGGGCCCTGGCGATGGCGACCCGCTGCTGCTCGCCGCCGGACAGCTGCCCCGGCCGGTGGCCGATGCGGTGCCCGAGGCCGACCGTCTCCAACGCGGCGACCGCACGCCGCCGCCGCTCGGCCCGCGAGACCCCGCGATAGACGAGCGGCAGCGCGACGTTGTCGCGGGCGTTGGTCCGCGGCAGCAGGTGGAAACCCTGGAAGACGAAGCCGATCGTGTGGTTGCGCAGGTCGGCCAGCTCGCCGTCCGACAGCTTGGCCACGTCGCGGCCGCCGATCCGCATCGTGCCTGACGTCGGGCGGTCGAGGCAGCCGAGCAGATGCATGAGGGTGGATTTCCCCGACCCGGACGGGCCGACGATCGCCACGAACTCGCCCGCCGCGATCCGCACGGTCACGCCGCGCAGCGCCGCGACCCGCACCCCTTCCAGCTGGTAGGCCCGGGTGACGTCCGTCGCGTCGAGCGCCGGGGCGGCGTCCGCCGGGGCCGCGGCAGCGGGCGAGCCGGTCATCGGCCGGAGAGCTTCTGGCCCTGGTGTACGGAGTCGGCGCCGCGGACGACGACCCGCTCACCTTCCCCCACGCCGGACACGACTTGCGCCAGTGCGTCGCCCTGGGCGCCGAGCCTGACCACCCGCCGCTGGGCGTGGCCGCCGGCCACCACCCAGACGGTCGCGTTCTGCCCGCTCGTCACGATCGCCGACGACGGCAACGACAGCGCGCCGCGGGCCTCGCGTACCCGGAGGTCGACCACGGCGCTCATGCCGGGCTTGGGCCGGGGGGCGCGGGCGCCGCCGGCGTACATCCCCTGGCCAAGGACGAGCGTGACCTTGTACGTCACGCCGCCGCCGCTCGACTGGGCCGGCGTGGCGCCGATCCCGGTGACCGTGGCCGGGTAGCTCGCGCCTGGCGCGGCGTCCAGCTCGACCCGTGCCGAGATCCCGCGCCTGACCTGCAGCACGTCGGTCTCGTCCACGTCCGCCGACACAGTGAGCTTGGACACGTCGGTGATCGTGACCACCGCGTCGCCCGAGGCGACCGGCGCGCCCTCGGCGACCTGGGCGGCGTTCGTCGCGCCGCCGCCCGCGGCGCCGGAAAGGCCTGCCGCCAGGCTTTCTGAGCCCTGGCCCTGTCCCTGGAGCTGGGAGAGCCGGCCGGCGAGGTCGGGGGGGCCGCCGGCCGGGCCGCCGAGTCCGACCACGCCGTCGAACGGCGCCCTGAGCACGAGCGCCCGCACGGTGCGCTCGGCCGCCCGTACCGCCGCCCGGGTCTGCACCCGCTGCGCCGCCGTGATGGACGACATCGCCGACGCCACGCTGCCGATGCCGGCGTTGAGCTGGGCGACGGCGTTCCTGGCCGCCGCGGCGGCCAGGGCGTACTCGGCCCTGGCCTTGGCGATCTGGCCGAGGATCTGGGCGCGCGCCGCGGGATCGGGAACCCGCTTGGCCGCGGCACCGGCCGCCGCGAACCCCTGCCTGGCCGTCCTGTCGCTCTGCCGCCGGAACGCCGACAGGTCGATCCCGGCCGGGACGCCACCGCCGGACGCCGCCTGGCGGTCGGCGTCCCTGGCCTGGGCGAGCTGCTCCCGCGCGCTCGGCGAGGAGATCTCCGCCACCACCTCGCCCTCGCGCACCTCGTCGCCGTCGGCCACCCGCAGCCGCTTGACGGTGCCGTCGGCCGGGGAGCGCAGCGTGGCCGTCGCCCGGGCCGTCACCGTGCCCGGGGCCTCGACGACCTCGGCCACGTCGGCCCGGGTGACCGACCCGATACGCACCTTCGACGGCGGGCCGCCCGAGCACGCGCTCAGCAGGCCGGCGCTGGGCAAACCGATGATCAGGACAAGGGGGAGAAACCGCCGCAAGACCACGACGGCATCGTAGGCGGGCGGTCGCTCCCGGGGGGATCTGCCCCCCGTCCCGGCGATCTACCGGCGGGCGTGCTCGCGCTGGGGCAGCCCGGCCCCGTACCGCGCGGGCTCCGGCGGTGCCGTGCGGGCGCGGGAGCGGCCGAGGATGACGCCGGCCAGCGCGGCCAGCGCGGCGACCCCCTCGCCGGCGGCACTGATCGTCTTCTCGGCGTACCAGACCGGCTCGTGCATCGCGGGCAGCGGCCCGAGCGCGCCGACATCGACGAAGTAGTAGAGCAGGACGGCGCCCAGGGCGCTGCCGGCCACGAGGAAGGCGACGGCGTTGGTCCACCGGCGCGGCCAGGCGAGCACCAGCACAGCGGTGGCCACCGCCACGCCGGCCTGGACGCGGAACAACGTGTCGGCGCCGATGCTGCCGCCCGGCACCCCGTGCATCTGCGGCGCGAATACCCAATGTTCGTACGCGTCCACGGCGAGGCCCGCCGCGACGAGTAGGCGAAGCAAGAGTCTCATACCTATAAACCGGATCAACGGGGGTTTCGGTTCACCCGATCTGCGATTTGAAAACCGGCAAATCGCCCAATCAGCCGGCGGCGAGCTCGCGGCCGCGGTCGCGCGCCGACTCGATGGCCTCGATCACGGCCGCCCGCACGCCGTGCCGCTCCAGCTCGCGGATGGCGTTGATGGTGGTGCCGGCCGGGGAGGTGACCGCCTCGCGCAGCAGGACAGGATGCTCGCCCGAGTCCCGCAGCATGACCGCCGCGCCGACCGCCGACTGGATGACCATCTCGAGCGCCGCCGCCCGCGGCATGCCGAGCAGGATGCCGGCGTCGACCATGGCCTCGACGAGGAAGTAGAAGTACGCGGGACCGCTGCCGGACAGGGCGGTCGCCGCGTCCTGCAGCGACTCGGGGATGCGCAGCACCTTGCCGACCGGAGCGAGCAGCTCCTCGGTGCGCTTGAGGTGCTCCTCGTCGGCGTGCGACCCGGCGGAGATCACGCTCATCGCCTCGTCGACGTGGACCGGGGTGTTCGACATGACCCGCACGACCGGTACGCCGGCGGGCAGCCGGCTCTCCACGAACGATGTGGTGATGCCGGCGGCGATCGAGATGACCAGCCGTCCGGCCGGCAGGTGCGGCGCCACGTCCTGCAGCAGCACCGCCATGTCCTGCGGCTTGACCGCGAGGATCAGCGTCTCGGCCCGCTTGGCGGCCTCTGTGTTGCTCACCACCTCGACGCCGTACCGCTCGCCCAGCAGCGCGCCGCGCTCGTCGCGCCGCACGGTCACCATGAGGTCGGCCGGCCGCCGGCCGGCCCGCAGCACGCCGGACAGCAGCGCCTCGCCCATCTTGCCGGCACCGAGAATCGCGATCATCGTCTCCCCCTTCAGGGCCGCAGGGCCTCGGACCTCAGGACCGCGTCGCCAGCGAGCGGAGGAAGAAGCCGAGGTTCGCCGGTCGCTCGGCGAGGCGGCGCATCATGTAGCCGTACCATTCCTGGCCGTACGGAAGGTACACCCGCACCCGGGCGCCCATGTCGACCAGGCGCCGCTGCTCGTGCGGCCGGACGCCGTACAGCATCTGGTATTCGAAGGCGCTCGGCGCCCGTTCGTTCAGCACGGCGAGCGTGCCGCCGATCTCGATGAGGGTTGGGTCGTGCGTCGCCAGCATCGGGTAGCCCTTGCCGGCCATCAACACCTTCATGCACCGGACGTACGACTTGTCGATCTCGCGGCGGCCGGTGAAGGCCACCGCGTCCGGCGCCGCGTACGCGCCCTTGCACAACCGCACCCTGGACCCCTCGTACGCCAGGTCGGCGCAGTCCTGCTCGGAGCGGCGCAGGTAGGCCTGGATGACCGCGCCCGCGTCAGGGAAGTCGGTGCGCAGTTCGCGCAGGATCCGCAGCGTGGAGTCGACGGTGCGGTGGTCTTCCATGTCGATGGTGACCGTCGTGTCCGCGGCGCGCGCGGCGGCGCAGACCCGCCGGGCGTTCGCGAGCGCCAGATCCTCGTTCACCGCCTGGCCGAGCGCGGTGAGCTTGACCGACACCTCGACGCGGCCGGCCGGGCCGGCGCCGAGATCGGCGCCGCGCAGCTTGTCGAGCAGCGTCTCGTAGTTGTCGACGATCGCCGCCGCCCGCCCCGCGTCGCGGGTGTCCTCGCCGAGGTTGTCCAAAGTGACGAGCAGGCCGGCCCTGGTCAGCTCGGCCGCCACCAGCAGGGCGTCGTCGACGCCCTCTCCCGCGATGAACCGGCGCACCACATCGCGGCTGTACGGCGCGCTCTGCATGAGCCTGCGTACGCCATCGCTGTGGGACGCCGCCAAGAGCGCCTGACGGAGCACCGTACCCCTCCTCGCCCGGGACGCCGCTGTCCCGCCTTCCCCAAGGTTATGACGAGGCTCAGGGGGTGCGGCGGCGGAGGGTGGCGGCGCCGAGGGCGAGGGCCAGGGCCGTGCAGCCGGCGATGACGACCATGTCGCGGACCAAGGTGCCGGAGACGCTCGCCTCGCCGGTGAGCCGCTGCATGGCCTCCACGGCGTACGACAGCGGCAGCACGTTGGAGATCCACTCGAGCCAGTTCGCCATCTGGTCGCGGGCCACGATGATCCCGCACAGCAGCGTCTGCGGCAGCACGAACGCGGGCATGAACTGCACGGCCTGGAACTCGGTGCGGGCGAACGCGCTGGCGAAGAGGCCGAGCGCCATGCCGAGCAGCGCGTCGAGCACGGCCACCACGACCAGCGCCCACAGCGGGCCGGCGAGGTCGAGGCCCAGCCACGTCATGGAGATCGCGGTGACGATGCCGACCTGGACGAGGGCGAGCGCGCCGAAGGCCAGGGCGTAGCCGACGAGCAGGTCGAGCTTGCCGAGCGGCGTCGTCATCAGCCGCTCCAGCGTGCCGCCCGTCCGCTCGCGCAGCGTGCCGACCGAGGTGACGATGAACATCACGATGAACGGGAAGAGCCCGAGCAGCATCGGCCCGAACCGGTCGAAGGCGAGCGGATTGTCGATCACGTAACGCAGCAGGACCATCAGCAGGCTGGGCACCCCGATGAGCAGGCCGACCGTGCGGTGGTCGTGCCGGAGCTGGGCCAGGATGCGACGGGTCGTGGCGAGGGTGATGCGGACGTTCATGCCGGACGCGCCTCCTCGTGCGCCTGCTGCTCACTCAGGTCCTCCTGCCGCTGGCGTTCGGCGATCACGCGCAGGAACGCGTCCTCCAGGTCGGCGGCGCCGGTGGCGTCGCGCAGCCCGTCGGGCGTGTCGTCGGCCAGGATGTGTCCGTCGCGCATGAGGAACAACCGGCGGCACCGGTTCGCCTCGTCCATCACGTGACTGGAGATGATCAGGGTGACGCCGCGGCCGGCCAGCTCGTGGAACAGCTCCCACAACTCCTGCCGCAGCACCGGGTCGAGGCCGACCGTCGGCTCGTCGAGGACGAGCAGCTCGGGCGAGCCGAGCAGCGCGGCCGCCAGGCTGGCCCGCGACAGCTCGCCGCCGGACAGGGTGGCGACGATCTGGTGGCGGTTCACCCCGAGCCCGACCTCGTCGATGACGCGGTCGGCGTCGCCGCGCGGCGCGCCGAGCACGGACGCGAAGTAACGGAGGTTCTCGGCGACCGTGAGGTCCTTGTAGATGGCCGGATTCTGCGTCGAGTAGCCGACCAGCCGGCGCAGCGGCGGGGTGCCGGCCGGGTGGCCGAGCACGGTGACCGAGCCGCCGCGCACCACCTGCACCCCCACGATGGCCCGCATCAACGTCGTCTTGCCGCAGCCGCTCGGGCCGAGCAGGCCGACGACGGAGCCGCGCGGCACGTCGAACGTGAGGCCGTGCAGCACCTCGCGCCCGCCGCGGTCGACGCGCAGCTCGCGCACGCTCACCACAGAACTCAACATGTGTTGAATTTAAGCCCGCGACGGTATCCGGGTCAAGCTCGTTAGCTGGTTACCGGCGTGTTACCGGCCGTCGAAGTAACGCTGCAGCGTGGGGGCGAGCAGCTCGATCAGCTCGTCGTCAGGGACGGACGCGATCGGCTCGACCCGCAGCACGTACCGCAGCAGCGCCACGCCGATCATCTGGGCGGCGGCCGCCTCGATGCGCACCAGCGGGATGTCGAACCGCTCGCCGACCCGGGCCACGATCGCCGCCGACACGAACTGCCGCAACATCTCGGCCGCCCGCTCCTGCGTCATGGCCGACCTGAGCAGGCCGATGAGCGGACCGCGCGCCTCCGGCCGGCCCCACACGCGCAGGAACGCCTCGGCCATGCGGCGGCCGATGCTGTCGAGCGGACCCTCGAAGACGTAAGGGAGCACCTCGGCGGGGTTCATCGGGAACCGCACCGCGGTCACGAAGAGCTCCTCCTTGGTGCCGAAGAAGTGGTGCACCAAGGCCGGGTCGACGCCGGCGGCCCGGGCGATCGCCCTGATCGAGGCGCCGTCGTACCCCTTCTCGGCGAACAGCTGCCGCGCGGCGGCCAGGATCGCCTCGCGGGTCTCGGTGGGACCCGGGCGCCGACCTGGACGCCGGGACTCGGGTGCGGCGGCCATCCCGGTCATCCGCCGACGCGGCCCCGCGGGGACACCTCGCCGCCCGGGGTGACCTCCCAGGTACGGCTCGCGGCGGCGAGGTGGAGCCTGGCGAAGGCGAGCGCCTCGGCGAGATCGTCGGTGCGTTCGGCGCGGCCGGCGGCGCGCCTGGTGTTGACCTCGAGCACGATGTGGCCGTGGTAGCCGCCGGCGGCCAGCTTCTCGAGCACCTGCTCGCAGGGTTGGCGCCCACGCCCGGGGACCAGGTGCTCGTCGCGGTTGGGGACGCCGTTGCCGTCGGCCAGGTGCAGGTGGGCGAGCCGCTCGCCGAGCGAGTCGACCATGCCGACGGCGTCCGAGCCGGACAGCGCGGTGTGGGAGAGGTCGAGGGTGACGTGCGGGTAGTCCTGGTCGACCGGGTTCCAGTGCGGGGCGTACATGCCGACCTCGTTGCCGCGGGCCCGCACGGGGAACATGTTCTCGACCGCGAAGACGACGTCGGTCTCGTCCTGCATCCTGGCCAGCCCCGCGGTGAACTCTCTGGCGTACTCGCGCTGCCAGCGGAACGGAGGATGCACCACGACCACGCTGGCGCCGAGCTCCTCCGCGACCTCCTTGGACCGGCGCAGCTTGCCCCACGGCTCGCGGCCCCACACCCGCTGGGTCAGCAGCAGGCACGGCGCGTGGATGGACCGGATCGGCACCTGGTGATAGTCGGACAGCCGGCGCAGCACGGTGAGGTCCTGCGAGGCGGGGTCGGTCGCCACCATGACCTCGACGCCGTCGTAACCCAGCTGAGCGGCCATCTCGAAGGCCGCCGGCACCTTCTCGGGATAGACCGAGGCCGTGGACAGCGTGATCGGGGCATCGGGCACGCTCAGCGCCCGCGCGATCGCGCCGTTGTGCTCTCGGGTCAATGCTCCCTCGCCGGTGGTAGCTCGGTCACAACCATGATGCGCTCCTGTCCCAGGTACGCATACGAAGCCTATGCGCTCCCACCGCTGACCGATCCCGATGGCTCGCCACCTGCCATGACGCGTGTCGCGGCCCGGTCATGGCCTACCCTGCGGCCATGGCGAGCATCGCCCAGGGCGCCGTGCCGAGCCCGAACATCTGGAAGTTCCCCGAGGTGTACGAGCTGGAGAACCGCGCCGTCGACCCCGACGGGGTGATCGAGGCGGCGATGGCCGGGATCCGGCCGTGGGACGGGGCCACCGTGCTCGACGTCGGCTGCGGCACCGGCTTCCACCTGCCGCGGTTCGCCCGCACGGCGGCGCGCGTCATCGGCGTCGAACCGCACGCGGACCTGGCCGCCGCCGCCCGGCGCAGGGTGGCGCGGCGGGCGGAGCGCGCCGCCGTGACGGTACGGACCGGCACCGCGCAGGCGCTTCCCGTGCCGGACGCGTCCGTCGACGTCGCGCACGCCCGCTGGGCCTACTTCTTCGGGCCGGGCTGCGAGCCGGGACTTGCCGAGCTGGCCCG
>DASUWU010000043.1:0-7950 GCA_036378315.1 Streptosporangiaceae bacterium | reverse complement strand
AGCGCCTCCTCCGGGGATGAGACAACGAGCGTGCCGACCGAGAACGACGCGTCCACGTGGCGACTGGTCGACGACGACACCGGGTAGGAGGGCATCGGGACGCCCCACCCCATGCGGCGGTTCGTCTCCGCCAAGATCGCCTGCGAGCGCGCCGAGCCGGGCAGGATGGGGATGTAGGCCTCGTCTCCTGCCGCTCGGTCGCCGATGACCCGGTAGGTCTTCGCCGGAACCATCTGCGCCCAGTTGGCCGCCATCGGCGAGAACCCGCCGCCGGCGAAGAACGACACCAGGCCGCCGTGCTCCTCGTAGATCGTCCCCGCTGCAGTCCGCCAGGCCTCCTGGCCGCGGTAGACGATCTGCACGACCTTCGTGGCGGGCTGCGTCAAGAACCTGTTCAACTCCGTGTTCGCCGCCGCCGTGTTGGCGGTGACGTCCACGGTGCCGTCCGGCAGGGTCTCGACCTTGTACCCGAGATCGGTCAGCAGCTTCATGGCGGCGGCAGTCAACGCGCCGACGTTGACGGTCTTGCCGGGCGGGATCTGGGCGACCTTGTCGTGCACGTGCTGCAGCTGCACCTGCGCCTCGACCGACCCTGGCGTGATCACCTGGGTGGACGCCACCGTCGGGATGCCCAGCACCGAGTTGGTGTACGCCTCGGCCTGCTCTCGCGTCATGCCGTACCGCGTCGCGGTCTCGATCAGCGCGGCACGGGACGCCTGCAGCGACGCCGTGAACGCCCCCTGGCCCGCCGTCGCGCCGCCCGTCTTCTCGGCCTGCCGTGCCGCCGCCTCCGCGAGGTCGTACGCGGCCTTCGCCTGGTCGTCGAGCGCTCGCGCGTTCGCGCGGCCGGCCTCGGTGTTGATGTCGAGAGTCTTGCCGTTCTCGGCCAGCGCCTTGGCGGACTCCGCGACCTGCTCAATGTAGCGGCGGTTCGCCTCGTTGAACGTCAGCTGGACGCCGTTGAGCTTGTCCAGGCTCTCGACCATCGCGTCGAGAGCCTCCTTGGCCTGGTCGGCGGCCTGCTTCTGCTTCTCCAGCGCCTCGGCCTGCTCGCGGGACGCGCCGGTGGCGCCTTTCTGCGCCTCCGCGACCCGCTTGGTTGCCGCGAGTTCGGAATCCTTCGCGCCGACCATCGCGACGAGCTTGTCCTTCAACTCGATCGCCGCTTCGCCTTCATCAAAGGCGGCCTGCCCGCCTTGATAGCGGACGCGGATGACCTCGTCGAGCTGGGCGATGAGCGTGTCGTACGCCGTGCCCTGCTTGAGGATGGAGTCGACGACCAGGCCGCCTTCGAGGCCGAGCTGCTGCGACAGTCGCAGGAGGCCCTGGTCCTCGGCCGCTTTCGCCGCGGCCGCCTTCACGTTGGCGTTGATGGCGCCGTTCTGCTCGTTGATCGCGTCGGCCACCGATCGCCCGGACTCCGCCAGGCGTTCCTGCCGGGCGGCCGACTGTCCCGCCGCGACGCCGAAGAGGCCCAGGAGGGTCACGCCAGCACCGATCGCGGCGCCCCACGGACCGCTCATGAACAGCCCGAAGCGGGACGTCGCCTTGCCGAGCACCCCACCGGCCTCATCGAGCGAGCGCATCGACTCCCGGAATGCCAGCACCTTCGGGACGGCGATGAGCGCAGCGCCGCCGACGAGCCCGATGCCGGCCGCGGCGAGGGCCGTGTAGGTGACGACCTCCTTCAGTGGGCCCGGGAGTTGCTGGTACCAGGACACCAGGCCCGCGATGTTCTCCGCGGCGCCGACGAGGATCGGGCCGATGGCGGCGCCCACGTCGATGGCGGCATCCTTGATCTGGTTGGACGCCACCTGCAGCTTGCTGGCGCTCGTCTCGTAGCGCTTGTTCGCCTCCTCGGTCAGGGCGTTGTTCTCCGCCCAGGCCGAGGTGCCCACCTGTAGCGAGCGATTCAGCATGTCGGACGCGCCGGCGGTGCGGAGCAGCGCGTCACGGACGAGGATCTCGCCGAACCCGAGCTGCTCCAGCGTCGCGAAGACGTTCTTGCCCTCCGCCTGCATCCGGGACAGGCCAGAGATGAAGAACGCGATGGCTCCTGCTGCGTCGTTCTTGTATCGGCGCGCGAACTCGTCAGCGCTCAGGCCCGCGACCTCGGCGAACCCTTCGAGCGCGTCGCCTCCCTCGCGCACGGCCTGCTCAACGGTGATCATGACGCGGCTGATCGACGACCCGCCCGCCTCTGCCTCGATGCCGACGGACGACAGCGCCGAGGCGAAGCCGAGCACCTCGGCTTCCGTGATGCCGATGGTCTTGCCGGCGCCTGCGATGCGGAGCGCCATGGACAGGATGTCCTTCTCCGTGCTCGCGCCGTCATTGCCGAGCGCCACCAGTGCGGAGCCGAGACGGTCGGCGTCCTTGGCGGAGGTGCCCATGATGTTCGCCAGCTTCGCCAGCTCGGTGGCCGCCTCGTCGGCCGTCAGGTTCGTCGTGTTCCCGAGGTCGATCATGACCCTGGTGAACGCCGCGATGTCGTTGCGCTTGATGCCGAGCTGGCCCGCAGCCTCGGCCACAGCGGCGATCTCCGTGTGCGTTGCGGGGAGCGTGCGGGCGAGCTGCCGCAGTTCTCCCTCCAGGGCCGCGATCTCGGCGTCCGACCCGTCGACCGTCTTGCGGACGCCGGTGAAGGCGGACTCCCACTCCATCGCGGCCTTCGCCGCGAGCCCGAGCCCAGCGGTGACGACCGCGCCGAAGGTCATCAGGCCCGCGCCGAGGTCGGTGATGATCTGTCGGTGCTCGGCCTGCTGCTGCTCCATCTCGCGCAGCTCGCGCCGCCACAGCCGTGACTTGGCGATCGCCTGGTCGGTGTTGCGCAGCAGGTCCTTGTAGTCCGCGCCGATTCTGTATTCGAGTTCCTTGGTGGCCACCGGATCACCACCGATCTAGTTGCGTCGCTCCATGCGGATCCGCCGGCCGCGGCCTTCCTTCATCTCCGGGGCGTCGCGTGTGCGCTCCAGGGCGACGCATCCGGGGCATTCGTGGATGACGGCGACGTAGGCGTGGCGGTCGCCTCCGTGGTCGGCGTCCCAGTCGTGCGGGTGAGTGCCGCAGCCGCCGCACCGTTGCGCCTCGTGCTGCTGCCACGCGAGCGCCGCGTCCTGATCGGACGCGGGCCACGACAGGAAGGTCGAGAGCGGGAGCGCGCGGGGCCCGCAGTACGCCATCCGTGCGGCGAAGAGCGGGTCCGCCCTCAGCCTTTTGGGACGTACGGGTCGAACGCGTCGACGTTCAGCAGCAGCAGGGCCCGCTTCAGCGCTGCGGTGTCGCCGGCCGACCAGGCGTCGTCGGCGAGGCGGGCGGCCCACCACTCCTCGTCCCGCAGGTCGGGGTCGATGCACGAGTGGGCCAGCAGCAGCGCCAGGACCGCGTCCCAGTCGATGCCGGTCTCGCCCGTGTGCGTGGAGACGATCATCTCCCACTCGGCGGGCGGGAGTGACTGCAGGTGGACGTCGGCCCAGTGCTCACGCACCCTCGCGGCCGCCGCCTCGACCGCTGCAGCGCCGACAGCCGAGTCGTACCCCTCTTCGCGTAGCCGCAGGGCGTGGGCCTGCTGCAAGGTGACCGCGGCCTGCTGGTCCTCGGACGGGTCGGAGACCAGCACCGGGACGACTGCGGTGCGGCGGCGCTTCGCCTCCAGCCGTTCGCGGATCGACGTCACGCCGGGACGGTGACGTTCTCGGCGGGCTGCGTGGTGATCGCGCAGGAGACCATCACCTTGGCCGCCTCGGTGCCGGACACGGTGCGGACCTTGGAGCACGACGCCACCCGGATGGGGTACACGTCGGCCTTGTTGCCTGCGACGTCGCCGCCGTCCATCCACACGATGTAGCCGGAGGTGCCGCGCGGCAGCAGCGCCCGCACGTCGGTGCCGTTCACGCTCGCGTAGAGGGTGAGGCTGGAGTCGGCCGCCTCGGTGCGGCCGGGGATCTTGCCGGTGAACGTGCTCTTGAGGTCCGGGGTGTCGACCTGGTTGGCGGTCACGGTCCAGCCGGACAGGTCCGCGATCTCACGCGACAGGTCGGTGCCCGCGTTCAGCTCGGCCCGCGTCGGCGTCAGGTTTGCCGCCGCGATCGTCGGCACGTAGTAGCACTTCGTGACGCCGGGGTCGATGTACCGGGTCGACGCGGTCAGCTCCGGAGTCGGCATCCGTCACTCCTCGTTCTTCGCAGCGCGACGGCTGCTCTTCGGGGTCTTGTCGGCAGACTCGTCGTCGCCCGTGGCTGCGTCGCTCTTGGCGTCACCGGGCGGCTCGTCGGCGACGACCTGCCAGCCCGACGCGACGTGGATCGGCACCGCCGACGCGGGGAACTCGCGCTCGACGTCCAGCTCGTCGTGCCGCATGCGCACCATCTGCGGGTCGAGGTCACTCACAGCCCGATCACCGCCACCGTCACCGAGGTGGTCACGGAGTAGGTGACCGTCCCGACGCCGGTCGAGGCGTCGCGGTAGATGGCCGGCGGGATCCGGATGAACTTGTCCGCGCCGTTCGCGACCGCCACGACACGGTCCTGCACCGTCAGGTCGCCGTCGACCGTGGACGGGGTGGCGAGGGTGACGTTGGTCGACGAGCCGCCGCCGTTCTTCACGTGCAGCACGGCGTTGTCGGCCGGGACGAAGGTGTCCCCGCCGCCGCCGGACGCGGCGGCATACGTCACCACCGTGCCCTGGGTCGTCGGGTACTGCGTGGCAAGCAGCGCCATGAGGGGCTCCTAGGAGAATCCGAGTTTCGCGGCGGTCTCGTTGAGGGCTTGGCGGATCGCGACCTCCGCCTCGGGGCCGTGCTCCTTGCCGGCGGGCCACAGGTAGGGCCGAGTGGGCTGGGCGACCCAGACCTCACGGTTGCCGTGCACCGGGTGGCGGAAGCTGGCCTTGCCGCCCGCACCCTCGTAAGGGCGCGCGTGCGGGGTCGTCGGTCCACCCGCGATGACGTAGATCGTCTCCCGCTCAAAACGGAACGACGTGCGCACGCGGATCGTCGGAGGGATGCGCTTGGACCACGACGCGTTGTTCTTGGCCGCGCTTGCGATCACGTCGCCCGCGCGGCGCAGTCTCGGCCGGGCCGACTTCCGCAGCTCGATCGGGAGCAGGCGCAGGTCCTCGCCGATCGTGAGCGCCGGGTCGCCGGAGACCTGCACCGCCACCGCGCCACCCCCGAGGTCAGAGCTGGGAGAACCCGACGACGTCGAAGTGCAGGTACAACTCGGACCCTCGGGGCGAGGCGAGCTGCCACATCGACCAGTCGCCGATCCGGACGTGCATCACGGTCCCGCCGAGGGTCATGTCGGCCCGGATGGCGGCGCTGCACTGACTGAACAGGGCGCCGAGCCGGGCGCGGGTCTGCCGGTGGTCGCCGTCGCCGACGATCACGGAGATGCCGCAGCCGATCCGCCACGACTCCTGGTCGCTCGGGCCGAGGCCGTTCGGCCCGGACCGGCTCACCGGCACCGCGGCCGTGGCCTGGGAGCCGGGCTCCGACACCCCGACGGCGACACCGTCGCCGGTCTCACCGGAGACGACGGGCCCGTCGTAGACGGTGACGGTGTGCGGTGGCGGATCGGTGGCCTCGGGGTCGAACAGCCACCAGCCGGGCTGCGCGCCGAAGAGGTCGCCGAGGCGGTCGAGCGCGGCGAACACCTGCGTCTCGGTCATGCGACGAGGGGTCCCGGCGGGCCCAGCAGCTGCCGGACCTGGCGCGACAGGAGCGAGTCGTCGGAAGGTGTGTCCTCGCCGAAGTCCGGCATCTGGTTCGCCTGCGTGCCAGCCCGCTGGGACTGCTCCCACAGCCGCTGCACGATCATCCGCGCGGCCAGCAAGTAGTTCGCCGGCACCACGTCGTACCCGGCCTGATACGTCACCGTGACGTAACCGTACGGCAGGCCGCGGAGCCAGCGTCCACTCGTCGTCAACCCGCCCAGACCGACCGCGCCGCTCGCGTTCGTCACGCCGGTGACGACAGGACGAGGCCCACGGGCCAGCATCACCCCGTGACCGTCGGAGCAGTACTCCTCAACGAACTCGCGGCGGACCACGATCTCCTTGGTGTGCCGCTCGATGATGCCCGTCGCGGCCGCGATGTACGCCTTCAGGTGCTCGTCGTGCGACGAGCTGAGGATCCTCAGCGTCTGTTTGACGTCGGCGAGCGAGACGATGCCCTCGTACCCGGCGGGGCGGACGTCAAAGAATTGCGGCTCGGTGCCCGCGTTGACACCGGTCGCGACCCACATGCCGATGTGTGGGCCGGGCGCGGCGGCGACGTAGTCGCTCTCGTAGCGGCCCGGCGACGGGTGCGTGGTGGTCAGCGCCTGAGTGGTCTTGTCTGGCTTGATCAGGGTCAGCGCGACCGCGCCGGCGTCGGCCGGGTTGCCGTCGGCGTCGGTGATGTCGATGCCGAACGGGAGCACGTCGCCGACCTCGTACATCAGACCTCCCTGAGGTCGGTGCGCCGACGCGCGATAGTGGTGATGCGCGGTCGTGGCCGGGTGGCGAGGCGGAGGCGTCCGCGAGTGGCGGCTTCGGTAGCTGTAGCTGTGACGGTGCTGCCGGTGAGAGCATCCGCAGCCGCGGTCGCCGCGGCCGTAGCTGCCGCGACTGCAGTGACTGTCGACGTCGAACCGACTGTCGCTTGAGGGCTTCCACTCAGCGTCGCCGTCGCTGCCACTGCGGCCGCGGTGGACGCTGTGGCGGCGGCGGTGTCGCCTCGCACGCCTGTCGCGGTGACAGCGCTGGCCGTGGTCGCCGTGGCCGTGGCGGTGTCGGCGCGCTGGGCGGTGGCGGTGACCGTCGACTGGGTCTGGGCGGTGACGCTCGGGCCGCCCGTGCCAGCCGTGGCGGTGACGGTCGACGCCGTGGAGGACGACGCGGCGGCGGTGTCGGCCCGGGATCCGGTCGCCGTCACCGTGGAGGTGGTGGACGGGCTGGAGGTCGCCGTGTCGCCGCGAGCGGCGGTGGCAGTGACTGCGGTGGTGGCCGTCGCGGTGACGGCGGCGGTGTCGGCGCGGACGGCGGTGGGCGTGACGGCGCTGGCCGTGGTCGAGGTTGCCGTCGCCGTGTCCGAGCGGGCCGCTGCCACGGTGATGGTGCTGACGGTGGCGGCGGTGGCGTCCGCGGCGGTGGGGGCGACCTCGGTCCAGGCGGTGATGACCAGGGCCTGCTGCTCGGACCGCCGCGGCTGGGGGCGGCCGAAGATGTGCGCCGACAGCGTCAGCGGCGCCTCGGCGGCGGCGGACGCCGTGACCGTGGAGGTGGTTGTGGCCGTTGAGGCGCCCGTGTCGGACCGGGCGGCGGTGGCCGTAGCGACCGAGGCGGTGGCGCTGGACACGTCCGCGGTGGTACCGGCGCGGATGACCGTGCGAAGGGTGACGGGGCGCGTGTAGGAGCGGCCGAGGACCGGCATCAGTACGTCGCCGCCCTCACGACGGCGAACGTCGGCGCCAGGATCCTTCGCGCCTGCCCGGCCGCGACCCCCGACGCGGGGGAGACGGCGAGGGAGAACGTCAGGTAGGACTTCACGTCCCCGGCGCCCAGCGTCGCCGTCCTCGTGCCTGTTGCCCCGGCGGCGGCGATCGCTTCGGAGCACACCGACTGCTGCACCCATGACCCGGCGTTGACGTCGGACAGCTCGGTCATGCCGGCGGGCGGGTTGTAGCTGCCGGAGGCGTTCTGCACGACGGACGCGAACATGGCCAGCAGCAACGTGTTCGCGACCGTCGTGGTGAGCGTGGGGGCGACGTGGGAGTTGCTGGCGGTGGACGAGCCGCCGTTGACGGGCCCGGCGTTGACCGGGGTGGCGGTGTCCTCGTCGAACAGGCACACCAGCGTGACCACGGACGTGGCGGACGCTGACCCGCCGAAGGTGTAGGTGGTGGGCTCGGAGCCGCCGGCGAGCTTCGCCCAGGCCTTCGCGAACCCGACACCGGCGATCGTGTTGGTGGA
>DASUWU010000042.1:0-49450 GCA_036378315.1 Streptosporangiaceae bacterium | reverse complement strand
CGGCATCACGCCGACGGTGCCCTTCGGGAAGAAGCCGGTCCAGGTCGGCCCCTGCTCGGTCCTGGCCGTCGGGCCGACCGCGCCGGACTCCCACAGCCCGCGCCAGATCCGGAACACGTCGGTCATCGGCGGCCGGTCGTTGAACGACTGGGTGCCCTCCGGGTTCATCACCTGGCCGCCCGCGGCCCACACCGACGGCCAGAACGTGAACACGTAACAGCCGGGGCAGTTGCCGCCGAAGAAGGTGCCGTGGATCTTGCCGCTGCCGCCCAGCTTCTTCTGGATGGCGGTGGCCTGCTGCGCGAACTCCTGCAGCGTCTTGGGCCCCTTTTCCGGGTCGAGCCCGGCCTTCTTGTAGAGGTCCTTGTTCCAGAACCACACCGACAGGTCCAGGGTGTGCGGCAGGGTGTACATCTTCCCCTGGTAGGTGCCGAGCTTCATGTGCGACTGAGCCAGGCTGTTCTTGAACGGGAGCTTGTTGACGCGGTCCGTGATGTCCATGAACAGGCCCTGCGACGTGTAGTTGGGCACATAGATCACGTCGGACGCGAACACGTCGGGGAGCTGCCGGGCGCCGGCCGCGGCCGCGATGCGCGGCTGGTAGTTGTCCGTCGGGATGACGGTCAGCTTCACCTTGTTCTTGTGCGAGGCGTTGTAGGCGTCCACGAGCCGCTGCGAGGCGATCTGCGTGGCCGCGCGCGTCCACATCGTGATCGTCGCGCCGGTGTCGCCGTCCCCCGCCCCGCCGGACGCACCCTTCCCGCTTCCGCTTGCCCCGCCGCCTCCGCAGGCGGCGACGAGGAGAGCCATCACGGCGCCGATCGATGCGGCCCGGAGCCGCCGGAGTGGAACTCCTGCCACGGGTCCTCCCTCCAGAGGGGGCGCGACCGCCGTCATGGGCGGCCACGCGGCGGAGGTCCACCCCCTGCAGGCCCCGCGCGCCGCGTGCGAGCCACTCGACTGTGAGGATCCTTCGCGCCCTGCTGTCACGCGACAGCGTCCCAGGTATCAGATATGTGGGCAAGCCCTTTCCCCGCCCCGATCCAGCTCAAGACACCACCTTCGCGCCAGTCCCGCCCGTAAGTCCGATCATGGCGGCCGCCACTCATCAGATGATTGATTGCGCTGCGCACTGACCTGCGCCATCCTTGAGCAGTGCCTAATCCCTCCCAGCCCGTCGCCGACCAGCGCGGGTCCCGTCCGTCGCGGAGCGTCACCGCCGGTGTCGTCCAGCAACTGGAAGATCTGGTCTTCGGCGAGTTCGAGCCGGGGGCCGAGCTGCCTTCGGAGTCCGATCTGGCGGCGCAGCTGGGGGTGAGCCGGCTGACCGTGCGCGAGGCCACCAAGGCGCTGCAGGCGCGCGGCCTGGTGGTCATCCGGCAGGGCCGGCGCCCGGTGGTCGCCCATCCCAACGCCGGACCGATCGGCGACTTCTTCACCGCGGCCGTGCGGCGGGATCCGCGCCGGCTGCTCGACCTGCTCGACGTGCGCCGCGCGCTCGAGGTCCACATCGCCTCGCTCGCGGCCACCCACGCGGGACGGGCCGCCGTCACCGCCATGGAGGCGGCGCTCGCCGCGATGCGCGCCGCCGGTGAGAACGTGCCGGCCTTCCACGAGGCCGACATCCGCTTCCACGAGAGCCTCGCCGTCGGCGCCGGCAACCAGATGCTGAGCTTCCTGATCGAGGCGCTGGAAGAGCCGCTCAGAGCCGGCCGGATGCGCAGCCTGGGCGGTCACCTCGCCCGCGGCGGCACGGTCGACGACGTCATCGACCAGCATGCGGCGATTTTGGAACGTATCAAAGTCAGGGACGCCAAGGGCGCCGCGGCGGCCATGGGCGCCCACCTGGAGCAGACCGCCCGCGATCTCAAGGCCGCGCTCACCCTCACGGACATCAAGCCGGACGGGCCGCCTACGGAGTCCATCTGACGTTCGGGTTGAGGTGCCCGGTCCAGTCGAAGACGGCCATGTTGTCCCAGCCGTCGCCGCTGCCGTTGATGTTGGCCGGGTCCCAGCCGTTGCCGGCGACGGCATACCAGGTCGGCTCCCAGTAGAAGACGCCGATCGCGCCGGCGGTGCGGGCGGTGTTCTGCACGGCGGCGAAGTTGGCGGCCTGCCCCGCCCAGGTGAGCGGGTAGCCCGAGCAGCCCGAGGTGACGGAGTTGCCGGTGCCGTCGGCGTTCGCCGACGTGAACGGGTACGCCGTCTCGGCGATCACGACGTCCTTGCCGTACCTGGACCGCATGTCGGTGATGACGCCGGACAGGTTGGACAGCGAGCCGTGCCACATGCAGTAGTACGAAAGACCGGTAATGTCCCAGGTGACGCCCTTCGCGGCGATGCCGTCGTAGAACCAGCGCGCGTGCGCGTCGCTGTCGGCGTCCGCGGTGTGGATGATCACCTTGATGCCGCTGTCGCACGCCTTGGTGGCGTTGTAGCCGGCCTTGAGCAGCAGGCTGAGATGGGTGAAGTCGCTGTTGATCACCTTGCCGTCGTCCCAGAGCATGCCGACGTTGATCTCGTTGCCGATCTGCACGCTGTCCGGCGTGGTGCCCTGCGCCTTGAGACCGCCGCAGACGTCGCTGGTGAAGCCTGCGACGTCGCTTTGCAGCTGGGCGATGCCGTGCCCGGCCCAGGCCGCCGGCTTGCGCTGCTGCCCGGGGTCGGCCCAGGTGTCGGAGTAGTGGAAGTCGATCAGCAACTTGAGGCCCTTGGCCTTGACCGTCTTCGCGTACGCCAGGACCTTGGCCTTGTTGTTGTAGCCGCTGGCCGGGTTGTTCCATACCCGCAGCCTGACGTAGTTGACGCCGATCCCCTTGAGGATGTCGAGCGGATCCCGCGCCGTGCCGGCCGCGTCGATGTATCTGGCGCCGAGGTCGAGGGCCCGCTGCACGCTCGACACGTCGGCGCCGAGCACGCTCAGCGAGTTCGCGGCTGCGGCTCCCGCGGGCAGTCCGGACGCGATCGCCGCCGCCAGGGCGACGATCATTGACAGGGCGGCTTTCGCCGTACGGAATGGGCCATGGCCGCTCACGCCGGCCTCCTTGGGCGGGAACGCAGTGAAATCGACCCCTCCAGCCGCACACGGTAAGCCGAATCGACCAGGCCGGTAAAGCGCTTTCCGCGCTCTTTCACGGACGGGTGCGGGTCACCTCGCCTCGTTGCCGCTCGTCGAGCGCGCGCAGGTGCCGTAGTGCGGGGACCGCAGCCCGTACGGCGTCCGCCTCGTCCGGCGGCAACGTGCCGATCAGCCTGGCGAACGCCTCGGCGCCGGCCTCACGGCGGGCGCGCCGGTAGTCGGCGCCCGCCCGCGTCAGCGCCACAAGCACGACCCGCTGGTCGCGCGGGTCGGGCCGCCGCTCGACCAGGCCCGCGCGTTCCAGGGTGGTGATGAGCGCGGTCATCGACGGCTGGGCGACGCCCTCGGAGACGGCCAGGTCGGTGATCCGCCGCGGGCCGGTCCGCTCGATCGTGGCCAGCGTCGACGCCGCGGTCAGGCTGATGTCTCTCGGCAGCTGCCTGACGGCCGCCGTCAGCAGCCCGTACAGCGCCTCCCCCGCCTCGATCAGGTCGTCGGGGCCACTTTCGTTCGCATGCGGACTCATGACAAAATCATAGAACTCTCTATATAGACTCACCAATGAAGTTGTCGCCACCCGTCCCGGATCGCCCCCGCTCGTCCCGGGCCGGCGGACCATCCCTCGGAAGGACGACGCCCATGCCCACTGCCAGCTCGGTCGCCAGCCCGTGGCGGCAGCCGAAGGCCGTGTTCGCCGTGGCGTTCGCCTGCGTCGTCTCGTTCATGGGGATCGGCCTGGTCGACCCGATCCTGCCCGCGATCTCCGAGAAGCTGCACGCCTCACCCAGCCAGGTGACGCTGCTGTTCACCAGCTACCTGGAGGTCACCGCGGTCGCGATGCTGGTCACCAACTGGGTGTCCAGCCGGATCGGCGCCAAGCGCACCCTGATCGCGGGTCTGGTCCTCATCGTGGTGTTCGCCGCGCTGGCCGGCAACGCCTCGGGCATCGGCGGCATCGTCGGCTTCCGGGCCGGATGGGGCGTGGGCAACGCGCTGTTCATCGCCACCTCCCTGGCCGTGATCGTCGCCTCGGCCAGCGGCGGTTTCACCGGCGCCATCGTCCTGTACGAGACCGCCCTCGGTCTGGGGATCGCGGTCGGGCCGCTGCTGGGCGGCCTGCTCGGGCAGGTCAGCTGGCGCGGGCCGTTCTACGGCGTGTCCGTGCTGATGGCCATCGGGCTGGTCGCGACCGTGGTCCTGGTCCAACCCATGCCCAAACCCGCGCGCAGGACCGGGCTGTCGGAACCGATCCGCGCGTTGCGCCACCGCGGTCTGCTGGTCATGTCGCTGACCGCGCTGTGCTACAACTGGGGCTTCTTCACGGTCCTGGGGTACGCGCCGTTCCCGATGGGGCTCAGCCCGATCAGGCTCGGCCTGGTCTTCACCGGCTGGGGCGTCCTGGTCGCGATCTTCGCCGTGTTCGGCGCGCCGTGGCTGGCCGCGCGGCTCGGCATCGCCAGGACCATGTACGTGAACCTCACCTGCTTCGCCGCCGTGACCCTGGCCATCGGGCTGTGGACGACGCACAGGTCCGTGCTCATTCCGGCCGTCATCGCCTCCGGCATCTTCATCGGGGTGAACAACACCATCACCACCCAGGCCGTGATGACCGTGTCGCCGGTCGACCGGCCGGTGGCCTCGGCCGCGTACAGCTTCGTCCGGTTCATCGGCGCCGGCATCGCGCCGTACGCGGCCGGCAAGATGGTGTCCGCCTTCAACATCCACGTGCCGTTCCTGGTCGGGACCGCGGCCATCGTGGCGGGCATCGCCCTCCTGGCCGGCGGTCACCGCCAGCTCGCCGAGGCCGAGCGCGCCCAGGCCGTACCAGTTGCCGCCGAAACGGCGGCGGCCGAGCCGGCGGCGGCCACGCTGGCGCCCGTGGAGGCCGACGCCGGCACCCCGATCCCGGGACGAGGAATCGGGGTGATCGTCGCGGCGGTCGACAACTCCCCGGTCGCCGGGCTGGTCACCGACGCCGCCGCCCGCCTCGCCGCCGCCGACGGCAGGACGGTGCACGTCGTGCACGCGCAGGAGGGCGTCGTCGCGGTCGAGACCGGCGCCGACGCCGAAGACTTCGCCGCCGCCCGTACGATCGTGACCGACCACGTCCGGCGGCTCGCCGCCCGTGGCGTCCCCGCCCGTGGTTTCGTCCTGCTGCACGCCCCCGACCACGGCACCGTGGGCAGGATGCTCGCCGAGCATGCCAATGAGATCGGGGCCGGCGTCATCATGATCGGCGCGCCCAGCCACGGCGGGCTGGCCGCGCTGATGGACGCCAGCGCGAGCAGGGAGCTGTTCCGGCACGCCCGCAGCAACATCGCGATCATCAACCCAGCGGCCGCCGTGGCCACAGACGCCGCGGCGCCGGCAGGCTGATCCACTAGATCCGGGCCGCGGGGCTGGGGGGCCTGGTGGCGCGGAGGACACGGGCGAGCTCGGCGCGGGCCAGGGCGAGCTCGGCGCGTGCCGCGTGATCGGTGCCGAGCCTGTCCACCGCCTCCGTACACCCGCGGATGACGGTGACGGCGTCGGCCGGATGGGCGGCGCCCGACCCCCTGCGGAGCAGCCGGCGATGCAGCTCAAGCGGGCGGGCCACCTGCTCGACCCTGGCCAGCGCGTGCCGGAACCGGACCTGCAGCGACGCGACCTCGCCCGGCGGCGCGGCGAGGAGCTCCTTGAGGACGGCGAGCACGTCGGCCGCCCGGCGGCGCAGCACCTGGGAGCTGCTGACGGGCAGGACGAGCCAGGAGGCGGCGATGGCGATCGCCGCCCCGACCAGGATGCCGCCGAGGCGGTCGCGGATCAGGCCGGGGCCGCCCTGCCCGAAGTATCCGTACAGCAGCGCGAGCGCCGCGGTCACGCCCGCGGCCCAGTACGCGTAGTTGAACGTCCGGAGCCAGGTCGCCACCGCCAGGATCGCGAGGATGAGCGCCACCGACGCCCGGTCGCCGGGTCCGAACGCCGCGGTGAGCGCGGTGGCCGCCGCGGTGCTCGCGGCGGCGCCGGCCACCCGCAGCAACCCCTTGTAGATGACGTCGCCGCGACCCCGGTTGCCGCTGCCGACGATGAACGCGGTGAGCACCACCCAGGTCCAGTGGTCGGGGTAGAAGGTGCGACCCACGGCGAAGGCGACGCCCATCGCCACGCCCATCTGCAGGGCCATCCGGGTGCTCGCCCGGGGCCGGGCCGCACCGGCCGCGCCGGCATCCCCTGCGGCCGGCGGCTCGGCGACGACCCTGGAGGTGAAGCCGGTACGGTCGGCGACCTCCGCGACGAGGGTCACCCAGCAGAAGACGATCACGGCCACGGCCGCTCCCCACCACGGCGCTCCCGGCCCCGGCGGCAGCGGCAGCGGGGTCACGAGGACGGCGATGAACGGCATGGTCACCAGCGTCCCGGCCGCCGCGGACCGCACGCCGAACCGTCGTACCCAGATCGCCAGCGCCGGCACGAGGGTGAACAGCGCGTCGCCGACGTTGGGATGGTCGACCATGAGCCGGCCGACCTCGCCGGCGGCGACGCTGACGGCGGCCAGCACGACGAGCGCCAGGAGCCGTGATCGGGGACCGGCGCCGACCCGGTTGCGACGGCCGAGGCTGATCGCCAGCACGACGGCGAGTACGACCACGTCAAGGTTGAGCCCGGCGAGATGTTCGAGCAGGAGCGCCGACCCGTAGCTCAGCAGCATCGCGGCCGCCGACACGATCGCCTCTCGCAGTTTCATACGCACTGCGTACCACTCCTCCGCATATAGCGCCGTGGATGCGAGGGAAATAGTAAGTGATAGCTTAGGAGTATGGAACAGGAGGGCCTGCAGAAAGGTCTGGCGGACACGGCGGCGGACATCCGGCGAGGCGCGATGCGGCTGGCCCGGCGGCTGCGCGCGGAACGGCCGGCCGGCGCGCTGAGCGGCAACAAGATCAGCATCCTGGCCCGCCTGCACCAGGGCGGCCCGGCCACGCCCGGCGAGCTCGCCGCCGCCGAGCGTCAACGCCCGCAGTCCCTCACCCGGGCCTTCGCCGAGATGGAGCGGGCCGGCCTTGTCGTCCGATCGCCCAGCCAAGTGGACCGCCGCCAGTCCGTGCTCGCCATCACCCCCGCGGGAGTCGATGAGCTCGTCCGCGACATGGCGCACCGCGACGCGTGGCTGATCTCGGCCCTCGCCGGCCTCACCGATACCGAACGCCAGGTCCTGCGCATCGCCGGCACCCTGATGGACCGCCTCGCCACCGCGCCGTAGCCCCAGCTATTCGGCGGCCGCGGGCCGCCCCTCGCACAGCGCCGTCTGGACGGCGGCGTTCATGTCGTCGTCCTGCGCGTGCGAGCCACCCGGGTCGAGGTTCACCATGACCGTCGCCTGCCTGCCGTCGGCCGTGGCACCGTCCGCCGTCTCATACCCCAACATGTCGCCGCCGTGTCCCCAGTAGAGGCCGCCGCACGGCAGGGGCCTGCTCTCCAAACCGAGGCCGTACGCCCGGCCGTCGGGGTTGCCGGTCGGCCGGGTCTTCATCATCTCCCGCAGTTGGGCCGGGCGCAGCAGCCTGCCGCCCAGGAGCGCGTCAAGGAACCGGTTGATGTCGGTGCCGCTGGAGATCATCCCGCCGGCCGGGCCGGCGACCGTGGGGTTGATCGCGGTGACGTCCATGAGCGGCGCGCCCTCGCCCGGCCGTACGTAGCCGCGCGGGTGCGGCCCGGGGATCGCCGGAGAGTCGTCTGGCACGTACGTCGCACGCAGGCCGAGCGGCGTGATGATGCGCCGGCGGATCTCCTCGCCGTAGGTGTGGCCGGTCACCTTCTCGATGAGCAGACCGGCCACCAGGTAGTCGGTGTTGGAGTAGCGCCAGCCGGTGCCGGGCTCGAAGGTCGGCGGGTGGGCGAGCGCGATGTCGACAAGGTCGCGGATGTCGTGGTGGGCCAGCGGGTCCTCGAGGATCTCCTGCGGGGTGAGGTAGGCGAGGACGTCGGGCAGGCCGCTGGTGTGCTGGAGCAACTCGCGGACGGTGATCACCCGCCCGTCGTTGCCGTGTCCGCGCACGACGCCGGGCAGGTAGCGCTCCACCGGCGCGTCCAGGACGACGCGGTGCTCGCCCACCAGCTGGAGGACGACCGTCGCCACGAACGGCTTGGTCATGCTGCCGATCCTGAACCTGCTGTCGTGGGGCACCGGCGCGTGGCTCGTCACGTCCGCGACGCCGCTGGTCAGCACGAAGCGGCCGCGCCGGTCCCGCACCGCGACGAGCGCTCCCGGCCCGCCGTCGACCGTGGTCAGCCGCCGCAGGATTTCCCGCAGCCGAGCGTGGCCGGCGGCGTTGGTGGACGCGGCCGCGACGGGTCCGACGGCGGTGACCGTTGCGGCGTCATCCCGGCTCGGCCCGCCGTTACCCCCTGCCAACGCGCCTGCCGCGACACCCACCGCCACGGCCAATGTGAGTGCGCCTCCCAGCGCACGCTTGTGCTTGACCACGTGAACTCCCCTCGATACGGAGCTATTCACGCTAGGAATCGCGGCGCTCAATGCGCGTCACCCGCGAGAGCCACCGTCCGCGCCATACCCGGGAGGTGGGTCGGGGGAGGGCAGGCGGCGCATCATCGGCGCCGCCAGCACGACGAGCAGCAAGCCCGCCGGTAGGGCCGCGGCGATCTGGATGAGGAGCATGGCCGTTCCCACCCCGGCGGTCGGGTCGTAGGAGTAGGAGAAGAAGGCCGCGATCCGGGTGAACACGGCCGGGATCAGCAGGAGAAGCAACGCCAGCGGCCAGCACGGCGAGCGGCGCCCGGCGGCGAAGATGTGTACGCCGGTGTAGGCCGCGCCGACGACCAGCAGGAGCAGGTAGAACAGACCTCCCGGGTCGATCCATGGCCGGATGCCGGGTCCGAGTCCCGGGGTGGCCATCACCACGCCCAAGGCCACCGCCGCCAGAGCGCCGGCAACGGCCGGGACGACGAAGAACCGTGGCGGTCGCCGGGCGGCTGGCGCGTCCCGGTGGTAGCCGGCCAGCAGCGCCAGCACCGGAACGACCGCCAGCAGAACATAGGGGACGTCCGTGCGGATCTGCATCCTCCCCTGGTCCGCGAGGGACGGCGCCGCCCCGACCACCGTCCCGACGTCGATGGCCAGGCGAAAGATCATCGGCAGCAGGGCGAGGACCGCGAGCACCTTGGCGGCGCGCCGATGGCCGTAGACGAGCAGCGCATAGGCCGCGACCCACGCCACGACCGGCGCGCTTTCCGCCAGGTGCCGCAGGCGCTCGACCGACCCGGCCGTCCCGATGATGTCCTCGGGGGCGAGGCCCGCGGCGGGTGGAGAACCCAGCACGCCGTAGAGCCGCAGCAGACCACCGGCGGACACGCAGCCGAGCACGGCGTGGAACAGCAGTCCCAGCCGCGCCGCCAGCCGTACTCCCTCGCCCCAGACGAACCGTTCCGGCGGCGCGCCGACCCCGCCCAGCCGCACCCGCATCGCCAGGGCGGCCACGCTGGCGATCTCCGACCAGTTCGGGCGGGCAAGGTCTTCGTCCGCCGGCTCCTCGCCATCGCCCACGCCCTCCAGGAAGGCGCTCACCATCTCCTCTTCCCGCTCCGCCCGGTAGGAGGCGGGCAGCAGGCGCAGCACCCGCCGGTAGCGCTCCTCCAGCAGGCTCATGCGGTTCCTTCCGCGGTCGACGGGCGGCGGGACCGGGCCCTCAGCCGTTCCCGTGCGCTCTCGACGTTGCTCGCCAGCCGGGCCGCCTCGGCTTCCAGCGCGTCCACGCCCGGCTCGGTCAACCGGTAGTACCGCCGCAACCGGCCCTGGTACGCCTCCTCATGGTCCAACTCCACCAGTCCTTCGGCGACCAGCCGGTCGAGCACGCCGTACAAGGTGCCCACCTTCAACCGGACCCGCCCGGCGGACAGCTCCTCCGCCACGCGGAGGATCCCGTAGCCGTGCCGCGGCTCATCCACCAGCGCGGTGAGCACAAAGAACGCGGGCTCCGTCATCACCCTCGACCCCATGCCACCCACGATACATCGTCAAACAAGATATCGTGGCCAAGTACGTACGGGTTCGGCCAGGCAGGCGCTATCCCGAAAGGCCGTACTCCGCGTTCAGGTTCAGGACGTAATGGCCGTAGACCGACTGTGCGGGCTCGTCCACCACGACGACGAGGAAGACATGCGGCGCCGACACCACCCACCGTTGACCTTTTCATCCCCGGCTGGCGGCCTGGGTCTCGCCGTCGGGCATGGGGAGCCGTGCACGACTGCTCATCCGGTCGGCGACCAAGGACTGGAAGGTGGGGCACTCGGTAATGTCTTCGTAGTCGCAGGTGAGGCCGCCTTCAATGAGGTCCAGCGCAGCCCGCGTCTTCGCTATCCGCCTCACCAGTTCATCGCGGTGGCGGCGCTGGATTTTTCGGCGGTTCTCGAGGTCGGCGCTCGTTAGGATGCCGCGGATATCGGTCAGAGCGAGCCCTGCCTCCTTGGCGAGCAGGATGCTCGCCACCCGATAGAGGTCGCGGCGGCCGTATCGGCGGTGACCTCCGGTCCCGCGTGCGGGCGAAAGCAGGCCCATGGTCTCCCAGTGGCGCAGCACGTGCGTTGCCAGGCCGAAGTGCCCGGCCACCTCCCCGATGCTCATGGTCGCGCTTGACTTCATGTCGACATTAAGTCGCAGCATTGCCCGCATGTCCAACGAGACAATCGAGGCCCTCGTCCCGCAGCTCGACGCCGTCGAGCAGAGTCCAGGTGCGGCCGCGCTGCGCGCTCGCTCGTACGAACCGCTGTGTACCGCTCCGGGCGGCCTTGTGATCGACGTCGGCTGCGGGACCGGACGGGCCGTCGCCGAGCTGGCGGACCAGGGCCTACGGGCGTTGGGAATCGACGTCAGCGATCAGATGATCGCGTTGGCGCGGGAGCGCTGGCCGCACGGCGAGTTCCGCGTCGGGGACGCATATGACCTGCCACTCGAGGACGCGGAGGCCGCGGGCTACCGGGCCGACAAGGTCCTCCACACCCTGGCCGACCCGGGACGGGCGCTCGCCGAGGCGCGACGCGTCCTCGTTCCCGGCGGGCGCATCGTCCTGTGCGGGCAGGACTGGGACACGCTCGTGATCGACTCCACCGACCCGGAGCTCACTCGCGCCATCGTGCGCGAACGCGCCGACCAGGTGGCGTCCCCGCGGGCCGCCCGTCAGCACCGCAACCTGCTGCTGGACGCCGGCTTCCGCGACGTGACGGTGGAGGTGCACACGGGGGTGTTCACCGGCAGTTCATTCCTGCCGGTCCTCACCCGCCTCGCGGAGGCCTGCCACGAGCACGGCGCGATCACACGTACGCAGGCGGACGCATGGATCGCCGACCAGCGAGAACGCGCCCGCACCGACCGGCTGTTCGCGGCCGTACCGATCTTCATGGCGGCGGCGACCAAGTCCTGAGGGGGCTTACCCGGCCCGAGCGCGCAGAGACATGTCCGATATCCCAATATGGCCCGGTTTGACATGGCCATCAGGCCAGCATTGCCGGGTCACGCTCGCTGCTATCCGTTGAGGTACAACAGCGCTGTGATGGTCTTCTTGCAGATGTCACAGTGCATGGGCGCCTCTTCGGAGGCGAGATCACATTCCACTGTGGTCACCCGGTCGATGCTTCCCGTTACCGTTTCCTTTTCCCACGCCGCGCGCCAACGGCCGTTGTTACCGCTCAGATCATCAACGTAGCGAGCGGTCATCTCGTAGAACGCGCGAACGCCATGAGTCTTCATGTACGTCCAGTTGAATTGGAGAGAACGCAGTGCGATCGGGAAGGGATGCTCCACCAGTCCGCGCGCCCACCGCTCGGACACGTCGGCGATATCAAGCAGCCGAGCCCTGCGGTCGAGCTCCTCCCAAATACCCATCTCGTCGTACTGCGCTAAGACTTCCGCCAGGAGTTGCTGAGCTTTCTTAAGGTTGGCCGCCTTGACATCGAACAGCTCGGCTACGCGTGCCCGGGTCTCGACGGCGTGCTCTTTCCGCGCCTGGTCGATGGCATGCTTGAGCTGCACAGCATGCGCGGATTCCCAGGACATGCATTCTCCGAATGTGGCCCACGGGTCGGGGAAGCCCCGTTCCATGATTGCAGCGAAGATGCGGTCGCCCTGCATTCCCATGGATATCTCCTCAGAGTCAATCGTCTCCTGCGCCGGTGGCGTCTTCTGCCAGGTGCGCGATAACCTGGTCGAAAGGTACGCGGCGCTGTTCCCCGGAATCCATATCCCGTACGGTGATCAGGCGCTCGTTGCGTTCTTGCTGTCCGTAGATCAGTGCGATCCGGGCCCGCCGGTCGGCCGCCCATTTCAGTTGGCGGCCGAGCTTTCCGCTAGTGCCCAAGTAGATTTCCGTTCGGAGCCCCGAATCTCGCAAGCGTCCGGCGATGACCATGAGTTCGGAAGCGGACTCTTCTCCCATGACGGTGATGGCCACATCAAGCCGGCGGTTATCATCGGCGTCGCCTTCGCGGAGACCAATAATGCGCTCAATCCCCAGCGACCCCCCGCAGGCGGGGACGTCCGGGCCGCCAAGGGCGGCGATCAGCCGGTCGTACCTGCCGCCACTGGCGATCGACCCCGGCATACCCTCCGCGACCACTTCGAAGATCACCCCCGTGTAGTAGTCCAAACCTCGAACGAGACGGGGGGTGAACGCGATTCGCGTCAAACCCACAGCCGGGCCAGCCAGTTCAAGCAGGCGATCGACCTCGGCCAGGCCGGCGCGGCCGTCTTCACTGTCTTTGAGGACCGTTCCCATGCGCTCGACCGAATCGGGTGCCGTCAGATCCGCGATGAGCGTCTCCGCTGTCGTCCGCGGCACGCCACGTGCGTCGGCGAGTTCGCGGGCCACCACGTCCGGAGCGAGCTTGTCGAGCTTGTCCAAGGTGATCAGCACGCCGCCGCCGGCCCCGGCAGGGATGTCGTAGACCTCCAGCAACCCCGACAGCGCGCGCCGGGAGTTGACCAGCACGCGAAAGTCGGTCACCCCTACGGCGTCCAGGCTGTCGGTAACGGCACCGATCACCTCTGCATCGGCCAGTGGTGAGGAAGACCCGACCACATCGACGTCGCACTGCGCGAACTCGCGGAAACGTCCCCTGCCCGGGCGATCGGCCCGCCAGACCGGTCCCATGACGTAGCGTTTGTACGGTGTTGGGAGCTGGGATCCATACGCAGCCACCACACGCGCCAGCGGCACTGTCATGTCGTACCGCAGCGCGAGGTCGGCCTCACCGGACGCCTCATGCTCTCCGCGCCGCAGGATCTTAAAAATCAGCTTGTCGCCTTCATCGCCATACTTGCCGGTCAACGTCTCCAAACGCTCGAACGCCGGCGTCTGCAACGGTTCAAACCCATACCGTTCGAAGACCTCACGAATCGCAGCAAATACGTGGTCCCGTACTCGGAGATCCCGCGCCAGAAAGTCCCGCGTACCGGACGGCGGATCGAACTGCTGCGACGCCATGCTGAGCTCCACCTAAGAAGATTTTGATGATGAAGGGAAAGGACAATGGCTGGCATATCGAAGACGCCTCAAATCCTACAGCTGATCGCCGGTCAGGCATGTCAGGCACCCTTCGGCTTGACTGCGCCGTCCCGAACTCGCTAGCCGGCGCCGGGGAGTTCGGCCAGGTCGCCGACGATGGTCTCGCTGCGGAACGTCTCGATGTTCTCGTCGAGGTCATCAGCCTGCGGCTGCCCCCGGTACCGCGCCGCGGCCAGTTCTCCACGAACCCGATCCAGGCGCCGCAACAGGGAGTCGCCCCGCCGGCCCGGGGGCAGCGCCAGCACCGGTCCAAGTGCATCCGTGGCAGCGTCGAGTTGCCCATCACGCAGCAGGGCCGTGGCGAGGTCGGCCCGGCTGCCAAAAGTGTAGCTCTGTGAGTGCGATTCACCCGGCCCGGGGCCGGCGTCATACAGACTAACGGCCTGCTGCAGTTCAGGAATCGCCTCGCGCGTACCGTCCGGGATCTCGACGAGGAGTGCGCCAGCTTTGTAATGCTGAGTGGCCTGTGACAGGCCGAATTCGCCGCCGATCTCCAAGAGGTCATCGTGCTGATCCCGGGCCCGGGCTTCGTGTGCATCGACGATTGCTCGACGGGCGGTTTCGGTGTCGCCGATGCGGGCTGCCGCTTGGCCAAAGGCCAGATAAAGCTGGGCTGCGTTCTCCCCATCAGAGAGGTATTCGATGCCGCTGCGCGCGAGATCCCGGCTCTGCCGAGGGCGCTGCCAGTAGACGATGCTCGCCAATTCCAGCCGCAGATATCCCATCAAAGGGCGGTGGTCGATCGCGGTCGCGTACGCCCAGGCCGCGCGGACCAGCTCTTCGGCTGCTTGACGGTTGCCCAGATAACTGGCCGCAGAGAGTCCCATCAGGCCGTTGAGGACGCCGAGCAGGAAGTACAGCTCGGTTTGGTCTCGTGGCCACAGCTTCCGGTCGAGCGCCGCGTAGATCCGGCGTCGTACCCGCCGCATTTCCTGGAAGGTGGGGAAGGGATCGCCGGTCATGTGCTCGTGCGACAGCCGTACGACGTCGGCGCGCAGTTGTTCTAACGTGGCGTCGCCGATGTCTCGGCGTTCGGCGTCTTCCGCGTGCTCGCTGCCCTCGTGCGCAGCCATCACCACTACCTCACGTACCGCCCGGTCGTCGGATGCGTCCGGGCCGCTCTCTGTCTGACGGTACGCGAATTCCCGACGTCCTTCAGCCGGCGGTTGCGGCCGCTCGGCGTCCTGTTGGTTGAGCAGGTCGCGGAGGGCCTGGCGGTCCGGCTCGGGGGTCTTCCGCAGGTCGAGGTCGTCGATCAGGTCGGCGGGACGGACGCCGTACAACTCGGCCAGGCTGCACAGCACCCCGGGGCCAGGTCGTTCGCCGCCCTCGGGCCAGCGTTCGTACGCGCTGATCCGCGACGCCGACATCGACGCGCGCGCCGACGCCGTGAACAGCAGGTTGTAGCGGTCGGCCACCTCGGTCTGGGACAGACCGAGCGCGTGCCGCCACGCCAGCCGCGGCCGGCAGCCGAAGACGCTGACGAACGCCGAGCAGATCGCGGCGCTGTCGAATCCGTCAGCGGCCATGCGGGCGCGGAACCGGGTGAGCTGGGTTCTCGTCGGCGTGGTGGTGGCGAGCATCGGCGACCCCCGAGGTCGATCGATGGCGAGCACGTTACGTACGAAACCTATTACACAGCGAATCCGAATGCATGCGAATGGCTTACCGGACTCCGACTTCGCCATACGTCGTAGAGCGGTCCTCCCGTGCCTGAGTCTGCCCAGCTCAGAGCGCTGATCGAGAACGTGGCAGCCGGTACGGTCGTCGTCATTCCCACCGCTCGGCCGGGGCGCTTCGATTGACCCGTGCCGGCGGGGGGCCGAACATCGGCCCACCTCGGCCGCCGTGCGTGCCGTCCAACCCACGCGGGACGGCACGCACCCCTACCCGTCCTCGAGAGCGGCGACCGCGCCGCCGCGCTCGCCGCCCCTTGGAGTCAACATCCCGTGCTGCTGCCGACCTACGCACCCATGAAGTCGTCGCCGTTCCGTTCGCCGGCCGGCGGCATCTGGTCCGACCTGTACATGATCGCCGAGTCCAGCGCGGTCTCCCAGGCCCGCCGGTTCACCGAGGCGTACCTGCGCCGCCGGAGGCTGACCCCACTGACCGACACCGCGACGCTGGTAACCAGCGAGCTCGTCACCAACGCGGTCCGCGCCACCGGTACGCTCCCAAGCCCGCCGGTGGACGCCGGCGGCGCCGGCCAGGCCGTCGTGGGGCTGCGGCTGCGGCTGTCGCCGGCCGGCCTGTTCGTCGAGGTCTGGGATCGCGATCCACGCCCACCGGTGCTCGCCCAAGCCGGCGCCTTCGACGAAGGCGGCCGCGGCCTCGCCCTGGTCGACGCCTTCAGCAAGGCGTGGGACCACTACCCCTGCGCCGGCACCACGCCGGGCAAGGTCGTATGGGCCGAGATCTCGCTCGGGACGGTGACGTCGTGAAGGGACGCCACCGCAACAAGCCGAAGAATCCCCTCGACCACGAACCGCTCGCTGTCACCTACGCGCGCCAGCAGGCGGGCCTGACCAAGACCGAACTCGCCCGCCGGTGCGGCGTGTCGCTCAGCCTGATCAGCGAGATCGAGTCCGGCACCCGCAACGCGACGCCGGCGATGATCCGCGCGTTGGCCCGGGCGCTCAACTGCCCGCGCGTCATCCTCGAACGCAAACGCGACGACGACGATCCGCCGCCACCCGCGCCGCTGCTCGCCCCGGCTCCGCTCCCCCGCCCGCCCGGCCCCGGTACGGTCCTGCGCGCCGGCCGCTGGTGACGCCGCCGCCGAAGTCTCGCCGTCGAATATCCGGACGTCCCGGCTGACTCGGCGATCGGCTCGCGAACTCCACGTCGGTACGAAGATGATGGCCGGCAGTGACGGGGAACTGGCGGAGGGGTGTCGATGACTGGCCAGCCGACGATCAACAATCACGCGGCGTTCATCTGGCGGTGGCCGACTTGCTGCGCGGGGACTCCAAGTAGTCGGTAGTCGGACTATGGCAAGGTGATCCTGCCGTTGATAGTGATCCGGCTTTTGGGCTACGGGCTGGCGCATCAACACGCCGTGCGCGCGTACGGACACTTCAGGGCACTCACCCAACGACTCCTGTCGGTGATCGGCCTCGAAGTGGCGGCCTGATATCGAATTTGTCCTTTTTGTCCGGCCATAAGCCTCCATAGAAATTCCCTCAACAACGAACCGGAAAGTTCGTTCACACGTTCGACACACGCCATTACACATGGTAATATTTGGTCACGGATGGAAAGGGGGGTCGATGTCGACATCGGCAGCCGTCGAGCTCGAACACGGCGACGACCTTCCCGAAGATTGGACGCGCATTGCGCCCGGCCCGGGATTGGCGGCCCGGCTCGCGTCGCTGGATTGGCCATCCCTGTCGGACTGGGAACTGGTCGCGGCGATGGACGCCGCCCGCCGGCAGGCCACCTGGGCACAGGCCCTCATGCTGGAAGGCGTCGCCGCCCTGTCATGCCGCCGCAGGGTGGAAGATCCCACGGTGGGCTCGGAACGTCACCGCCGTATCTGCGGCGAGGTGTCGTTGGAGTTGACCGTGACCCCCGGCCAGGCCGAAGAGCTGGTGTTCCTCGCCGATACGCTGCCCGGCCGGCTGCCGCGCACATGGGCGGCCCTGCGCGGCGGGCGCATCGACTACCAGCGGGCCCGCGTCATGGCCGATGGTCTCGACCCACTCGACGACGACCTCGCGAGCCGACTCGACACCGAGTTGATCGACGCGGCGGAGCAGGACACCACCACGACGCTGCGCCGCCGGCTGTCCCGCGCGGTCAGGAGGGCCGATCCCGCGGCAGCCGTCCAGCGTACGAAGCGGGCCCGCGACGAGCGGCGCGTCGAGGTGTGGGCGAACTCAGACGACACCTGCGACCTGGTGGGCCGCAACCTGGACGCGGTTGAGGCGCACGCGATCCACGCCCGGCTGAGCGCGGTCGCGCACGCGATGCGGGCCGACGGCGACGTCCGGCCGGTCGACCACATCCGTCTCGACCTGTTCCGTGACCTGCTGCGCGGTATCCCCATGCCCGAGGCCGCGCGGCACCTGTTCGCCGACCAACCCGATACCGGCGGCGCCGGAGACACAGCGCCGGCCGGGTCACATGCCCACGACGGCTCGTCCCCGAGCGAAGGAGCCGCCGACCCGATCGCGGAGATCGAGCGCCAGATCGCCGCCGCCCTCGCCGAAACCGCCGATGCCCAGCTCACCGGGCTGCTCGAGCGGGCCCGCGCCGAGGGGCGCCTGGACGGACTGACCCACATGATCAGGGAAGCCACCCAGGCCATGCGCCAGGCCCTCGCCCCGCTGGTCGACGCCTGGTGCCGCGCCGTCGGCCAGCCCGGCACCGGCGTCGGTGAGCGCGCCCCGCACGGCCACGACGGATACCGGCCACCGGCGGCCCTGCAACGGCTCATCCAGCGCCGCCACACCACCTGCGTCTACCCCCGCTGCCACCGCCCGTCCACCCGGTGCGACATCGATCACACGCAGCCGTACGACAAAGGCGGGCGGACATGCCGGTGCAACACCTCCCCGCTCTGCCGGGCCCATCACCGGGTCTTCAAGCAACACCCACAGTGGACACTCGTCCAACCCTGGCCCGGCCTGCTCATCTGGATCGCCCCCGCCGGCACCTGGCACATCGTCCTGCCCCAATGACGCAAACCCGATAATCCCGGACTACGCATTCCGTCATGCCCGGTCACGCTCGGACCTCTTTGGTCCATGACCCGACCAGGCACCGCTTGTCCCCATGCCGCCGTGATGCTGGGCGAGATGACAGATCACGTCGGGGAGCGACGGCGGGACGGCACGGACGACCGTGACCTTCCCAGTTGCGTCTGCACAACATCGGCACCGCGGCCATGGGCGCCCCGGCTGTGCCGCGTGCATGTCCGCCCGTCCGGTGTTCCCATGACACGAAGGTCGCCGTCGACCAGAACGGCCGGCCGGGCTCGACCGGTGGCCTGGCTGCCGGGGCTGAATAGGACACCGCAGATGCGGGTGTTTACGACGGTTGGACACGCACCTGCGGGGCGGATCGCCATTTTCGCCGGTTTCTGCGACGGTAGAGTGCGAGGCGTGACTTCGCTGCGGATTGCCAGGACCGTCCGGATGGTGGGTGCCGTGCTGGCCGGTGCCGGGATGACGGTGGCCACCGGGTGCGGCAGCGTCGACGACGGCTCGTCGGGGTCGGCGCCAGGCAAGGGTGGCGGCCGGACGGTCGTGGTGTTCGCGGCGGCCTCGCTGACCGGGACGTTCACCGCGCTGGGCACGACGTTCCAGGCCGCCCATCCCGGGGTCGGCGTCAAGTTCAACTTCGGGGGCAGTTCGGCGCTGGCCCAGCAGATCACGCAGGGCGCGCCCGCCGACGTGTTCGCGGCCGCCAGCCCGACCACGATGAAGATGGTCACCGACGCGCACCTGGCCGCCGGGCAGCCGCGGACGTTCGTCCGCAACCGCCTGGAGATCGCCGTCCCGCCCGACAACCCCGGCAAGGTCACCGCCCTCAAGGACCTCGCCGACTCCAAGGTCAAGGTCGTGCTGTGCGCGCCGCAGGTGCCGTGCGGGGCCGCCGCGCAGCAGGCCCTCGGTGCCGCAGGGCTCACCGTCAAGCCGGTCTCGCAGGAGCAGGACGTCAAGGCGGCGCTCACCAAGGTCGAGCTCGGCGAGGCCGACGCGGCCCTCGTCTACCGCACGGACGTCAAGGCCGCCGGCGGCAAGGTCAAGGGCATCGACTTCCCCGAGGCGGCGAAGGCGATCAACAGCTACCCCATCGCCGCTCTGGCCAACGCACCGCAACCGGCGCTGGCCGGCGAGTTCGTCCAGCTCGTCCTGTCCGACCAGGGCAGGACCGTGCTCACCCAGGCCGGATTCGAAGCCCCCTGATCCGGCGGCGGACGGCGCGGGGGTGATCAGTCCAGGCAGAACTCGTTGCCCTCGGGGTCGGCCATCACGATGTGACCTGCTTCGAGCGGGGGTGCCGGCTCGTAGCGCTCGAGCCGGGTGGCGCCGCGGGAGACGAGGCGCCCGGCCTCCGTCTCCAGGGCCGCCATCCGCGCGTCGCCCTGGAGCCCGGGGGCGGCTCGCACGTCGAGGTGCACGCGGTTCTTGACCTGCTTGCCCTCCGGCACCCGCTGGAAGAACACCCGCGGCCCTGAGCCCTCGGGGTCGACCACGGCCGAGGCGTCGTTGCGGCGCTCGGGCGGCACGCCCATCGCCTCCAGCGCCTGGTCCCACGACTCGAAGCCCGCGGGCGGATCCTGCACCTTGTAGCCGAGGGCCTCGGCCCAGAACGCCGCCAGGGCGGCCGGGTCGGCGCAGTCGAAGGTGATCTGGACGTCGCGTGCCACGTCAGATCACCTCCCGGAGTTTGCCGTGATCGGTCATGATCCCAGCTTCCCGCATGGAGCCGACAGGATCACCGCCTGGGCGGCGGCGGTTCAGGCCGGCCGGGGCCGGTGCTCGCCGGGGAGCACGACCACGCCGTCCTCGTCGGCGTGGACGACGTCACCGGGACGGAAGATGGCGCCGCCGAAGGCGACCGGCTCCGCGGTCGTGCCGGCGCCCGCCTTGGCACTGCGCTTGGGGTTGGCGCCGAGCGCCAGGATCCCGAGCGGGAGCTCGCGCAGCCTTGCGACGTCCCTGACCGCGCCGTTGATGATGACGCCCGCCCAGCCGTTGCCGACCGCGAGGCCGGCGATGACGTCGCCCATGAGGGCCGTCCGCAACGAGCCGCCGCCGTCGACGACGAGCACCCGCCCGCGTCCCGGCTCGGACAGCGCGGCGCGCACCAGCACGTTGTCCTCGCGGCAGGACACGGTCGCCACCTCCCCGGAAAAGCGCGGGCGGGACCCGTACTGGCGCAGCTGCGTCGCGCAGGTGACGGCCACCGCCTCGAGCTCGTCGCAGATGTCGGCGGTCGACGGCGCGGCCGCCGATGGGCCGTCCGCCGGGGGCGTCGCTTCTGTCATGGTTGGCTCCTCTTCGTCGCAGATCCGGGGCCTGCGGGCGGCCGCGGGTGCCGGCTCAGCACCGTACGCGCCGTGTCGACACCGGCGGCGAAACCCCGCGGCGTCAGCGCGGCGAGCGGCCACCTCGACGTCGCATAGAATTTTGCTGTCTTCGCCCGAGCCATCGTCATCGTGGGTATGCCACGAGACCGGGGGTGGGTCATGGAGATCGGTTATCGACCCGACCAGTCCACCCGGAGACCTCGCGCCGCCGAACGCGACGCCGCCACCGAGGCGCTGCGCGAGGCGTTCGCCGCCGGCCGGTTAACCCTTGAGGAGTTCCGCGACCGGGTGGGCGCGGTGCTGGCGGCCGAGAGCCTGCGCGAGGTGGAACAGGCGACGGACGGGGTGCTGACCCGGCCTTTGATCGGGGACGCGCGGCCCGTGTCGACCGTGGTCGCCGTCCTCGGCAGCCGGGCCCGCACCGGGCCCTGGCGCCTGCCGGACCGGTTGCGGGTCTTCGGCGTCCTGGGCGACGTGCACCTCGACCTCGGTTCGGCCGCCTACGCCGAAGAGATCGTGGAGATCAGCGCGTGGAGCCTGCTGGGCGAGCTCGACCTCGAGGTGCCCGACGGCGTCGAGGTGGAGTTGGACGGGTTCCAGCTGTTCGGCACGAGACGGCTGCGCCTGGCCCCCGTACGCCCGGTGCCCGGCACCCCCCGCATCCGGGTCCGCGCCCGTGCCGCCTTCAGCGACATCTCCGTCCGGTCGCCCGGCGGGGAAGCACTCGCGGCCGACCGGTTCCGCCCGCGGGGCGGCGCCGGACGCCGGCGACTCATCTTCGCGGCCATGGTCTTCCTGCTCGTCCTCGCGTACCTGATCTGGCCCAAGGGCGGCGGTGACACCGGGCCAGTGGCGGCGCCCGTGGTGGCCGCGACGCCGACCGCTCCGCCGACGACGCCGGCGGAGCGGCTGACGGCGCCCGACGTGGTGGGCAGCCGGCTGGCCGACGCCCAGAGGGCGCTCGCCGACGCGGGGTTCGCCAAGGTCGACGCGGTCGACGCCTCGGGCTTCAAGCGGCTGGTCCTGAACCCGCAGAACTGGATCGTGAAGGCGCAGTCGCCGGCCGCCGGCGCGCCCGCGCCGCCGACCGGCGCGATCACCCTCAAGGTGGTCAAGCCCAGCGACCACGCCGCGAGCGGTGGCGGCCGGGTCACCAGGGGCGTCCTGCCCGACGTCGTCTGCATGGACCTGCAGGGCGCCGAAGCCAGGCTCCGGCAGGCCGGATTCACCAACGTGCGGTCCACCGACGGGTCGGGGCAGGGCCGGATCCAGATCATCTACCGCAACTGGATCGTCACGGCCGAGTCCCCGGCCGCTGGTCACCGCCGCGCGGAAGGCACCAGGGTCGTCCTCACCACGGTCAAGTACGGCGAGCCGACCGGCTCCTCAGGCTGCCGCGACTGACCCGGTTGCCCTCAGGTTTGCCCTCAGACCTGGACGAACTCGATGTCGAGGAGGTCGCAGAAGATCTGCCAGCTCGCCGCGTGGTGGCCCAGATTGAGCACCTCGTGGTGCGGGCCGCCGTTGCGCAGCCAGCCGTTCAGGCACTCGCGCACGCCGCTGTCCGGGCGGAACTGGCCGTACGGCATCTCCAGCGCGGGCAGCTCCTGGCTGTCCAGCACCTCGCCCTCGGCGACCACCATCCGGAACAGCTCGCCCTCCAGCGACACCAGCGTGGCCAGCGTCGCCGGTCCCGGCTGGTACTGGAACAGGAACGTCGGCGGGTCGTCGAGGCGGCCGATGCCGAGCGGGCGCTTGATGAGCTTCACCGGGCGGTCGCGGCGGGCGACCTTCCAGTTGCCCTCCCCCATGTGGCTCATCAGGATCGAGTCGGACGGGAAGTCCATCGCGTACATCTCGGTGAAGTGCGCGTCGCCGATGAGGACGTGCCCGGCGGAGACCATCGTCGCGGTCAGCACGTCGCCCTCGGCGGCGTACCCGTACCCCTTGGCCATCAGGCTGGAGGCGGCGGCCAGCGGCAGCCGGGCGAACCGGCCGTCCTCCCCGATCGCGTCGAAATGGGTGGAGTACGCACCGTAGCCGCCGTCGGTCAGGATCTGCTCGATGGCCACCTGCATCCGCACGTGGTCGAGGCGCTCGTCCATCGACAGGCGCGGGTCGATCTCGAAGTTGGCGTCCTCGAACGCCAGCACCTCGGCCACCTTGTCCTGGTCGGCCTTTTCCATGGCGCGGACGAGGTCGCCGGGCGCGACCGCGGAGATCTCCGGGCCGAGCGAACGGACGAGGGCGTTCTCGTCCACCCGGATGTCGCCCATGCCGTTCATCGCGTACCCGAACAGCGCCACCTTCAGGTGCCGCCAGGCGGTCGCCGCCGCGGCCGCGCGGGCCCAGCGGCCCACCTCCTCCGTGAACGAGGGGGCCCGCCAGTCGTCGGTGACGACGTGGAACGGCACTCCGGCGCGGACCATCGCGTTCGCGGTGTCCTGCGCGCCGTGCACGCCCTGGTTGTACGTCATGTCGGCCATGTCCCAGGCCGGGGTGACCGTCGGCTCGGGCTGGATGTTGGCCAGGCACAACGGCAGCCGCGACTCGGCGAGCAGCCGGGCCACCCGCATGGCCGGGCCGTAGGTGAGCATGACGACGAGCAGGCCGTCGAGGTCGGCGCGGCCCTCGAACTCGCGCATCACCTGCTCGGCGTCGGCCCTGTTCTTGATCGGCCGGCCCGGGATGAACTCGCCGACGCCGGCGAGGTGCTCGGCCAGCTCCGCCGCGTACCCCGCCTGCCGGTCGGTGATGCCCGGGATCATGTCGTCGTACAGCTCCTGCATGATGCCGAGGATGCCGATCCTGGGTTTGCGTTCCATGTGCAAGCGCCTCTTTCGCAGTGCTATCGCTGGCCGTAGACGTTCTGGTAGCGCGCGTACAGCGCGTCGACGTCGGCCGGCGCGATGGGCAGCGGCTCGCCCAGCGCCCGCGCGACGTGCACGGTACGGGCCGCGTCCTCGCACATCACGGCCGCCTTGACGGCCGCGCGCGCGGTCTCGCCGATCGTGAAGACGCCGTGGTTGCGCATGAGCACCGCGGGCGAGCGGTGCCCGGCGAGCGTGGCGACGATGCCCTTGCCGATGTCGTCCCCGCCGATGCGGGCGAACGGGCCGCACGGGATCTCCGCGCCGAACTCGTCGGCCATCGCGGTAAGCACGCACGGGATGGCCTCGCCGCGCGCCGCCCACGCGGTGGCGTACGTGCTGTGCGTGTGGACCACGCCGCCGACGTCCGGCCTGGCCCGGTAGACGTACGCGTGCGCCGCGGTGTCGCTGGACGGCGAGAGCTCGCCGTCCACCCGGTTGCCGTCGAGGTCGCAGACCACCATCGACTCTGGGGTCAGGTCGTCGTACGAGACGCCGCTCGGCTTGATCACCATGAGCTCGGCGCCCGGCACCCGGGCGGACACGTTGCCCGCCGTCCACACCACGAGCTCGTAGCGGACGAGCTCCCGGTGCAGGTCGCAGACCGTGCGGCGGATCTCGTCCAGATCTGGGGTCGTCATGGCCCGGTCACCACCCCTAGATTGAGGCAACTTTCGTCCTGCGCCGCAGGGCGCGCAGGCGGTGCATGTGGTCGCGCGCCGCGCCGCCGAAGTGGTCGTGCAGCGCGAGATAGATCGCGTACAGCTCGTCGTAGGCCGCGGCGCGCGCCGGGTCGGGCCGGAACGCCTCGCGTTCCACCCGGCCCATAGCCCGTGCCGCCGCCGGCACGTCCGGGTAGGCCCCGGCGGCGACGGCGGCGTGGATCGCCGAGCCGAGCGCGGGGCCCTGCGCCGACCCCGCCATGCCGAGCGGCCGGCGGGTGACGTCGGCGTAGATCTGCATGAGGAACCGGTTCTGGATCAGCCCGCCCGCGACGATCAGCTCGTCCACGGGAACGCCGGACTCCTCGAAGGACTCGACGATCTTCCGGGTGCCGAACGCGGTGGACTCCAGCAACGCCCGGTAGATCTCCGGCGGACTGGTCGCCAGGGTCAGGCCGAGGATGACCCCGCTGAGCTCGTGGTCGACGAGCACCGAACGGTTGCCGTTCAGCCAGTCGAGCGCGACGAGGCCGTGCTCGCCGACCTCCTGCGCGGCGGCGTGCCTGGTGAGCAGGTCGTGCAGGGACTCTCCTGAGCGGGCGGCCTCTTCGTGGTAGGCGGGCGGCACGCCGCTCTCGACGTACCACGCGAAGATGTCGCCGACGCCGCTCTGCCCGGCCTCGTAGCCCCACATGCCGGCCACGATGCCGCCGTCCACGACGCCGCACATGCCGGGGACCTCGCCGAGCGTCCGCCCGTTCATCACGTGGCAGGTCGACGTTCCCATGACCAGCAGCATCCGGCCTGGCTCGACCGACTGCGCGGCCGGGGCCGTGACGTGCGCGTCGACGTTGCCGACCGCGACCGTCGTGCCCTCGCGCAGCCCGGTCCACCCGGCCGCCCGCTCGGTGAGGCCGCCGGCGCGGGCGCCCAGCGCCACGACCGGCGCCGCCATCTTGTCGGTGAACAGGTCGACGAACCGCTCGTCGAGCGCGGCGAGGAACTCCCGCGACGGGTAGCGGCCGTCCTGCCTGATCGCCTTGTAACCGGCGGTGCAGGCGTTGCGCGTCTCGACCCCGCACAGCTGCCAGATGATCCAGTCGGCCGCCTCGATCCAGCGCTCGGTCCGGCGGTAGATCTCCGGCGCCTCCTCAAGCAGTTGCAGCGCCTTGGCCACCGCCCACTCGGAGGAGATCTTCCCGCCGTAGCGGGCGATCCACGGCTCGCCGCGCTGGTGCGCGAGCGCGTTGACGCGGTCGGCGTGCCGCTGCGCCGCGTGGTGCTTCCAGAGCTTCGGGTAGGCGTGCGGCTCGCCCTCGAGCTCGGGCAGCAGGCACAGCGGGGTGCCGTCGGCCAGCGCCGGCATGATCGTGCACGCGGTGAAGTCGGTGCCGATGCCGATGACGTCCGCCGGGTCGGCGCCGGCGGCCGCCAGCGCCGCCGGCACCGCGTGCCGGAGCACGTCGAGGTAGTCGCGCGGGTCCTGCAGCGCCCAGTCCGGGGGCAGCTCGGTGCCGGTGGCCGGCAGCACCCGGTCGATCACGCCGTGCGCGTACTCGTGCACGGCGGCGCCGACCTCGACGCCGTCGGCCACCCTGGCCACGATCGCCCGGCCGGACAGCGTGCCGAAGTCGATCCCCACCACGTACTGTTCGGTCATCGCACCCTCATCGGCCGCGCTGGCGGGCGGCCCGGTACTCGGCGACGACCAGATCGGTCAGCTCGGCGACCGAGGTCTCCTCGCGGCGCTTGTCGTAGGTGATCTCGCCGTGCTGCAACAGGTTGACCCGGTCGCACACCTCGAGGACCTGAGCGTAGTTGTGCGCGATGATGATGATCGACACGTCGCCGCGGTCCTTGAGGTCACGGACGAGGTCCAGGATGAGCGCGCCCTCCTTGGCGCCCATCGCCGCCAGCGGCTCGTCCAGCAGCAGGATCTTGGCGTCGGAGTAGACCGACCTCGCCACCGCGATGGCCTGCCGCTGCCCGCCGGACAGCTTGGCCACCTCCGCGTCCACGGACGGGATCCGTACGCCCATGTCGTCGAGGTACTGCCTGGCGCGCTTGCGCATGACGCGGTTGTTGAGCAGCGGCCAGCGCACGACCTCGCGGTTGAGGAACATGTTGTGGTAGACGGTCAGCTCGTTGACCAGCGCGAGGTCCTGGTAGACGGTGTCGATGCCCAGCGATCTGGCGTGCTCGACCGACTTGAGCGTGACCTCTTCCCCGTTGACGACGATCCGTCCCGTGTCGGGCTGGTGGAAGCCGCTGAGGATCTTGATCAGCGTGGACTTGCCCGCGCCGTTGTCTCCGATGAGGGCGAGCACCTCGCCGCGGTTCAGGTGCAGCGTCACGTCGGTCAGCGCCTTGACGGCGCCGAACCGCTTGGCGATGTGCTCGACCCGCAGCGCCTCTTGCCGAGCCGGCTCGCGCCCGGTTTCGCTCGTGGGCTCGCTCATGTCTGCCCTGCCCTCCGCAGCCTGGTGAGCTGCACGTTGACGATCATGGAGCCGAGGATCGCCAGGCCGAGGATGATCGTGTACGGGTTGGCGCTGATCCCGATGAGGTTGAAGCCGACCTGCAGCTCGGCCAGCACCAGCGCACCGAGCAGCGCGCCGATGACGGTGCCCGAGCCGCCCGCCAGCGCGGTGCCGCCGATCACCGCCGCGGCGACGGCGAAGAACATCTGGCTCGCGCCGTCCGCGCCGCTCAGGTTCGGGTCGATGCTCCCGGTACGGAACACCTCGAGGATCCCCACGAACGCCGCGAGCGACGACGTGATCATGAAGTTGCCGATCTTGACCCGGCCGGTGCGGATGCCCGCCTCGCTCGCGCCCAACAGGTTGCCGCCGACCGCGATGGTGTACAGGCCCCACCGGGTACGGGTCAGCACGATGTGGAAGAACGCCACGATGAGCAGGAACCAGATCAGTTCCGCATAGTCCGCCTGGCCGAACCAGCTTTGGACCTTGCCTTGCGCGGCGTGCGGGATCGAGACGTTGGTCGCGTGCGAGGTGGTGAGCATGATGCCCTGGACGAGGAACAGGGAGCCCAAGGTGGTGACGAACGACGGCACCTTCAACACCACGGTCACGAACCCGTTCCCGAACCCGATCACCGCGCCCATCACCACGGACAGGACGATGGCCACGATCGGATACACGCCGTAGAAGTCGATCAGGTAGTGCATCATGAAGGGCGACAGCGTGTAGACCGCGCCCGCAGACAGGTCGATCTCGCCGCTGACCAGCAAGAACACTTCCCCGACTCCGATGATCACCCATGGCGCCATGAGCTGGGTCGTGTTGACGATGCTGTTGTGGGTCAGGAAGGCGTCGCTGGCGGACCTGAAGTAGATCCCCAGCGCGATCGCCACGAGCAGGATGGTGGCCTCGCGGCGGCGCATGAACGCGTCGAAGGCCGCACGGCCCACGGCCGTGCGGCGCACGGGCCCGGGCGGCGGGACCTCTGCGTTCAGAACTTCGTTTTCAACGGTTTCGCTCACGGTGCCCCTCCGTAGCCGTGCTCTTGCGCCCTTGGGATCCCCTCGATCCCCGAGACGCAAGAGCACGACCGAAGTGCCGACATGGTGCGGACGCCACTACGCGTGGGCGATCGGTCCGGACCTGGGAACGATCTTCTGTCCCGTGGTCGACCCCTCGAACCTGGTCTGCGTCGTCAGGTACGTGTCGACGTTGTCCTTGGTGACGAACAGCAGGCCGGTGTTGGTGTCGGAGGGCGCCACCAGGCCGCCGGACAGCTTGTAGAACCACAGCTGCAGCACGGGCAGGAAGCCCTGCAGGTAGGGCTGCTGGTCGATGGTGAAGTCGAGGTTCCCCGACTTGATCGACTGCAGCGTCGAGGGGTTGAGGTCGAACCCGCCCGCGGCAACGCCCTTCTGCTTCAGGTTGTACTTCTGCACGACCCTGCCCACGTTCTCGGTGGACCCGGCGTCGACCGCGAACATGCCCTTGAGGTTCTGGTGCCCCTGGGCGTACGCGTCGATGACCGACAGCTCCTTCGGCAGCTCCGCGCCGCTCGCCACCGACGTGAAGTTGATCGACTTGCCGGACTGCTTGATCGCGTCCTTGGCGCCGTCGATGCGCGGCTGGATGTTGAGCGTCCCCGGGGTGGCGATGAAGCCGACCGCGTCGCCGCCGTTCATCAGCGAGGCGATGCGCTGGCCAAGCTGGAACCCGGAGGTGTAGAGGTCCTGGCCGATGTAGGCGAGCCGGTTCGTGCCCGGGTTGCCCCTGGCGCCGTCGGCGTTGTAGGACACGACGGGGATGCCCTGCCCGAGCGCGTTGTCCACCGGCTGCTTGAACGCGGTCTTGTCGACCACGGCGATCGCGATGCCGTCGGCCTTCGCCGAGATGGCCGAGTTGGTGGCGCTCACCATCTCGGACACGATCGAGTCCTTGGACCCGGTCCACTGGAACGTGCAGCCGAGCAGCGCGCACGCGTCCTGCGCGCCGTACTGCGTGGGGGTGAAGAACGGGTTCGTGGTGACGTGGTTGACGAAGACGAACTTCCACTTGGGCGTCTTGGGGAAGTTGCCAGGGACGCCGCCGCCACCGCCCGACTGGGCGCCGGTGGTCGAGCTGCTGTCCGCCTTGTTGTTCGACGAGCAGGCGGCGAGCAGCGCCGACGCCGCGGCGGTGGCGCTGGCCAGACCCGCCCCGCTCAGCAGCCGCCGGCGGGTGGCCCCGCTGATGCCGAGCGTGTCGATGGCCTCTTCGACCTTGGGATCGATCTTTTTCATGTGACCTCTGACCTCCTCGCGGGAGCCGGCGGGACCGGGCGGGCGATGCGTTGCTGACCCGGTCCCGCCGGTGTCTCGGCGAGCTGACTACTGTGCGGGGTTTGCTGTTAGTTCTCTACTTTTTGCGGTTCCGCGTTACTGCTTTTACCGCTTCAGTGCCGTGATGGCTACTTTGCGCTGAACGCGAAGACAGTCGTGCTGTGGAGGGTCTGACCCGGCCGGAGCACGGTCGACGGGAAGTTGGGGTGGTTCGGGGAGTCCGGGTAGTGCTGGGTCTCCAGCGCGAGCCCGTCGCCCTCCCGGTACTGGTGTCCGCTCGTCCCGTACAGCGTGCCGTCGAGGAAGTTCCCCGAGTAGAACTGGATGCCGGGCTGGTCGGTCCAGATCGTCAGCACCCGGCCGCTCGTCCGCTCGCTCACCTGGGCCGCCTCGCGGAAGCCCGAGCCGTTCAGCACCCAGTTGTGGTCGTAGCCCTGGCCGATGACGAGCTGCGGGAAGTTGTCCCTGATCCGGGCGCCGATCGCCGTGGGCCGCCTGAAGTCCATCGGCGTGCCGGCGACCGGGGCGAGCTGGCCCGTCGGGATCTGGGTCGAGTCGGTCGGCGTGTAGCGGTTGGCGTTGATCTGCAGGAGATGGTCGTTGATGTCGCCGGTGCCCTCGCCGGCCAGGTTCCAGTAGGAGTGGTTGGTCAGGTTGGTGACCGTCGCCTTGTCGGTGGTGGCGCGGTAGTCGATACGGATCGAGTCCTTGGTGACGGTGTACGTGGCGGTGGTGTGCAGCGTGCCCGGGTAGCCCTGGTCGCCGTCCGGGCTGGTGAGGTCGAGCCGCAGCGTGGGGTTGCCGTGGCTCTCGCCCGGCGTCGCCGTCCACACGAGCTTGTCGAAGCCGACCGTGCCGCCGTGCAGGCTGTTGCCGTTGTTGTTGATCGGCAGGTGGTACGTCACGCCGTCGAGGGTGAAGGTGCCCTTGGCGATGCGGTTGCCGTACCTGCCGATGAGCGCGCCGAAGTACGGGCTGTTCTTGGTGACGTAGTCGTTGAGGGTGGCGAAGCCCAGCGCGACGTTGGTCAGGTGGCCGTGCCGGTCGGGCGTCTCGACCGTCTGCACGATGCCGCCGTAGGTGATGATCCGGACGCGGATATGGGCGTTCGTGAGCGTGTAGCGCCAGACCTTGGTGCCGTCGGCGAGGGTGCCGAACAGGTCGCGGCTGATTTTCGCTTTCATGCTGGCCGGCATGTTATGCCCGGGCGCGGCGGCCGCCGCCGTCCCGGCCACGGCCATGGACACCGCCACAGCGACGGCCACGCACAGCCGCGTGACCAGTCCTGTGACACTGGATCCCAATATGCGAGACCGCAGTTTGCCGTGCGATCTGTTGAGCATGATGGGCACTCCCTTCTCGGGGTGGGTTGCCGGCGTGCCCCCCTGGCACGCCCGGTTGCCCTAGGGACTCGCCTTGGCGTCTGGGTAGTAGCGCTCCAGCATCGCCAGCCCGATCGCGGCCCGCCGTACGCGCTCGCCCGCGGTGGCGATGGCCACGTCGGACAGGTGCCGGCCGGAGGGGTAGATGCCGGGCGCGTTGCGCATCGTGAACTTCAGGTGCACCGGTGCCGCGACGCGGACCAACTCGGGGATCTCGTAGTAGCGGACGGTACCTCCGAAATCGTCCGCCCCTTCGACGTAGACGTCCAGAGGAACGTCCACGGCCTGCCGGATCGCCGCGATCTGCGCGAGCGCCAGATCGACGGGGATGTTGATGGTGGTGACACCGAGGTCTTCGAGCAGCCGCGCGGTGGCCGGGTTGGCCGTCGGGAACGACACCGATGCCTTGAACTCCAGGTCGGCCGGCAGCTCGCCGGCCGCCCGCATCCTGCCGAGCACCCAGAGCTGGCCGATATCGGACACCAGCACGCTGCGCAGGCCAAGCTCGCATCCACGCACCACGTCCTCGATGCCGTACACGAGCTGGTCGGCGCCGCGCAGCACCCCGGCGGCGACCCGCCCCGACTCCGCCGTGACCTGGACGCCCACGTCCCAGGCGGCGCGCGGCCCGACGAACAGGCACACCTCGATGTCGTGCTCGCGGCCGAGCGCGACCATGTCCTCGATCTCGTGGTCGGTGAGCAGCATGATGCCGCTGCCCTGGCTGATGCGGTGGATCCGGATTTCATGCTCTTTCGCGGCCTCGAGGACGGCCTGGAACGCCAGCGGGCCTTCGACCGAGGGGATCTCCACCCGGTACTGCCCGCCGTCGGCGAACCGATTCGCCGAGGTGGGGAGTTCACCGAGGTCTCGGTCGGGCAAGCCGAGCGAGGACAGGAACCGCCGGGTGTTCGCCATCCGGAAGCCACTCGCCTTCCTGCGGACAGATGTCCGTGATTTCGAACGTTTGCCGGATACTTACCGTGGTTGAGGACGCTAGACCCCTTGCGATCAACCGTCAACGGGGCACACTTGTTAACGTTGTCCGACATTCTGGACAGAGTTCGAGCCCGAGGTGGTGGTCCGATGGCCCGAGCGGTCCCCGCGGTCAGCCGGGCATTGGACATCCTGGAGCTGTTCCTCGACCGGGCGAGCCTGTCCGCCCCCGACATCACGGAGCTGCTCGGGCTGCCCCGCACCACGGTGCACGAGCTCATCACGACGCTCGTTGACCGTTCGTACCTCGTGTCCGTTGGTGGCCAGCCGACGCACTACCGGCTGGGCATGCGGACGTTCCAGCTGGGCAGCGCGTTCGCCGACCGGCTCGACCTCGCCGCCGAGGCCCGACTGGTGGCGCAGCGGGTGGCGGCGGGCTGCGACGAGACCGTCCACGTCGCCATTCTCGACGGCACGTACGTCGTGTACATCGCCAAGGTGGACAGCACCCACCCCGTGCGCATGGTCTCGGCTGTGGGCCGGCGGCTGCCCGCGCACTGCACGGGTGTCGGCAAGATGCTGCTGTCCGGCCTGTCGCCACAGGCCCTGGACGCGCTCTACCCGCGTGACCGCGAGCTGACCGGCATGACGCCGCAGAGCATCACCTCGCCGTCCCGGCTGCGCGCCCACCTCGCCGAGATCAGGGAACGCGGGCTGGCGTACGACCATTGCGAGTCGAACGACTCGGTGCACTGCGTCGCGGCGCCCGTCTACGACCACGAGGGCGATATGGTCGCGGCCATGAGCATCTCGGTGCCGGCGATGCGCTGGGACGAGCAGCGCGAACGCGACTGGGGTGAACTGGTGCGCGACGGCGCGGCCACGCTGTCGCAGCGGCTCGGTCACCGCGAGATCGGCAACGGCCAGGGGGAACCGCTGTGAGCACCGCGGTCGAGGTGGCGGTTCCCGCGTACGCGCGGCTCGGTGAGGGGCCGACGTGGGATCCGGCGGCAGGCCGGCTGCTGTGGGTCGACATCATCGCCGCCGAGGTCCACGCCTACGACCCGGCGACCGGCGCCGACGCCGTACTGATCCGCACCGGCGCGCACGTCGGCGCGGCCAAGCCGCGGGCGGGTGGCGGCGTCGTGGCCAACCTGCGCGGCGGCGTCGGCTGCTACGACCCGGACGGATCGTTCCGCATGCTGGCCGACCTGACGGTCGACGGCGTACGGGGGAACGACGCGGCGGTCGCCCCCGACGGCTCGCTGTGGGCCGGCACCATGCGGTACGACAAGGCGCGCGGCGGCGGCTGCCTCTATCGGGTCGACCCCGGCGGCGACGTCATGACCGTGCTGGACGACGTGACGATCAGCAACGGCATCGGCTGGAGCCCCGACGGCCGGCTCATGTACTACATCGACACCCCGACCGGCCGGATCGACGTCTTCGACGCGGACGGCAAGGATGTCCGTGGCCGCCGCGTCTTCGTTGAGGTGCCGGGGCCCGGCTCCCCCGACGGGCTCGCCGTGGACGCCGACGGCTGCGTCTGGACGGCTCTGTGGGGCGGTGGACGGGTGCACAGGTACACCCCGGACGGCCGGCTCGACCGCGTCGTCGAGGTGCCGGCTCCGAAGTCCACCGCCTGCGCGTTCGGCGGCTCCGACCTGCGCGACCTGTACATCACCACCGCCCGCTCCGACGATCCGGACGACGACTCGGCGCCCGCGGACGGCGACGTCGCCGGCTGCGTCTTCGTCGTCCCGGGCGCCGGCCACGGCCTCCCATCCCCCGCCTTCGCCGGCTAGCTAGACCCGGGCGGTCGAGGCGCGGACCATGAGGTCGCCGGGCAGCGACAGGGGGCGCGGGCGGCCTCCGTCGAGGATCTCCAGCAGCGCGCTCATGGCCCGCTCGCCGAGAGCCTCCGCGGGCAGCCGCACGGTGGTCAGTTCGGGCTCGAGCGCCTCGGCGAGCAGGATGTCGTCGAACCCGGTGATCGAAAGGTCGCGCGGGACGTCGAGACCGGCGTCGCGGACGGCCTTGTACGCCCCGGCCGCCATCACGTCGTCGTCGCAGAGCAGCGCCGTCGCCCGGCCGGCGGCGGAGTCCGGCGCGCGGAGCCAGTCCCGTACGGCGGCGCGGGCCCCGGCGATGGTGATCGGCGCGGCGCGGCGGGCGAGGGCCGCGTCTGGCAGCGCGGCCACGGCGTCGGCGATCGCGCGGCCGCGGGTGCGGAACGTCCAGGCGTCGACGTCGGCGGCGAGGTGCCAGAACCTGCGGTGTCCGAGCCCGGCCAGGTGGTCGACGAGGGCGCGCATGCCGTCCGCCACGTCGACGTTCACGGTCGGCGCCCGCCCGGCGGGATCGCTGTCCAACATCATCAGCGGCGCCCCGGGCGCGGTCCGGTGATCATGCGCCGCGTCGCGGACGCCGATCAGGTCGGCGAGGGTGTCCGTGGCCAGCGAGGAGGCGAGGACGCCGTCGATCGCCTCGTGCGGGGCGGCGAACGGGCTGCGTGCCGGCCCGCCCGCGTCCGGCCAGGGGTAGACGACCACGCCGAAGCCGTGCGCGGCGGCGACCCTGGCCGCACCCGTGTAGACGGCGCCGAAGAACGGGTTGGCGAGGGTGGGCACGACCAGCAGCACGGTGCGCGTCCGGCCGAGCCGCAGGTTGCGCGCCGCGAGGTTGGGCCGATACCCGAGCCGGGCGGCGGCGTCCCTGACGGTCTGCGCGGTCTGCGGCGACACCCGGCCCGTCCATTTCCCGGCGAGCACGATCGACACGGTGGACTGCGACACGCCGGCGGCCACCGCGACGTCCCGGCTGGTCGGCCTGCGAAGCACCCAGCACCTCCCCGTGTCCGGCTGCGGCCGTGAAAACAGTAGAGCGCAAAATCGCTTTAGTGATACGTATGACTACTAATACGTATTACACCCGAGGATCCCCATGCGCGCCTACCGCGAGTTCCTGCGGACCCCCTCCGCGCCCCGCCTGCTCGGCGGCACGCTGCTCGGCCGCCTCCCCAACGGGATGGGCGGCCTGGCCATCGTGCTGTTCGTCCGCGCGCACGGCGGCGGCTACACGCTCGCCGGAGCGCTGTCGGCGCTGTGGGTGGTCGCGCTCGCCGCCGGGCAGCCCGTGCTCGGCCGCGCCATGGACCGCTACGGCCAGCCCCGCATCCTGCTGGCCTCGGCGCTCGCCGCCGCGGCCGGCTTCACCGCGCTCGCGGTCCTGGGCATCGACACGCTCGCCCTCACCGTCGCCGCCGTTCTCGTCGCCGGCTTCTGCACGCCGCCGCTCGAAGCCGGCCTTCGCGCCCTCTGGCCCACCGTCCTGCCCACCCCCGCCCAGGTCCGCACCGCCTACTCCCTGGACGCGGCCGCCCAGGAGCTGATCTTTACGTTCGGTCCCCTCCTGGTGGTCGTGGTGGCGGCCGTCTCGAAAGCCGTCGCCCTGATCGTCACCGGCCTGCTCGGGGTCGCCGGCACGGTCATCGTCGCGTCGTCCCACTCCTCCCGCCGCTGGCGCGGCGCTCACCGCGCCGCCGACTGGGCCGGCCCGCTGCGCGCCCCCGGCCTCCGCGTCCTGGTCGCCGTCTTCGCCTGCGTCGGCTTCGCGCTCGGCGCGCTGAGCGTCGCCGCCGTCACCTACGCGGACGCCCGGCACAACTCCTCGGCCTCCGGCCTCCTGCTCGCCGTCAACTCCGCCGGCGCCCTCTTCGGCGGCCTCCTCTACGGAAGCGGCCGGCATGGCCGCGGCGACGCCGGAGCCTTCACCCTGCTCCTCGCCGGGCTGGCGGCCGGCTACCTTCCCCTCGCCCTCGCCCCCGCCCTCCCGTTCATGATCCCGCTCGCCTTCCTGAGCGGCCTCTTCCTCGCCCCCGCGCTCGCCGCGACCTTCACCCTCATCGACGCCCTGGCCCCTCAGGGCACGGTCACCGAGGCCTTCGCCTGGCTGGTCACCGGCATGGCCGGCGGCGCCGCCGCCGGCGCCGCGGCGGCCGGCATCATGAGCGACCACACCGGTGTCCACGGCGCCTTCGCCGGAGCCGGAGCCGGCGGCCTCCTCGCCCTCGCCATCGCCCTCGTCGCCCGCTCGCCCCTCACCAAAGGCTCCACGGCGGCACCCGAGCCGGCCGCGCGAGTTTCGGCGCCGCCACGACTTCCTGACCGGGCCTGACGGGAAGCTGTCCAGCGGAAATACAGAATCGCGGCAAGCTGAATATGAACGGACGGCCAGCCGTGCATCCTTCGTGGGGCCGATGACCGCTCGTCCTTACGGATGAATTTCATTTGGCGAGCAGCGGCGACCGTACATCGCGGGATTGACGACGAGCAAGGCGGCCTGCTTTATTCTCGGCTCATGTTCAACGGGGGTCCAAAGTTACGCGGTGGCCGCCGGCCGTCGATTGTGTAAGCCACACCCGACCGGCCTCGTATGCAATCAGTGACCAGGCGCCGCGCTTTTTGTCATTTGGCCTGGTCAGCACTTGCTCTTTTTCGTCCAATCTTCAATTACTCCAATCGTCATGGAGGATTCCGATGAAACTGCGCGCGACAATGGGCGTTGTGGCCGCGCTCGCGCTCGCGGCGGCGGCGCTCGCACCGGCCGACTCCGCCGCGGCAGCCGGTGCCGCGCCGGACTGCCCGGCGCCGTTCCCGGTCGGCGACGTCGTGGCCGGCATGACCGGCTGGGGCCTGACGGTCAGCAGGGGCACCACGCCGGAACGGTTCGACGTCAAGGTCGAAGGCGTGCTCCGCGACGGCATCGCACCCGGCATCGACCTGATCATCGTCACGACCGAGGCCCAGGAGATCGACCGGGTCGGCGGCATCTGGGAAGGCATGTCGGGCTCCCCCGTCTACGCGCCGGACGGCCGCATCCTCGGCGCGATCTCATACGGGTTCAGCAACGGCCCGTCGAAACTCGCCGGCATCACGCCGGCCGCGGCGATGCTCGACGAGCTCGGGCGGCCGGGCGCCGCCGCCAAGTCCAAGGCCAAGATGGCCGCGGGGCGGCATGCGGTGCTGCCGCAGGCGCTGCGCCACAAGGTCGTCGCGGACGGCGCGGCCACCACGGCCCAGGCCGCACAGGGCCTGGCTCCGCTGCCCACCCCGCTCGCCGTGTCCGGCCTGGGCGGAGCGCGGCTGACCAGGCTCAACGCCGAGCTCGGGCGGCGCGGGTCCGAGGTCCGCATGTACGCCGCGTCGTCGGCCGCCGGCACCGCGGCACCGGCCGGGGCGATCAAGCCCGGCGGCAACTTCGCCGCCATGCAGACCTACGGCGACCTCTCCGTCGGCGGGGTCGGCACCACGACGATGGTCTGCGCCGGGCAGGCGCTGGCCTTCGGCCACCCCTTCACGCAGCGCGGCCCGGTGCGGATGAGCGCGCACGACGCCGATGCCGTGACGATCGTGGACGACCCGGCCGGCCCCCCGTACAAGATGGCCAACATCGGCGGGGTGGCCGGCACGCTCACCCAGGACCGCACCACGGCGATCGCGGCACGGCTCGGCGCCGGGCCGGCGGGCACGACCGCGACCTCGACCGTCACCGCGGACGGCGTGACCCGCACCGGCTCGTCCGTGGTGAACATGACGGAGGACGTGCCCGGCGGTGCCGGGCTGCATTTCTCCACCGACATCGACCGCGTCTTCGACCGCATCGGCGGCGGCAGTGCGACGGTGACCTTCACGGTGAAAGGCTCCGCCGGCGGGAAATCGTTCACGCTGTCGAGGAGCAACCGTTTCGCCGACACTCTCGATGTCGGCTACCTCGCCACCAGCGAGCTCACCGCCGAGCTTTCGACCATCGAGCAGAACCCGACCGCGGCGGTGAAGTTCACCTCGGTCACGGCGAACGCCGCGCTCGACAACAACTACGGCGCCTACACCGTCAACAAGGTGTACGCCAAGCCGGGAAAGAAATGGGTGCTGCTCAACCCGGACAACACGTTGTCCGTCAAGGCGGGCCAGAAACTTCCGGTACGGGCCACGCTGACCTCCTACCGCGCCGCCGCCCGCACCATCTCGGTGACCCTGACCGTGCCCAAGAACCGCAAGGGCCGGAGCGGCACGCTCAATGTGGCCGGCGGCAACACCGTCTATCCGGGCGACCCCGCGCTCTGCCTGTTCTTCGGCGCCGACGCGTGCGTGATGGATCTGCACTCGACTTCGGTCGCCGGCCTCGTCCAGCGGATGCGGAAGCTGCCGCGCAACGATGACCTCACCACCTCGCTCGTCTTCAGCGGCGGGGGCAACTCCACCACGACGAAGACCAGCAGGCTCGACAAGGTCGTCAACAACGCCGACCCGGAGAGCGACGGCCTGTCCATCCCGATCAGCGTCAGGTAGCTCCCCGCTCACCGCCGTGGTCATGCGATTCCGCGCAGGCGAGAATCGCATGGTCACGGCGGTTTGCCATGTTCACCACCGCTCGCGGGCCCACCCGGCGGAGACCGATGGCCGCGGGACGTGCGTACCTGCCCTCCCAGTCCGAGGATCGGCCGATCCGGCTACCGGTCGCGCTATCGCCGTGGCGGGAGACCTCGCCGCACCATGAATTCGACAGGACCGGTCATGCCAACGGGGCGGACCACTGTCTCGGGGTGCTCGTTCGGCCAGACTCTGAGGACCTCGTCAACGAATCCCTGCCCCACTTCCTCGACGCCGGTGAAATCGATCAGCACCTCTTCGAAGCGCTCAAGACCGCGCATCAGCCGCTTGGCCTCGGATCTACTCACGAACCGTACGCCGAATCCAAAAAGGCGCACCACTGTACGGGTTCGAGTGAATCTGTGATCTTCGTCGGTGTAGGCGCCGAACACATCTGCTATCGGACGAGTCGTCGCCGGGTCCATTTCCCATCGCACGCGCGTCCCCTCCGTGATCTCGCTGGCCCCTACCGCCTGGTCATCGCGCACATTGTCGACGGTCCACCTCAAGCCGGCCGACTCGAGCGTAAAGACGTCGACGGCCTTAGAGGTAAAGAAGATGCCCTCACCTGTATGTCTCTCCGGGTCAGTCGTTGTTTTTCCCTTGGTAAGCTCCCCGAGAGCGTCGTACACATCTTCGAGGTGGAGACCATCCTTCAAGTGCGGCAGAGCCCCGACCCCGGTGTCAAAGATTTCGCAGCGCAGCTCGACGCGAGATACCCAGATGGCGACTCGTACGGATTCAGCACCGGAATGGTCGATGGCGTTATTGAGCATTTCTGTAAAGGCATAGTTCGCGGTCGACATCGCTTCCCGGCTCAACCTGTCTTGGAGAATGTCAGCGACCACTACCCTCCAGACCACGTCCTCCTCGAGGCCATGGATTGCCAGTACGCGCTCCCAATCGGGCAGGGTCCATCGAGGCGAGGCGGACTCCAGGACGGTGAGGCGCGCGAGTGCGCTGCGGACGGCCCCGGGGTTGAAGACACGGTGGCCACCCGCGGATCGCTCCGACGGAATGACCCCCTTGTCGGCAAGCTGGCGCAGCCTCGACGCCGACACGCCCAGCTCACGGGCGACCTCGCCAACCCTCACCAGTCTCGCCATGATGAACAATCTACTGGAGAAATGAAGTTTTCGGCCAGCGGGGGGCTCGAGAAACTCATAGTGGCCAGAAGTTCTCCTCGTGTGCCAGCGGGGAACTTTCACCAGGATGGAAGTTCCACCTCCGCATCGCGGCGGGACCCTGCCGGTCAGAGTTGATCTTGTCGACGGATGGGTCGAGGGATAGCCTGCTGGGCATGGTCATGTCGGCACGGCGGTCGAGAGCCGCCAATAGGCCGCGGTTGGGGGGTGTTGCGTATGACCGCAGTCCGCGAAGGCAACCCCCCGGAGGCGTGGGACGCCTTCTTCGAGAGCCATGCTCTTGACGAGACCCTGGACGGCAGGGTGACCCACGTCGTCCCGTTCGGCGCGTTCGTCGATGTCGAAGGGGTGACCGGGCTGATGCTGGCTCGCGAGGCCGCCGGCCCGCTCGAGGTCGGACAGCAGGTCCGCGTCCGGATGCAACGCATCAGCGCGGCGCGGCGCCAGGTCAAGTTCGCGCCCGCTTAACGGCATCGTTCATCACGAGACCGCCGTGGTCATGCGATCCAGCGAGCCGCCGACCGCATGACCACGGCGGGTGGGCTTCACGTGGGCGTATCCGGTACTTATCGCGTACGGCTCGCGCGGCGTCGTCGCATTCCGATGTGGCCGGACATTCATCCATATGTTGGCGAGACCAAGGTCAGGTTTCTGCCGTGGCGGCGTGGCTTCCCCAACGTGTCGCGATCACCCGTTGGACACTGCGGCCAGTCGATTTCGCAGGCGAAGCATTGCGGTTCGGAGATAAGGGGGCGAAACCGCGCATGGTTCAATTTCCGCGGGCCGGACGCGACAACGGCTCCTCGCCATCACGACAGTCGCACCGTCGGCGTACGGGACTCGGGAATGCCCTGTGGCTGACCCTGATCCAGGCGGCGGCCACACTCATCGCGGCGATCATCGGCGTGACCGCCAGCCGCGGCGACGGCGGCTCGAACCAGCCGACCACCGTCGCGAACTCATGCGCGGACAGGCACGCCGCGCGCCGGTGGCCGCATCCGGGTCATCACCACTGGGCACACCACCCTTGGGCACACGGCCCTTGGGCACACCACCGTCGCCCCCGAGCACACCCCCACCGCCCCATGCCCCGAGCCGACTGCGACTGGTGGTACCGGGACGACCGCAACGCCCGGTGAGGCATGGCCCCCCGCCTTGCCGGGGATGGTGAACACGTCACCGAGGTCGCGATGGAGATCGACGGCGTGTCGGCCGCGTTAACTACGGCTCACCCACAGAGATCGACCGGCCGCCCGCCCTGCGCCTCGAACGGGCGACCGGTCACAGCCACGCCTCACAAGAGCGGCATGTCCCACGTGACGCTAAGGCGCGCGGGCTAAGCAGGCATTTCGCCGGCGAAAACGTGCTGTTACGTCCTTCTCACCCGAGGGTCCGCCGACCTATTGACACCGTACGTCCGACTCTCCTAGCGTCCGTTTCGAAGCGAAGAGTCGAAGCGCTTCGACAACTCTCCCCAGATCTGCGACCTCACCCCCACCCCCTGGAGGATCCGATGTTCATGGCACGGAAAGGCGCGGCTGTGCTGGCGACGCTGGCCGCGTGCGGCCTGACGGTCGCCGCCTGCGGCGGTGGCGGCGGGGGCGGGAACAAGTCCGGCGGCGGGACGCAGACCAAGGTCCTCAAGCTGTGGCACTACGAGGGCCCCGACTCCGCCATGGGCGTCGCCTGGAACCAGGCCATCAAGGACTTCGAGGCCTCGCACCCCGGCGTGACGGTGAAGTTCGAGGAGAAGGGCTTCGAGCAGATCCAGAAGACCGCGCCCATGGTCCTCAACTCCAAGGACGCCCCCGACGTCATGGAGTACAACAAGGGCAACGCCACCGCGGGCCTACTCTCCAAGCAGGGCCTGCTCACCGACCTCACCCCGCAGGTGACCAAGCGCGGCTGGGACAAGCTGGTGCCCGCGAACGTGCAGACCATCGCCAAGTACGACGCCAAGGGCGTCATGGGCGGCGACAAGTGGTACGGCGTGCCGAACTACGCCGAGTACCTCCAGGTCTTCTATAACAAGGACCTGTTCGACAAGAACAAGGTCAAGGTGCCCACGACGTTCGACGAGTTCACCGCCGCGCTGGACGCCTTCGCCAAGAAGGGCATCACCCCGCTGGCGAACGCGGGCGCCGAGTACATGGCGCAGCAGTACCTCTACCAGCTCGCGCTGAGCAAGGCCAACCCCACGTGGGTCGACAACTACGAGCGCTACACCGGCAAGGTCAACTTCCACGACCCGGCCTGGACGTACGCGGCCACCACCTTCGCCGACTGGGTGAAGAAGGGCTACATCGCCAAGAGCTCGGTGAGCACCAAGGCCGAGGACGCCGGCGTCGCCTTCATCGGCGGCAAGTTCCCGATGATGTTCTCCGGGAGCTGGTGGTTCGGCCGCATCGAGAAGGAGGCGAAGTTCAACTGGGACACCTTCGCCTGGCCGGGCAGCCAGCTCACCCTCGGCTCCGGCGGCAACATCTGGGTGGTGCCGCAGGGCTCGAAGAACAAGGATCTGGCCTATGACTTCATCGACGCCACGATGAAGCAGAACATCCAGAACGCGCTGGCCAACAACGGCGGCGTCCCGGTCGCCGCGAACCCGGCGGCGGTCAGCGACCCGAAGGCCAAGGAGCTGATCCAGACCTACGACGCCCTCGTCCAGCGAAGCGGACTCGCCTTCTACCCCGACTGGCCGGTGCCCGGCTTCTACGACACGCTCGTCTCCCAGACGCAGAAGCTCATCAACGGCAGCGCCACGCCCGACAAGGTCCTGTCCGACCTGCAGAAGGCGTACGACGCAGGCTTGCCCAAGTGACTACGACGGCCCGCGACCGCAGGGGCTACCTGCCGTACCTGATCCCCGGGCTGCTGCTGTTCGTCGGCGTCATCGCGGTGCCGTTCGCGATGAACATCGGCATCGGCTTCACCCGGTGGTCAGGGGTCGGCACCCCCGACTGGATCGGCTTCGGCAACTACAAGGAGCTGGTCAAGGACAGCGAGTTCTGGGCCTCGTTCCGGCACAACCTCGCCCTGGTCGCCGGGATGTCCATCATCCCGGCGGCCATCGGCCTGGTGCTGGCGGCGGCGCTGACCGACATCATCGGCCGGCGGTTCGGCCCGCGCACCGCCAGCGTGCTGCGCGCCTGCATCTACCTGCCGCAGCTGCTGCCCATCGTGGTCGCCGGGATCGTGTGGAGCTGGATCCTGGCGCCGGACAACGGCGCCGCCAACGCGATGCTGAAGGCCGTCGGGCTCGACTCGCTGGCCCACGACTGGCTCGGCGACCCCAACACCGCCATGTGGGCCGTGATGGTGGTCATGGTGTGGTTCCAGATCGGCTTCCCGCTGGTCATCTTCATGGCGGGGCTGCAGCGGGTCGACCCGTCGCTGTACGAGGCGGCCGAGATCGACGGGGCGTCGTGGTGGCGCCGGTTCTGGCACATCACGGTCACCCAGATCCGGCCGGAGATCTACGTGGTGCTGCTGATCTGCACGATCTACTCGCTCAAGTCGTTCCCGCAGATCTACGTGCTCACCAAGGGCGGGCCCGGCGGCGCCACCAACGTCCCGTCGTACTACTCCTACCAGAACTTCTTCGAGAAGACCGACGTCGGCTACGGCGCCTCGATCGCCACCGTCCTCACCCTGATCACCGTGGTGCTCGTCGTCGGCTTCATCCGCGCCCAGCGCGGCCAGCTCGACGAGGAGGGCCAGACATGACCCTTCTCAAGCCGCGGGACGCGCCGACGCGCCGGACGCGGGGCACGGCGGCGCGGCCGCGCCGCCGTCCGGCGCGCGCGGCCGGCCGCCGTGGCGGCATGTCGTCGGGGTACGCGGTGCTGGCGGCGCTGGTCGTGCTGGCCGTCGTGATGCTCGTCCCGTTCGTGATCGTCGCGTTCAACGCGCTGAAGACGCCGACGGAATACTCCACGCACGGGCCGCTGTCCGTGCCGCACGGCTTGTACCTGCAGGGAGTCAAGGACTTCTGGAACCGGGTCGACTACGGCCAGAAACTCGTCAACAGCGTCATCATCAGCGGCACGGTGGCGGTCGCCGGCACGACGCTGTCGGTGCTGAACGCCTACGCGCTGGGCATCGGCCGGGTGCGGGGCCGGCTGTGGATCCTGGTGTTGCTGCTCATGGCCAACCTGCTGCCCCAGGAGTCGCTGATCTACCCGCTGTACTTCATGTTCAAGAAGGCCGGCCTCTACGACACCAGGCTGAGCGTCATCATCGTGTTCACGGTCATCCAGAGCGCGTTCGGCACGTACCTGCTCTCCTCCGTGCTGTCCTCGTTCCCCAGGCCGCTGCTCGAGGCGGCCCGCATCGACGGGGCGAACAGATGGCAGGTGCTGTGGCGCATCGTGGTGCCGATCAGCCGGCCGACGATCGTCGTACTGCTGGTGTTCTTCTTCATCTGGACCTGGAACGAGTTCCTCATCCCGCTGGTGATGCTGATCTCCAACGACAACCAGACGGTGTCCGTGGCGCTGGGCGTCCTGCACGGACAGCGGCTGATGGACGCCACGATGTCGAGCGCGGCGGCGCTGCTCGGCATCATCCCCACGCTCGTCTTCTTCCTGATCTTCCAACGGACGCTGTCGCGCGGCATCACCGTCGGCGCGATCAAGTAGCCACCGATTCGAAGGGCAGTAGATGAAGTTCACCGACGGCTACTGGAGGATGCGCGAGGGCGTGCACGCCGTCCATCCGGTCCAGGTACACGACGTCACCGAGGAGCCGGGCAAGCTCGTCGTGTACGCGCCCACCCAGCGGATCGTGCGCCGGTCCCAGCTGCACGACACCGGTCCCGTGGTGACGCTGGAACTCTCCTCCCCCATGCCGGACGTCATCGGCGTCAAGATCACGCATTTGGCCGGCGCCCGTCCGCCGCGGCCGCGGTTCGACGTGCAGGAGGTCGCCGCCGACGTGGTGACCGAGGTGGACGACGCGGCCGCCGCCCTCACCTCAGGCGCGCTGACCGCCCGCGTCTGCCGCGGCGCCGAGTGGCGGCTGGACTTCATCGCCCAGGGTGAGGTGCTGACCTCGAGCGGCGCCAAGGCGACGGCCATCATCGACACCGACGACGGCGGGCACTACGTGCGCGAGCAGCTCGAGCTCGGCGTCGACACCTCGGTCTACGGTCTGGGCGAGCGGTTCGGGCCGCTGGTCAAGAACGGCCAGTCCGTCGACATCTGGAACGCCGACGGCGGCACCGCCAGCGAGCGGGCGTACAAGAACGTGCCGTTCTTCCTCACCGACGCCGGCTACGGCGTCTTCGTCGACCATCCGGGCGCGGTGTCGTTCGAGGTGGCCTCGGAGAACGTGTCGCGCGTGCAGTTCAGCGTCGGCGGCCAGTCGCTGCGCTACTACCTCATCTACGGCCCGACGCCGAAGGAGGTCCTGCGCAAGTACACGGCGCTGACAGGGCGTCCCCCCAGGGTGCCTGCCTGGTCGTACGGGCTCTGGCTGTCCACCTCGTTCACCACGTCGTACGACGAGGCGACGGTGACCAGCTTCATCGACGGGATGAGCGAGCGGGACCTGCCGCTTTCGGTGTTCCACTTCGACTGCTTCTGGATGCGCGAGTACAACTGGTGCGACTTCGAGTGGGATCCCCGCACCTTTCCCGACCCGCGCGGCATGCTGGCCAGGCTCAAGGAGAAGGGCCTGCGGATCTGCGTGTGGATCAACCCGTACATCGGGCAGCGGTCGCCGCTGTTCGCCGAGGGCCAGGCCCGCGGCTACCTGCTGAAGCGGCCGAACGGCGACGTGTGGCAGTGGGACCTGTGGCAGCCGGGCTGCTCGGTGGTCGACTTCACCAATCCGGAGGCGCGGGAGTGGTGGACGGCGAAGCTCGACGCGCTGCTCGACATGGGCGTCGACTGCTTCAAGACGGACTTCGGCGAGCGCATCCCGACGGACGTCGTGTACTTCGACGGCTCCGACCCCGAACGGATGCACAACTACTACACGTACATCTACAACGAGACGGTCTTCGAGCTGCTGCGCAAGCGGCGCGGCGAGGGCGAGGCGATCGTGTTCGCCCGGTCGGCCACCGCGGGCAACCAGCGGTTCCCCGTGCACTGGAGCGGCGACAGCGAGTCCACGTTCGCCGGGATGGCGCAGAGCCTGCGCGGCGGTCTCTCGCTCGGCCTGTCCGGTTTCGGCTACTGGAGCCATGACATCGGCGGCTTCGACGGCACCCCCGACTCCGGGCTGTTCAAGCGCTGGATCGCGTTCGGGCTGCTGTCGTCGCACAGCCGGCTGCACGGCGACGAGTCCTACCGGGTGCCGTGGCTGTTCGACGAGGAGTCCGTGGATGTCCTGCGCACGTTCACCCGGCTGAAGATGCGGCTCATGCCGTATCTCGCGGGTGCCGCCCGGCAGGCCTACACCGACGGCATTCCGATCATGCGGGCGATGGTGCTCGAGTTCCCCGGCGACCCGGCCTGCGCGCATCTGGAGCGGCAGTACATGCTCGGCGACGACCTGCTCGTCGCGCCGGTGTTCTCCCCGGACGGGGACGTGTCGTACTACGTGCCGGCCGGCACCTGGACCCACTACCTCACCGGGCGGCGGGTGACCGGGCCCGGCTGGGTGCGGGAGAACCACCCGGCGCTGAGCGCGCCGCTGCTGGTGCGGCCGGGTGCGGTGATCCCCGAGGGCGCGGTCGAGGACCGTCCCGAATACGACTATGCGCGGGACGTGACGCTGCGCGCCTACGAGCTCGCCGACGGCGCCCGCGTCACCACCGTCATCCCGGCGGCGACCAGGGCCGGCGGGGAGACCGTCGCCACGTTCGTGACGACCCGTGAAAACAATGTGGTACGCGTCGAGGCGACCGGCATGGCGTCCACCTGGCGTTTCATGCTCGTGGGCGGCCAGCGGGTGGCCGGCGTCGATGGCGGGGAAGCCGCCAGGTGCGACCATGGGACGGTCGTCCAGGCCGGCGGTGCCACGCTGGTCATCACGCTCGAGGAGGCCTCCTGATGGAAAGCGGTGCCAACACAACTTTTCCCGCCGGATTTATGTGGGGGTCGGCCACCGCGGCGTACCAGATCGAGGGCGCGGCCGAAGAGGACGGTCGCGAGCCATCGATCTGGGACACGTTCAGCCACACCCCGGGGAAGGTGCTCGCGGGCGACACGGGCGACGTGGCCGACGACCACTACCATCGCTGGCCGGCGGACATCGACGCGATGGCCGCGCTGGGCCTCAAGGCCTACCGCTTCTCGATCTCCTGGCCCCGGGTGCTGCCCGGCGGGCGGCTCAACCAGAAGGGCGCGGACTTCTATTCGAGGCTCGTGGACTCCCTGTTGGAACGTGACATCGCGCCCGTCGCCACGCTCTACCACTGGGATCTCCCGCACCGGCTCGAGGAGGCCGGCGGCTGGCCGGTCCGCGACACGGCGCTGCGGTTCGCGGAGTACGCCGAGCAGATCGGGCGGGTCCTCGGCGACCGCGTCCACATGTGGACCACGCTGAACGAGCCTTGGTGCTCGGCGTTCCTCGGCTACGCCGCCGGCGTGCACGCCCCCGGCCTGACGGATCCGGCCGCCGCGCTCGCCGCCGCCCATCACCTCAACCTGGGCCACGGGCTGGCCGCCCAGGCGCTGCGCGGCGTGGTGTCGCCGGACGCCCAGCACTCGATCACGCTCAACCTGCACCAGGTGCGCGGCGATGCCGAGGCGGTGCGGCGGGTCGACGCCGTGGCAAACCGGATCTTCCTCGGTCCGATGCTCGCCGGCGGCTACCCTGACGACCTGCTGGCCGACACCGCGGGTGTGTGCGACTGGTCGTTCGTCCACGACGGCGACGAGGCGGCGATCGGGACGCCGCTGGACGTGCTCGGGCTCAACTACTACGCGCCGGTGCAGGTGCGCATGTGGTCGGGCAGCGGCCCGCGGGCCGCCGCGGACGGGCACGGCGACGGTCCCGGCTCCCCGTGGGTGGGCTGCGACGACGTGGAGTTCCTGCCGCTGCCAGGACCGTACACCGAGATGGGCTGGCCGATCGACGCCACCGGGCTGACCGAGATGCTGCACCGGCTGCACCGCGACCACCCGGGTCTGCCGATCATGATCACCGAGAACGGTGCCGCGTTCGAGGACAAGCTCGAGGCCGATGGCCGGGTGCACGACGACGCGCGGATCGGCTACCTGCGCGACCACATCGCGGCGGTCGGCGCCGCGATCGCCGCCGGGGTTGACGTGCGCGGCTACTTCGCCTGGTCGCTGCTCGACAACTTCGAGTGGGCGTACGGCTACAGCAAGCGCTTCGGCCTGATCCACGTCGACTACGAGACCCAGGAGCGAACCTGGAAGGACAGCGCCTACTGGTACCGCGACGTGATCGCCGCGAACGCCCTCCCCTAGGTTCCGCCGTCGCCGCCGCGCTCGCGCTGGCGGTGGCCGCGTTCTGCTACAACACCACGGAGAGCCTGCCCGTCGGGCTGCTCCAGGTGATGGCCGCCGACCTCGGCACCTCGTTGTCGGCGGTGGGCCTGCTGGTGACGGCGTACGCCGTGGTCGTCGCGGTGGTCTCGGTGCCGCTCACCCGCATGACGGCCCGCGTGTCGCGCCGCCGGCTGCTCATCGGGTTGCTTTCGGTCTTCGTGGTGACGACGTGGGTCTCCGTCGCCGCCCCGAACTACTGGCTGCTGCTCGCCGCCCGCCTGGTGATGGCGCTGTCGCAGGCGGTCTTCTGGCCGGTGTCCGTGGTCGCCGCCGCCGGCCTGTTTCCCGCGCGGGTCCGCGGCCGGGCGGCGACCGTCGTGTTCAGCGGCGGCTCGCTGGCCATCGTCCTCGGCGTGCCGTCCGGCACCTGGCTCGGCCAGCAGGCGGGCTGGCGCATGTCGTTCCTCGCGCTGGGCGGCCTCGGCCTGCTCGCCCTGGCCGCGATCGCCCTGCTGCTGCCGCCGGGCGCCCCCGGCGAGGGCCATACCGCCGCGTCGGACACCCCGGACGCCCGCCGCTTCCGGTTGCTGGTCGCCACCATCATGCTGGCGGTCACCGGCTATTTCACCTTTTATACGTACGTCACGCCGTTCCTCTCGCACGTCAGCGGCTTCTCCGCCGCCGCGATCAGCCCGCTCCTGCTGGTCTTCGGCGTGATGGACTTCGCCGGCATCACCGCCGCCGGCGCCGTGGTCGACCGCGGCGCCCGCGCCACGATGATCGCCGCCATCGCCCTGCTGACCGCCGCCCTGCTCGGCGTCTATACGTTCGGTCCGCATCCCGTCGCGGCGATCGGCCTTTTCGGCCTGGTGGGCTTCGCGTTCCCGGCCATGGTCCCCGGCATGCAGCTGCGCGTCCTCCAGGTCGCCCCTGGCAACACCGACGTCGCCTCCGCCGGCGTCTCGGCCGCCTTCAACGTCGGCATCGCGTCCGGCGCCCTCGCCGGCGCCCTGCTCCTCCCCGCGGCCGGCGTCCGCAGCACCGCCCTCGCCGGCGCCCTCCTCACCGCCACCGCCCTCGCCGTCACCCTCTCCGAACGCCTCCGCCCCATCCGGCTCCAGGCGAAGGCGGAGCAAGACCTTTGAAGTAGTTCGAAGGACGCGCATAGAATGTCCTGGTGACTACGACCAAGGTGCCCTTCTCCGAGTTGATCCAGCACCCGAAGGCCACGGTCGGCAGGCTGGCGGAGACCAAGGGGCGCAAGCTGCGTCTGGGGCGTCGCGACGGCGAGGACCTCATTCTCGAATCCGCCGAGCGCGCCGAAGCAGAGGCCGCGGCGATGAGCGCCACGACACGGCTCTTCGTCTCGTTGATGAAACATGACGACGGTGCCCGCGCACTGCTGCTGGCCTTGCCCGAGGTCTTTCCTTGGGTTCGGTTCCTGCCCGCGGAATCGGTCCGGGAGTTCCTGATCGAACTCGTCGAGACCGCCAACGCATGCGCGGAGCTCGAGAACCTGGCTCCGCTCGAGCCGGTCGTGTCGGCGTGGCGCAAGACAGCCGAGGTCTATGCCGATCCGGAGTTGCACCGAGCGCTCACCGAGCCGTTCGACGGCACGGACCACGGGCCCGTCCCCGCACCTCTTGAGTCGTGAGTCCCAAGCGCAAGGACAGGGTCGCGCCCCCTTCCGTGAACGACGAGTGGGATGTCAGGTTCGGCACCAACGAGGCGGCCAAAGGCTGGGAGGAACTGTGCCGCCAAGCCGCCGCCAACACCCGCCTGGCATTCGAGTTAATGCGGTCGAATCCGCAGCCCCCGGAAGACAAGCGCCATTCTCGGCTCCGCGGCGACCTTGCCACGCGGTCGTACAACGGCCGTGAACTCGAGCAATGGGAGATCGAGGTCACCAACGGAGGCCGGATCTTCTATCTCGTCGACGACGTCAAGCGCACCGTATGGGTGATGGTCGCATCTCCCGGCCATCCGAAGATCACCGAATAGCCGGCGCCCTACAGCTGTCGAGAGTGAAAGTTTCCTATTCGGCCGCTACGCCGGGAACCGGCTGCGCCTGCTCAGGCGAGGTGTGGCGAACGCGTGCGCCACAAGCACATTGACTATCGCTCCGGCTTCGCCGTACGTTTCGTGCC
>DASUWU010000041.1:0-2158 GCA_036378315.1 Streptosporangiaceae bacterium | reverse complement strand
GGTGCAGTAGACCTTCTCGCCGAGTTGGTCTTGGGTCCAGCCGTTGGCTTCGCGGTGTTTGCGGACCTTGGCGCCGAAGAGTGCGGCGGCTGAGGCGGTGGGGTCGAGTTTTCGGGGGTGGCGACCCATGGTGACCTCCGAGGTGGGACGAGCATTCGCAGTACTGTTGACCCGGAGAAAGGTTAGACCGCTCAGTCCGATCGCGCCCGGAAGAGTGGGATGCCTGCCACAGGTTCGTACCGGCGTTTCCCCCGAAAAGGGACGGGGCGGTCCAGTACGATCAGCGCGCCCCCGCTGACGGGGCCGACTGGAGGTGTTCGCCATGTCTTATCCGTCCGGCGGATATCCGCCCCGGCCCGCGCCCGCGCAACCGCCCGCGGCTCCGTTCCAGCACGCTCCCCAGAGCGGCGTACCGCCCTACCAGGGTGCGCCCGGATACCCGGGCGGCGGCCCCATGCGGGACGAGCACGGCGACGAGTTGCCCGGGCAGCTCATGACGCTCGCCTCCGCGCAGCACCTCGGCCGGCTCCGGCGGGTCCACCGTCCGGCGCGCAACACCGGTTACCTGGTGCTCTTCTGCTTCCTCGTGCTGTTCCCCCTCGTGTTCATGTTCGGCGCGGCGTGGCCCGCCGGGCTCATCCTGTGCGCGGTGATGTGGCCGCTGGCGGGGATCGGCCTGGCCCGCAGCCCGGTCGTCGTCAGGCGGCTGGCCAGACAGCGGATCTACCTGTACGACCAGGGCTTCGTCCACGCCGACGGCGGCGGCCGGTTCGACGTGTACCGATGGGACCAGATCTCGACCGTCTTCCAGCGGATCGTCAGCACCCGGTACAACGGCATACCGGCCGGAACGCAGTACCAGTACACGGTCACCCGCGCCGACGGCACGACGATCAAGTTGAAGAACTTCTGGCAGGACGTGTCCGAGCTCGGCGGGGAGATCAACCTGCGGGTCTCCCAGACCCAGCTCCCGGCGATGCTGGACGCGCTGGCCCGCGGCAGGAACATCGAGTTCGGCGACATCGTCGTCAACGCGACCGGCGTGGCCGGCCGCCGCGGCTCGGTCCCGTGGTCGGAGATCAGCAAGGTGTCGGTGTACAACGGGCAGGTGTCGCTGCAGCGGGCCGGCAAGTTCCTGTCGCTGTCGAGCACCCCGGCCGACAAGATCCCGAACCTGCCGCTGTTCCTGCACCTGGCAACGACCTACCAGCAGCGGAACGCGCCGGCGCGCTGAGTCCGGCCGCCATGTCGAGAACGCGCCGGCGGCTCCGACTGTCCTCATGAAGGCGCCCGACCGGGGCGTCGCCGAGGGCCGAGGAGCTCGCCATGCGAAAGATCATTTACTGGGTGCACGCCTCGATCGACGGCTACATCGCCGGGCCGAACGGGGAGTTCGACTGGCCGGCCGTGGGGCCGGAGCTGTTCGCGTACTCCGAGGCGATGAACGAGGGCGTCGACACCCTGTTGTACGGGCGCGTGGTCTGGGAGGTGATGTCCGCGTACTGGCCGACCGCCGACGCCGACATCGAGGCCGCCGACGAGCACGCCCGGGCGTTCGCCCCCTTCTGGCGCAAGACCCCCAAGGTCGTGGTCTCCCGTACCCTGCGGCAGCCCGGCTGGGACGCCCGCGTGATCGGGGGGGACCTCGCCGCCGAGATCACCGAGCTGAAGCGGCGGCCGGGCCGGGACATCCTGCTGACCGGCGGCGCGCGGGTCGCCGCCGCGCTGACCAGGCTCGGCCTGCTCGACGACTACCGCGTCGTCGTCCACCCCGTCGTCCTGGGTGGCGGGGTGCCGCTGTTCCCCGACCAGCCCGACCGGGTCAACCTGACCCTCGTCGACTCGCGCACCTTCGACGCCAAGACCGTCCTGCTGCGGTACGAACGCCAGCGGGATGTCAACGTCTAGGAACCTGGAGGGCGGGACCGAGTCGTAGAGGGTAGTGAGTGGCGACCCGCCGGTCTCACCCTGGACGTCGGGGTGATGCTCGCAAGCCCGCGGACCGGATCCTGAACTCTCTCGCCTGTCGCCTTTTGGACGGAGGCCGTCGCCGCACCCCGGTGCGGGATCTCGGGCAAGTGGATGCGGCAGGGACGCGGATGCGCTAATGTGTTCGAGTAGTCGAACGTCAGTTCGATGAAGGGAGGCGCTCGTGGTC
>DASUWU010000040.1:0-52037 GCA_036378315.1 Streptosporangiaceae bacterium | reverse complement strand
TGTCGGGCGTTGCGGGGGCGGGCACGGCCATCGTCCCTTCCCCATCGTTTGAGCCGATGGGCAGGTCGTGGTGGGGGTGGTGCTCGCCGTTGGGCGTGCGGCGGAGGTGGGGCGCGGTCTCGGGTCGTCTGTCGGGTATGCGGGTTTCGCTGCGGGTGGGAGCGTGGGCGTGGCCGGTCGCCACGTGGGCCGGTTGGGCCCGGTGAGCGCGTCCGGCAGGCGGCTCAACCTCCGGGTGATCGGTGGTGGCGGGTTGGGCGAGGGTGAGCATGTCGGCGAGGATTTCGGGTTCGGGGAGGCCGGTGTAGGTGCCGTCGAGCATGCGGAGGTACAGGTCGGCTTTGATGTGGTTGATGGGGCGGGTGTCGCCGGCGTGTTTGATCTTTTTGGCGAGGGTGTCGATGTGGGCGCAGGCGGCGGCGGCGCGGTCGGTGGGGAGTTGGTAGCCGCATAGGTTGGCGGTGCCGTCGTCGTTTTGGTAGCCGACGATTTTACGGTCGCGTATGGCTTGGTGGTAGCGGCGGCGGGCCCAGTCGGGGTCGACGGCGATGGCCATCTTTTTGATGCGTTCGCTCAGCTGCCCGGTGGTCAGCTCGGGTGCTTGGGGCAGCAGGTGGTCGCAGATGTGGTGGGCTTGGTCGTCGGTCAGGTCGGTGGTCCATTCGCAGAACACTTTGGCTTTGGGCAGGTCGATGGCTCCGGCGTCCAGGGCGGCGTAGACCATGTCGAGGCGGTCGAGCAGATCCCATGCCAGGTCGAGTTGGGACGTGGCGGCCGAGCGGGTCCAGGCCAGCGCGGCGCGGATCTCATCGGCGGAGAACTCATCCGGCGCGGCCATCCGCGGCAGCGTGTCGTCGGGGCCGATGTCGCAGCACGCCACCTCCACGATCGCGGCCATCAGCTGGGCTTGGGCGTGGGCGGCTTGGCGGTGGCGGGCCCGCAGCACCGTCACGCAGTCGCCGCCGCTCAACCGCGACAGGTCGATGCCGGCCAGCGCGGCGGCCAGCCCCGGCCCGGGCGGCATCGCCGCCAGGCCCGAAGGAATGGACTGCCGCTGCTTTCCCATGACACCGACGCTAATCGGTGCCTCTGACAAAATCGGCTCCGCTGTGCGCGATCAACTCAGAAAACTAGAAAATCTTGAGAGCACGTTTTAGTCACTTTAGTTCATCATTCTGGGTAAATGCTATGACATTTCGGGACGTCCCGTTGTCGTACGTCGCGAGCCCGCAGTCGGCCCCGGGTCAACGGATAAGGATGAGGTAGGCGAAGCCGAGGGCGCCGCGATAGCCATGGATGTATTGGTGCTCGCGGTCGTCGAGCCAGGTGCGTACCTCGCCGGCCCGGGGGTCGGCGTCGTTGGCCAGGAGCCATTCCTGCCACCCGGCGCGGGACGTGGATTCGAAGTCGTCCCACTCCCGTTGGTCGGCGGTGCTCAGATGGAGGACCCGCCATCCGGCGGAACGGGCGGCGTCGACCACGCCGGGCATCGGAAGGACCTCATCACCGAAGATGTCCAGGGCGGGCTCGGTCGGCGGGCAGGGCCAGCAGCCGTCCCCGTACAGCAGCCGTCCGCCATGCGGCACGACCGCCGCGAGGGCGGCCAGCGCGGCCCGCGTGCCGCCGAACGCATGCGCGGAGCCGACGCACAGCACACGGTCGGTCGGTTTGGTCCAGCTCGCGGCCTCAGCGCGGACGAACGTGACCCGATCGCCGAGGCCGCGCCGCCGCGCCAGCTCCCGCCCGCGGGTCAGCGCACCCGGATCGAGGTCCACGCCGACGCCCCGGGCGCCGTCGGCCCGCTCGACCGCGCACATCAGCAGCTCACCCCACCCGCAGCCCAGATCGGCGATTCCCCCGGCCCGGGCGAGGTCCAGGCGATCCAGGAGCAGATCGGCGTGGGTGCCGGACAGCGGCGTGTTCCACCGCATCCGCGAACGCCGTACGGCGATGAGATCGTCATCCACGGGAGAACCATCGCGGATCACCGGCACACTGTCATCCGAATTAGGGGCGAGACGGCGCGGCGTGCGTAGGGCGGTCGAAACGATGGTCCTCGACGGCAAGGCCGCCGGCGAGCCGATCGTCCCGGGCCGTTTCCAGGCGGGCGTCCGCGCGGACCGCGCCCGTGCGCTCCGGCAGCCGTCCACGGCATGCGCGCGCGCACCACGAAAGGTGCGCAATTGTCGGAGCACTAATGCGCCACCGGACCATTCGGTCGCCAGCAACTGGTGATGGCGTGCGGTCCGTTGTTCACCCACGCCTCCGCGCGTACGCAACCCGTTCGCGTGGACAAGACGTTTCCCCATGAGTTGTTCCGCGCCTTACCCCGGAACATCGAGGGCGCGGCCGCGCCGTCTTCTATTCGGCGCGCGGTGATATGGACCGCCAGGCGCGGTGAGTTGGGGCCGAAGACATACCCCCATGCCGCCGCGCAGTACCTGGAATAGAACAGCGCCACAGATCCGTATGTGCTGCCATCGGATTGATGAATGGGACGTTGCTCCAGGACCATTTGGTCCCGTCCGCATCCCGCGACATAAGGATCTTGTCCGTCGCGGATCCGGTGGCCGGGCGACTGCGTCGCGGGCGTCGCGTGCGTCGGTCGCGGCGGGTCACCGGAAGCCGACGACATGGCCCAGGCGCCGGTGGCCAGGACCACGGCGGCGCCCGCCGCGAGAACCTGCCAGCGACGGTACCGGCGCCGGCCATGTCCCTTCTCGGATGCGGTCGACGCCTGGTGTCCCGCCCCGTCGTTGTCCTCGGTGCGCACGAGGTCGTTGGCCTGATGCCAGCGGGCGCGCCAGGCTTCCACGTCCCCGCCGCAGGCATGGACGTAGGCGAGACAGACCGCCAGGCTGGGCAGCTTGTCCCCGGACGCCGCGGTCGACAGGGCGCTGGTCGAAACATGAGCTTTGCTCGACATCGAACGGTAAGTCGGAGTCCCGGCCTTTTCTCGCAACCGCCTGAGGTCGTGTGCGAACAGTGCCACCGGGCTCGTGGCGGGATCAAGAGGCTTCTCCGGCCTTCCCATGGTTCCTTTCCTCGTCTCGCCTTGACGTCGAAGGGCGCACGGCACCCGATCCTGTAGACGCCGCTCTGGAAGGGCGAGTTCGTGCGCATGGAATTGATTTGCAGCGCGTAATCAACTCCGATCAACACAGAGGTGTGGGCAATCAACATCCGGGCTCGTACATCTGAGTCGAAAGCCCCGGCGGACCGGCCGCCGGTCGTAGGCGAAGGAGAGACCCAGATGACCGAAGAACGACTCACCCCGGTGGGGCGGGCGCTGACCGGGCTGAGTGCGCTCGCCCTGACTGCCGGCCTTGTCGCGGGCCTGGCCGTTGCCGGAACCGGCCTCGTCCACCCGAGGGGTGCGCACGCCGCCACGCCGGTGACGCCGCCGTCCCCACCGGGGACTCCGCCATACCCGCCGGTGGACGTGACGCTGCAACCCTCGGCGCCGATTTACACCTACACGCCCGGCAAAGACATATTGAGCACCAATCTGCCAGTCTTTACCGCGCCGCAGATCGGTCGCCAGGTCAGCATCCTGTGCTACTACGACGCGCCGAGCCAGGGCCTGACGTGGCAGTCGGCGTCGGGCACCACCAGGTGGTACCGGATCGACCGCGGCGGCCCGCAACTGCCCGGCGTGCCCGCGGTTCGCGTCGTTCCCGCGTCCGCTGTACAGCCGGTAGGTGCCGGTGTCACCCTCACGGCAGTACGGCCCTGCACGTCCGGTGCGGTCGCCCCGCCGCCGGCGCCGCCCACCGTCACGCCGACGCCGACCACAACGCCGACCACAACGCCGACCGTGTCCCCGACCGTCACGCCCACGGCGACTCCGACGCCGAAGGAGCCGCCGAAGGACGACACGGGATCGGACCCGGCGCCCAATCCGCTCATCGACCTGGTGCTTCCGCCCGCAGCATCCCGGAGTCCACAGCAGTACTACTGCCCCGACGCCAAACCGTCCGCTGCCAAGGACAACGGCAGTGGGGGCGGGTGGATCCTGAACGAGACCGAATCCATCCCGCACTACAACCTGGGCCACCCCGCCGTCCCGCAGATTCCGGACGGAGCGGACGTGAGCCTCCCCGCCCGCGACCCCGATCCGCCGGGTGAGCGTGCCAAGCGGGCCACGGCGTGCCTCGTCAAGCCGACCGATCCCGGCAGCGCGGCGCACGAGGATCCCGCCGGCTGGGAGGACGCCCGGTACCGTGAGGCGCGGTTGCGCACGGGCACTCCGGCGCCGACTCCGCCGTTCCCCATCAAGAGCCGGGCCATCGCCGCGTGCCACCTGATCGCGGGAGGCAAGAGCGCCGGCACCAGCCTCGGCGGGGAGGGCATAGCGCGCAATCTCGTCCCCTGCTGGCAGGTGCCGACGAACACCGGCAGGAGGAGCATGGCCACGTACGAAGGGACCGTCCGTACCGCCTTGGACAGAGCGACGATTCCGGGACAGGCCGTCATCTACCAGGTGACCCCGGAATACCGCGACGGCGGCAACCCGCTGGTTCGGACCAGCACGATCCCCGAGCGGATTCGCATGGTGGCCTATCTCCTGTACCCACCCGGTTCCGGCCTGGCCCCTCGGCAGTTGGTCGATACGACCATCGACAACAGCAAGCAGGTCAACGGCCGGTGGGAGAACCTCGGCAACTAGTGGTTCTCCTCCGTCACGGCGGCCGCTCCAGGGGGGCGGCCGCCCGCTGTGACGGAAGTTGGGACCGCTCCGCCGGCGTGTTGCCGCGACCTACTGGTCGGTGGGCGGGAGGTGCTGCTGTGCCCACTGGGAGATCTCCTCAAGCGCGGGCATGAGCGCCTTGCCGCAGTCGGTGAGGTCGTAGGAGACGGAGACGGGCGGCCCTTCGTCGACGGTCCGGGTGATCAGGCCGGCCCGGGTGAGCTCGGCGAGCCGGTCCGACAGCACCGAGTCGGAGATGCGGCCAGTCGCCCTCGACAGCTCGCGAAAGCCCGTCGGCCCGTCGCTGAGGATGCCGATGAGCACGGCGTTCCACCGCTTGCCCAGGAACTTGAACGCGCGCGCGAGCGCGGCGTCGCCGCGCAGGCAGGCTTCGTCGACCGGGCCGGGCCGGACGTCCTTGGGAGTACTGACCATCGGCATCCATACTAGCCACTCCATCCGCTGTCACTACGATTTTCAAAGCAACTACCGGTATACTGGTAGATGTTGGACGCCAAGCGACTGTTTTGGAGGCAGTGTCGATGTCGTACGGACTCCTCGCCCTGAGGGTGGTGCTGGGGCTGATCTTGGCGGCCCACGGCGCGCAGAAACTTTTCGGCTGGTTCGACGGTCCCGGGCTACGCGGCATCGCGGGGATGTTCGGCGGCCACCTGCGCTTCCGGGCTCCGCTGCTGATGGCTCTCGTCGGCGGCCTGGCCGAGTTCGGCGGCGGGCTGCTGCTCGCGTCCGGGCTGCTCACTCCGCTGGCCGCGCTCGCCATCGCGGCCATGATGATCAACGCTGCGGTGACCGTGCACTGGGCGAACGGCTTCTGGGCCACCAAGGGCGGCTACGAATACAACCTGCTCATCCTCGCCACCGCCGCCGCTATCGCCGCGACCGGTCCTGGCCGCTACTCGCTCGACGCGCTGATCGGCTGGGCCGACGACATCAGCGGCGTGTGGTGGGGCGTCGGCGTCCTCGCGGTCAGCGCGGTGCTCTCCGCGCTGGTCCTCGCCTTCGGCCGCCACGCTCCGGCGGTCGGCGCCGCCGGCGCCGGTACGGCCGACCGGGCGGACGGCGAGGACGCCCCGGCCGGCCAGGCGGCCGCGACCACCCGCTGAGTCCCGCACCCGCGGTGTCGCGCGGCGCCCCACGTCATGTCACGGGCGCCGCGCGCCACCGACCGGGCGCCCGGACGCGAGACCAGGCCCCAGGCCCCAGGCCGATCGAGCCGTACGAACCTAGGACGCGACCACCGGCGAGGGAAGGACGTCCAGGCGGCGCAGGATGACGCCCTCGCGCAGCGCCCACGGGCAGATCTCCAGCTCCTCCAGGCCGAACAAATCCATGGTGGCGTCGGCGACGATGGCCCCGGCGGGGAGCTGCGGCGCCCGCCCGGCCGACACGCCGGGCAGCCGCTGCCGCTCCTGCACCGTCATCGTGGTCAGCCGTTCCGCCCACCGGGTCAGTTCGCGGTGCGGCAGGATGCGCCGCACGTACGCGCCCTCGCTGGACGGGGCGGCGCCGGCGACCCGGGCCAGCGAGCGGAGCGTCTTCGACGTGGCGACGGGGTGGTCGGGGCCGCCGTAGCGCATCACGTCGCCGACCGTCCTGGCGATCTCGGTACGGACGTGGCGGCGCAGCTTCCGTACCTCGTCGGGCGACGGCGGGTCGGTGGAGAACCAGGCACGGGTGAGCCGCCCCGCGCCGAGCGGCAGCGAGACGGCGACGTCGGGCTCCTCGTCGATGCCGGAGGCTATCTCCAGCGAGCCGCCGCCGATGTCCACGACGAGCAGCCGCCCCGACGACCAGCCGAACCAGCGCCGTACGGCCAGGAAGGTCAGCCGCGCCTCGTCCTCCCCGGACAGGATCTCGATCTTCGTCGGCATCCGGCCGAGGATCTCCTCGCCGTTGACGGCGTCGCGCACGGCGGAGGTGGCGAAGGCGACGAGGTCTTCGACGCCCTTGTCCTCCGCGATGCGCAGCGCCTCGTCGACGAACTCCCGCAGCCGGCCCTCGCCGCTTTCGGTCAGCCGGTCACCGCCCTCGAGGTGCGCAGACAGCCGCAGCTCGGCCTTGTGCGAGAACGCCGGCAGCGGCCGGGCGCCCCGGTGCGCGTCCACCACAAGCAAATGAACCGTGTTGGAGCCGACATCCAGGACACCGAGCCGCATGGCTAGACGTTATCCAACCGGCGCCCTCCGTGCGGGCTAGGGAACCATCCAGGACAGGACATTCGACGACTGGAGCGCGGCCAGCACGCACATCCCCAGCAGGAACACCAAGCTCCAGGCGATCACCTTCCGGAAGATGTCCCCTTCCTTGCCGTGCTGGCCCACCGCCGCCGCGGCGATGGCCAGGTTCTGCGGCGAGATCATCTTGCCCAGCACGCCGCCGGAGCTGTTCGAGGCCGCCATGAGCACCTGCGACAGGTTCGCCTTGCCGGCCGCCGTGACCTGGAGCGCGCCGAACAGCGAGTTCGACGACGTGTCCGAGCCGGTCACGGCCACCCCCAGCCAGCCCAGGATCGGCGACAGGAACGCGAAGGCGCCGCCCGCACCCGCCATCCAGTTGCCGAGCGTGACGGTCTGCCCGGAGGCGTTCATCACGTACGCCAGCGCCAGCACCGCCATCACGGTGAGGATCGCCCAGCGCAGCTGGACCAGCGTCGTCCAGTACGCGCGCAGGGCCGGGCCGACGGCGACCCGGAGCGCGATCATGGTGAGGATGCCGGCGATCAGCATCTGCGTGCCCGGCGTGGTCAAGATGTTGAAGTTGAACGTCACCAGCGACAGCGGCTTGCCCTTCGCGTTGAACAGGTGCAGGCCGGGCCAGGCGAACTTCTGCGTGGCCTTGTCGAGGAGGTCCTTGATCGGGCCGATCTGGCCGAGCACGAAGACGACGATGATGATCGCGTACGGGGCGTACGCCTTGACGACCTCGCTCCGGGCGTCGGGGTTGGCGACCCGCCCGGCGAACTCCGGCGTTGGCTCGTCGACCGAGCCGCCCGCCACGACCGGCGTCGCGCCGCCCTCGGTGTAGGTCTCCACCGGGCGCCAGAGCCGTACCAGCGCGACGATCGCGGCGGCGGACACCAGCGAGGCGACCACGTCCGACAGCGGGACCGAGATGAAGTTGGACGTCACGTACTGCGCGATCGCGAAGGCGAGCCCGCAGACGACCGCGGCCGGCCAGGTCTGCCGCAGCCCGCGCCGCCCGTCGACGATGAACACCAGCGCCAGCGGCACGAACACCGCGAGGATCGGGGTCTGGCGGCCGACCATGGCGCCCAGGGTGTCGCTCGGCAGGTTCGTCACGGCCGGCGAGCCGAGGGTGATGATCGGCGTCGCCATGGCACCGAAGGCGACCGGCGCGGTGTTGGCGACGAGACCGAGCACGGCGGCCTTGAGCGGCCGGAAGCCGAGTGCGATCAGCATGACGGACGTGATCGCCACCGGCGCGCCGAAGCCGGCGAGCGCCTCCATCAGCGCGCCGAACGAGAACGCGATGATGACGGCCTGGATGCGTTGGTCGTCGCTGACCCGGGCGAATGAGCGGCGGAGCACGTCGAAGTGGCCGGTCTCGACGGTCATGTTGTAGACCCAGATCGCGTTGATCACGATCCACAGGATCGGGAAGAAGCCGAACGCGGCTCCCTCCGTCCCGGCCAGCAGCGACTGCCCGACCGGCATCCCGTACACCGCGATCGCGATCACCAAGGCGGCCCCCAGCGCCACCACGGACGCGATCCACGCCTTGAGCCGAAGCACCCCGAGGAGAACGAACAGGACGAGTAGGGGGAGCGCGGCGATGAGCGAGCTCCAGCCGAGCGAGTGGGCGACAGGATCGAGGACCTGCTTGTACATAGGTCACCTCACGGGGGTGGGCTGATCCTCCTAGGCATATCTAACCTGTTCGTTAGTTTTCGTGCCATCGGTCATTTTTACGAAATAAGACGAATTAGTTCTGCATAGCGGAATCCGGGGGCGACACAGCCCACGCCGCCCCCGGATCCCGGCCCGCGCCGGCTATCCCAGGCCGCCGCGCATCGCGGAGATGAGCTCACCGTTCGGGGTGTCGCCGGTCAGCTCCCAGAAGAAGGCGCCGCCGAGCCCCTGGTTCTTGGCGTACGACATCTTCCCGCCGATGGTGGCCGGGGTGTCGTAGCTCCACCACTGCCCGCCGCAGAACCCGTACGCCGTGCCGGCCACGGTGCCGGTGGCCGGGCACTTGGTCTTGAGCACCTTGTAGTCCTCGACGCCCTGCTCGTACGTGCCGGGGGCCGGCCCGCTCGCCGAGCCGCCGGGCGCGCTCTGCGTCACGCCCGTCCAGCCGCGGCCGTAGAAGCCGATGCCGAGCAGCAGCTTGGACGCGGGTACGCCCTTGCTCTTGAGCTTCTGGATGGCCGCGTCGGCGTAGAAGCCCGCGGTGGGGATGCCGGAGTACGACGTGAGCGGCGAGTGCGGAGCCGTCGGTCCGGTGGCCGCCCAGGCGCCGAAGAAGTCGTAGGTCATGACGTTGTACCAGTTCACGTACTGCGCGGCCCCGGCGTAGTCGGCGGCGTCGATCTTGCCGCCGCTGGTGCCGTCCGCCGTGATCGCCGCCGTCACCAGCGCGCTGGAGCCGAACCGCGCGCGCAGCGCGGCCATCAGGTTCTTGAACGCGGCCGCGCCGCTGGTGTCGCAGGACAGGCCGCAGGCGTTCGGGTACTCCCAGTCGATGTCGATGCCGTCGAACACGTCCGCCCAGCGCGGGTCCTTGACCAGGTTGAAGCAGGAGTCGGCGAACGCGGCGGGGTTGGCGGCGGCCTGCGTGAAGCCGCCCGACCACGACCAGCCGCCGAACGACCAGATGACCTTGAGGCCCGGATGCTTCGCCTTCAGCTCGCGCAGCTGGTTGAAGCTGCCGCGCAGGGCGCCGGCGTCCCAGGTGTCGGAGACCCCGCTGACGCTGTCCGCCGCGCTGTAGAAGCGGTCGTAGTCGGCGTAGCTGTCGCCGATGGCGCACTGCCCGCCGGTCACGTTGCCGAAGGCGTAGTTGATATGGGTCAGCTTCCCGGCCGACCCGCTCGTCTCGATGTTCTTGACGTGGTAGTTGCGCGCGTAGATGCCCCACTCGGGGAAGTAGCCGACGACCTTGGTGCCGCCAGAGCCGCCGGGACCGCCGGTCGGCGAGGTGGTGGGCGAGGTCGTCGGGGAGGTCGTCCGGGTCGGCGAGGGAGAGGTCGGGGACGGCTGGACGTCGGTCTGTGTCGGGTTCGGCGTGATCCCGGTCGCGCACGCGGCACCGTTGATCAGGCAGTTCGAGATCCAGCCGCCGCCCGCGAGGTCGAACCCGAAGGACGCCGTTCCGCCGGGGGCCACGGTGCCGTTGTAGGAGGCGTTGGCGAAGAGGTGGAAGGTGGTGTTGACGTCGGTCCGCACGGCGTCCCACGTCGCCGTGACCGTGGTGTCGGCGGGCAGGACGAGCGTGACGGTCCAGCTCGTGATCGTCGAGCTGCTGCCGTTAGTGATCGTGCACTTGCCCTCAGAGCCGGTGCCCCAGTCCGAGGTCTTGACACAGTTCGCGGTGAGCGTGCCGGCGGCCTCGGAGTGCGTCAGGGCCACCACGCCGATGAGCGGCAGCAGCAGCGCGGCGACGCCCGCCGCGAGTCCGGCGATCGACGGTCTGCGGACGGACGGTCCGCGCACGGAGCGCCTGCGTCCGGAGCGTCTGCGTCCGGAGCGCCTGCGTTCGGGGGGTCTGCGTTCTGAGGGTGCGGAAGGTCTGGACATCGTTTCTCCCAACCAGCCGGGGGCGCGCTGGTGCGCCCACTGGGGAGGGACAGCGGGGAGGCTGCCCTGAAGGGTGCCTGCGCAGGCGCGGCGTCGTCCATCGCGGGAGCGCTCGTGGTGACGCCACGACCACCATCGCATAAAACAGGAAACTTTCCTATCAGTTCTGCCGAGGTTTTTCTCGTCGTCACCCGGGTGGTCAACGCGGGTCAGTGAAAGTTGCGGGCGCGCACCCGGCCGGGCACCGGCAGCCGGCGCAGCCGTGTGGCCAGCACGTTGGTCACCCCGTCTGTGCGCTCGATGCGCCCGTGCACGAGCAGCGCCTGGGCGTCCAGTGCCACGGCGCGGTGCCTGGCCCACACCTCGGGCCGGCAGACCACGTTGGTGATGCCGGTCTCGTCCTCGAGGCTCATGAACACGATCCCGCCCGCGGTCGGCGGTCGCTGCCGGTGCGTCACCAGGCCCGCCACCAGGACGTTGGTCTCGGCCGGCACTTCGCGCAGCCGGCCGGACGGCACCGTGCCCAGCTCGTCGAGCGTGGGCCGGACGTGCACGATCGGGTGGGTGCCCGACGTCCCGCTCGCCCACAGGTCGGCGAGCGTCTCCTCGATCGCGGTCATCGGCGGCAGCGCCGGCGCCTCGGCGCCGGGGGCGAGGCCGGGCAGCCGGCCGGGGCCGTCGCCGGCCAGCGCGCCCGCCGCCCACAGCGCCGCCCGTCTGGTCAGCCCGAAGCAGCCGAACGCGCCAGCCGTGGCCAGCGCCTCGAGCGCGGCGGTCGACAGCGGGACCCGCCGGACGAGGTCTTCCATCCCGGTGTACGGGCGGCCGGCGGCGATCCGCTCCGCCACGTCCTTGCCGAGGTTGCGGATGCCCGACAGGCCGAGCCGGATCGCCGGCTGCGGCTCGGCCGGCGCGTGCGGATGGTCGCAGCGGACCGGCACCGGCTCTTCCAGCGCCGGCGGCGCGTCGCTGGCGTTGATGTCGACGCCCCGCACCTCGACGCCGTGCCGCCGGGCGTCGGCGAGCAGCGACTGCGGGCTGTAGAAGCCCATCGGCTGGTTGCGCACCAGCGCCGCGGTGAACGCCGCCGGGTAGTGCCGTTTGAGCCAGGCGCTCGCGTACACCAGGTGCGCGAAGCTCTGCGCGTGCGACTCGGGGAAACCGAAGCTGGCGAAGCCGAGGACCTTCTCGTACACCTCTTCGGCGATCTCGCGCGGGATGCCGCGCTCGGCCATACCGGACAGCAGCCGGTCGCGCAGCCGCTCGATCCTCTCCGGGGCCCGCTTGGCGCTCATCGCCTGCCGCAGCTGGTCGGCCTCGTTCGGCGTGAAGCCGGCGCAGTCCACGGCGAGCTGCATCATCTGCTCCTGGAACAGCGGCACGCCGAGGGTGCGTTCGAGCGCCCCCCGCATCAGCGGGTGCGGGATGTCCGGCGGCTCCTCGCCCTTGCGCCGGCGCAGATAGGGGTGGACCGAGCCGCCCTGGATCGGCCCCGGCCTGATCAGCGCCACCTCGACGACCAGGTCGTAGAACTCGCGCGGTCGCAACCGAGGAAGCGTGGCCATCTGCGCCCGCGACTCGACCTGGAAGACACCGACCGTGTCGGCGTCGCACAGCATGTCGTACACCCGGGGGTCCTCGGGCGGGATCGTGGCCAGGTCGTAGCGCACGCCGTGGTGCTCGGCGACCAGGTCGAAGCAGTCGTGCAGCGCCGCCAGCATGCCGAGGCCGAGCAGGTCGAACTTGACGAGCCCGGCCGCCGCGCAGTCGTCCTTGTCCCACTGGAGCACGCTGCGGCCCGGCATGCGGGCCCACTCGATCGGGCACACCTCGCCGACCGGCCGGTCGCAGATGACCATGCCGCCGGAGTGGATGCCGAGGTGACGCGGCAGCCGCAGCAGCTGCCCGGCGAGCCGGGTGACCGGCTCCGGTATCTCCACCTCGGCGCCGACCGGGTCGCGCGGGTCGACCTGCTTGGACCACGCGTCCTGCTGGCCGGGGGAGTGGCCGAGCGCGCGGGCCGCGTCGCGCAGCGCCATCCGCGGCCGGTAGCTGATCACGTTGGCGACCTGGGCCGTGCACTGCCGGCCGTACTTGCCGTAGACGTACTGGATGGCCTCCTCGCGCCGCCGGTGCTCGATGTCGAGGTCGATGTCGGGCGGCCCGTCCCGCCCCGGCGACAGGAACCGCTCGAACAGCAACCCGTGCCGCACCGGGTCGACGCCGGTGATGCCGAGGGCGTAGCAGACCGCGGAGTTGGCCGCCGAGCCGCGACCCTGGCACAGGATGTCGCTGCGCCGGCAGAACTCCACGATGTCGTGCACGATGAGGAAGTAGCCAGGGAAGCCGAGGTCTTCGATGACGTCGAGCTCGCGGGCGATCTGCGCGTACGCCCCCGGCGTCTTCTCCCGTCCGGGCGGGCCGTACCGCCGGCGGGCGCCGTCGGCGACGAGATGGCGCAGCCAGCTCGCCTCGGTGTGCCCGTCGGGCACCGGCCAGTCGGGCAGCCGCGGCGCCACCACCGCGAAGTCGAAGGCGCACGCGCGGGCCAGCTCCACGGTGCGTTCGAGGACCCCGGGGAAGCGGGCGAGACGGGCCGCCATCTCGCGGCCTGACCGCAGGTGCGCGGTGCCGGCGGCGGGCAGCCAGCCGACCATCTCGTCCAGGCTCCGCCTGGCCCGCACCGCGGCCAGCGCTTGGGCCAGCCTGGCGCCGTCGCCCGGCGCGGCGTAGTGGACGTTGTTGGAGGCCACCGTGCCGACACCGGCACGGGCGGCCAGCTCGACCATGGCGTCGTTGCGGGCGTCGTCGCCTGGTGCGCCATGGTCGATCAGCTCGGCGAAGACGTTGTCGTGGCCGAACATCTCGGCGAGCCGGCGCAGCTCCTTGTCGGGGTCGCCGTCGTCGAAGGCGGCCGGCACCAGGCCCTTGCGGCATCCGGTGAGCACCACCCAGTGGTCGCCGGCCGCGTCGGCGAGCGCGTCGAGGTCGTAGCTCGGGCGGCCCTTCTCGCCGCCCGCGAGCTGGGCCGCGGTGATCGCTCCGCACAGCCGGGCGTAGCCCTCCGGATCTTTGGCCAACACCAGCAGGTGCCGCCCCGGCGGGTCGGGCTCGCCGCCGCGCGGCTTGGTGAGGTCGAGGCCGAGCTCGGCGCCGAAGATCGTGCCGATCCCGGCGGCGTGCGCCGCCTGCGCGAACTGGACGACGCCGTACATGCCGTCGTGATCGGTGATCGCGACCGTCTCGACGCCCAGTCTGGCCGCCTCGGCCACCAGTTCCTCCGGATGGCTGGCGCCGTCGAGGAAGCTGAACGAGGAGTGGCAGTGCAGCTCGGCCCACGGCACCGCCGCGTCCCGCTCGCCCGGCACGCCCGGTGGCCGGTCGCATGGCCGTTCGCCGGGCGGAGCGGGGTCCGGGTCGCCCGGCACGGCGCCGCCGGACGGCTCGCGGTGGCCGTGCCCCCACGAGAGCCGTTCCTCGAGCTCCCGCCACGAGATCGGCGGGTTGTACCAGCCCACTAGCCGCCGCCCATCAGTCGTAGATCCCCTCCACCCGCCAGCGACCGCCCTCGATCGCGAGCAGGTAGGCCCGGCCGTCGTCGGTGACCACCTGGAAGCGGGCCAGCCGGCGGGCCTGGTCGGGATCCCACCAGCGCTCGGCGGCCGGCCACGGGCCCGTCCACGCGATCACCCGGCGCGGCGGGCCGCCGGCCACGGCGACCCCGGCCGGCGGCGCGGACACCGCGCACCGGGCGCTCACCCGCACCGGTGCCCCTGCGGCGTCGGTCGTCTCGGCCGGCAGCGGCCGCGCCGGCACCGTGGCCGGCGCCGGCGCCGGCCTCCGTCCCGGCCATGGCCCGCCGCCGCCCCCTGCCGGGGGCAGGTCGCCCACCGGCACCCGGACGACCTGGTCGCCCGGGCCGCGCCCGCCCGCGAGCACCGGACGGACGATCGCGTCATGGCCGAGCAGCGCCTGGACGCGCTCGGCGGCCCGGGTGATCCGGTCGGTCACCGTCACCTGACCCCAGAGCGCCTGCTGGCTGCCCTCGTCAGGGATCTCCTGGTCGGGCACCAGCCGCAGGAAGGTCACCCCGCCCCAGCAGGCGTCGCCGCCCGGCTGGGGCCCGGCCAGCTGCCAGCGCACCCGCTCGGCCACCGCCAGGGCCGACAGCGCGCCCTCGTGCCGCCACAGCCGCTCGTCGACGCGGCCGTCGGCGAAGCCGACCTCGACGGCCAACCGCAGGCAGGTGAGCCCGTCGGCGCGCAGCCCGTCGTGCAGGCCGCCGGCCAGCCGCTTGGCCGCGAACACCACCTGCTCGGCCCGCTCGGCAGGCGGATCGAACTCGACCCGTACCGACCGGTCGTGCGCCGGCACCGAGGGGGCCAGCGGGCGGGGCGGCGCGCCCCCGGCCATGCGGTGGGCGCGGGCTCCGGCGGCGCCGAACCGGGCGGCGACGTCTCCGGCGGGCAGCGCGGCGAACGCGCCGAGCGTCCAGATGCCGAGCCGGCGCAGCAGGTCGGCCAGGTCGGGCAGGTCGAGCACGGCCAGCGGGTAGGGGGCGAGGAACTCCGCGTCGCCGCCCGGCGGGACGATAACCCCGCCCGCGCCGGCCCGGGCCGCGAGCTCGGCGGCGAACAGCCCGTCGGCGATGCCGGCCCCGCAGTCATGGCCCAGCTCGACCACGGTGTCCTGGGCCAGCACCCGCAGCGGTTCCTCGCCGCCGTGGAAGCGGGCGGCGCCCCCCGCCGGCAGCGCGCACACCCCGGGCCTGACCACCTCGACGCGCGGGGTCAGCCCGCCCAGGGCCGCCACCACCGCTTCGAACAGCCGGCCCTCGGCGTCGAGGTCGCGGTCGCGGACGACCATCTCGGGACAGCGGCGCTGCGCGTCCCTGATCCGCTGGCCGCGGCGGACGCCGGCGGCCCGTGCCGCGGCCGTGCACGCCGCCACCCGTTCGCCGTCCCGTGCGGCGCCCGGCGTGGCGGCGCCGATGCCCACCGCGGTGACCGGCCAGTCGGGGCACCACACGACCAGCACCCGGCCCCCGCCCGTCATGCGACCCTGCCATGGTGGTCGCGCGGCACCGGCCTGTGGTGGTCGCGCGGCACCGGCCCCTCGTGGGCGGTGGCGGGCGCCTTGGACACCTGGCCGGCGGGGCCCGGCAGCCACACCCACGCGGCCCGCCCGGCGCCGGCGGCGCCCCTGCCATCGGCCGCGACCCGGGCCCGCCGGCCGGCGAGCCGTCCGTGGCCGTCGCCAAGACCCTCCCACTCGGCCGCGGCCACCGAGAGCCGCAGCTGCGCGCCAGGCCAGTCTCCGTCGACCACCAGCACGCACCGGCCGCGCCTGGCCAGCGCCATGAGCCGCCGGACGGCGGTGGGGCTCGGCCGCTCGGCCGGGCGGAGGAGCACGAGGTCGACCGCGTCGATCAGCGCGGCCACGACATCGGGCCAGCGGCCCCCTGGCTCGTCCACGAGCAGCAGCCGCGCCGGCTCGGCGCCCATCTCGATCGCGGCCACGACCCCCAGGTCGGGCAGCCCGACCGCGGCGCACCAGCCCCCGCCCCCGGCCGCGCCGGCGACGAGCGCGAGCCCGAGCGAGCCGCGCCCCGGCCCGCCGACGCACACCACCCAGCCGGGCCGCAAGGCGCCGCCGGGGATCACCGGACGCAGCGCGGGCAGGACCGTCACCTGGCCCTCGCCGGCCGGCTGCTCCCCGCCCGGCCGCACGGCCGCCACCAGCGCACTCACCCACCAACTGTCGAACAGGAGTTCGACTTCTGTCAAGCCGACCTTCTCCGGTACGCGCCGGAAACGCGCCTGGCGTCCGCCCTCGCTTGCGGTGCCCTGCCCGCGGCGGCCAGCATGGGGCGGCGTGATCGTCGAAAAGCTCAGCGACCTGCCGTACGCCGATGCGCTCCAGGCCCACGACGGCACCTGGAGCCCGGGCGTGACCTACGACACGATCCACGTCGACGGCGGCACGGCCGAGGACGTGGACGCCGCGCACGCGCGCTTCCTGGAGTGCGCCTTCACCCGCGTCACCTTCGACGGCGGCAGCCTGCGCCGCGCCCGGCTGGCCGACGTCTGGCTGCACGAGACCCGGCTGGTCGCGACCGACCTCGCCGAGACGGAGTGGCTGGACGCGACCCTGCTCGACAGCGTCCTGGCCGGGACCGCCGCGTACGGCGCCGAGCTGCACCGGGTCGTGGTGCGCGGCGGCAAGCTCGACTCGGTGAACTTCCGCGACGCCGCACTGTCCGACGTCCGGTTCGAGAACTGCGCGCTGCGCCGGGTCGACTTCGCCGGCGCCGAGCTGGACAAGGTGAGCTTTTCCGGATGCCGGCTCGGGGAGGTGGACCTGACCGGGGCGACCCTGAAGAAGGTCGACCTGCGCGGCGCGGCAGAGCTTGGCATCACCGGCGACCACGCGTCGTTGCGCGGGGCGATCATCACCACCGCCCAGCTCGTCGACCTGGCGCCCGCGCTCGCCCAATCGCTCGGCATCACGGTCTCCGACTGAGCAGAGATAGTGCCATATGTAGTACATGTGCTATCTTCCGGCTGGGTCGTCGGACGAGAGGAAGTGGGTCTGTGACCGTGACACGCGAGCTGGGTGAGCCGGCCGGGCGCGCCCCGATGGCCGGCGAGCCCGTCATCGAGGTCCGCGACCTGCGGATGCGGTACGGGTCCTTGGACGTGCTGCGCGGCGTCGACTTCTCCGCGCACCGGGGGGAGGTGCTGGTGCTGCTCGGGCCCAACGGCGCGGGCAAGACCACCACCATCGAGATCCTGGAAGGGTTCCGCATCCGCGGAGCCGGCGAGGTCCGCGTGCTCGGGGTCGATCCGGCGAAGGGCGACGAGAGCTGGCGTGCCCGCATGGGCGTGGTGCTGCAGTCATGGCGCGACCATGGCAAATGGCGGGTGCGCGAGCTGCTCGAGCACCTCGGGTGCTACTACGCGCCGTACGCGACGCCGGAGCGGTCGCGCCCGTACGACATCGACGAGCTGATCGCGACGGTGGGCCTGACCGAACAGGCCGACCAGAAGCTGCGCACCCTATCCGGCGGCCAGCGCCGCCGCCTGGACGTGGCGATCGGCATGGTCGGCCGGCCTGAGCTGCTGTTCATGGACGAGCCGGCCGCCGGGTTCGACCCGAAGGCGCGGCGCGACTTCCACGACCTCGTCCACCGGCTGTCCGACCTCGAGGACACGACGATCCTGCTGACCACCCACGACCTCGACGAGGCCGAAAAGCTGGCCGACCGCATCCTCATCCTGGCCGGCGGCCGCATCGTCGCCGAGGGCAGCGCCGACCAGCTCGCCCGTCGGGTCTCCGCCGAGGCCGAGGTGCGCTGGAGCCGCGCCGGCGAGCACTACGTCCATTCCACCGGCGACGCCACCGGGTTCGTCCGCGAGCTGTTCGCGCAGTACGGCGAGGAGATCGCCGACCTGGAGGTACGCCGCGCCACGCTGGAGGACACCTACATGGCCCTGGTCCATCGGCACGAGAGCGGCCACGCCGAGGAGGCGATCTCGCTGTGAGTTCCGTCATCATGGGCGCGTCCCGGCTGGGGGCGCGGCGCGGCGTGCTGGAGTTCAAGCAGACCCTGTCCACCCCGTGGGAGCTGATGTGGAGCTTCATGCTCAACGGTGCGTTCCTCCTGGTGCTGTTCTTCCAGCGGTCCCACACGGTCGACGGGTCGCCGCTCGCGCTGCTGACGCTGCCGAGCATCCTCGGCATGTCGGTCGCGACCGGCGGGCTGCAGGGCGCCACGAGCATCCTGGCCACCCACCGCGAGGACGGCACGCTGCTGCGGGCCAAGGCGGTGCCGAACGGCATGGTCGGCTACCTGGTCGCCCAGCTCCTGGTGACCGCCCTCACCACGGTGTTCGGGCTGCTGCTCGTCCTGGTCCCCGGCCTGTTCCTGGTCGACGGGACCACCGCGGCCGGCGCCGGCGGCTGGGCCGCCGTCGCCGGGGTGCTGGCCCTCGGGCTGCTCGCCACGCTGCCGTGGGGCGTCATCATCGGGTCGCTCGCCAAGAGCGCGGCGGCCGGCTTCGGCATGACGTTCCTGCCCACCGTCGGGGTCGTGGCCATCTCGGGGATCTTCTATCCGATCACCGCGCTGCCCGGGTGGCTGCAGTGGCTGGGCCAGGTGTTCCCGATCTACTGGCTCGGGCTCGGCATGCGCGCGGCGCTGCTGCCCGACTCGGCGGTCACCGCCGAGATCGGCGACTCGTGGCGCCAGGTCCAGATGGTCGGCGTGCTGGGAGCCTGGGCCGTCGTCGGTCTCGTCATCGCCCCGCCCATCCTGCGGCGCATGGCGCGCAAGGAGTCGGGTTCCGCGATGGAGGCGCGCAAGGAGCGCGCCATCCACCGGGGCTACTGAGACCGGGTACCGAGGCCGGCCATGGGCGAGACCATCCACAACCGCATCGCGATGCTGCGCGCGGAACGCGGCATCTCGCGCCGCCAGCTCGCCGAGGCGGTCGGGGTGCACTACCAGACGGTGGGCTACCTCGAGCGCGGTGAGTACAGCCCCAGCCTCTACCTGGCGCTGCGCATCGCGGAGTACTTCGAGGTGCCGGTCGAGGTGATCTTCTCCACGCGGCCGTTCCCGCGCATCGGCCAGGACGGCAAGACGGCCTGACCGGCGCCGCGCCCGCCCGCCCGTGCCACCGGGGGCTGGTACGGGCGGCGGGCGCGGGGAAGACTCGTCGGCATGGACACCAAGCCGTTCGCCTCGTCGGCCGACCTCGAAGAGAAGGAGCAGACCCTCGAGGTGCTCGCCGACGGGGTCTACGCGCTCACCGCGGAAGGCGACCCCAACGTGGGGGCGATCGAGGGCGAGGACTTCCTCGTCTGCTTCGAGGCGATGGCCACCCCGACGGCCGCCCGCCGCTGGCTGGCCCGGCTGCGCGAACACACCGCCAAGCCGGTCCGCTACCTGGTGCTGTCGCACTACCACGCGGTGCGCGTGCTGGGCGCCGCCGCGTTCGACGCCGAGGTGATCGTCGCGCACGAGGGCACCCGCCGGCTCATCGCCGAGCGCGGCGAGCAGGACTGGGCCAGCGAGTACGGCCGGATGCCCCGGCTGTTCGACGACCCCGGCTCCATCCCCGGGCTGACGTGGCCGACCGCGACCTTCTCCGACCGGTTCACCATCGACCTGGGCGGCGGCCGCGGCGATCTCGTGCTCGCCCACTGCGGCCGCGGCCACACCGAGGGCGACATCATCGCCTGGCTGCCGGCCGAGCGGATCCTGTTCGCCGGCGACCTCGTCGAGGCGCGGGCCGCCCTCTACACCGGCGACGCGTTCCACCGCGAGTGGGCCACCACCACGCTCGACCGGGTCGCCGCGTTCGGCGCGCGGGCGCTGGTCGGCGGCCGCGGCGGCGTCGTCCACGGGGGCGGCGCCGTGGACGCGGCGATCGCGCAGAGCCGCGACTTCCTCGAGACCATGCTGCGCGAGGTGGGCGGGGTACGGGACCGGGGCGGCACGCTCAAGGACGCCTTCGCCGCGGCGCACGCCGCGCTGGCCCCCGCCTACGGCGGCTGGCCGATCTTCGAGCACTGCCTGCCGTTCAACGTGTCGCGGCTCTGGGACGAGCTGTCCGGCATCGACCGGCCGGTCATCTGGACCGCCGACCGCGACCGCGAGGTCTGGGCCGAGCTCCAGGGCTGAGCTGGGCGCCGGCTGAGGAGGTGGCCGTGGACCCGGTGCTCATCGTGGGCGGCGGACCGGTCGGCCTGACCACCGCGTTGCTGCTGGCCCGCTGGGACGTCCCGTCGATCGTGTTCGAGGCGGAGCCGGTGCGGGACGCGGTCGGTTCCCGGGCGATCTGCTTCCAGCGCGACGTGCTCGACGTCTTCGACCGGATCGGCTGCGCCGGGGCGCTGATCGCCGAGGGCGTCACGTGGACGACGGGCCGGACGTACTACCGCGAGCACGAGCTGTTCGCGGTGACCTTCCCGCGCGCGGAGGGCCCGCCGCCGTGGATCAACATCTCGCAGGCCGCCGTCGAGGCCCACCTCGCCGCCGCGGCGGCCAAGGAGCCGCTCATCGAGGTCAGGGCCGGCCAGACGGTTTCCGGCGGCCGGCAGGCCACCGGCCACGTCGAGGTGGACACCCGGGCGGGCCGGGTGCGCGGCACCCACCTGGTGGGCGCGGACGGCGGGCACAGCACCGTGCGGCGGCTGCTCGGCATCGGATTTCCCGGCCGGTCCTACGACGACCTCTTCCTCATCTGCGACGTCCGGGCCGACCTCCCGTTTCCCAGCGAGCGGCGGTTCTACTTCGACCCCGAGTGGAACCCCGGCCGCCAGGTGCTCGTCCACCAGCAGCCGGACTCGGTGTGGCGGATCGACTGGCAGGTACCGCCCGACTTCGACGCCGCGGCGGAACGCGAGTCGGGCGCGCTCGACGCCCGGATCCGCAAGATCGTCGGGGACCTGCCGTACGAGATCGTCTGGCAGAGCGTCTACCGGTTCCACGAGCGGGTGGCCGAGCGGTTCGCCGCCGGCCGGGCGTTCCTCGCCGGCGACGCCGCCCACCTGTACGCGCCGTTCGGCGCCCGCGGTCTCAACTCGGGCCTGCAGGACGCGGAGAACCTCGCCTGGAAGCTCGCCTTCGTCCGGCGCGGCTGGGCCCCGGACGCGCTGCTGGACAGCTACGACGCCGAACGCCGCGCCGCCGCCATGGAGAACCTCAGGGTCACCGGTGCCACGATGGAGTTCCTCGTGCCGCAGACCGCGGAGCAGCGCCGGTTCCGGCGGGCCACCCTCGAACGCGCGGTCACCGACCCGGCGGCGCGCGCCCTGATCAACTCCGGCAAGCTCGCCGAGCCGCACTGGTACCTCGACTCGCCGCTCACCACGCCCGGCGATGCCACCGGATTCCCCACCGAGCCGGGCGCCGCCCGGCCGGTCGTGCCCGGCGTACGCTGCCCGGACGCGCCATGCGTGGTCGGCGGCCGGCCGTCCAGGCTGCGCCGCCTGTTCGGCCGCGGCTTCGTCGTCCTCGCGGGCGCCGGGCGGGACGCCCAGCCGCCCCCCGCGCTCCCCGGACGGGGCTGCCCGGTCGAGTCGTACGCGCTGACCGAGATCGATCCCGCCGGCGCGGTGCGCGCCGCGCTCGGCCCGGCGGCCGGCGGCGTGCTGCTCGTCCGGCCGGACGGGCACATCGCGGCCGTGCTGCCGGACGCGGACGGCGGGGGGGAGGACGGCTTGACGGCCGCGCTGCGCCGCGCCCTCGGCGGCGCAGCGCGGCCGCCGCGCCCGCGGTTCAGGGCGCCGTAGGCGTCCAGACCGCCTGCCGCATCGCCCGGTAACTCAAGATCGTCCCGGCCGGCGCGGCCGACTCGGCGAGGTCATCGCCGGGGCCGGCTGTCGGCCGCAGCTGGACCGTCTCCTCCGCGAGCAGCCGGCCGGTGGCGGTGTCGACGATAAGCCGATGCTCGAAGCTCGGCGGGCCGCTCTCGGGGAGGGCGACCGCCCGTCCGGGCCGGCCGAGCGGATCGACCACGGTGCCCGCGTCGCGAATGCCCGGCTCCTGCGCGAGCATGCGGTAGGCCGCCGCGCGGACGTTCGCCGGCGCCGGCTCGGAGAACAGCTCGTAGACGGATTCGTACAACCATCGGGCATCCGAGATGGTCCCTTCATGGCCGTGCTGCGGCATGCCGAGGAAGTAGGCGCGCAGCCGGGCCGGGTCGGCCGGCAGCCGCCGCAGGTGCGCGACGGAGCCGTTGGCGAAGCTCAGCGGGACCGGCGCCTTGGCGGTTTTCCACCGGGACGGTCGCGTGGTCCATGAGTTGGACGAGTGCGGGAGCGGCCAGCGGGACGGGGACCCGGCCTTGCGCCACGCGGCCATGTCCGCGGGCCGCTGCGGACGCGCGCCGAGGTCACGGTCGGCCCCCCAGGAGGGACGGCCGCCCGTGCCGACCCATTGCCGAAGACCTTTCCGCTGCTCGACGACGTACGGTCCCGCCGGCCCACGCACCATCATGATCCACCCCTGCACCTCGTCCGTCAGCCAGTACGGGCCGTGCCCGGTCGCGGTGCGGGACGTGGACTCCGCGGCGGCGAGCAGAGTGGATCGGGCGGACAGCTCGGCCGGCCGCACGGCCGGCCGACGTGATGCCGGCCCTCCGCCGCCGGCGGTGAGGGAGGTCACCGTGATGACGGCCGCCGTCGCCGCCGCGGTCGCGGCCAGCAGGCCCGTGCCGAGCATCCACCGCCGCCCGCGCGTCCGGCGCGGCAGCAGGCGTGGCGTCAAACGGCGGAGCCGCCGCGACCGCGGCGGCGTGCGCGTCACCCGCCGGCCGCGTCCGGTCATCTCTCGTTCCAGCCGGCCCAGCGCCCCGGCGGCCGCCGCCGGTGCCGGAGGGGGCGGCTCCTTCAATAGGTCGCGGACCATCTCAAGCTCGTTCATTCGGGCGACTCCTCTGTGGTCATCGTGGGGTCCACCGTCATCGTGGGATCCACTCCGCCGAACGCCTCGCGCAGCCTCCGCCGGGCGCGGTTCAGCCGGGAGGCGACCGTGCCGTACTTCACGCCGAGCGCCTGGGCGACCTCCTCGTACGTCAGATCGGCGAGCGCGATGAGGAGCAGCACGTCCCGCTCGCCAACCGGCAGCCGCGCCAGCGCGCCGGCCAGCGCCCCGCCCGTGCTTCCCGCGCTCACGCGGTCCGCGGCCCGCTCCTCGTGGCCTTCGGCGACGTTCTCCGCCGGGGTCTTGGCCAGGGCCCGGTAGAAGCGCTTCTCCGCGCGACGGTGCAGCCCGATGAGATTCGTCGCGATCCCGTACAGCCACGGGCGGACGGCCCCCCGCGCCGGGTCGAAGTGCCACCGCCGCCGAAAGGCGGTCAAGAACGTGTCGGCGGCGATGTCCTCGGCGGCGGCCGAGCCGACCCGGCGCGTCACATAACCATGGATCTCCCTGTAGTAGCGGTGAAAGATGTCGGCGAACCGTTCGGGCTCGTCCCACGACGCGGCGATCACCGCTGCGTCGTCGCACGGGCGCGCCGCGACGTCGGATGCGTGGCGCACTTCCATAGCCGGATCCTCTGCTGAGGCGGACAGGTCAATCTGATCTCATCCGCACGGCGGCAAACCCTTCGCGGGGCCGCGCGGCCCGGCGAGCGCCCGGCAGGCTCGGCTAGCCGGCGGGCCGGCCGCCGGTACGGGCGGCACGCAGATCGGCCTCGATGCGGGCGGCGGTCGCCAGCAGCGGCGGCAGCAGAATGGTCGTGGCCGACTCGGTCGTCCGCCGGCCCGCCGGCGCCGCGATGTTGACCGCGGCGACGACCCGGCCGTGGTAGTCGCGGACGGGCGCGGCGATCGACCGCAACCCCTCCTCGAGCTCCTGGTCGTTCAGCGCCCAGCCCTGCTCGCGTACCCGCTTGAGCTCGTCGCGCAGCGCCGCCTCCGAGGTGATCGTCCGGGGGGTGAACCGGCGCAGCGTGGTCGCGGCGAGGTAGGCGTCGAGCCGGTCATCCGGCAGCCCGGCCAGCAGCACCCGCCCCATCGAGGTCGCGTGCGCGGGGAACCGCGTGCCGATGCTGATCGTCACCCGCATGATCTGGGAGGTCGGCACCCTGGCCACGTACACGACGTCGCCGCCGTCGAGCACCGACATCGACGCCGACTCGTGCACCTCGGCGACCAGCCGTTCCAGATGCGGCTCGGCCACCTCGGGCAAGGTGAGGCTGGACAGGTAGGCGTACCCGAGCTCGAGCACCCGCGGGCTCAGCGCGAACAGCCGGCCGTCGGTGCGCATGTACCCCAGGTCGGTGAAGGTCAGCAGGAAGCGCCGGGCGGCGGCCCGGGTGAGCCCGGTCCTGCGCGCCACATCGCTGAGCGTCAGCTCGGGGGACCCGGCGTCGAAGGCCCGGATCACGGCGAGCCCGCGCGCCAGCGACTGCACGAAGTGGGCGCCGCGCTCCTGCTCGCCGGCCGCGGCGTCGTCCGCCATCAGGTCACCTCGCCGTCCCCTTCGGCGAGTGCCCGCTGGGCGACGGCGAAGGCCCGGTTGGCCGCCGGCACCCCCGCGTACACGGCCGCGTGCAGCAGCACCTCTTTGATCTCGTCGGGAGTGAGCCCGTTGCGCAGCGCCGCACGCACGTGCATCGCCAGCTCCTCCTCGTAGTTGAGCGCGGTGAGGATCGCGAGGGTGACGCAGCTGCGGGTGCGCCGGTCGAGCCCCGGCCTGGTCCAGACCTCCCCCCACGCGCAGCGGGTGATGAAGTCCTGGAAGTCCGCCGTGAACGCGGTGGTGCGCGCGGCGGCGCGGTCGACGTGCGCGTCGCCCAGCACCTCGCGGCGTACCTTCTCGCCCGCCGGCCGGTCAGCCATGGTGCCCTCCGAAATGGTGCAGCAGATGATGGGTGACGGCATCGGGCCGTTCCACGTTCAGCAGGTGCGCGGCGCCGGGAACCAGTTCGAGGCGGGCGCCGGCGATCCGGCCGGCGAGGTCGCGGGCCTGCTCCGGCGGCGTCGCGGCGTCGTCGGTGCCGGCCATGACCAGGGTGGGCGCGGAGATCTTCGCGAGATCGCCCCGCTGGTCCATGTCCCTGATGGCCGCGCAGCAGCCCAGGTAACCCTCCGCCGGCGTGCCGGTCAGCATCGCCGCGAACCGGGTGACCTCGTCGGGGTGCGCCGCCCGGAAGTGCGGGGTGAACCACAGCGCCAGCACGGGGTCGACGATCGAGGCCATGCCGCCGGACCCGACCGCCGCCATCCGCTGCTCCCAGCGCGCGGGGCCCTGGTAGGCGGAGGTGGCAAGCAGCGCGAGCGCCGAGACGCGTTCCGGCGCGTGCGCGGCCAGCCACATGCCGACCATGCCGCCCAGCGACAGGCCGCACAGCGCCACCTCGCGCTCGCCGAGATGGTCGAGCACGGCGAGCACGTCCATGCCGAGGTCGGCGATCGTGTAGGGCCCCGCCGGGACCGGCGAGCGGCCGTGCCCGCGATGGTCGACGCGCACCACCCGGAACCGCTCGGCAAGCGCGGGCAGCTGCGGCTCCCACATGTCGACCGAGGACCCGATGGAGCCGGCCAGAACCAGCGGCGGACCGTCGCCGGCGATCTCGTAGTGCAGCAGTGTGGTCATGGTCACTCTCCAACCTTGCGGTGGGCGGCCAGCGCCCGGTCGACCAGCTCGGGCGCGGCCCCGACGTATCCGGCCGGGTCGAGCAGCTCGTCGATCCGCTCGGCGGTCAGCGGGATCGCGGGATCGGCGAGCAGCAGCTCGCGCAGCGGGCGGCCGGCCGCCGCGGCCCGCCCGCACGCCTCGGTGACGGCCCGGCGGGCGGCCGGGTCGCCGCCCAGGGCGCCCACGAGCCGCTCGGCCATGAGCAGCCCGCCGGTCAGCTCCAGGTTGGCGCGCATCCTCGCCGGGTCGATGCGCAAACCTTCGACGGCCTCGCGGACCCAGGCGGCGGCGCTGCCGGTAAGCCGCAGCAGCTCGGCCAGCGGCTCCCACTCGGCCTGCCAGCCGCCCGCCGCGCGCTGGTGCTCCTGCGGCATCGCGGCCAGCAGCGTGGCGACCAGGCCTGGCACCCGGCGTACACAGGCGGCGGCGGAGATCGCGGCGACCGGGTTGCGCTTGTGCGGCATCGCCGAAGAACCGCCCGCCTCGCCGGCCCGCGTCACCTCGGCCACCTCGGTCTGCGCCAGCAGAACCAGGTCGGTCGCGATCTTGCCGAGCGCGCCGGCCGCGGCGCCCAGCGCGCCGGCCAGGTCGGCGACCGGCGTACGGTCCGTGTGCCACGGCAGCACCGGCTCGGCCAGCCCGGTCTCCGCGGCGAACAGGCCGAGCACGGCCAGGCCGTCGGCGCCGAGCGCCGACAGCGTGCCGGCCGCCCCGCCGAGCTGCGCGGCGAGCCGATGATCGCGTACGTCGGTCAGGCGCGCCCCGGCGGCGTCGACCGCGGTCAGCCAGCCGGCCGCGGTGAGCCCGAACGTGGTCGGCACCGCCTGCTGCATGAGCGTGCGCCCGGCGATCAGGGTGGCGCGCTGCTCGGCCGCCAGGCGCGCGCACGCCTCGGCGACGGCGGACAGGTCGGCGAGCAGCGGGCCGAGCGCCCGCCTGGCGACGAGCATCGCCGCGGTGTCGAGGATGTCCTGGCTCGTGGCGCCGCGGTGCACCGCACCCGCCGCGTCGCCTTGGACGTTCTCGCGCAGCGCCCGGACGAGCGGCACGACCGGGTTGGCCGCGTCCGCCGCCGCCCGGCCCAGCGCGTCCAGGTCGTACGCCTCGGGCCGGCACGCCCGCCCGACCGCGTCCGCCGCCGCCTCGGTGATCAACCCGGCGCGCGCCTGCGCCCTGGCCAGCGCCGCCTCCGCGTCGAGCATCGCCCGCAGCCAGGCGGCGTCGCTCGCCTCGGCGGCCGCCCCGCCCCTGGCGAACATCCCGCCGAACAGCCCGCCGGCCGGCGCGCTGGGTGCTTCCCGCGCAGGCTCTCGGCGCGGCGCGCTCATGCGGGGCCGAGGCCGTTAGGCGTCGAAGAAGACGGTCTCATGCTCCCCCTGCAGCCGGATGTCGAAGCGCAGCGTATCGCCGTCCTTGTGGGCGACCAGCGTGGCCCGCCGCTCGGGGTCGACCGCTGACAGCACCGGGTCGGCGGCGTTGGCCTCCTCCTCGTCGGGGAAGTAGAGGCGGGTCACCAGATGGAGCAGCAGCCCGCGGGCGAAAAGGATCACGTCGATGTGCGGCGCCCGCCCGGCGACCGGCCCTGGCTTGACGGTCAGGAAGTGGAAGCCGCCGTCCGCGTCCGTCGGGCACCGCCCGTACCCGCGGAAGCCGGCCGATACGCCGAACCCGCCCTGGGCGTCGGCCTGCCAGGTCTCGATGAGCGCGTCGGGCACCGGCTCGCCGGCGCCGTCGGTGACGCGCCCCACGATGCGGATCGCGCCCTCGGTGCCGTCGGGGACGATGTACGGCCCGCTGTCGAAGGGCAGCGCGAAGTTGAAGAACGGCCCGATGGTCTGCGACGGGGTCTGGAGCGGAGTCTGGCCTGCCATGGATCCTCAGTCCTCCATCGGGGTCGCCTGCGAGCCGCCGAGCACGATGTCGAACGTGAAGCCCAGCGCCCACTCGGGCACGGTCGTGTCGAAGTCGAAGTTCGAGATGAGCCGCTCGCGCGCCTTCTCGTCCTGGATCGAGTTGTAGATCGGGTCATAGGGGAACAGCGGGTCGCCGGGGAAGTACATCTGCGTGATGAGCCGGTGGGTGAACGCGGTGCCGAACAGCGAGAAGTGGATGTGCGCCGGCCGCCAGGCGTTGTGGTGGTTGCGCCACGGGTAGGCCCCCGGCTTGATCGTCACGAACCGGTAGCCGCCGTCGTCGTCGGTCAGGCACCGGCCGAACCCGGTGAAGTTCGGGTCGAGGGGCGCCGGGTGCTGGTCGTTCTTCTGGATGTACCGGCCGCAGGAGTTGGCCTGCCAGATCTCGATCAGCTGGTTCCTGACGGGCCGGCCCGTGCCGTCGACGACGCGGCCGGTGACGATGATCCGCTCGCCGATGGGCTCGCCGGCGTGCTGGCGGGTGAGGTCGGCGTCGAACGCGCCGATCCGGTCCTCGCCGAGTACCGGCATGGTGAGGTCGTCCATGGCCGCGGGCAGCGGGACGAGCGGCTTCGTGGGGTGACGCAGCCGGTTCGACTTGTAGTCCGGCCAGTCCAGCGGTGGGTGCGCGGAGTTGGGCACCTCAGCCTCCTTGATCTTTCTGAGCCGGCTTCGCCGCGATGAGCGCGCGGAGCGCGGCCAGCTCCTGTTCTGTTGGTGCCTCGGTCTCGTCGAGGTTCGGCGCGACGGCGAGATCCCAGCCGGTGGCCTCGCGGGCGCGTTCCAGGGCCACCCCCGGATGCAGGTGGGTCAGCCGCAGCTCCCTGGTCTCCGGGTCCGGGGCGAGGATCCCGAGATCGGTGATGACGGTGGCAGGACCGGTGCCGGTGAGCCCGAGCCGCTCGCGGTCGCCCGGCCCTGAGCCGTAGCCCACCGATGTGATGAAGTCGGCGGTCTCCACGAACGTACGGCGGCTCTGCCGGACGATGACGATCACTTCCCGGCAGGACGCGGCGATCTCCGGAGCGCCGCCCGCGCCTGGCAGCCGCACCTTGGGCGCGCCGTAGTCGCCGATCACCGTGGTGTTGATGTTGCCGAACCTGTCCAGCTGCGCCGCGCCGAGGAACCCGACGTCGATGCGGCCGGGTTGCAGCCAGTAGTTGAAGATCTCGGGGACGCTCACCACCGCGTCGGCGGTCTCGGCGAGGATCCCGTCGCCGATGGACAGCGGCAGGTGGTCCGGCTTGGCGCCGATCGTGCCCGACTCGTAGATCAGCACGAGGCCGGGCGCGTGCGTCGTCCTGGCCAGGTTCGCGGCGGTGCTCGGCAGCCCGATGCCCACGAAGCACACCTGCCCGGCGCGCAACTGCCTGGCGGCCGCGATCGTCATCATCTCGTCCGCGGTGAACCCGCGCTCCTGCGGCGCGCTCACGGCGTTTCCCGCACAAGCGTCGGCGCGCTGTGGTCGCGCGCGGCGAGAACGCGCTCGTCCATCCACGCGCGGAACGCGTCGCGGTCGCGCGAGATGGCGTCCCAGGCCACGTAGAAGTCGTTGTCGCGGATGGTGTAGCCGAGGCTGTAGGACGGCCGCGACCCGCCGGGCGCCGCGGCCACGTACGTCACGGCCCACGAGGGGATCACGACGCCCCCTGGCTGCGGGTCGAGCTCGTCGACGATCTCCTCGACCGTGACGAGGGACCGCCGGCCGGCCAGCACCACCTCCTTCTGGATCCCGGTGATGCCCCACAGCTGCACGTTCCCCGCCCGGTCGGCGCGCTGGGCGTGGACGATGCCGACGTCGGGACTGAGCGCCGGCACGGCGGTGAGCTCCTCGCCGGTGAACGGGCAGGTGATCGACTTGATGTTCGCCGTCTGCCCGGGCAGGTCGGTGCCTCGGTAGCCGCGCAGCACCGCGAACGGCAGCCCGGAGGCGCCGGCGACGTACCGGTTGGCCATGCCCGCATGGCTGTGCTCCTCGAGCTCGAGCGGCGCCGGCCATCCGTTCTCCACGGCGTCGCGGAGCCGATGCAAAGACCCGACGCCCGGGTTGCCGCCCCAGGAGAAGACGAGCTTGGCGGCGCAACCCATGCCGATCATCTGGTCATAGATCAGATCCGGGGTCATCCTGATGAGGGTGAGATCGCGCCGGCCCTGCCGGATGATCTCGTGGCCCGCGGCGAACGGGATGAGGTGCGTGAACCCCTCAAGCGCCACGGAGTCGCCATCATGGACGAGGGTCGCGACCGCGTCCTCGAGCGGAACCACCTCCGCCACCGCCAGCCCCCTTTGTTCGTGTTCCGCACGTGAGTTCTCGTAGCGAACATACTCAGGCACGGCGGCTCAGGTCTAGGTTGGTCCCATGGGAACACGTCCGGTCGAGCAGGGCCGCGAGCCGGGCGACGACGGCTTCGCGCACCGGCGCGACCTGGCCAGGCTCCGCCATGTCGCGTCCTCGCGTGCCGCCGCCGCGAGCCTCGCGGAAAACTACACAGCACTGCCGTTCGCGACCTGACCGAGGCGACCCCGATGGCTTGCTACGATCGCCGTCGAAACTCACATGAACATCGCACTCATTTACGCCGCCGGCTCCGACGTCGGTCGCCACCGCGAGAACAACGAAGACTCGGCCTACGCCGGAGCGCACCTGCTGGCCGTCGCTGACGGCATGGGCGGATACGCGGGCGGCGAGGTGGCCAGCGCGACCGTCATCGGTGCGCTGCGCCCGTTCGACGCCAAGGTGCCCGCGGCCGACCTGTCGCGCACGCTCGGCGACGCGGTGGCCAAGGCGCATGCCCGGCTGTGCAGTGTGGTGGACGACCGGCCCGACCTCGGCCGGATGGGCACCACCCTCACCGCGATGCTGTGGTCGGGTGCGCAGGTGGCCCTGGCGCACATCGGCGACTCGCGCTGCTATCTGCTGCGGGGCGGCGAGCTGGCCCAGCTCACCGCCGACCACACGATGGACCAGCTGCTCGGTGAGGGGGCGGGCGGCATGCCGCAGCTGTCCCACGTGCTGTTCCGGGTGCTCGACGGCCGGCAGGACCGCACCCCCGACCTCACCATGCGGACCGCCGAGGTGGGGGACCGCTACCTGCTGTGCTCCGACGGGCTCACCGACGCGGTGCCCGACGAGGTCATCGCCGAGGTGCTCGGCGCCGGTGGCGAGCCGGCCGACGCCGTCCGCCGGCTCATCGACCGGGCCAACGAGGCGGGCGGCCCCGACAACGTCACCTGCGTGATCGCCGACGTGGTGCCCGCGGGCGGCCGGACGCCGCCGCCCGCCGTCACCGTCGGCGCCGCCGCGTCGCCGTGAACCCCGCGGTCACGCCGTCCATACCCTGGCAACGGACTCAGCGACGGCGGCCGCCTGGCCGCGCCCGGCGCTGGCGGCCGCGGCGCGCCGGGCCGGATCGAGCATGTTGCGGCCGATCGCCTTCCTGGCCGCCTTGCTCGGGCTGACCAGGGCCACCTGGGAGCGCAGGGAAAGCGTGGCGGCCTGCCGGGCGACGGTCGGCATCGGGCCGAAACCCGTGACGATCGGCGCCAGCACCACGACGCGCTCGTACCCGGCCGCAAGGTCGACGTTGGCCGCCGAGCGCACCCCGCCGTCGATGTAGCGGCGGCCGTTGATCGTCACCGGCGGCCAGACGCCCGGCACGGCGCAGCTTGCCGCCACGGCGTCCACCAGCGGCACGCCGCCGGCGGCGTCGAAGGTGACGAACTCGCCCGTCATGGCGTCCACCGCCGTGATCAGCAGCTTGCGTTCCGGCCAGCTGTGCACCGGCAGCCTGGCCTCGATCACGGCCCGCCGGTCGGCCTCGGGCACGGTCTTGGCGGCCAGCGCCAGCCGCCCGATCCTGGCGCGGGCGCGCTCCGGGGCGCGGGAGCTGAGCACCGCCCAGGCGATCTGGGCGGACACGAGCCCGCGCTGCCTGGCCGCCGGCTCGCCGCTCGGGGCGGCCAGCTGCGCGGCGTACCGGTCCTCGGCCGGGATGCCGGCCGCGACCTGCGCGCCCACCACCGAGCCCGCCGATGTGCCGACCACCAGGTCGGCGGTGGACAGATCAATGCCCGCCTCCGCGAGTCCGGCGAGCATCCCCCATTCCCAGGCGATCCCGGTCCCTCCCCCGGCACCGAGGACAAGCGCGGTATTCATGGCCCGATCCTAAGGATGCGACGATCCTCATGTGACCCGCGAACTACCGAAGGGCGTGACGGATGGCGGCCGCGCCGCGCCGCGCGGCGTGCTCGGCCGCGAGGTCGTCCTCGTGCTGGCGCTGTCGCTCGGGGCGTCCGGCGTGTCGGCGCTGCTGTCCTTCATCGGCTCGGTGACCGCGGCCAAGCCGCTCGCCAAGCAGACCGCCCAGCTCGTGACCGACTTCTCGCCGGGGCGGCCCTGGCTCGGCCTGGCCTGGCAGGTGTTCGCCATCGCCACAGCGCTCGTGCCGGTGGCGCTCGTCGCCCACCTGATGGCCCGCGGCGGCGAGTCGCTGCGCGGCACGCTGGGCTTCTCGCTCGACCGGCCGGGCCGCGACCTCGCCAGGGGCGCCGTGGTGGCGGCCGTGATCGGCGGGTCGGGGCTGGCGCTCTACCTGGCCGCCCGCGCGATCGGCGGGAACCTCACCGTGGTGCCCACGAACCTGCCCGCTGTGTGGTGGCGGATCCCGGTGCTGATCGCCGCCGCGGCGCAGAACGCCGTGCTGGAGGAGACGATCGTGCTCGGCTACCTGCTGCACCGGCTGGGGCAGCTGGGCTGGCGGCCGGGTCGCGCGGTCGCCGCCAGCGCGCTGCTGCGCGGCAGCTACCACCTCTACCAGGGCGTCGGCGGCTTCGCCGGCAACGCCGTCATGGGGATCATCTTCTGCGCGCTCTACCGGCGCTGGGGCCGGGTGATGCCGCTCGTCATGGCGCACATGCTGATCGACTCGGTCGCCTTCGTCGGGTCCGTGCTGCTCGCCGGCCACGTCAGCTGGCTCCCCGCGCCCGGCGGTGGTTGATCGCGGGGGCTGATACTGGGGGCATGGATCTCGCCGCCCTGCCCGCCGTCACGCTCGCCAGGATGCTCCGTACGAGGGAGCTGTCGGCGACCGAGCTGCTCGTGGCCTGTCTCGACCGCGTCGAGCGGTTGAACGGGCCGCTCAACGCGATCGTCACGCTCGCCGCCGAGCCGGCCGCGGCCGCCGCGGAAGCCGCGGACAAGGCGGCCGCCCGCGGGGAGTTCCTCGGGCCCCTGCACGGCCTGCCCATCGCGATCAAGGACATCGCCGCGACCGCCGGCATCCGGACGACGTACGGATCGCCGATCATGGCCGACAACGTGCCGGCCCACGACTCGGCGTACGTGGCGTCGCTCAAGCGGGCCGGCGCCATCGTGGTCGGCAAGACCAACACCCCGGAGTTCGCGGCCGGGTCGCAGACCTTCAACCCGGTCTTCGGAGTGACCCGCAACCCGTACGACACCTCCCGCACGCCGGGCGGCAGCAGCGGCGGCGCGGCGGCCGCGGTGGCGGCCAGGCTGCTGCCGTTCGCCGACGGGTCCGATCTGGCCTCGAGTGTGCGCAACCCGGCTGCTTTCTGCAACCTGGTGGGGCTGCGGACCACCCCAGGCCTGGTGCCGCTCGACGACGTCGACGACCCGTTCGACCCGCTGTCGGTGATCGGGCCGATCGCCCGTAGCCCGGCCGACGCCGCGCTGCTGCTCGCCGGCATGTGTGGGCGCGACGCCGGGCTGCCCCTGGCCCGCCCCGACCGGCCGGCCGACTTCCTCGACCTGCGCCCGGCCGACCTGCGCGGGCTGCGCGTCGCCTGGAGCGCCGACCTCGGGGGGCTCGCGGTCGAGCCGGCCGTCACCGAGGTGCTGGCCGGGGCCCGCGCGGCACTGGACGAGCTCGGCTGCGTCACGGTGGACGCCGCGCCCGACCTGGCCGCGGCGGACGAGGTGTTCCAGGTGCTGCGGGCGCTGCGCATGGTCTGGCTGGCCGACCTGCCGCGCGAGCGGCTCAAGGACACCCTCGTGTGGAACATCGAGAAGGGATTGGCGCTGCGGGCCGCCGAGGTCGCCGCGGCGCATGCCGGGCGCACGGAGATCTTCCACCGGATGCGCGCGTTCCTGCCGGGCGCCGGCCACGGAGCCGGGCGGGGGGAGGGGTTCGACCTGCTCGCGCTGCCGACGTGCCAGGTGGCGCCGTTCCCGGTGGAGGTGGAGTGGGTGACCGAGATCGACGGAGAGCGGCAGCACACCTACATCGACTGGATGCGGACCTGCTCGCGGATCACCGTCACGGCCCATCCCGCCGTGTCGGTGCCGGCCGGTTTCACGGCTGAGGGGTTGCCCGTCGGTCTGCAGCTGGTGGCCCCGTACGGCGCTGATCGGTGGCTGTTGCGCGTCGCCCAGGCGGTCACCGAGGCCACCGGGCACGCGGAGGTGGCCCCGCCGGGTTGCTAGCGGCTCCCGGCGACGAGGTCGTCGGGGATGTCGAAGGCCGCCCAGACGGCCTTGCCGCCCGTCGCGAAGGGCACCCAGCCCCAGGCGTCGCTCATCACGGCCACGATCCGCAGGCCGCGTCCGTTCTCGGCGAAGTGCTTCGTCGACGCCAGCACCGGCGTCCTGTCGCTGGGGTCGGCGACCGCGATCAGCACCCGGCGCTCCCGGGCGAGCAGCACAAGGTGCACCGGCCTGGCCAGCGCCGAGTACGAGGCTCCGGTCAGCCCGTGGCACAGCGCGTTGGTGACCAGCTCGGAGACGACGACCACCACGTCGTTGTAGAGGGCTTCGAGGTGCCACGCGCCGAACGTCCGCCGCGTGAACTCGCGCGCCGTCTTCGGCGAACCGAGATTGGGCCGCAGCGCCCGCCTGGCGACGCGCTGGCCTCCGTCGGGGATCGCGTGCGCCGTGGGCCACGCCTGGGGGTCCAGATCGAGGGCCGCCAGCCACGCGTCATCCAAGGCGGAGGTGTGGCGACCTGCTCGGTTAGCGATCATGGCAAACCCTGTGGGTGCGAATCGGCGTTGACGGTGCGTGTGGGCTATCTTGCTCTCTACTCGTTGCAGATGCAAGAGCGTCTGCAATGACGGATGCACGTGCACGGCGCTTGAGTGACGGCCTAAGAGAGGCGAAGATGAGTCTGGTGTCCCATTTGTCGGGACTCGTCTGGCAAAAGAGTCGCCGAAGCAACCCGAGCGGTAACTGTGTGGAGATGGCCGAGCTCCCGGACGGCGACATCGCGATCCGCAACTCCAGAGACCCCCACGGTCCTGTGTTGGTGTACAAGCGGGCGGAGATCGAGGCGTTCATCGGCGGAGCCAAGGACGGCGATTTCGACCACCTGATTGGCTGATCTAGGAATGTGATGACCAAACCTTTGCACTGGTGACGGCGCCGGTGGGATACTGACCCGTCCCTTCTTTCGGGAGTAGCTGTGGCCGAAGCTCATTCCGCCCGGGAGCACTCTGCCTCCAGCATGTTCGCCCGACCACGCGGCGGACCGACCGTGCTGCGTATTCTGCTCGGTGCTGAGCTGCGTCGCCTTCGGGAGACGCGGAATATCAGCCGGGAAGAGGCCGGGTATGCGATCCGGGCATCAGACTCCAAGATCAGCCGTATGGAACTCGGACGGGTCGGGTTCAAGGAACGTGATGTCACCGACCTGCTCAGCCTCTATGGCGTCGTCGACGAACAGGAACGTGGTGCGCTGACCTCATTGGCACGGCAGGCCAACACGCCGGGATGGTGGCACAGCTATTCCGACGTGCTGCCGCCCTGGTTCGAGGTCTACGTCGGCCTGGAGGAGGCCGCGTCGCGCATCCGCGCCTACGAGGTGCAGTTCGTCCCCGGGCTGTTGCAGACCGAGGAGTACGCCCGCGCGGTGACCCTCCTGGGCTACGCCGACGCCCCGCAGCACGAGGTCGACCGGCGGGTCAGCCTGCGGATGACCCGCCAGCGCCTGCTCGACGGCGACGACGCGCCGCACCTGTGGGTCGTGGTCGACGAGGCGGCGCTGCGCCGGCCGCTGGGCGGCAGACAGGTGATGCGCACGCAGCTCGAGTCGCTGATCGAGGCGACCACCAGGTCGAACGTCACGGTCCAGGTGGTGCCGTTCCATCGCGGCGGGCACGCGGCGGCCGGCGGGCCGTTCAGCATCCTGCGTTTCGCCGAACCCGACCTGCCCGACATCGTCTACCTCGAGCAGCTCACCAGCGCGCTCTACCTGGAGCGGCGCGAGGACGTCGATCGCTATCTCGCGGTGATGGAACGGCTCTGTCTCGACGCCGAGCCCACGTCTGCCACCGTGAAGATCCTGCGCAGGATCCTCACCGAGCTGTAGGCGCGCGCGCCTGGGGTCAGGGGGCTTGAGCGGCCTCGGCCAGAGCGGCCGAGAAGTCGTCCACGTCCGCCGTGGTGGTGTCGAACGCGGTCATCCAGCGGACCACTTCGACCGGCTCGCCGGGGCGCTCGTCCCACGTGTAGAAGTGGTACCGCTCGCGCAGCCGGGCGGTGACCGCCCGCGGGACGGCCGCGAAGATCGCGTTCGCCTGCACGGGCTGCACGACGTCCACGCATCGCACGTCGTGCACCGCCTCGGCGAGCCGGCGCGCCATGGCGTTGGCGTGCCGGGCGTTGCGCAGCCACAGGTCGCCGTCCAGCAACGCGAGGAGCTGTGCGGAGACGAACCGCATCTTCGAGCACAGCTGCATGGCCGCCTTCCTGAGGTAGGGCAGGCCGCGGACGGCGTCGGGGTTCAGCACCAGCACGGCCTCGCCCAGCATCAAGCCGTTCTTCGTACCGCCGAACGACACGACGTCCACCCCCACGTCGGTGGTGATGGCCCGCAGCGGCACGTCGAGCGCGGCGGCGGCGTTGGACAGGCGGGCGCCGTCCACGTGCACGAGCATGCCCAGGTCGTGCGCGTGCGCGCAGAGCGCGGCGATCTCCGCGGCCGTGTACACGGTGCCCAGCTCCGTGGACTGGGTGATGGAGACCACGCGCGGCTGGGCGTGATGGACCTCGCCGAAGCCGCGGGCCTGGGTGTCCACCAGCTCCGGGGTGAGCTTGCCGTCCGGCGTGGCGACGGGCAGCAACTTCAGCCCGGCGACCTTCTCCGGCGCGCCCGTCTCGTCGCAGTTGATGTGCGCCGATGCCGCGCAGATCACCGCGCTCCACCGCTCGCACATCGCCTGCAGCCCGACCACGTTGGCGCCGCTGCCGTTGAAGACCGGGAAGATCTCCGCCCGTTCGCCGAAGGCGTCCCTGACCACCTCGCGCAGCCGCGCCGTGTAGGCGTCGTCGCCGTAGGCGACCTGGTGGCCGCCGCCGGCGGCGCCGATCGCGGCCAGCACCTCGGGGTGGACGCCGGCCTGGTTGTCGCTGGCGAAGCCGCGCGCCGCCGGGTCGTGCAGCAGGGGAAAGCCGTTCGCGCCCGCCATCATCCGTCCTCGCGCTCGGCGGCCAGCCTGGCCCTGGCCGCCGCGATCCTGGCCAGCGTCCTGTCGCGGCCCAGCACCTCGAGCGACTCGAACAGCGGCAGGCCCACCGTACGGCCGGTCACGGCGACCCGGACCGGGGCCTGCGCCTTGCCCAGCTTCAGCCCGTGCGTCGCCCCGACCTCCTCGAGCCCGGCCTTCAGCTCGGCCGCGCCCCACGGCACGTCGCGGTAGACCTTCTCGGCGTCGGCGAGGATGTCGGCGGCCGGCCCCTTCATGGCCTTCTGCCACGCCGCGTCGTCGTGCGGCGGCTCGTCGAGGAAGGCGAAGTCGACCATCTCGGTGATCTCGCCCAGCACGCCGATCCGCGTCTGCGCCAGCGGCGCCAGCCGGGCGAACACGTCGGGGTCGAAGCCTGGCCAGCCGGCCGCGCGCACCCACGGCAGGCAGGCGTCGGCGAACCGCTCGGCCGGCAGCGCGCGGATGTACTCGCCGTTGAACGCCCGGAGCTTCTTGACGTCGAAGAACGCGGGGGAGGCGTTGACGTTCTCGATCCGGAACTCGCGCTCGACGACCTCCCACGGCACGATCTCGCGGTCGCCGGCCGGCGCCCAGCCGAGCAGCATCAGGTAGTTGCGCATCGCGTCGGCCAGGTAGCCCTCGGCCCGGTAGTCCTCGAGCGCGACCTTGTCACGGCGCTTGGACAGCTTCTGGCGCTTCTCGTTGACGATCACCGGCACGTGCGCCCAGACCGGCGGCGTGGCGCCCAGCGCCGCCCAGAGGAGCTGCTGCTTGGGCGCGTTGGACAGGTGCTCCTCGGCGCGGACCACGTGCGTGATGCCTTGGGTCATGTCGTCGACGACGTTGGCCAGGAGGAACGTCACCGACCCGTCGGCGCGGGCGATGACGAAGTCTTCGAGGACGGCGTTCTCGAACGCCGGCTCGCCGCGGATCAGGTCGGTCACGACCGTGGTGCCCTCGTCCGGCGTCCGGAACCTCGTGGCCCGCCCCGGCCCCGGCCCGAGCCCGCGGTCCCGGCAGAACCCGTCGTAGCCCCGGTGCGCGTCGCCGGTCCTGGCGACGATCTCGTCGCGGGTGCAGGCGCAGTAGTAGGCGAGCCCGGCCGCGCGCAGCCGGTCGACGGCCGCGCGGTGCCCCTCGGCGCCCGCGGACTGGAAGTACGGGCCCTCGTACTCGTCGCCGTCGATGCCGAGCCAGGCCAGCGCCCTGATGATGCCCTCGATCCACTCCGGCCGGTTCCTCGAGGCGTCGGTGTCTTCGATCCTGAGCACCAGGCTGCCGCCCGACTGCCTGGCCATCACCCAGTTGAACAGCGCGGTCCTGGCGCCGCCGACGTGGAACATCCCGGTCGGCGACGGGGCGAACCGCAACCTGGGCGCGGCGGGGACGGCGGGCGTGCCATCGGGTGTGGCAGCGGGTATGGCATCAGAAGGGGCAGAGGACATGGCCTTCAGCCTAGAGCCTGCGGGCCACCACCTCGCGAGGCTACCGAGCCGTACCGGCGCCCCGGCGGCGCCGGCGCAGGCCGCGCAGCCAGCGGGTGCCGGATCTGGCGGCCGAGTCAGCGGCGAGCGACCGCGTGATCGCCTCGGTCGCCGGCGGCCGTACGCAGACCACCGTCGTGCGCGCGTGCCGCAGGCAGTAACGGTGCGCCGAGGGGTTGAGCAGGCGTGACAGCAGGCCGCGCTCGCCGCGCCCGACGACGAGGACGTCGCCGTCGCGGGCCAGCCTGACCAGGGTCTCGCCGGGTTCGCCCACCAGCGACATGGCGACCATCCGGACGCCGGCCGGCGCGCCCCCCGCCACCTCCTCGAGCAGGGCACCGATCACCGCGGCGCCCTCCGCCTTGACGTCGGCGTAGTCGCGGGGCAGCGGCACCCCGGCGGCGCGGGAGGCGTACTGCGGGAACGCCGAGACGTGGGCGACGAGCAGCGGCATGCCGCGCAGCCGTGCCTCCCCGATCGCCCAGGCGAGCGCCCAGCGCGCCACAGAGGAGTCGTCGATCCCGACGACGACGCGCGGGCCCTCGTTCGCCGGCTCGCCCACCGGTCCTCTCCTTCGAGTGGATGTCTAATACATTCCCCCAGACAGGGCCTTGACGGAAGTCCCTCATGGCACGTCTATGGGCCGGGACGCGAGAGCGCCGCCGAAGGTGTGAGAATAATGTGGTTTCGTGTTTAGTTCTGTGTGCCCCGGCGAGCTGCGGCGATGAAACGCACGGTCGGCCACCTCGCCGACGGCCGCGAGATCATCTACTTCGACGACAGCGACGACGCGGATCGGGACCGGCCCGACCCGCGGACGCTGCCCGAGCCGCCGGCCGCCTCGGAGCTGCGCCATGACCCGCTGCTGCGGGAATGGGTGGCGGTCGCGGCGCACCGGCAGGGCCGCACCTTCCTGCCGCCGGCCGACGAGTGCCCGCTGTGCCCGTCGACGCCGGAGCGGGCCACCGAGATCCCGGCGTACGACTACCAGGTCGCCGTCTTCGAGAACCGCTTCCCCTCCTTCAGTCACCGCGGCGGTCGGGGGCGCTGCGAGGTGGTGTGCTTCACCTCCGACCACAACGCCTCGTTCGCCTCGTTGCCGCCCGCGCAGGTGCGCGTGGTGATGGAGGCCTGGGTGGACCGCACCGCCGAGCTGTCCACCCTGCCGGGCGTCCAACAGGTCTTCCCGTTCGAGAACAGGGGCGAGGAGATCGGGGTGACGCTGCACCACGCGCACGGTCAGATCTATGGTTATCCGTTCGTTCCGCCGGTGACGTCCCGGATGCTGGCCGCGGCCGCCGACCACCACGCGCGCACCGGCGGCGACCTGTTCGCGGAGATCCTCGGCGCCGAACGCGCCGCCGGGACGCGGGTGGTCGGCGCCAACGACCACTGGACCGCCTTCGTGCCGGAGGCGGCGCGCTGGCCGTTCGAGATCCACCTGTACCCGCACCGGCACGTGCCGGACCTGCCCGCCCTCACCGCGGCGGAGCGGGCCGCGTTCGGCCCGCTGTACCTCGACGTGCTGCGCCGCCTCGACGGGGTCTACGGCCTGTCCATGCCGTACATCTCCGGATGGTTCCAGGCGCCGGTGGCGGCGCACGCGCCGGCCGGGCGCGACCTGTTCCGGCTGCACCTGCGGCTGTTCAGCATCCGGCGGGCGCCGGGGAAGCTGAAGTACCTCGCCGGCTCGGAGTCGGCGATGGGCGCGTTCATCAACGACATCAGGCCGGAGGACGCCGCCAGGATGCTCAGGGAGGCCGCGCCGGGCCGTGCCGGCTGATCGCCGGAGCGCCGCGGGTCACTCGCCGAGGCCGTCGAAGCGCGACGCCGACGCCGGCCGCAGCCCCTCGACGGCCGCGCGTAGCGCCAGCATGCGCCGCTCCAGCTCGCCGATGGACGGCGCGAGGTCCGGCGGGGACTGCTCGGCCACCGTGTAGAGCTGGCTCTCCACGGCCGCGACCGCGTTGCTCAGCAGCGTCGACTGGGACCGCAACAGCGCGGCCTGCTCGTACAGCTGCCGCGTCTTGTTGTACAGCTCCACGAACACCGAGACCTTGGCGCGCAGCACCCATGGGTCGAACGGCTTGGCGATGAAGTCGACCGCGCCGGCCGCGTACCCGCGGAACGCGTAGTCGGGGTCGCTGTTCACCGCCGTCAAGAAGATGATGGGGACGTCGCGGGTCTTCCGGCGCCGCTTGATGTCCTGTGCGGTCTCGAAACCGTCCATGCCGGGCATGACGATGTCGAGCAGGATCACCGCGTACTCGTCCGTCAGCAGCGCCTTGAGCGCCTCTTCCCCCGAGCGTGCGCGGACGAGCTCCTGGTCGAGCGAGCTCAGGATGGCCTCGAGCGCCACGAGGTTCTCCTCGCGGTCGTCAACGAGAAGGATCTTGGCCTTGTCGTGTCTGTCTGGAACCTGCACACCTACCCTCTCTGCAGCCAGTTCCGCATGACGTCGAGGAGATGCTCCACATCGACGGGCTTCGGCACGTAGTCCGAGGCGCCGGCGGCCATGCTCTTTTCGCGGTCCCCCTTCATCACCTTGGCGGTGATGACAATGATCGGCAGCTCGCTGAACTGTGGCATCTTGCGGATCGTCTCGGTGGTCGCATATCCGTCGAGCTCCGGCATCATGATGTCCATGAGCACCAGGGCGGTGTCCGGATTGCGCTGCAGCGCGTCGATGCCGTCCCGTCCGTTCTCCGCGTAGATGACGTCCATACCGTAACCCTCGAGCACGCTGGTGAGCGCGAAGACGTTCCGTACGTCGTCGTCGACGATCAGCACCTTGCGGTCCGACAGCACCGCGTCGAGGTGGTTGTCGTCGGCCGGCGGGGCGGCCTCGGTAAACAGCGCCGGCCCGTCCAGGCGGGCGCGGACGCTCGCTTCGCCGTCGTCGGCCGGCCGCCGGTCGGCGTCGGCGCCGGCGAGGCCGCTGGGCAGGATGAGGGTGAACGTGCTCCCCTCGCCGGGCCGGCTGGCGGCCTGGATCTCGCCGCCGAGCAGCCGGGCGATGTCGCGGCTGATCGACAAACCGAGGCCGGTGCCGCCGTAGCGCCGGCTGGTCGTGCCGTCCGCCTGCTGGAACGCCTCGAAGATGATCTCCAGCTTGTCCTGGCTGATGCCGATGCCGGTGTCGGTGACGGAGAACGCGATGGCGCCCGGGGTGTTGGCCCGCGTGATGTCGAGACACACCGCGCCCTCCGAGGTGAACTTGAAGGCGTTCGACAGCAGGTTGCGCAGCACCTGCTGCAAGCGCTGCTCGTCGGCCAGCAGCGTCTCGGGGACACCGGGCGCCACCCGGACGTCGAAGTCGAGCCCCTTGTCGACCGCCACCGGCCGGAACGTGGCGTCGACGTAGTCGACGAGCTTGCTGAGCTCGAAGCGCTGCGGCCGCACCTCGAGCTTGCCCGCCTCGACCTTCGACAGGTCGAGGATGTCGTTGATGAGCTGGAGCAGGTCGGTGCCCGAATCGTAGATCGTCTTGGCGAACTCCACCTGCTTGGAGGTCAGGTTGCCGCTGGGGTTCTCCGACAGCAGCTTGGCCAGCACGAGCAGGCTGTTGAGTGGGGTGCGCAGCTCGTGCGACATGTTGGCGACGAACTCGGACTTGTAGCGCGAGGACGTGGCGAGCTCCTCGGCGCGCTCTTCGAGGGTGCGGCGGGCCTGCTCGATCTGGAAGTTCTGGATCTCGATCGCGCGGTTCTGTTTGGCCAGCAGCGCGGCCTTGTCCTCCAGCTCGGCGTTGGACCTGCGCAGCTCGGCCTGGCCCCGCTGCAGCTCGTCGGAGCGTTCCTGCAGCTCCTGGGCGAGCCGCTGCGACTCGGCGAGCAGCGCCTCGGTGCGCGAGTTGGCGAGGATGGCGTTGATGGTGACGCCGGTCGTCTCGGCGAACTGCGCGAAGAACGCCAGGTGGATGTCGCTGAACTTGCGGAACGAGGCGAGCTCGATGGTGCCGAGCACCTGGTCCTCGAACAGGATGGGGATCACGATCACGTGCACGGGGGACGACTCGCCGAGGCCCGAACTGATCTTGACGTAGTCGCCGGGCGCGCCGGTGATGAGGATGGTGCGCCGTTCCAGCGCCGACTGGCCGACGAGGCTCTCCCCGAGCCGGAACCCCACCGACTCCTTGGCCCCGCGCTGGATGCCGTACCCGGCCTTGAGGACCAGCTCGACCTCGCCGTCGACCGGCTGGGCCAGGTAGAACGCACCGTAGTGCGCGGACACGGTCGGAGTCAGCTCGCTCATGATGAGCTGCGCCACCTGCAGCAGGTCGCGGTGGCCCTGCATGAGGCCGCCGATGCGGGCCAGGTTGGACTTGAGCCAGTCCTGCTCCTCGTTGGCCCTGGTGGTCTCGCGCAGGTTGGCGACCATCAGGTTGATGTTGTCCTTGAGCTCGGCCACCTCGCCGCGGGCGTCCACGGTGATCGACCGGGTCAGGTCGCCGCGGGCCACCCCGCTGGCCACGTCGGCGATGGCGCGCACCTGGGTGGTCAGGTTGCTCGCCAGCTCGTTGACGCTCTGGGTGAGCCGCTTCCAGGTGCCGGAGACGCCCTCGACCTCGGCCTGCCCGCCCAGCCGCCCCTCGCTGCCCACCTCGCGGGCGACCCGGGTGACCTCGGAGGAGAACGCGGACAGCGTGTCGACCATGGTGTTGATCGTGGTCTTCAGCGCGAGGATCTCGCCGCGCGCCTCGACGTCGATCTTCTTGGTCAGGTCGCCGTGCGCGACCGCCGTGGTGACCTGGGCGATGTTGCGGACCTGGCGGGTGAGGTTGTTCGCCATGCTGTTGACGTTGTCGGTGAGGTCCTTCCAGACCCCGGAGACGCCGCGGACGTTCGCCTGGCCGCCGAGGCGGCCCTCGGTGCCGACCTCGCGGGCGACCCGGGTGACCTCGTCGGCGAACGCCGACAGCGTCTCGACCATCGTGTTGATGGTCTCCTTCAGCTCCCTGATCTCGCCCTGCGCGTCCACCGTGATCTTGCGGCTGAGGTCGCCGCGGGCCACCGCCGTGGCCACCTGCGCGATGTTGCGGACCTGGTACGTCAGGTTGGACGCCATGCCGTTGACGTTGTCGGTGAGGTCCTTCCACACCCCGCTGATGCCGCCGACCTGGGCGGTGCCGCCGAGGCGGCCCTCGGTGCCGACCTCGCGGGCGACCCGGGTGACCTCGTCGGCGAACGCCGACAGCTGCTCGACCATCGTGTTGACGGTGTCCTTGAGCTCCAGGATCTCGCCCTGCGCGTCCACGGTGATCTTCTTGCTCAGGTCGCCGTGCGCGACGGCCTTCGTGACCTGGGCGATGTTGCGGACCTGGTAGGTGAGGTTGGAGGCCATGGCGTTGACGTTGTCGGTGAGGTCCTTCCAGACCCCGCTGACCCCGCTGACCTGGGCGGTGCCGCCGAGGCGGCCCTCGGTGCCGACCTCGCGGGCGACGCGGGTGACCTCGTCGGCGAACGCCGACAGCTGGTCCACCATCGTGTTGAGGGTGTCCTTGAGCTCGAGGATCTCGCCCTGCGCGGTGACGGTGATCTTGCGGCTGAGGTCGCCGCGGGCGACCGCGGTGGCGACCTGCGCGATGTTCCGCACCTGAGAGGTGAGGTTGTTCGCCATGCCGTTGACGTTGTCGGTGAGGTCCTTCCAGACCCCGGAGACGCCGCGGACGTTCGCCTGGCCGCCGAGGCGGCCCTCGGTGCCGACCTCGCGGGCGACGCGGGTGACCTCGTCGGCGAACGCCGACAGCTGGTCCACCATCGTGTTCACGGTGAGCTTGAGCTCCTGCAGCTCGCCGGCGGCCTCGACGGTGACCTTGCGGGTCAGATCGCCCTTGGCCACCGCGGTGGTCACCGCGGCGATGTCGCGTACCTGTGCGGTCAGCCGGCCGGCCATGGTGTTGACCGCGATGGTGACGTCGCGCCAGCGGCCCGACATGCCGCGCGCCGTGGCCTGGCCGCCGAGGCGACCCTCGGTGCCCACCTCTCTGGCCACTTGCGTAACCTCTGAGGTGAACATGTCCAACTGGTCCACCATGTTGTTCACCGACCGGCCCATGCGCAGCAGCTCGCCGCGCAGCGGCCGCCCGCCCGAGCGCAGGTCGACCCGCTGGCCGAGATCGCCGGCGGCGACCGCGTCGACCACGCGTGCCATCGCGTTCGCCGGGCCGATCAGCGCGTCGAGCAGCGAGTTCGCCGCCTCGACCCCGGAGGCCCAGCCACCCGTCGCGGTGCCGGAGGCGAGGCGTTCTTCGATGTGCCCCTCCCGGCCGGCCTCGCGGCGCACCCGACCCAGCTCGCCGACGAGGTGGCGGCCCTGGATCCGGATGTCGTCGATCATCTCGGCGGCCTCCGCGATCGCGCCGTCGCCGCCCTCGGGGACGGCGCCGCCGCGGAAATCGCCGTCGCGCAGGGCGGCCAGCGCGTCGAGCAGCGGCGCCAGGTCCGCGTCGCTGTACCGAGGCGACGTGTCCAGCTCCGCGTTCGCCGTGGATCGCAGACGGGTTGCGGTGCGAGGCATAGGCTTCCTCCAAGACGCACGGCCCGCGCGTCAGCGGGGTTAGGGCCTGCTTGGGCCGTTCACAGCAGTCTGTCACGATGTCACCGATCCGCATCACCGCTTCGAACCCAGGGACAGGGTGTTGCAAGGACTCATCGTCACCGCCGACTTCCCTGCGGCGGCCACGTCGGTAGGCGCGGCACGCCGGTTCGTCGGCCAGGTGCTCAAGGAGTGGGGCCTGGCCGAGGTAGCCGACGACGCCGTGCTGGCCACCAGCGAGCTCGCCACCAATGCCGTCACCTACGCCGGCACCTCCTTCGAGGTGTGCTGCCGCCGCGAAGACGACCTGGTCTACATCGAGGTCACGGACCGGCATCCTTCGCGGGCGATCGCGATGCCGGGCGTCGGCTCGCCCAGCGGTCGCGGCCTCCCGTCGACGGCCAGGCTCGCCGAATCCTGGGGCGTGACGTACGAGCGCACCGCCAAGAGCGTCTGGTTCCGCCTGCCGTGCGCGGCCGACAGGAAGGAGCCGCTCGACGAGGCGGTCCTCACCGAGCAGCCGGAGATCCCGCCGGCGGCCCACGAGGGCGTACCGTCCGACCTGCGGGCCTGGCTCGGCTTCATCGCCGAGGCGAGCGACCTGCTGGCCGGCACGCTCGACCAGGAGCGGACGATGGCGCTGCTGGCCCAGCTCGTCGTGCCCAGGCTGGCGGCCTGGTGCGCGGTGTACGCGGTGGACGAGGTCGGGGCCGCGCGCCCCGCCTACATTTGGCACGCCGACGAGAACGAGGCCGACACGCTGCGCGAGCAACTGGCCCATGTGGCGCTCGGCCCGCCCGTCGACCGGGCCGGCCCGTGGCCGGGCCTGGTGCCCGGCGGGTCGGGCGACGAGGTGTACGCGTTCCCGCTGGAGGCCAGGGGACGCCGGATCGGCATGATGGTGATCGGGCGGCCGCCGGGGGACAGGTTCGACAGCAACGTGCTCGACCTGGCCGAGGAGCTGAGCCGCCGGGCCGCGCTGGCGATCGACAACGCCAGGCTGTACACCGCGCAGACGTCCATGAGCCGCGCGCTGCAACGCAGCCTGCTCCCGCCCGAGCTGCCCGAGATCCCCGGTCTCGACGTCGCGGTCGTGTACGAACCCGCCGGCCAGCGCAGCGAGGTCGGCGGGGATTTTTACGATCTGTTCGAAAGCGGCGCGGGAGCGCCGGGCCGGCCACGCTGGCGGTTCGCCATCGGCGACGTGTGCGGCACCGGCCCCGAGGCGGCGGCCGTGACCGGCCTCGCCAGGTACGCGTTGCGCATCCTGGCCGGCGAGGGGCTGCCGGTGCCCGACGTTCTGGCCAGGCTCAACCGGCTCATCCTGGCCGAGGGGTCGCGGGCCCGCCTGCTCACGCTGCTGCACGGCGAGATCAGCCTGGACGAGCGGGGCGGGATGCACCTCGAGATGGTCTCGGCCGGCCACCCGCCGCCGCTGCTGCTGCATCCCGACGGGCGGGTGGACAGCCCGGTCGAGCCGCAGCCGCTGCTGGGCGTCTTCGAGGACGCCGTGGACTTCCGAACGAAGCGGCTCACGCTGGAACCCGGCCAGCTGTTGCTGTGCGTCACCGACGGGGTTACCGAGCGCCGCGACGGTGACCGTATGCTGGGCGACGGCCAAGGTCTCGAACGGCTGCTCACCTCGTTCACGGGGCTGAGCGCCGGCGCCGTCGCGGCAGGCGTGCAGCGCGCGGTGCGGGAGTTCGGAGCCGCCCCGTCAAATGACGACGTGGCGTTGATCGTGCTGCGCGCCGGGTGATAAGTCGCGATAAGGGTTAGGGTGACCGTGTGGGCCTTGCGTTGCAGACGACTCGACAGGACGAGCAGGTAACGATATCGGCGCGCGGCTCGATCGACCTGCATTCTTCCGACGAGCTGCGCGAGTGCCTGGGCGGGCTGTTGGACTCGGGGGAACGGCGCATCGTCGTCGACCTCACGTGGGTCGACTTCTGTGACTCCTCCGGCCTCAACGTCCTGGTCCGGGCCTACAAGCAGGCACGCGCCAAGGACGTCACCGTCACGGTCGCCGGAGCCCGCGGCCGGGTGGAGAACGTCCTGCGCACGACCGGTCTCGACAGGTTTCTCATCGGCGAGTCCGCCGCGGGAGACTCCGCCGGGGAATGAGCATGACCGACTCGACGCTGCGCGCCGCTCCGCATACGGAGGCAGTGGTGCGCGCGCGTGGCCTCGTGGTGCGCACGTTGCGAAGGTGGTCTCTAGGTGATCATGAAGAGCCGGTCATGGCGATCGTGGCCGAGCTCGTCGCCAACGCGGTGCGGCACGCCGGAACCCCGCTCGAGGTGCGGCTGCTGCGCCGCCCTGGCGGCGTCCGGGTCGAGGTGCACGACCGGGCCAGCCAGCTGCCCAGGCTGAGCGTGCCGCGGATCGAGGAGGAAGAGCACCGCGGGCTGCTCATCGTCGACCACTACGCCAGCGCCTGGGGAGCCGACCTCCTGCCGGGCGGCAAGGTGGTGTGGGCCGAGATCAGTGCTGGCGCCGGTACATCTCGGCGACCATGAAGGCCAGGTCGAGTGACTGGCGCCGGTTGAGCCGGGGGTCGCAGGCGGTTTCGTAGCGCTGGTAAAGATCGTCTTCGACGATCTCGTTGCCGCCGCCGACGCACTCGGTCACGTCATCGCCGGTGAACTCGATGTGGATGCCGCCGGGATGGGTGCCGAGCGCGCGGTGGACCTCGAAGAAGCCCGCGACCTCGTCGAGCACGTCGTCGAACCTGCGGGTCTTGTGGCCGCTCGGCGCCTCGAACGTGTTGCCGTGCATGGGATCGCAGATCCAGGCGACCGGGGCCCCGGAGCTCGTGACCCTGTCCACCAGCGGGGGCAGCACGTCGCGGATCCTGCCGGAACCCATCCGTGTGATGAACGTGAGCCGGCCGGGTTCCCCGCCGGGATTGAGCCGGTCGATGAGCCCAAGCGCCTCGTCGGCAGTGGTGGTCGGCCCGAGCTTCACCCCGATCGGGTTGCGGATCCGGCGCAGGAACTCCACGTGCGCGCCGTCGAGCGACCTGGTGCGCTCGCCGAGCCACACCAGGTGCGCCGAGACGTCATACGGCAGCCCGGTCCGGGTGTCGATGCGGGTCAGCGCCCGTTCGTACTCCAGGAGCAGCGCCTCGTGACTGGAGTACAGCTCCACACCGTGGAGCTCCTCCGGGTCGGCCCCGCAGGCCTTCATGAACGCCAGCGCGCGCTCGATCTCGGCGGCGAGCTGCTCGTAGCGGCGCCCAGAAGGGCTCTGCGCCACGAAGTCCTGGTTCCAGGCGTGCACCTGGCGCATGTCGGCGTAGCCGCCGGTGGCGAAGGCCCGGCACAGGTTCAAGGTGACCGCAGAGCAGTGGTAGGCGCGGAGCAGCCGGTGCGGATCCGGTCGGCGCGCCGCGGCCGTGAACGCGACGTCGTTCACGGCGTCGCCGCGGTAGGCGGGCAGCTCGACGCCGTCGCGCCGCTCCATGGGGCGGGAGCGGGGCTTGGCGAACTGCCCGGCGAGCCGGCCGATCTTCACGACAGGGACGCTCGCCGCGTAGGTGAGCACCACCGCCATCTGCAGGAGGGTCTTGAGCTTGTTGCGTACGGCGTCGGCGGTGGAACCGGCGAACGTCTCGGCGCAGTCGCCGCCCTGCAGCACGAAGGCCTCACCCCTGGCCACGGCGGCCAGCCGGTCCCTGAGCTGGTCGCACTCGCCGGCGAAGACCAGCGGCGGCAGGGCCGCCAGCTCCGCGGCGACGGCCCGCAGCTCCGCCGGGTCCGGCCAGTCCGGTTGCTGGGCGGCGGGCCTGGAGCGCCAGGCGTCGAGGGCGCTGGGGTCGCTGGGAAGCACGGACTGTATGGTCACAAGCCCTCAGGCTAGGACACGGCCGGGCACCTCGCACCGGCTGCCGTGCGTACCCCCGGTACGCCATCCCCATGACGGGGGATGACCGGCGGAGCGGCGGACCAGGTCAGGGTAAAGTCAGGGTCAGGTCGCGGTCAGGCGAGGGCCGGTCGGCGGCGGCGCGTACGGGGGTCGGCCCCGACCGTTTCCGGCCGGTCAGGCGGCGGCGCGGTCGCCGCGGCGGGCGAGGTCGGTTTCGGCGGCGAACTGCCGTAGCCGGCGCAGCGACCGGTCGGTGATCTGGCGCACCCGGTTGTGGCTGAGGCCGTAACGGGCGCCGATCTGCGCGTACGACAGCGGCTCGCCGTCGTCGAGCCCGAACCTGGCCCGGACGATGTCGGCTTCGCGCGGGGGCAGCTGGTCGAGCAGCCGGTCGAGCCCGGCCAGGTCGTCGAGGGCCAGGACCTCGGCCTCCGGGTCCACCGTCTCGGTGTCCTCGAGGAGGTCGCCCATGGCCGTCTCGCCGGCCTCGTCGACCGAGGCGTCCAGGCTGGCCGGATCCCGCCGCCAGCGCAGCAGGTCGGCCACGTGCTCGGGGGCGACGCCCATGGCGGTGGCCAGCTCGTCGCTGGTGGGCTCCCGGCCGAGATCGCGGCTGAGCGTACGCTCCGTCCGCCGCAGCCGGGACAGCTCCTCCTCGACGTGGACGGGGAGCCTGATGGCCCGCGCCGTGTGGCTGAGGCCGCGCCCGATGGCCTGCCTGATCCACCAGGTCGCGTAGGTCGAGAACTTGTACCCGCGGCGGTAGTCGAACTTCTCCACGGCGCGCATCAGACCCAGGTTGCCCTCCTGGATCAGGTCGATGAAGGGCAGGGCGTCCGTGGGGTACTTGCGCGCGATGGAGACGACGAGGCGCAGGTTGGCTTCGACGAACCGCTGCTTGGCCCGCAACCCCTGGTCGACCAGCTCCGTCAGCTCGTCGCGCGCGACGCCAGGCGGTACCTGGTCGTCGTCGAGCAGCTGCTGTGCGTACAGCCCCGCCTCTATCGCCTTCGACAGCTCGACCTCCTGCTCCGCGTCGAGGAGCGGGGTACGGCCGATAGCGTCCAGGTAGGCGCCGACAAGGTCCTTGTCCAGCGTCTCCGTCATGCGGCCGGTCGCAGCCATCCTGACCCTTCTCCGGTCGGTTGCACTTCCTTAAGCGGTCAACGCTAATTACGGATCTGTGATTCCCGCCGTTCGCTCCCGGTTCGACTTGTTCGGGACGAACGCGGGAGCGCCCCCGCGACGAGGACGGGACCTGGGGTCCCGCCTTACTCGGTGATGTCTACATGAGATGTCAACATGGTAGGTCTCGCCCGTCTGTGGAGCGAGCGCGGGCCGGGGGAATATCCCGGACTGGTTCACCGCTCTACGTGGCCGAAGCCAAGAGGGGAAAGTGATATGACGACCACGCTGACCGCCGAGAACTTCGACGAGGTCGCGCAGCAGGAGGGCATCGTCCTCGTGGACTTCTGGGCGGAGTGGTGCGGGCCCTGCAAGATGTTCGCTCCCGTCTTCGAGCGAACCGCCGAGCGTCACCCCGACATCGTGTTCGCCAAGGTCGACACGGATGCCGAGCAGGAGCTGTCAGAGCGGTTCGGCATCGCCTCCATCCCCACGCTGATGGCCATCAGGGACGGGATCATCGTCTTCGCCGAGCCGGGCGCGCTGCCGGAGCCGGTCCTCGAGAACGTGATCGAGCAGGTGCGCGGCCTGGACATGGACGACCTCCGCAAGCGCGTCGCCGAGCAGGGCTCGAGCGCCTGACGCGCGACGGGCGCCGGTGCGCCGGCCGTGCTTCTACCCGTCAGCCGGGGCAGGCCGGTAGGCGGAGATCGTGAAAGAGGCGGTGACGCCGAGGGGATCCGGCAAAGCCGCCAGGCGGCGGCGAACCTCTTCCTGGCTGTGATGCCAGGCGCTCGGACCCATGCGGACCAGCGTCTCCACCGCCGGGTGGGAGAGCTCGAGGCGGAGCTCGTGCTCAGCGCGGTCCGCCAGGGAGAAGCGCCGACCGAGCGCGGCGTCGACGTGGCGCGCCTTGTCGTCGTCCACGGACAGCAGCCGCAGCGGGCCCACGACCTCCCGTAGGTGGCGAGCGGTGGGCGTCACCACGACGAGCGCGCCCGCGGCGTGCAGGACGCGGTGGAACTCCGTCACGTGGCGCGGCGCGAAGACGTTGATGATGGCGCTCGCGGTGCCGGACCGTACCGGTAGCCGAGCCCACAGGTCCGCCACCACCGCGGCGATCCGCGGGTGCGCCTTCGCCGCCCGGCGGGCGGCGAACTTGGAGATGTCGACCGCCACGCCGACCGCGTGCGGGCAGCGTTCCAGCGCGGTGGCCAGGTAGTAGCCCGGGCCGGCTCCCGCGTCCACGATGCACCCAGAACCGCCGGTGAGCGCGGCCACCCGGTCGGCGAGCGCGGCGGCCAGCGAGCCGAAGTGCCCCTCGGCGAGGAACGCGGCGCGCGCCTCCACCATGGCGGCGGTGTCCGCCGTTCCGGGGCGCCGGGCGCCACCGGGCAGCAGGTTGACGTATCCCTGCCGGGCGATGTCGAACGAGTGGTTCCCCGCGCAGCGCACCGAGCCGGCGTCGACGGACAGGTCGGCTCCGCACAGGGGGCAGATCAGGCAGCCGATGGCGTGGACGAGCACGTCACCATCATGGTTGACCTGCCGAGGTGCGGGCGATTTGACGGTACGGGCGGCGATCTCTAATCTTCTCTGGGCCTGGAGGGTGCGAGCCGGAAGGCGGCGCACCGGAAAGGCCGGCTTCGGGAAACGTGGATCGAGCGGCACTCGGTTCGTGTAAACTGAAGTGGCTGGGTTGATGGGAGAGCAGGTCGCCGCACGATGGCGGCCCGACCCGAAGCCCAAATCCCTCGTCCGTGCGAAGAGCAGATGCTGTCCGCTCGGTCGGGGGTTCACAAGGAGTCCGGTTCGCGGTTCGTCACCTGCCTCGCAGGGGCGAGTTGACTGATCCTGACTCTGCGGGAAATATTGGTGTGGCCGCTCCTCCTGGTCTGCTTGTCGGCTGGCTGGGTGGTGGGTGTTCGTTTTTTGAGAACTCAACAGCGTGCTTGTGTGAGCCAGATGTGTACTTGTTGGTCTCCGTAGCCGTGGGTTTCTGCTGTGCCTTGTGGGGTGTGGTGGGGGTTTGCGGTTTGGGGTTCCTTT